>JBAVYH010000187.1:0-76352 GCA_049698695.1 Bryobacteraceae bacterium | reverse complement strand
CGGTGACAACCAGCGCAGCAGCGGGAGCACGGGGCATCGCTCCTATAGTATGAACCAAGACCACCTAAAGGTAAAGCTATCTATGAGACACTATAATAGGCATCGAAGAGAGCGGCATCGAGCGACGCGATGGCCTTGTCGAGCTCCGCCTGGGACTGAATGCTGTCCAGCGACGGGACCGTCTGGGCGTCGGCGCAAACACTGCATAAGGCGCACGCCAGGACCGGCAAAAGCATCCCTGGCGCGGTGAAAAGCTTCTTCATGAAAACTCCCCTTCCGAATGCTGGGCGGTACACCCGGATAGTACGCCACCCAGTGACGGAATGTTCCCCGGCTTGCGCTCTGTCGCCTGCTTGCTGATCCGTGCCGCGGTGGCGCGGGCGGCGGCGGCCGGCCCCCACGGTATAATTGAGTCGTCATGAACCGATGGGTGTTGTTAGCGGCTTTCGGCGCGCTCGGCGCCGTGCTTGGTTTCGGCCAGCAGAAGACGGCTCCGCCCCCCGCCGAGCAGTCCGAGGAGCCGGCGCGCATTTCGGTGGACGTCACGCGCGTGAACATGCTGTTCACCGTCACCGACAAACGCGGGCGGTTCGTCACCGATCTTACCCGTGACGACTTCGAAGTCACCGAAGGCAAGCGGCCGCAAACTATTCAGGAGTTCACCGCGGAAAGCGATCTGCCGCTGCGCCTCGGCATCCTCATCGATACCAGCAACAGCGTTCGCGACCGCTTCCGCTTCGAGCAGGATGCGGCCGCTGAGTTCCTGCGGACGGTGATGCGGGCCCGCCTGGACAAGGCACTTCTGGTGCGGTTTGATACCCATGCGGAGCTGGTGACGGACCTGGTCGATGATCCGGTGAAGCTCGAAGCCGGCATCCGCGACCTGCGGCCCGGCGGCGGCACGGCGCTTTACGACGCCATTTATTACGCCTGCCGCGACAAGCTGGCGCTCGATCAGCCGCGCACCAAATTCCGGCGCGCCATCGTCATCGTCAGCGACGGCGACGACAACCAGAGCGACTACACCCGCGACCAGGCACTCGAAATGGCGCAGAAGGCCGACGTGGTGATCTACGCCATCTCCACCAACAGCAGCGGCGCCGCCACCGACGGCGACAAGGTCCTGCGCTATCTCACCTCGGAAACCGGCGGGCGCGCCTTCTTCCCCTTTCAGGTGGAGGACATGGCGCAATCCTTCGAAAACATCGCCAACGAGCTGCGCCACCAGTACAACATCCTGTATCGCCCCGAGCCGCTGCTCACCGATGGGCAGTGGCACCCCGTCAGCCTTCGCGTGAAGGGCCGCAAGGACCTGATCGTGCGCGCCCGCGCCGGTTACTACGCGCCCAAGATGTAAGCGGCGAGGACCCGCGAAGTACCCGGCGCGCCAATGCCCAGAGCCGCGACCGTTAGGGAGCGGTTGCTGGCGCCACTGTGAAAGAGAAAGTTGCCAAGGCGAACGCCTCCCCCGCCTTACCAGAATTTCAAGTACGCGCCGCCATCGGCCAGCCGCAGCAAATAAAGCGCCGCCTCGCGGGCGTGATAATCGCCCCACATCGAAGACTCACCCAGCCCGCCGTCCCAACCCTTCGGCCGGTGATACACCGAGTGCAGAATCAAGCCCTGATGGTTAGGGGCAAGGCTGAGATACGGCTCATCGAACAGCGCACTGGCGACGGTGAGCCCGGCGTTCCAATAGCGGTCGTCCTTCAGGTAGCGGCCCAGGCGGAGCAGCCCTTGCACGGCAACCGCGGCGGCGGAGCTGTCGACCGGCTCATGCCGGTTGAACGGGTCGCTGGGCAGCTCGCGCCACGCCCCAAGCTGGGTCAGGCCGGGCGCGCCGGTATCCCAATACGGGATGCCATCGAGCGGCGTATTGGCGATCCAGAAATCGCACGTTGCTCGCGCCGCTTTCTCCATCACCGCGCGGAACTCGGCGGGGCCATCGAGCTCGGCGAAGAATTCCAACTGCTCGGCGAAGCCGCACATGGCCCACGCCAGGCCGCGTGTCCAGGTGGTGAACGGCGAGTAACCCTGCTGCGAGTTCGGGCAGCGGTACTGGCCGTCGTTGGGATTGAAGATGCTCTCGTGCGCCACGCGCCCGCGCACGTCGTAGGCGTCGCGCCCCTCGCCGTAATAGACCGAGTACTTGGCCGTGGTGCGGGCGTGATCCATCAGCCGGTCGAGCAGCGAAATCCGCCGGTCGTTTTCGCCCATCAGCGCGTGGCCCAGCCGGTGCGCCACCGCCAGGCTGCGCAGGGAGCGGATGGTGTCGACGAACAGCGAGTGAGGGCCGTTGAAGGAATAGATATACCCGCCGCCATCAGCGGTGGGCGACCAGCGCGCCGCCTGCACGGCGCCGGAAACCCTGAGCGCCAGCTCGTAAAAACGCCGCTCCCAGGCATCCTCCGCGATGCGGCCCTCGTTCATCAGGCGCAGCAGGTTTCCGTAAGTGCTGATGTTATGGAAGCCGTGGTCGTGGACGCCGGTGTGGCTGACGTGGATTGCCATCAGCTCCGCTGTGCGCGCCCGGCCGAGTTCGAGAAACTCGCGTTCGCCGGTGGCATCGAACTGCAGGATGGGCGAGCCGATGTGGAAGCCCTGCGTCCATTCCGTCCAGCCGCGGCTGGTGTAGCGGCCACCGACGGTGAACACGGGCGAACCTTGCGATGGCTGCCAGCTCTTTTCGAGAGAGTGAATCTTTTGAGCCGAAAGTTCAAACAGCCGGCGCACTTTGCCCGCCAGCGCAGCAGGCGTCAGGTCGGAACGGATTTCCATGCTCGGGTAAGGCTATGGTAGCTCGTATGGAGGCGATTCATCCACGGGAACTGGTGTAGACTCGGATCATGAAACCAGCGCAGCGCCTAACTGCGATTATCGAGCGCGAGGACGACGGTTTCGTCGCGCTATGCCCGGAGCTCGATATCGCGAGCGAGGGTGGGTCGATCGAGGAAGCGCGCACCAACCTAATCGAGGCGCTTACTCTGTTCTTCGAAGCTGCCGACCCGTCCGAAGTCGCGCGGCGCTTTCACGACGAGGTTTTCGTAACTCAGGTTGAGGTGCCGGTTGGGTAGGCTTCGAGTTCTTTCGGGCTCGGAGATTTGCCGGATTCTCGAACAAAATGGATTCACTGCGGTCCGCCAGCGAGGCAGTCACCGGATCATGCAAAGGCGCTTGGAGGCAACGACGATAACGGTTCCGGTTCCGCTTCACGATCCGGTCCGGCGCGGCACGCTGCTGAGTATCGTTCGGCAGTCGGAGCTCGCGAGATCGTTGTTCGAAACCGAAGCATAGGCTTCGCTCCGCTCTCGGGCACTGACGGCGCGACCGGCCCGCCAGCGCAAGCGAACGCCAATCGATCCTCCCTTCGAGCGCAGCTCTAAGCGCCGCAGAGGATTCCCTTGAGAAATACACGTTAAGGCCGGTCTCCAGATCGTGCACGGGGACAAAGAGCTCATAGAAAAACTGGGCCGAAACGACCCTTGCCTATGCGGTTCGGGCCGCCGCTTTCAAAAAGTGCTTGAAGACCGGATCCTATGACGGCGAGCGCAGAAACCACTTTTTCAGAGACTAAGCGTTTCTCTATTCGCCTAAATCGGAAGGGGTGGGCGCGCCGCGCACGCGCGCCCGCCCCACCCACGCACCCAGCTCTGCCGCCGCGTTAAACTGGAACTCTTATGGCCATCAGCAAAGATCTGCTGGAGATTCTCGTGTGTCCCGTCTGCAAGGCTACGGTGGAGCTTAAGGCCGACGGCAGCGGCTTGAAGTGCGTTCAGTGCCATCGCGTCTATCCGGTTCGCGACGACATACCGGTGATGCTGGTGGACGAGGCCAAGATCGAAGAATAGACCTGTGGAGAACGTGCTCGAAGAGCTGCCGCGTCCGGGCCGGGTGGCCGTCGTCCGGCTGCGTTCGCTGGGAGACTGCGTTCTCACTACCCCCGCACTCGCCCTGCTGAAACGCGCCCGCAAAGACCTTCGCGTTGCCGTGGTCGCCGAAGCGCGCTTCCAGGCCATCTTCGAGCACAATCCGGATGTGGACGATGTCCTGCCGCCGCTGCCGCGCCTGCTGCGGCGCTGGCATCCCGATTTGTGCCTCAACCTGCACGGCGGCACGCGCAGCGCCTTGCTGACGCTGGTTTCCGGTGCCCGCTGGCGCGCCGGCTTCGGCCACTTCCGCCACCGGTTCGTCTACAACGTGCACATCCCCAGGGCGCAGGAAATCCTCGGCGTGGAACGCACCGTGCATACGGCAGAGCACCTGGCCAGCGCGATCTTTTATTTGGGCGCGCCGGTAGCGGAAATCCCGCGGGCAAGTCTTGGCCTCCCCGAACCGCCGCCGGCGGCCGCGCGGCCGTACGCGGTGCTGCACCCGGTGGCAACGGCGCCCGAAAAAACCTGGCCCGCCGACAGGTTTCTCGAAGTGGCGCGCCACCTCGAAGAGAGCGGCCTGGAAGCAGTGTTTATCGGCGCGGCCGGCGACCACTTGCGCCCGTTCTCGCGGTACCGCGTGGTCGAAGGTGCGCCGCTCGGGCAGTTGAAAACGCTGCTCGCCGGAGCGTCTCTGTTCGTGGGCAACGATAGCGGCCCGGCGCACATGGCCGCCGCCTTCGGCTTGCCCTCGGTGGTCATCTTCGGCCCCTCGGACCCCGCCATCTGGGGCCCGTGGCGCGCCCGTTCCGAAGTGGTCACGGCGCCCGGCGAAACAACCGGCGTGACGGTGGCCGGCCTGACGGTGGCGCAGGTCACCGACGCGCTGGCGCGGCTGCGGGTGCACGCATGAAGGAACTGCTGCGGCTGTTCGCCTACGCGCGGCGCTACACGGGGCACCTGGCGGTCTCTGTGGTGCTGATGGCCGTGGCCGGAGGCGGCACTGGCATGATGGCGCTGCTGATCGGCCCGCTGCTCTACACCGTGCTCGACGTCCACGCGGCGGCGACGCGGGTCAAGCTCTATACGGTCCCGATCTTCCACCACGCCATTTACCTCGATCAGCTCGTCCCCTTCCACTTCCACAACATATTCACCATCATGGCCTTCGCCACCCTGGCGGTGTTCATCACCAAGGGCCTGTGCGACTATTGCGCCAATTACCTGGTCAATTACGTCGGGTTTTCCGCCGTCACCAATTTGCGTAACCGGGTTTTCGACAAGGTGCTGCGGCAAGGGGCTGAGTTCTTCGAAGCGCATTCCACCGGCAAGCTGATGTCGGCCATCATGAACGATATCGACAAGGTCCAGCTTGCCACCTCGCACATTCTGGCGGACCTGCTGCGCCAGACGTTCACGCTGCTGGCGCTGCTGGCGGTGGTGATCGGTACGGACTGGAGGCTGGCCCTTCTCAGCCTGTTCCTGGTTCCGTTGGTGGTTTTTCCGGTGACCAACATCGGCAAGAGGATCCGCCGCACCACGCGGCGCACCCAGGACAACCAGGGCGAGCTCAGCCAGGTCTTGCAGGAAACGCTCAGCGGCCACATGGTGGTGAAGGCCTTCAGCGCCGAAGGCTACGAATCGCGCCGTTTTCACGATGCCGCCCGCCGCCTGCTGAAGACCAACCTGCAATATGTGCGGCAGCAGGCGCTTTCTTCGCCGCTCATCGAGGTGGTGGGCGCCGCCACCGTGGTCGGCTTCATCTGGTACGCGCGCCTGCAGATCAAATGGGGCGAGCTGACGCCGGAACGGTTCGCCAGTTTTGTCGCCGCGCTGGTCTTCCTCCTCGAGCCCCTCAAACGCCTGGTGGGAATCCACAATATCTTCGAGCAGGCGCTCGGCGCGTCGCAGAAAGTATTCGAGTATCTCGACAACATCGAAAAGGTCGCCGAGAAACCCGGCGCCACGCGCCTCGAGCGATTCTCCCAGCGGATTGTGTTCGATAACGTGAGCTTCCATTACCCGTCCGCCGAGGGCGGTTTCCGCATTCAGGGTCTTTCGCTCACCGTGGACGCGGGCGAAGTGGTGGCGCTGGTCGGCCCGAGCGGCGCCGGCAAAAGCACGCTGGTCAACCTGGTGCCGCGCTTCTGGGACGTTACCGAAGGCGCGGTCCGCATGGACGGGCACGATGTGCGCGAGCTCGAGCTCGATTCGCTGCGGGCGCAGATCGGCATCGTGGCGCAGGACACCTTCCTGTTCAACGACACGGTGGCCCGCAATATCGCCTACGCGCGGCCCGGCACCCCGCCCGAAGAAATCCGCCGCGCGGCCGAAACCGCGCTGGCGCACGAGTTCGTCGAGCATCTGCCGCAGGGCTACCAAACCGTGATCGGCGACCGCGGCCTGCGCTTGAGCGGCGGCCAGCGCCAGCGCATCGCCATCGCCCGCGCGCTGCTGAAGAATGCGCCCATCCTGATTCTCGACGAAGCCACTTCGCACCTCGACACTGAATCGGAGCTGCTGGTGCAGAAGGCGCTGGCCAACCTGATGGAGCACCGCACCGTGATCGTCATCGCCCACCGCCTCTCCACCATCCGCCGCGCCGACAAAATCGCGGTCATCGAGCAAGGCCGCCTGCGCGAGACCGGTTCGCACGAGGAGCTGATGGCGCAGGGTGGAATCTATCAACGGCTGCACGAGCTGCAGTTCGTGGATGCGGGGGTGGGGGAACCGTGAGCGTACGCAGTATGACGGGCTTCGCCCGCGCTCGAAAGGCCGCCGGCCCGGACGAGATTTCGATCATCCTGAAGAGCGTCAACCATCGCGGCCTGGACCTGCACTTTCATCTGCCGCCGGAGCTGGACGCGCTCGAGACCGATCTGCGCGCCGCTTTGAAGGGCGCCATCGCCCGCGGCCACGTGCAGATACAGGTGACCCTGACCCGCGCGGCCGGGAGCGCTGCGGGGCTGAATCGCAGCCTGATGTCCGAGTATGTAGCCGCCTTTCGCGAGGCCCAGAAGCTTCTCGCGCTGCCCAACCAGGAGCCCGACCTCAATGCCGCGCTCCGCATGCCCGGCATGTTGCAAATGGGCGGAGATGCCGAGCCCAGCGAAGAAGTGGCCGCGGCAGCGCTGGACGGCATGCGCGAAGCGCTGGACACCTTCAACCAGTGCCGCGAAACCGAAGGCGCCGCCATGGCCAAAGAGATGCGCCAGCGCACCGCTGGCGTGGTCGGCTTGGCCGCCCGCATGGAGGAAATCCGCGCCGGCGCCGCTCCCGCCTTTCAGAAACGCTTGCGCGACCGGCTGGCCGAACTGCTGAATGGCGCGCTAATCGAGCCCCAGCGCCTGGCCCAGGAGGCCGCTCTCGCCGCCGACCGCAGTGACATTGCCGAAGAGCTGGTTCGGCTGAAAACCCACGCCGTGCAGCTCGATGCCCTGCTGGCCAGCGAAGGCGAGGTGGGCAAGCGGCTGGATTTCCTGCTGCAGGAAATGAACCGCGAAGCGAACACCATCCTCTCCAAGACCGGCGGCCTCGGCGACCTGGGGCTCACCATCACCGAGCTGGCGCTGGCGGCGAAATCGGAAATCGACAAGATCCGCGAACAGGCACTGAATCTCGAATGACAACTGTCTTCATTATTTCCGCCCCTTCCGGCTCGGGAAAATCGACGCTGGTTTCCCACCTCATGGCCGACGTGCCAGGCCTCATGTTCTCTATCTCTTACACCAGCCGCCAGCCGCGCGGCGCGGAAAGAGACGCCGAAAGCTACCACTTCGTCTCGCGGCCGGAATTCGAGGCCATGGTGGCGCGCGACGAATTTGTCGAATGGGCCGAGGTGTTCGGCAATTATTACGGCACCCACCGTGGCATTCTCGAGCAAGCCCGCGCCCTCGGCTGCGACCTGGTACTCGACATCGACGTGCAAGGTGCGAGACAATTGATAAAGAAGATTCCCGAGGCGGTTACCGTCTTCATCCTGGCTCCTTCGCGGCAGATCCTGGAGCGCAGATTGCGCGCGCGCGGCGAGGACCGGGACGAGGTGATCGAACGCCGGTTGCGGGAAGCGGCCGAGGAAATCCGGGGCTATAGCGATTACCATTATGTGTTGATCAATCGCGAGCTGGAAGAGTCGGACGCGATTCTGAGTTCGATTGTGCGCGCCGAACGGGCGCGGCGAACCAGGATCGAAGAGCAGATCCGGCCCATACTGGAATCATTTCAGATTTGAAGAGGTATCGACGTCATGGCGGAAAAAGCCCCGAAGAACAACGCCTATTGCACCATCCCGGACGATGAGGAGCAGAGCACCTACCGCTTCATCATCGTGGCGGCCAAGCGAGCCCGGCAATTGCAAGGCGGCGCGCGGCCGGTGCTGCCCACATCTTCGAAGAAATCTACCATCATCGCGATGGAAGAAGTGCGCCGCGGGTTGGTGAAATACTCGCTCACCGGGCCGGCGCCGGAGCTGCCGGCCGCGGAGCCCACGGCTCTCTAAGTTTGCTTTCGGAGCCGCGACTGTTCTTTCGGAGCCGCGACCGTTAGGGAGCGGTTATTAGTTGCGCGGAGCAGGTCGGAGCAGGTTTCCCATGAAGATCATTCTCGGCGTCGGCGGCGGCATCGCGGCGTATAAGTCGGCCGAACTGGCTCGCCTGCTCATGCAGCAGGGCCACCAGGTGACAGCCGTGATGACCGAGGCCGCCCAGCGATTCGTCACGCCCATGACCTTCGCGGCCCTGACCGGCCGCAAGGTGCTCACCGACCTGTTCGCCATCGAAAACGCCATCGACCACATCGGCACGGCGCAGGAAAACGATCTGCTGGTGGTGGCGCCCGCCACCGCCGATCTGCTCGCTAAGCTGGCCCACGGGCTGGCAGGCGATTTCCTCTCCACGCTCTACCTGGCCTTCACCGGCCCGGTGCTGCTGGCGCCCACTATGAACGTCAACATGTGGCAGCACCCGGCCACCCGCGAAAACGTGGAAACGCTGAAACGCCGCGGGAACCGCGTCATCGAACCGGGTACCGGCTACCTGGCCTGCGGTATGACCGGCCCCGGCCGCATGGCGGAGCCCGAAGAAATTGCCGCCGCCATCGAGCGGCAGCCGCAGCAGCGGCGCGACCTGGAAGGCGAAACCGTTCTCATTACCGCCGGGCCCACCCAGGAACCGCTCGACCCGGTGCGCTACATTTCCAATCGCTCCAGCGGCAAAATGGGCTACGCGCTGGCCGAAGCCGCCGCCGCGCGCGGCGCCCGCGTGGTCCTGATCTCAGGGCCCGTGCACCTCTCCGCGCCGCCCGGCGTGGAAGTGATCGGCGTCCGCACCGCGGTCGAAATGCGCGCTCGTGTGTTCGATAACCTGGAGCCGGCCACCATCGTGATTAAAGCCGCTGCCGTCGGCGATTTCCAATTGAAGAACGTGCCCGACCAGAAACGGAAGAAGACCGCCGCTCGGCTTTCCCTCGAATTGGACCCCACCCCCGATATCCTGGCCGAGCTGGGCCGCAAGAAAGGCGACCGCCTGCTGGTGGGCTTCGCCGCCGAAACCGAAAACCTGCGCCAGGAGGCGCGCCGCAAGCTGGAATCCAAGAACTGCGACATGGTGGTGGGCAACCTGGTGGGCGGCGCCGATCTCGGCTTCGAATCCGACGAAAACGAAGTGGTGCTGGCGCTGTCCACCGGAGAAACGCTGGCGCTGGAGCGCGCCACCAAGCGGGAAATCGCCGAGCGCATCTTCGACCAGATTCTCAAGCTGCGCCTTTCCTTGCACGCCGCCCATGAAGCCTGACGACCTGCGGCGCCGCCTCGAGTTTTACCGGGATATCGGGCTGACCACCCTCTACCGCCAGCCGGCCGCGGCCCATGCGCGCGCCGCCGATGCGGTGGAAGCGGCAGCGACGGATCGGGCAGCCGCGCCGCCGCCGGCCCCGCCCGCAGACCGGCCCTCCCTCGTCCTGCCATCGCTCGAACCGGCCGGCGATACACTGCTGCGCATCCGCGAAGACATCGGCGATTGCCGCCGCTGCCGCCTCCATGAAGGACGCACCAACCTGGTCTTCGGCGTCGGCAATGAGCGGGCGCCGCTGGTGTTCGTCGGCGAGGGCCCCGGCGCCGATGAAGACGCGCAGGGCATCCCCTTCGTCGGTCGCGCCGGCCAATTGCTCACCCAGATGATCGAGGGCACCGCCAAGAAAGAGGGCATCGAGCTGCGCCGGGAAGACGTCTATATCTGCAATGTGGTCAAATGCCGCCCGCCCGGCAACCGTACTCCCGAGGCGGATGAAATGGAAATCTGCGGCCAGTTCCTCTACCGCCAGCTCGCCGCCATCGCGCCCAAGGCCATCTGCGCTTTGGGAGGCACCGCCGCGCGCGCCCTCACCGGCCGTAAGGAAGGCGTCACCAAAATGCGCGGACGCTGGCTCGAATGGCGCGGCATTCCGGTGATGGTCTCCTACCACCCGTCTTATTTGCTGCGCCCCTACAATCAGGACGCCAAGCGCGAAGCCTGGGAAGACCTCAAGAAGGTGCTGCACTTCGTCTACGATTGATACCTGGGCCGGGATTCTTGCAAGACGCCGGTCACAAATCTTCGCGAAAGATTTCGCCGCGCCTTGTCATCGGGTTGGAGGAAAACCCGCTGCCGCGCCGGGCGCTTTCGCCGCCCCGTGCGCGATCCTGTTAGTGGGAGGTGGGGAAGTTCGCCCCGCCGCCCCCAATCTTCGGCGCCAAAGCCGCCGGATTTGGGCAGATCTTGCCCAATTCGAGAGAGGCCGGTTCCATAGAATCAGGCACTTACGAAAATCTGGTGGGCGATTCTGCCCGTTTTGCCCCACGGGAAGCGGCCTTCGCAGCGCTTTTCTAAACGCCAGCCGCTTCGGTGCCTCTATTGGGTGACGTACATCATCGGACCGTTGGGACCGCTGCTTGCCACGCCGCCGACCGTGATTACCACCGGGTATGCGCCAGTGCTCAGGCCCATAGGCACCACCAGGTTGGCTTGATCCAATCCGACCCAAGTCGGCGCCAGGCCGAGGAAATTGACGGTCGAGGTCCAGCCGCCGATGGTGGCGCTGTATGGCAGGCTCGAGTACGATAGCGGCACGCCAGGCGAGTTAGGCGCGGCCACGCCATCGGCCGGCGGGTTGGTGACGGGACCGATGCCGATCAGGTAAACCACGACTGTGCTGCCAACCTGCGCCGGGTTGTCGGGCCCGTTCAGCGTATACGCGCCGGTGGAGGTGATATAGTTCTGCACGATGGCCTGCGGCGTACCCTGCCCGGTGACAGTCTGCAGAATGTAAGGCGCGGCCTGAGCCACGGTGAACGTCGCCTGCCCGCTGGAGCCGCAACCGTTGCTCACCGTAGCCTCCGCCGAGCCGGCTCCGATTTTAAACGGCACTTGGATGTTGATCTGGCCCCAGCCGGCGTAGAACATCGGCGCATTCACGCCGTTCACGCTCACGCTCGCACCGGCCAGGGAAGTGGCCAGCGGAAACCCGGTGAAGGTTTGCGAGAACGGCGCCAGGCCGCTCCCGAAGATACTCACAATCGAACCCGACGCCACCGCACCCGTTGCGAAAGTGGCGTTGTTAACGATGCCGCCGGGAGTGATGTCGGGGACGCCGGCGCCCGCCGCGATCTGCGCCACGAACCCGTCCGGCCCAGTGCTGGGGTGGCCCGCAGTAAGTGTTCCCATACCGGTCACGGTCCCGTTGGCGGCAGGGAAATTAGTCGATGACGTGACCCCGGCCACCACCAGCCCGGTTGCGCAATTCAGCGCTATCGAGGTGCCGTAATCTCCATAGTTGGTGCTCCCAGCCGGTTGTAACGGCACCGAGTCATTGCCCCCCAGGTAGCTGGAAAATAGCAAGCCGGAGCCCGACGCATTCAAGCCGGTTACGATGGCGTTGCTGACACCCTGGTTGGAGCTTTGGAATGCATCGCCGGTGATGGGGTAGTTAGTGGAAGAGGTGTTGCCGGTGATGTAGGCATTGCCTGTCGAATCGATGGCGATCGAGTAACCGGCATCGGCGCCGCTGCCGCCCAGGTAGGTCGAGTAAAGCAGCGACGACCCGCTGCCGGCCAGCCTGGCGACGAACGCGTCGGTGGCGCCGCCGCCGTATGTGGATTGATACGCGCCGGGATTGGGAAAAACGGGGAAATCGGTGGATGCCGTGTCGCCGGTGACGTACACCGCTCCGCTCGGGTCAACCGCGATCGCGGTGCCTTCGTCGTTCGCGCTTCCGCCCAGATATGTCGAGTAGATCAACGCACCTAAGGGAGGCCCGATCTTGGCCACAAATGCGTCCGCGCCGCCTTTCAGCGTGGATTGGTAAGGCGTGCCGGCCACCGGAAAGTTAGTCGAGGTAGTGGACCCGGTGACGAACGCATCGCCTCCGGCATCCACCGCGATGGCATTGCCAGAATCGGTGCCGGAACCGCCCAGGTAAGTGTAGTAGCCCAGCACACCCCTTGAAGTAAACGCCACGACGAAGGCATTGGACGGCCCGCGCAGGCCAGTCTGCACCGAGCCGGCAGTGGCATAAAGATCCAGCGAGTTAGTTGTCCCCACCAGGTAGACGTTGTCGGACGAATCAAGCGCGACCCCATAAAATATGTCAGTCCCCGATCCGCCGAAATAGTGCGAAAAGAGCAGGGTCTGGGCGAAGTTGTCGAGCTTCATGACCAGACCGTCCACGCTGGAGCCGGGGTAATAGTCCAGGTAAATGGTGTCGGCATAACCATAATAGGCGAGTTCGTATGAATCGGTGGTGCCAGCCAGGTAGAGGTTGCCCGACGAATCGATGGCGATGCCGAAAGATTCCGTGTCGCCGTCCGAGGCGCCGATGAAGCTAACATACGCTGCCGTAGTGCCGGTGGAGTTCAGCTTGGCAACATAGATGGCATTGTAACCACTGGTGGTGAGCGCCGTCCCCGTCAGGTAAATGTTGCCGGCCGAATCGAGCGCCACGCCCGCGGCTTGCGCGTTGGCGGTGTTGGTGGGCAGCACATAGCTGGACCAGGTGAGCGTAGGATCGATAACCAGCGGCTGCGAGCGGTCATAGCTTCCCAGCGCGAAGCGCACCTCGCGCCCGCGCAATTGGTACCGCACGGCCACTTGCCGGCGCCCGCCGTTCGTTTCCTGATAAACGATGGGACGGTGCTGGCGGAGCTCCCCGCCCGCGGTCGCGATCACCAGGTCGCCCGCGTCATCCACGCGCAAACCCTGGGCGCCTTCCACGCGCAGACGGAGGCGGCCTGGATTGGCGCCGCGCGACAGTACGACATCATATTCCAGGCGCCCGTCGTTCACGTAATAAACCACGTCGACACCCGGATATAGTTGTGAGTAACGCACCCGCGAGTAAGTGGGAATATTCTTGATCCAGCCCGAGGGCCGATCGGCGATGAGATAGTTGACCACGCCGGGCAGAGCGTCTTCGCCCTGGCCGCGCGCGCCGCGGCGCGCGGATTCAAAAACCAGCGCCACGCGCGCCTGGCGCGAAATCCATTCCGCGCGGCCGGCGCGCAGCGTCAGCGCGGCGCCGGAAGTGTGCACGATGAATTCCGCCGGTCCGGGCTCCTGGCCGCGGTTCGGCTCGAAAGCGACCGGCAGGCGGGCGGCCAACGCCAGGCTCGCGGTCAAGAATAGCAACAACGCGCTTCGCATAGGTTTGGTTAGGAGATCCTCTACTATACATATCCTTGCGGGCCGTCGTTGGTTTCGAAAAATGTCGTACCTCCGCCGTGAAGCGGACGCCCCTCCGTCCGCGTCGGACCCCCTGGTCCGGCAGCTTCAGTTCAGGCTTGACAGATTCGGCCGGAACGCGTCATACTTGCCATAGTCTAACTATGGCAGAGAATCAACGGCGTGATGAGATCCCGCCGGGCACGCTTTACATGCTGATCCTGAAGGTGCTGGCCCGGCATGGCGAGCTGCACGGATACGAGATTGCCAATTCGATCCAGCGGGTGTCGGAGGATGTGCTGCAGGTGGAAGAAGGATCGCTCTATCCGGCGCTGCAACGAATGTTGCTGAAGGGGTGGGTGACGGCGGAGTGGGGCGTGACGGCGGGCAACCGGCGCGCCAGGTATTACCGGCTCACGGCCGCGGGCCGGAAGCAGCTCCACGCTGAAATGGAGCAATACCAGCGCGTGAACGGGGCGATTCAAAGGGTGCTGCAAACGGCCTGAGGGAAATGATCCATGAACTGGGTTGGCGAGTTTTGGCGTCGCTTGCGCTTCCGGCTTCGGGGAGCGAGGTTCGAGCAGGATCTGGCGGAAGAGATGCGGCTGCACGTGGACCTGCGGGCCGCCGATAAACAAACCGACGGCATGGCTCGCCAAGCCGCGCAGGTCGCGGCCCGGCGCCAGTTTGGCAATGCGACGCGCCTGCAGGAAATCAGCCGCGAGGCGTGGGGTTGGACCTGGCTGGGCGCGCTGCGCCAGGACCTTCGTTATGGCATGCGGACGCTGGCGGCCAATCCTGGATTCACGCTGACCGCGGTGCTGTCTCTCGCGCTCGGCATCGGAGCGAATACGGCGATTTTCAGCATCGTCAATGCGGTGATGCTGCGCTCGTTGCCGGTGGAAGATCCGCAGGCGCTGGTTCAGGTCAAGCTGGGCGACGGCCCCGACGACGAGCTCAATACTCCGATCTGGGAGCAGGTGCGCGACCATCAGCAGGCATTCTCGGGCACGCTGGCCTACTCCACGGAGCCATTCGACCTGTCCAACGGCGGCGAGAGCCATCTGGCTGAAGGCATATGGGTGAGCGGCGATTTCTTCCGCGTGCTGGGTGTTTCGCCGATGATGGGACGCGCGTTCACCCGAGACGACGACCGCTGGGGCGGCGGCAGTTCCGGACCCGTAGCCGTGATCAGCTACAACTTCTGGAAGCGGCATTTCGCGGTGGACGCGAACGTCCTCGGTAAAACCATCCGCTTGAACCGCCAGACGTTTGTCGTCGTGGGCGTCACGCCGCCCTGGTTTACGGGACTCGATGTGGACAGGGGCTACGACGTGGCGATTCCCATCGGCTGCCAACCGATTCTTCGTGGCGGCGGGGGACCGCCGGATGAGATTCATCACTGGTGGTTACGGATACTCGGGCGCATCGCTCCGGGCGATAGCGTGAAGCAAGCCGACGACCGCATGCGGGCAATTGCACCGGCAATCCTGCGCGCCACGCTTCCGGCAGACCAGAACGCGCAGGACCAGGCGGAGTACCTGAAATCCGAGTTTGTGCTGCGCCCGGCCGGCCTGGGATTTTCGGCGACCAGACTGCGGTACCGCACCGCGCTGTTTGCGCTGATGGCGTCGGTGGCACTGGTGTTGCTGATCGCGTGCGCGAACATTGCGAACCTGCTGCTGGCCCGCGCCGCCGCGCGGCAGCGGGAGCTGTCGGTGCGAATGGCCATCGGCGCCAGCCGCCGGCGCATCGTCCGGCAACTGATGACCGAGAGCCTGCTGCTGGCGATGTTGGGCGCGGCGGGAGGCTTTCTTTTTGCTTTATGGGGCAGCAGGTTGTTAGTTGGCTTGCTTTCTACAACAGGCAATCCGCTGGAAATCGGTGTCGCTCCGGATCTTCGTGTGCTCGCGTTCACCATCGCGGTTGCGATCCTGACTGCGCTTCTATTCGGGCTGGCGCCGGCGATCCGCGGAACGCGCGGCGGGCTGAATCATGCACTCCGGGAGGGTGAACGCGGGAATCTCCGGGGCTCCAGCCGGTTCCGCCTGGGCGCAGCGCTGGTGGCCGGCCAGATTGCGCTGTCGCTGGTGCTGCTGGTGGGCGCCGGTCTTTTTCTGGGCACGCTGCGGAATCTGCTGACGGTCGACCCCGGCTTCAGCCGGCATAACATCCTGTTAGTAAGTGTGGACCTTCCGCCGGCCACTCCGGCAGCGCAGCGCATCCGCACTTATCGAGAGATCCTGAGCCGCCTGCAGGCAATTCCGGGCGTGGCATCGGCCGCGCGCTCCGTGCTCACGCCGATCAGTCCCGCGGGCTGGGCTCAGCTCACTTATCCGGAAGGCTTCGCGGCAAAATCGCCGAGAGATACTCTCGTCTTCTTCAATCGGGTTTCAGCGGGATATTTCAAGACGATGAAGACGCCTCTACTGATGGGCCGCGATTTCCGCGAACGCGATGACTTGAACTCGGCACGGGTCATGATCGTCAACCAATCGACAGCCCGGCGTTTCTTCGGTTCGGCGAACCCGGTCGGCAAGACGATTGGCCTGGATAAACCTGGAGCAAAGGGCGAGCGGGAGCTTTACCAGATCATCGGCATGGTCAAGGACGCAAAGTACAACCGGATCGACGAGGAACCGCGTAGCATTGCTTACCTGGCCTGCGAGCAGGACTCCGAGCCCGGCCCGCAGCTTCGCTATACCCTCCGTTCAGACGGCCCGGTAGAAGCGTTGATCCCGTCCGTGCGCGCGGCTGTTTCCGGAGTGAATCGCGACATCTCGCTGGAATTTCGCGACTTCGAAACGCAGGTGAATGAATCTCTGCTGCGGCAGCGTCTGGTGGCGCTGCTCTCATCCATTTTTGGATCGCTGGCGCTGCTGCTGGCGGTGGTGGGCCTTTACGGAGTCACGGCGTATACGGCCGCGCGACGCAAAGGCGAGATTGGAATTCGCATGGCGCTGGGCGCGCAACGGCGGTCGGTGATCTGGCTGATGTTGCGGGGCGTCGGGATACTCCTGGCGGCCGGAATCTCGTTGGGACTCGCTGTTTCGCTGGCGTTGGGCCGCCTGGTCGCCAGCCTGCTTTACGGAATCAAGCCGAACGCCCCGGCAGAATTGGCCGGCGCGGCTTTGATTCTCGCCCTTGCCGCGGCGGTCGCCGCCTACGTGCCGGCGCGGCGGGCAGCGCGGCTGGATCCGATGGCCGCGCTGCGGGAGGAGTAGTTAGCCGCCGCTGAACTTAGCGGTGGCCACCGCCGACACCACCGTGGAAACCGCCGCCACCGAAGCCACCGCCACCGTGGAAACCGCCACCACCACGGAAGCCGCCACCACCACGGAAAGCGCCTCCGGTGAACGCTCGGCCGCCGAAGCCGCCGCTACGGGCAAAGCTGCGGGTGAAACCCGAAACGTGGTGCGCGTGCCCCATGAACCCGGAAGCGCCACCACGAGCGGCATAAGGAGCATGGAAGCCGGGTCCGAAACGATGGTAATAGCCGCCGCCGTATCCATAGCCGAAACCGCCGTATCCATAGCCCAAACCAAAGTACGGAGCTCCCAGCGCGTCCCAAGGTGAGTAAAAGCCCCAACCGAACGGGCCGAAGAAGATCCCGTCGCCGGGGATGAATGTGTAAGCGTCAAACCAGGGGTCCCAATACCATCCGTAACCGTACCAGCCTGGCGCAAAGCCGGTCGCGCCCACATACGTCCGGGCCGCATCCACATTAGCTTCCGCCAGGTAGGCAGAGCGCAGGCTGGCCCACCGGTAGAAGTCGCCCATATCCGCTTTCTTATCGAACTTCTGCGCCTTCAGCTTTCCGGAAGAGTTAAGAACGAGTTGGTGCCCGCTCTTCAACTCGATGTTCCGGCCGGGTGCTTGAACTATAGCTTCTCCGTCGAACACGCGAACCACGCCTTGATCGGCATCGAAGCTGTACAGGCCCGCCTTGAGCAACTGTGTGCTGGCGCCGTGTTCATTGATCCGAACGTTGTTCTCGGGCCGGATCTCGTCGACCTCAACCATGGCGCGGCCCTTTTGCAGTGTCGCGATCGTATCCGCCAAGCCAGGCGAAACCATTTGCACCGTACTGTGATTGTCCACTCTCAAAAAGATGCCGGGCGTCAGCAGAACCTCCGCTCGGCCATTTTCAGTCGAGAGCGATTGTCCCGGCGCTAACCGGGCGGATCCCACGGACTTGTCCGTGACGGCGTGTGCGCCGACGTCTGCTTTCCCCTCGATGTAATTAATCGTCCCAGGCTGCGGGGGTACGGAGCCCCAGGCGGGGCTGGATAACAGCGCAGCCAGGAAGAAGCCACCGACAGCTATCAACCTTGACCGCTTCATAACTTCTCAAGACCTCTAGTTACTTAGATGCGGTGTTTGTACACACGGTTGCGGACGCCCCACCGTGAGTAGAATTGCATTGGCGTGGATAATACTGCATTACGACGGGCGGCGTGGGCGATTCGTAGTACTGCGGCCGTCCGAAAATGTTCGTCTGTGGGGCAGCTTGGCAAGCTGCGGGCCGATTGCCAATCGGCCCGCGCGGCGATATTCAATCGCCGCGCAGGATGTCATCCTGCCCCACATGCAAAAGAACATCATTAGTGGTCTCAGGCCCCGTGTAGTGCGTCGCTGCACGGCGCTACCCGAGGAGTAACTTGCTGCCGTAGCGGCGCCCGCTCCGCCCCAAACACGCGAAGGCGGATGCGATCAGTTGAATCCGCCGGCGGCGATCCCCTTGGCGGCCGGGTTGTCGTCCAGGCGCGCCCAGCCGGGGCAGCTTGTGCCGCTGCACGGCGGCCCGGTGTAGTGCCAGATGGAGCCATCGTTGTGCCGTTGATAGATGTGGGTGCCGCTGGAGGCGATGGCGATCGCCGCAGGATTGTCATCCAGCTTCTGCCAGCCGGGGCACGACGTTGCGGTGGTGCACGGCGTCCCGGTATAGAGCCAGATCGATCCATCGTTGTGCAGTTGCAGCAGCTCCTTTCCGCCGGCCGCGATCGCGGTTGCGGCCGGGTTGTCATCCAGCTTCTGCCAGCCGGGGCAGCTCGTTCCACTGCACGGCGTGCCAGTGTAACGCCAGATGGAGCCGTCGCTGTGGAATTCAAACAGATCTTTGCTACCGGCGGCGATGGCGCGTGCGGCCGGGTTATCGTCGAGCTCCTGCCAACCGGGGCAGGAAGTTCCACTGCACGGCGTTCCGTTATGGCGCCAGATGGAGCCATCGTTGTGCAGTTGGAATAACTGGTTGCTGCCGGCCGCGATAGCGGTAGCGGCCGGATTATTGTCGAGCTCGATCCAGCCAGGGCAGGATGTTCCGCTGCACGCGGTGCCGTTGTGGCGCCAGATGGAGCCATCATTGTGCAGTTGATACAATTGGCTGCCGCCGGCGGCAATCGCGGTGGCGCGCGGATTGTCGTCGAGCTTGATCCAACCCGGGCAGGATGCACCGCTGCACGTGGTGCCGTTGTGGCGCCAGATCGAGCCGTCGTTGTGCAGTTGATAGAACTGGCCCTCCGCCGCCGCCATCGCCACCGTGGCGGAGTTGTCGTCCAGCTCCGCCCAGCCTGGGCAGAAGTCGCCATCGCATTCGGTTCCGGTGTAGCGCCAGAGGCTGCCGTCGGTGTGCAGTTGATTCAGCGGGTCCGTGTGCAGTTGATAGAGATTGTCGGCCGCGGCGATCATGCCGTTGAGCGCGTTATCGTCGAGCATTTGCCAGCCGGGGCAGGAAGTGGCACTGGCGCAGGGCGTGCCGGTGTAGCGCCAGATCATGCCATCGTTATGCACCTCATACAACTGGTCGCCGGCAGCGGCGATCGCCACTGCTTTGATGTTGCTGTCGAGCATTTGCCAGCCCGGACACGAGGTGCCGCTGCACGGCGTACCGGTATAGCGCCAGATGGAGCCGTCCACGTGCAACTGGTACAATTCGTTTCCGGCCGCGATGGCGACCGCTGCGGTATTATCGTCGAGCTTTTGCCAGCCCGGGCACAATGTGCCGCTGCACGCGGTGCCGGTATAGCGCCAGATGGAGCCGTCATTGTGCAGTTGGTAAAGCTGGCCTCCCCCGGCCGCAATGGCAACCGCCGCGGTGTTATCGTCCAGCATTTGCCAGCCCGGACACGAGGTCCCGCTGCACGCGGTGCCGGTGTAGCGCCAGATCTTACCCGTGTTATGGAACTCGTAGAGCGCTCCGCTATCGGCTGCGATCTGAACCGCGGCGGTGTTATCGTCTAGCATCTGCCAGCCAGGGCATGACGTTCCGCTACATGGGGTGCCGGTGTACCGCCAGATCTTTCCCGTGTTGTGAAACTCATAAAGATCCGAGCTGTCGGCGGCAATTTGAACCGCCGCGGTGTTATCGTCCAGCATTTGCCAGCCCGGACACGAATCGAGGCTGCAGCCGGCGCCGGTCGACACCCAGATTTTGCCGGTGTTATGCAGTTGATAGAGCTTGCTGCCGCCGCCGGCAATGGCAACTGTCGCCGGGTTGTTATCGAGCTGCTGCCAGCCAGGGCAACTGTTACCGCTGCATGGCGTGCCGGTATAAGACCAGATGGTTGCGCCCTGGCCGCCAACGAACAACGAGGCTGAGAAGACGCTCAGGCCAGTTACGGCAGGCAAACCCGCCGGGGCCGTTGCCGAGGTCCAGGCGGCGATGATCCAGTCGCCCACGCAGGCGATGCCGTTATAGTCGCCGTATTTGGGGCAACCGCCGCCGCCCTGGCAGGTCTCGCCGGTCGGACAGGTAGTTGAGCTGAAATCGCAGCGGGTCCCGCTGCCGCCGCCGGCTGAGTTGTGGCAGACGCCGGCAAGTTGCGGCTGCACGGTGCAGGATTCCGAGTCCTTGGTACTGCGCGGAGCGCACGGCCAGCCGGAGGCGCATTGCGGATCGGGGTTGCCCGATAGGTCATACGTCCAGCCAACGCCGCCGCCCGTTCCTGAGCTGACGAAGTATTCCGTGCGATCGTTGGTGGCGCCGGAAGCCTTGGCGGCGCTGCGGTCATACCAGCCCATCCACGCCCGGCCGAGAGTGCTGCATGACCAGGGCATAAAACGCCGGACCCCCGTAGTGGAAGTGATGGTGCGGCGGTTGGGGAAGCTCGCGCCGCTGTTGTTCGATTCGGCAGTCACGATTCGCTCGCCGCCGGCGCCGTCGCTTTCGGCGAAAGTGACCAGAACGTGAGCCGCGTCGCCGGGATCGGGTGCCACCGTCGGGCTGCTCAGCGTATTGCCGTCGTTGCAGCGATCCAATCCGGAAACTGGGCAGGCCACGGTGCCGCTCAGGGTCGCCACGGTCACGGGAAAACCGGCAGCCGCAGTCAGGCCGCTGGCACAAGAGCTGAACCGATTCAGTAGGACGTTATCGCCGCTGATCGTGACCACATACACGTTCCCGTCGCGGCCGACCGCGACTCGCGGGAAATCGCCGGCGCCGGATATAGCGGCGGTTGCCGTCCAAGTGGCAGCGTTATCCTTGGAGCAAACAATTGACGCCGCTACAAAACCGCTGCCGAGGTTGCCGCAACTAGTGGCCGTCCCTGAAGGAGTGAAGCGGCGCCAGACCGCGTAAACCTGATCGTTGCCGGAGCTCGAATTGACGCTATCGGCGGCGATGTGTTCCTGGTCCGGGAAGCAGATACCGGTTCCACTGGTGGGACACTCTGCGCTGTAACCCTGCAAACTGAAAGAGGCGCCGCTATTGGTGGAACGGCTTTCGGCATTGGTGCATCCCGTGACGCCGAGCTGTGCCTTGGTGCCGCTAGGGAAAGCGATCACACCCAGATAGAAATTGCCCGATGCGCCGCGCGCCAGCGATGGGTCGTTGAGTCCGAAGACGCCGGTGGAACCGGCAGTAAAGCTGCCGCCGAGATTGGTGGAGTAGCGCAGCGCCGAGTTACTGGCGACGATAATGTTCTTGGCGTCGGAGCTGGTTGCAATTTCCAGTTCTCCCACGCCTGTCTCAAGGGCAACGGTTCCGACGGTACTGAGCGGCGGCGCGCTGATTGCGGCGCGCAGCGGAACGTTCGCCGGGCCGAGGAGCATGCCTTCCGGCACCGGTTTGGCTGGAACACTTTGCTGCAAGGTTCGGATGGAGTTTTGGACGTCTTCCGGCTTGCCTTGGGTGGGAAACGCACTGCCGGTTGCGAGCTGCTCGGCCTGCTGTAACATGCTGGCCGGAGCGTCGGGCGAGAGCGAGATATCGAAGTGGAGGACGGTGGCGTCGGCGGCAATGGCCACAATAGCCCGCTGCACTTGCGGGCTGGGAGCATTCATTGCGGCCTCCGGCTCCGCGCCCCGCTGTGGCGCGCCCCGCCTGGGCAGTGCCTCGACGAACTCGAGCTCCACGGCGGGCCAGCCGCCGATGGCGAGGAAGCGCACCGTTCCGCTTCGCGATTTTGCGATGTCCTGCAACCGATTCAAGGCGTCGTCGTGGCTGGTGCGCTGCTCGGTTGTAATCAGAACTCTGGCCTGTGGGTACTCGACGTTCTGCGTCTGAGTCGCCCCTTCCGGCCGCACCGCGGCGGTGCGGGTAATTACTAATTCCTGCGCATTCCGGAATACCGCGCCGGACGGTTTCCAGGGCGCCGCATAGCGTAACGTAATTTGCGGAGTAATCGACAATACTCGAGGCTCCGGTTGCGGTTGTGGGGGCTGCTGTGCCGGGATGAGCATAGCAGCGGAAACAGACACTAAGGCCAATCGAACGCACCTCATATGTTCCTCCGGCCGGGATCGAATGTGGGGTCCCCTCCCGGCTGGCTGATATGCTATCAGACCCTTTGAAGAATGGCGGAAAATATTTTTTTCGAAACATTTGTTTCGATATTTGACTTACTCGCCGGCAACCGCTCCCTCACGGTCGCGGCTCCGAAGCGCAGGGCGTGCTCGCGGCACCTTCGACAAACTCCTCCAGGCGGCCTGTGGGGAGTTAGTATAGCGGTCATGAAACAATTGATCCGCATGGCGGCGCTTGGCGGTGTTTTGGCGGCGGCGCAGCCGGGGCCCATTAACCCGCAACAGATTCGCGAAGACGTGAAGTTCCTTTCCAGCGATCTGCTGGAAGGACGCGGTGTGGGAACCAGGGGCGGCGACCTGGCGACGGCATACATTGCGCGAGAACTCGCCGGAGCCGGCGCCAAACCGGCGGGCGAGAATGGTACTTACTTCCAGAACGTGCCGCTGGTGGGTGTCACCACCGAGCCGGAGACGAAAGTCTGGGCGACGGCCGGCGGCAAAACGGTGGATTTCAAGCTGCTCGACGAGCTGGTGAGCATCGACATGAGCCAGCGCGACAGCACGAACTTCGACGCCGGCGCGGTCTTCGTGGGCCACGGCATCACCGCGCCCGAATGGAACTGGGACGACTTCAAAGGCGTGGATGTGAAGGGCAAGGTGCTGGTGCTGTTCACCAACGAGCCCACCTCCGACGATCCGAAATTCTTCGACGGCCGCGCGCTCACTTACTATGGCCGCTGGGTCTACAAATACGAGGAAGGGCTGCGGCGCGGCGCCCGCGCCGTCCTCATCATCCACACCACGCCGACCGCCGGCTACGGCTGGGAAGTGGTGCGCGGCTCCTGGGCGCGCGAGCTGCCGTACGTGAAGCTGGCCGATGGCGAGCCCGCGCTGGCCTGCGCCGGCTGGCTATCGCGCGAGGCGGGCGAGAAGCTGCTTGGCCTCGCGGGCAAGACGGTGGATGAGTTGCTGGCCGCATCCGAGAAGGCGAGCTTCCGGCCCATCAATCTGGGGATACAGATCCATGGCAAGATGGTCTCGCAGCTGCGCGAATTGAACACGCGCAACGTGGCGGGATTGGTGGAAGGCAGCGATCCCAAGCTGAAAGACGAAGCGGTGATTTACACCGCGCACTGGGACCACCTGGGGATTGGCACGCCGGTAAATGGCGATTCCATTTACAACGGCGCCATCGACAACGGCACCGGCTGCGGCATCGTGCTGGAGTTGGCGCGCGCGTGGGCGGCGCTGAAAGACAAGCCGCGGCGGTCGGCGCTGTTCCTTTTCGTGACGGCGGAAGAAGGCGGGCTGAAGGGCTCGGAATATTACGCGCAGCACCCGCTGATTCCCGCCGCCAGGACGGCCATCGATCTCAATTACGACGCCGTCTTTCCCTGGGGCCGCGCCAAGCAAATCGTGATCAGCGGCGCAGAACGCACCAGCGTGCTGCCGCTGGCCGAGAACGTCGCCCAACGGATGAAGCTCGCTATCCAGCCGGACGCACATCCCGAGCAAGGCCACTACTTCCGGTCCGATCATTTTTCGTTTGCGCGCGCCGGCATTCCCGCCTTCTCGATCGGCGTGGGGACGGAGTTCGACGACAAGCCGGCCGGCTACGGCGAGCGCATGTTCCAGGAGTACAACACGCTGCATTACCACCACCCGTCGGATGAGTATCGCGAAGACTGGGATTTCACTTCGGTGGCGCAAGCGGCTGAGTTCGGCTTCATCCTCGGCAGCGAAATCGCCGACCAGGACAAGCTGCCCGATTGGCGGCAGGGCGATCAGTTCCACAGGCGGTAAGGCCGCTCCGGGCGGGGGAGATAACCCGTAGAGACGATTTGCCGTCGCGCTACCCAGTGTTCGCATGCGGACACCTCGTCGCGAAATAGGACAGTGGGGTGCGGGGCTCCTTGGCGGGCGCTGCCACGGCCCGGGATGTTCCGTAAGTCGACCCGAAAACATGTGGGGCAGGCGCTCTGCTGCCAACCGCATGGGTTCCCCTTTGGAGAGATCGAATCCCAATAGCGGCGGGGCGACTTTCCCATCTGTGACTTGGCGCTTGGCTGGAGCCAACGCGCAGGCTCAGTTGCCGCGCCGGTTGGCAGGCGGAAGCGCCTGCCCCACTTCCGGAACACACGCTTCGTTCGGCATCACCAGCCACCCACTCCGCGTGGATCGGGGCGCGAGGCTATCGGCCCGAGGATTGCACCGCGGATGGGGAATGACTTACATTCCACAGAGTCCGTTCCACGTGCGCCATCTCGTTTGGCTGCTGGCGTCGTGGGCTTGGGCGGCTTCGGCACAGCCGTCCAACATCACTATCTTGCCGCCGCGTCCGCGGCCCTTGGGTTTTTTGACGCGCGCATACCAGCAGCGCGCGGTGCCCCCGGTGAACCTCAACAACTCTGGCCGGCTGAGCACGCTGATTCGCGCCGACAGCCTGTACCTGAGCGCGCGGGACGTGGTCGCGCTGGCGATCGAAAACAACATCGACATTGAAATCCAGCGCTACGGCCCGCTGATGGCGCGCCAGGATATCGACCGCGCGCGGGTGGGCGGGGCGCTGCGCGCGCCCTCGACGGCGATCGCCCCCGGACCGCAATCGGTGAGCCTGGCGGGCATCAACGTGAGCAACACCAGCCTGGCAACCGGCGCCGGGGTCGGGTCCGGCGGCGGCATTACCGGACAGATTGGCTCGCTCATCCCGCAGACGGATCCGATGCTCAATCTTTCGGCCAACTTCGCCCATTACACGTCGCCGCAAAGCAACCTGGTGCTGTATCAATCGAACTCCATAGTGGAGGACGTGCAGGACTTCAGCGCCGGATACAGCCAGCAGTTCATGAACGGGGCGGCTTTCAACATCAACTACGGCAGCCAGCGGGCTACGGTAAACGTTCCCACGGTGCTGCTGAATCCTCTGACGCAGGGCAGCCTGAACCTGAATATTTCGCAGAACCTGCTGCAGGGGTTCGGCGCTTCGGTGAACAACCGCTACATACGGATTGCGCGCAACAACTCGCGCTATTCCGTGTTGCAACTGAAGCAGCAGGTGACGACCACGGTTTCGGCGGTGTTGAACCTCTACTGGGACCTGGTGGCGTTCAACGAAGACCTGCGCCTGAAACGGCTGGCGCTGGACGCGGCGCGGCAGCTTTACGAGGACAACAAGAAGGAACTGGCGGCGGGCGCGATAGCGGCGATCGAAGTTACGCGGGCTCAGGCGGAGATTCCGGCGCGCGAAGAGGATGTGCTGATAGCCCAGACCAACTTGCTGCAGCAGGAAATCGTGCTCAAGAACGCGCTCAGCCGCAGCGGGATGGAAGATCCCGCGCTGGAAAACGCGCACATCGTGACGCTCGATCCGATCCAGGTGCCGGAGCAGGAAGGGCTGGCGCCGCTGAAGGACCTGGTGAAACAGGCGCTCGAGCAGCGGCCGGACCTGGAGCAGAATCGCATCAACATTCAAAGCCAGCTCCTGGTGCTGCGCGGCGACCGGAGCGAGCTGAAGCCATCGCTGCAAGCGTTTGCGTCCTTCACCAATCAAGCCCAGGTGGGCGCGCCAAATCCCCTCAACACGGGCGATCAATTTGGCGCGCCCGACCCGTACTACATTGCCGGCTACGGCAGTTTGCTGGCGCAGATTTTCCGCCGCAATTTCCCGAATTACACGGTCGGCTTTTCGCTGACCGTTCCGATTCGCAACCGCGCCGCGCAGGCCGATTTCGCGACCGACCAGTTGCAGATGCGGCAGCAGGAGCTGCAGCTCGAGAAGAGCGTCGCCCAGGTGAGCGTGGACGTGAGAAACGCGCTGATCGGCGTGGAGCAGGCGCACTCGCGTTACGAAACGGCGCTCGAAACGCTGAAGCTGGCGCGGGAGACGCTGGCGGCGGAAAAAAAGAAATATGAATTCGGCAAATCCACCAATGCGCTGGTGATTCAGGCGCAGCGCGACGTGGTGGCGGCGGAAAGCGAACAGGTACAGTCGATGGCCAATTACACGCACGCACGCATCGCGTTGGACCAGGCCGTCGGGATGACGCTGGAGCGGAACGATATCACCATGGCGGAGGCGGTGAGCGGGCAGGTGGACCGGCGTGCCAGCTTGCCTGCGAAGCTGCCGGGGGAGAAATAGGAACGGCCATGCGAATGATCTCACGAAGGTCGCGTCAGGAAGGAACGGGTTCAATCGCCGGCAAGTGCTCCCGGACGGTCGCGGCTCTGAACGAGCATCGGAGCCGGGCGCAGCACGCATCCAATCACGCATCCAATAAGGGAGCGGATAGCACAGTTGTTGCGGTACGAATCCCGCGATGGTTGCAAACCGCAGCGTGGCTGGCGCTGGCGGGCACTCTGGCCGCGCAGGCGCCGCTGCCGATCGCCCCGGTGAAGCCGCAGGGGCTGCCGTTTTTTCGCTCCTACAAGCCAGTAACGGTGCCGCCGCTACGGCTGACGGGGACCGGCCGGCTGCGCGGCATGATCCAGGCTGGCAGCATTTATCTGACGGTGCACGATGCGATTGCGCTGGCGCTCGAAAGCAGCCTCGACCTGGAAATCGAGCGGTACAACCTGGCGATGGCCGATTGGTCGGTGGAACGCGCCGAATCGGGCGGCGCGCTGCGTGGCGTCACCGGCGCCAACAACGAATCGGTGACGCTGGGAAGCGGGCAGGGTGTGGCGGGAAGCCAGGGCAGCAGCGGATCGCTGGGCACTTCGGGGTCGTCCTCAGTGACGGGCGCCGCGCTGATCCAGCAGATCGGCCCGGTGACGCCGCAACTTGACCCGGTGCTTTCCACCACCAACGCGTTTTCCCACGAGACGATCCCCCAATACGTGCTGGTGCAGAGCGGTGTGTATTCGCTGGTCGATAACGCGCGTTCGTACACCTGGCAGACGTCGGAGGGCCTGTTGACGGGGGGAACGGCGCGCATGAGTTATAGCGACTCCTACCTGAACGAGTCGGTGCCGACCGACGTGCTCAACCCGACGTCGTTCACCAGCCTGGGAATTTCTCTTTCGCACAACCTGCTGCGCGGATTCGGCGAGCGCGTGAACGGGCGCTTCATCCGCATCAGCCGGCGGCGCGTGGGCGGCGCGGACGAAGCGTTCCGGTCGCGTTTGATCGCGGTGGTGAGCGGCGTCCTGAACGCGTATTGGGACCTGTCGCTGGCCGCCAACGACGTGCAATATAAGCAACGCAACCGCGACCTGGCAGCGCAATTCCTGGCGGACACGCGGCGCCTGATCGCGGTGGGCGCGGCGCCGGCCCTGGACCGGGTGAACGCCGAGAGCGCGGCAGCCACCGCCGAACAGGCGCTGGTGGTGGCCCGCAACAACGTGGCCGTGCGGCAGAATGCGCTGAAGGACTTATTGAACGTCCGCGCGGTGGCGGACGACCAACTGGCGGCGGCGCAAATCATCGCCATCGATCCGCTGAACGTGCCGGAAACCGACAACCTGCCCGGCCTGCACGAATTGATCGCCGGCGCGATCCAGCGCCGCCCGGAAGTGGCGCTGGCGAACCTTTCGGTGGAACTGGCGGGGATCACGGCTCAAGGCACGGCCAACGGCGTTCTGCCCAGCCTGGGAGTTTCCGCTTCCACGTCGAATTACGGTCAGGCGGGACAAGCGGTGCCCGGCGCAACACCCTCGCCCTACTTCGTGGGGGGTGTGGGGAGCGCTTTGGCGCAGACGTTCCGCCGCAATTTCCCGAATGAGAGCGCGGGAGTCTCTTATTCGGCGCCGCTCAACAATGGGCAGGCGCAGGCGGATCACGCAATCGATGTTTTGAGCCAGCGGCAGGCCGAGTTGACGGCCGAGCGAACCCGCAACAGCCTGGCGGTCAACATCTCGAGCCAGGTGCTGGCGCTCCAGCAGGCGCGCGAACGCTACAAAGCGGCGGTGGAGAGCCGCCAACTGCTGGAGCGGTTGTCAAAGGGCGAGGAGAAGAAGTGGGTGGCCGGCACTTCCACCATTTCCGCCGTGGTGCAGGCGCGCCGCGACCTGGCCAACGCGCAATCGGCCGAACTGGCCGCGGCGGCGGCCTATGTGCACGGCCGCATCGCGCTCGACCAGGAGCTGGGACGCACGCTGGAAGTGAACCAGGTGTCGGTGGAGGATGCGATCGCGAAGTGAGAGAGCGCGGTTGCCGGGAGATACGTAGTGCAAGCGGCGGCAACCGCTGCCTCACGGTCGCGGCGCTGAAGGTCTGTCTGAGCCGCGACCGTGACGGAGCAATTTATCGCTTGCCGGCGGCGTCCCAATCGACGGGGCGGATGGGGCCGACGCCGATGACGTAGCAGGCGGATCCGCAGAAGGCGACCACCGCGGCCACCAGGAAGGCCAGATGGAACTGGCCGGTCCGCTGGACGATCCAGCCGGTGAGCCAGGGCGCGGCAACACCGGCCAGATTGGCGAATCCGTTCTGGAAGCCGGTCCACATGCCGGCTGCGCGCGTGCCGGCCAGCGTCTGCGTGATGGCGTAATTGTTCGAGCTGTAAAGGCCGTACGACACGCAGGCGACCATGAGCAGCGCCATGGCGGCGGTTTGATCGCGCACCACGGCCACCGGCAGAATCAGGCTGGAAAGCGCCAGGCCCAGGCCGGCGAAGGTCTTGCGCACACGATTCGGCGTGTGGCCGCGCGCAATCCAGACATCCGACAGACGGCCGCAGACCACCGCGGAAACGGCGATCAGCAGATACGCCAGCGAGCCGACGTAGGCCATTTTGGTTTTCGAAAAGTGCCGCTCCTTTTCCAGGTACGGAGGCAGCCACGTGAGCAGGAAGTACCAGAAGTAATTCGCGCAGAACAGGCCGAGCGCGGTGAACAGCAGCGGACGGCGGCGGAGCACAGCCAACGCGGAAGGCGCGGCCTGTTCGGAGGGAGCGGGGTGGTCAGCGTGCGAAGCCGCCGTGCCGCGGCCGCGCGGCATCCAAAGCAGCCAGGGAACCAGCCAAAGGAGGCTGGCCCCGCCCAGAGCCAGGAAGAACACACGCCAGCCGTACTGCGCAATCAGCAGGCCTCCGAGCAAAGTGCCGAGCGCGGGACCGGTCTTGGTGCCGGCATCGATCAACGCGTTCGCGAGGCCCCGGTGGTGCTCGGGATAGTGATTTACGAAAATGCGCGAGTAGGAGGGATAGGCGATGGACTCGCCGACTCCCAGCAGCAGGCGCAGCGCGAACACGACTGCGAAGGCGCGGGCCACCCCGGTGATGGCGGTGGCGCAGGACCACAGCAGGAAGCCGAACGCGAGAATCCAGCCGACCTCGAGCCGGTCCACCAACCAGCCAGCCAGGCCCAGCAACTGGCACAAGGCGTAGGTCCAGAAAAAGGCCGAGAGCAGCAGGCCAAGCTGGTAGTCAGTGAGGCCGAGGTCGCGCTGGATGTTGGTGGCGCCAACAGAAAGATTGGAGCGGTCGAAGTAATTCAGGAATCCGGAAATGACGAGCAACGCGAGGATGCGCCACTCGTTGCGGGACAAGGCCGTGCGCGCCGGAGCGGGAACCACCGTCACAGCCCGTTATTCTATCCTTTATAAGCGCGGCCCAAAGCGCCGGCTCCGCCGATCGGGGTAGAATGGCGCTCAATGCCGGCGAATGGCACGTACCTGGTTCTGCTCACCACGGCGTCGATTGCGCTGCTGCTGTTGCTGATTCTGGCGGTCAAGCTGCACGCGTTTCTGGCGCTGCTGATTTCCAGCATGGCGCTTGGTCTGGCGGCCGGCATGGCGCCGGAAAGGGTGCTCAAATCCATCCAGAGCGGCTTCGGCGATTCGCTGGGATTCATCGCGGTGGTGGTTGGGCTGGGCGCGATGATCGGGCGCTACCTGGAGGTTTCGGGCGGCGGCGTGGTGCTGGCCGATTGGCTGCTCGAACGGTTCGGGCGAGAGCGCGCGGCCTGGGCCATGCTGGTGGCCGCGTTTCTGGTCGGGCTGCCGATCTTCTTCGAGGTGGGCTTCATCATCCTGGTGCCGCTGGTGTGGAACCTGGCGCGGGAGACGAAGCGGTCGCTGCTTTTCTACGGCGTGCCTATGGCGGCGGCGCTGACGATCGCACATTCGCTGGTGCCGCCGCATCCGGCGCCGGCGGCCGCGGCGCAACTGATGGGCGCCGACTTAGGCCGCACGATTCTTTACGGCATCGCCGTCTCGATCCCGATCGCGGTGGTTTCGGGCATTTTCTACGGCCAATGGATCGCCAAGCGCATCGACGTAGGAGTGCCGGAAATCGCTTCGGCGGCGCCGCGGACCGGAGACGGAAGCGCGCCGCCACCGGTGTGGATGGTGATTATGCTGCTGCTGCTGCCGGTGGGGCTGATCTTCGGCGCCGCGCTGGCCACCTTGGTGAACGTACCGATGCGCGGCGTGGCGGTCTTTTTGGGGCACCCGTTCACCGCGCTGACGATTGCCGCGCTGGCGTCGCTTTATTTGTTCGGCCTGCGGCGCGGCGTTTCCCGCGAGCGGGCGATGAGGATGGCGGCCGACTCGCTGGCGCCGATGGGCGCGCTGCTGTGCATCATGGGTGGCGGCGGCGCGTTCAAGCAGGTGATTGTGGATTCGGGAGTGGGCGCGGTGGCGGGGAGGCTGCTGGTAACATCGTCGCTGTCGCCGCTGATCGTGGTGTTCGTGATAGCGATGGTGCTGCGGGTGGCGATGGGCTCGGCCACGGTCGGCATCATCAGCGCAGCCGGCATTGTGGCGCCGATCGTGAGGGGCATTCCCGGCTACAGCCCGGAGATCATCGTGCTGGCGCTGTGCTGCGGCGGTTCGGGGCCGTCGCACGTCAACGATTCCGGCTTCTGGCTGGTGAACCAATACTTCGGAATGACGGTGCCGCAGACGCTCCGCGCCTGGACGGCGATGAAGATGGTGGGCGCCTTCGTGGGCCTGCTGATCGTGCTGGCGGCGCACGCGCTGAGCAGGTAGGACAGACCATCGTCTTTCGTGGTCCGTCATGCCTCGATGACAGCGCGGCGCCTTGACAGACGACAAAAACCGATCGTCTGTCCTACCTCTGACTTGACCGAGTCTATACTGGTTGCTATGCCGATTCCGATTCAAGGCGCGGACCCCGCGCACAACGAGTTTCTGGCCAATCTCGAGGCCAAGTCTAAGAAGCCCAACGCTTTCTTCCGCGCCATGGCGAACCGGCCGGAAGTGCTGAAGACTTTTGTGCCCCTGTACGGCGCAATCGTGGGCCCCGGCTCGGTAGGGCAGCGCGTGAAAGAACTGGTGTACCTGACCTGCTCCTACACCAACCGGTGCGCCTTCTGCACCGCCGCGCACAAGGCGAGTGCGCCCAAGGCCGGCGTAACCAACGATGAGATGCGGGCGCTCCAGGCCGGTGATGAAAAACCGTTCGGCGCGGCCGAGCGCGCGGCGATCGCATATGCGCGCGACCTGACGCGCACGGCGACGGCCACGGAATCGCGCGAAGCGCTCTTCGCGCATTTCACCCAGGAGCAGATTGTCGAGATCACGTTGGTGGCGGCGATGGCCAACTTCACCAACCGGTTCAACAACGGCCTGCAGATTCTGCCGTAAGCCTGATGCCGATCCTCAGCGGAATTCATCCGGTGGGCGAAGCGTTGCGCGCCCAGCATCCGCTGGAGCGGCTGCTGGTGGCCAAGGGCGCGGGCGGGCCGCGCTTGCAGGAGCTCATTGACCTGGCGCGGCGCGCGGGAGTGCCGGTGCGCTTTGAGCCGCGGCCGGCGCTCGACCGGCTGGCGGGGACCACGGCACACCAGGGAGTGATCGCGATGGGTGCGGCGCGCCAGTATGCCGAGCTCGAACAAGTGGCGCGGGCGGAGCTGCTGGTGGTGCTGGATGGCGTGGAGGACCCGCACAACCTGGGCGCGGTGATCCGCACGGCGCACGCGGCGGGCGCGGGAGGCGTCATCATTCCGGAGCGCCGCGCGGCCAGCCTGACGGATGTAGCGGCGAAAGCCGCGGCGGGCGCGATCGAGCACCTGCCGGTGACGCGCGTCACCAACATCAACCGCACGCTCGAAGATCTGAAAGCGCGCGGTTACTGGATCTACGGGCTGGACGAGCGGGGCGCGGAACCGTACGACCACGTGGCCTATTCGCTGCCGACCGCGATCGTGCTGGGCGGCGAAGGCAAAGGCTTGCACGAGCAGGTGAAGAAGCACTGCGATGTGCTGGTGCGGATTCCGCTGGCGGGAAAGATTTCGTCGCTCAACGTGTCGGTAGCGGCCGGCATCGTGCTGTTCGAATGGAAGCGCAGACAGGCGGGCTGAGCCTGGGTCAATCACGGTAAGAAAAGCCGAGAAGACTCTCGGCTCAGCAGGCTTGACAGCCCGCACCACAACTTTGGGTGAACCCGCGCCACGGTATGCGGATCGCGATACACGTTAGAATCAACTTGATGCGGCGCATACTGGTTCCATTGCTGCTGGCGATCGCGCTCTTGGCGCAGGGCGCGCAACCGGTGCGCGCGCGGCACGGGATGGTAGTGGCGCGCGAGTTCCACGCCGCAGACGCGGGCCTAGAAGTGCTGAAAGCCGGCGGCAACGCGGTGGATGCGGCAGTGGCGGTGGGTTTCGCGCTGGCGGTGACGCATCCCGCGGCGGGCAATATTGGCGGGGGCGGTTTCATGCTGGTGCGGATGGCGGACGGGCGCACCTCGTTCATCGACTTCCGCGAGCGCGCGCCGGCCGCCGCCACGCGCAACATGTACCTGGACCGCGCCGGCAAGCCGACCGAGGACAGCGTCATCGGCTATCGCGCCTCCGGCGTGCCGGGGACGGTGCGCGGCCTCGAATACGCGTGGAAAAGGTTCGGCGGCAGGCCATGGGCCGACCTGGTGCGGCCGGCGGTGGAACTGGCGGCGAAAGGGTTCCCGCTGTCTTATGCGCAGGCGGAATCGCTGCGGGCCAGCGCGAAGGGCTTGGGCCGCTTTGCGGAATCGAAGCGCATTTTCCTGCGCGACGGAAACTACTACCAGGCTGGGGACGTGCTGGTGCAGCCGGAGCTGGCGCGCACGCTGGAGCGCATCGAGCGGCTGGGCGCCACCGATTTCTACGAAGGTGAGACCGCGCACCTGCTGGCGAAAGACATCGAGGAGCACGGCGGGCTGATCACCGAAGCCGATCTGTTCGGATATACCGTGATCGAGCGCCAACCGCTCACCGGCCAATACCGCGGCTACGGCATCATCACGTCGCCGCCGCCGAGCTCGGGTGGCATCGGCATTCTGCAGATGCTGGGGGTGCTGGAAGGCACCGGTTACGAGAAGGGCGGCGCGGGTTCGGCTGAGGTGGTGCATTACATGGCGGAGGCCATGCGGCGCTTTTTCGCCGATCGCGCCGAGCTGATGGGCGATCCGGATTTCGTGAAGGTTCCGACGGAGAGCCTGCTGGACCCGGCGTACCTCCTGAAGCTCCGGGCGTCGATTGACCCGGAGCGCGCCACGCCCAGCAGCGAGGTGCATGCGAAGCAATTCGAAGTGAAGGAATCGAAAGATACCACCCACTATTCCATCGCCGACCGAGCGGGCAACGTCGCGCTGGTGACGTATACGCTGAATGGCGGCTACGGCAGCAAGGTAACGGCGGCGGGGCTGGGATTTCTGCTCAACAATGAAATGGACGATTTCGCCGCCAAGCCGGGCGCGCCCAACATGTTCGGGCTGGTGCAGGGCGAAGCCAACGCGATCGCGCCGGGCAAAACGCCGCTCTCCTCGATGACGCCCACCATGGTGCTGAAGGACGGCAAGCCGTTTTTGGCGCTGGGCTCGCCCGGCGGGCCGACGATTATCAACACTGTGCTGGAAGTGATGGTAGACGTGCTCGATTTCCGGATGAACGTGCAGGACGCGGTGAACTGGCCGCGCTTCCATCATCAGTGGCTGCCGGATGTGCTGGCCGTGGAGCCGGGCTATTCGCCGGATACGATCGCGCTGCTGGAGAGACGCGGCTACAAGATCCGGCGAGTGAACGCAATCGGCGACTGCGCGGCGATTCAGTGGGAAGATGGCTGGCTCGCGGGTGCGGCCGATCCGCGAACCGAAGCCGCGGCGCGAGGATATTAGGCTCGAAAGGACTGAACGAAGACCATGGACCACGTACTTTCGACGCACGTGTTCGTCAATCACCGGCTGACCGGGGCGACGCTGCAACGCATCGAGCAGGCCGGAATTCCGGCGGTGGAGATATACTGCGCCCGGCAGCACCTGGACTATCGCGACAAGGCGCAGATCGCCGAGCTGGGCCATTGGTTTCGCGACTCGGAGCTGAAGCTGCACTCGGTACATTCGCCCATGTACACCGACGAGATCTGGGGGCGGTCCGGGCCGCACGCGGTGATCACGATTACCGAACCGGTGAAGGGCAAGCGGCTGGAGATGGTGGACGAAATCAAGCGCGCGCTGGAGATTGCCGAGGTGATTCCTTTCCGCTACCTGATTCAGCACCTCGGGGTGAGCGGCGAGGAGTTCGACCTGCGCAAGTTCGACGCGGCCTTCGCGGCGCTGGAGGAATTGAGCCTGTTCGCGCGCCAGCGCGGCGTGGACATACTGCTCGAGAACATTCCCAACGAGCTTTCGAGCGCGGAGCGCCTTCTGCTGTTCGAGGAGTTGACGCATATCGGCTTGAACTACGTCTTCGACAGCGGCCATGCCAACATGCACGAGGGCGTGGAGGCGGCGTTCCGGATGATGAAGCCGCGCATCCGCTCCACTCACGTTCACGACAATGACGGCAAGACCGACCAGCACCTGTTCCCGTTCGAAAGCGAAGGAGGAACGGTGGACTGGAAGCAGGCTATGGCGTTGTTCCGCGGCCAGGCTGGGCAGTTTCCCCTGGTGCTGGAACTGAAGGAGAAGCCGGAGATCGCCCACCCGATGGATCTGATCATGCGGGTTTTCGACCGGCTGGAGGAAGCGTAGGGGCGCGGACGTCCGCGCATTCGGCGCGCAAGCGACCGGGCGCCTGCACAGTTTTCATATGCGACATTCGCACATCGCGGTGATCGGTGCGCCGCTCGATTTAGGGCAAGGGCGGCGCGGCGTGGACATGGGCCCCTCGGCGCTGCGGGTGGCCAATCTGAACGCGCGCGTGGCGGCGCTCGGATACGAAGTGGAAGACCTGGGCAACATTGCGGTGGAACAGGCGGAGAGCTGCGCCGAGGGCGACCCGCATGCCAAGTACCTGGCACAGATCGTGGCAGCGTGCGAGCGGCTGGGCCAACAGGTGACGGAGGTGCTGGAGCGGGGCTGGCTGCCGCTGGTGCTGGGCGGAGACCATTCGGTGGCGGTAGGCACGATGAGCGGGGTGGCGCAGCACTATCGGCGCTTGGGGCGCGGCATCGGCCTGATCTGGCTGGATGCGCACGCCGATATGAACACGCCCGGGTCCAGCCCCAGCGGCAACGTGCACGGGATGCCGCTGGCGGCGATTCTGGGCCGCGGCGCGCCGGAGCTGGTGGACCTGTTCGGCTTTCAGCCCAAGGTCAGCGCCGCCAACGCGGCGATTGTGGGATTGCGCGACGTGGATCGACTGGAGCGGTCGATTGTGCGCGATTCGGGCGTGCGGGCGTTCACCATGCGCGACATAGACGAACGCGGCATGAACGCGGTGATGGAAGAAGCGATTCGCACGGCCTCAGGCTCGACCGATGGTTTCCATCTTTCCCTCGATATGGATTTCGTCGACCCCAAGGATGCCCCCGGGGTAGGCACGCCGGTGCGCGGCGGCGCCACATACCGGGAAGCGCATTTGGCAATGGAAATGATCTGCGATTCGGGGAAGATGGTGTCGATGGAGGTGGTGGAAGTAAACCCGGTGATCGACGAATCGAACCGCACGGCCGATCTGGCGGTGGAGATGGTGATGTCGGGGATGGGAAAACGCATCTTATGAAGCTGCGAGTGGCGGTCGTGTACGGCGGCCGCAGCGGGGAACACGAGGTGTCGGTGCGTTCGGCGCGTGCCATCATCGCCGGGCTCGATCCCGGCAAGTACGAGGTTCTGGAGTATTTTATCGGCAAGGACGGCAAGTGGTCGCCGCGGCCCATCCTGCCCGAGCCGGAGGTGCAGCCGGAAATCGACGTGGTGTTCCCGGTGCTGCACGGAACTTTCGGCGAGGATGGCACGGTGCAGGGGCTGCTGGAACTGGCCGGTCTGCCATACGTGGGCGCAGGGGTGTTGGGCTCCGCCGTTGCCATGGACAAGGAGATGACCAAACGTGTCTGCATGGAACGGATGTTGCCGGTTGTCGACTTCGTGGCGCTGCCGCGCGGGACGGCGAACGTGGCGGAAGCCTGCGCCGCCTTGCCCTTCCCGGTGTTCGTGAAGCCGGCCAACCTGGGCTCGTCGGTGGGGATTTCGAAGGCGCACAACGCGCGCGAACTGGAGGCGGCGTTCGCGCTGGCCGCCGAATACGACCGCAAGGTGATTGTGGAGCGCGGCATCGCGGGCCGCGAACTGGAGTGCGCCGTGCTGGGCAACGAGTCGCCCGCCGCTTCCCTGCCCTGCGAGATTCTACCCTCGCGCGAATTTTACGATTACGACGATAAATACACTTTGGACCTGGCCCGGACCCAGGTGCCGGCCGATCTGCCGCCCCAGACCACGGCGGAGCTGCGGCGGCTGGCGATGGAGTGTTACCGCGCGGTGGAGTGCGAAGGGATGGCGCGGGTGGATTTCCTGCTGGAGAACGCGACCGGCAAGCTGTACATCAACGAGATCAATACCATTCCCGGTTTCACTTCAATCAGCATGTACCCGAAAATGTGGGAGCATAGCGGCCTGCCGTTTCCAGCGCTGCTCGACCGGCTGATCGAACTGGCGCTTGACCGCCAGCGGCAGCGGAAAGCTACGCGCTTCACGCGATAGAATACGAATAAGGGCGAGTTCGATGGCAAGCCTTCCCAAATACCGGATACCGATGCGCGCGGAACGGCTGCGCCTGGAAACCCCCGAGACATTAGCCGAGGGCCTGTTGCAACCGGTTCGTTACCCGGGCGTTCCCGTCAGCATCACCCCAAACTGGCCCAATTGATGGTTCGTCTCATCGCAGCTTTGTTCGCGGCCGCGCTGACGCTGGGCGCTGCAGACGACCTGGATTCGCAAGTCAAATCCCTCATCTCCGCCTACGTGTCGGTGGAAAGCAACGCCGCCGACCCGGTGAGTGCGGACCGGGCTTTTTACCAGGGCGCTATTCCCGGCCTGCTGGGAGTGCTCGATCCGCATTCGGTGTTCTTCGATCCCGGCCAGTTCGATCAGCTCAAAAAGATGGAGGCATCCACGCAAAAGGGTTTCGGCAGCGTGGTGTCGATACTTCCGGGGCGCGTGATCGTGCTGCAGACGCTGCCGGGCACGCCGTCGGCCAAAGCGGGGCTGTCGCCGGGAGACGAAATTCTGGCGGTGAACGGCTACGTGATCGCGCGGCTGGACCTGGACCAATTGACGGAGCTGCTGTCGGAATCGCGGCAGCGGCCAGCGCGGCTGGCGGTGCGCAGAGCGGGCACGGCGCGCATCCTCGACTTCACCCTGATTCCGGCCGAGATGGAATCCCCGAGCGTGGAGCGAGCGTTCTTCGTGGGCGCGGGCGTGGGGTATATACGGGTTTCGAGCTTCGACGAGCACACCGTCGAGGAGCTCAAGGAGGCGATAGAGAAGCTCGGCGGCGACCGCCTGACCGGCCTGATACTGGATTTTCGCAACAACCCCGGCGGGATGGTGGCTGCGGCGTTGGAGACGGCGTCGCTGTTCCTGCGGCCCGGCCAGACCATCCTCACGATGCGCGGGCGGCACGTTCCGGAGAAGGCGGAGACCGTGCCCGCCAGCGCCAAGCCCTACGGTTTCAAGCTGGCGATTCTGATCAACGGCAAGACCGCCAGCGCCTCGGAGATCGTCACCGGGGCGCTGCAGGATCACGACCGCGCCACGGTGCTGGGCGAGCCCAGCTACGGCAAGGGCCTGGTGCAGACGGTGTATCCGTTGAGCGAGGGCACAGGCCTGGCACTGACGACGGCGCTCTACTACACGCCCAGCGGGCGGTCGATCCAGAAGCCGCTCGATGCGGCGCAATTTGAGCTGGCGGCCAGCACCTCGCATCCCAACAAGGCGAAACAATTCCGCACCGACAGCGGCCGGGTGGTGACCGGAGGCGGCGGCATCCAGCCGGACATCCTGGTAGCGCCGCCGGCGATGGACCGGTTGCGGGAGGTGCTGGAAGCCACAGGATCGTTCACCACCTTCGCCACCGAGTACCTGCGCGACCACAAGGTGAGCGATGAGTTTGAAGTGACGCCGGAGCTGCTGGACCAGTTCCAGGTTTTCCTGGCCGGGCACAACATCGAGCCCGGGGTGACGGAGTGGTCGAAGGAAGCCGATTTCGTGGCCAGCCGCCTGAAGACGGAAATCTTCAACCAGGCCTTCGGCGTGGAGAAGGGCGATGAAGTGGAAGCCGAGCGCGACCCCGCGATCCAGCGGGCGCGGGCGGTGATGGGATCGTAGCGAACTTCCTGTGGTGAGGGCAAGCTAAAGCGTGCCCGACCGATGGCACACAGAGCAGTGGTGGAGCATGCTTTAACTTGCCCTTGGTCTTCCCCAAGGCACGCTCCGCGGGCGCGCGAAACCGGGTACACTGCTAGGGAGCGCGGCCTTGATCAACGGAAGACGCATTGCCGTCGTTTTGCCGGCCTACAACGCTGAGATGACGCTGGAGGCGACGGTGCGGGAACTGCCGGAGATTGTGGACGACCGGATTCTGGTGGACGATCACTCGCGCGACTCCACCGCCGCGGTGGCGCGGCGGCTGGGGCTCACGGTCGAAGTCCATCCCAAGAACCGCGGCTATGGCGGGAATCAGAAGACGTGCTACCGCATCGCGCTGGAGCGCGGCGCCGACGTGATCGTGATGCTGCACCCCGATTACCAGTACAACCCGCTGCTGGTGACGCCGATCGCCACCATGATCGCTTACGGAGTTTACGATGTGGCTCTCGGGTCGCGCATCCTGGGCGGCGGCGCGCTGCGCGGGGGAATGCCGCGCTACAAGTACGCGGCCAACCGCCTTCTCACTGCGGCGCAGAACCTGATGACGGGAGCGAAGCTCTCCGAGTACCACACCGGATTCCGCGCGTTCAGCCGCCAGTTGCTGGAGGCGCTGCCGCTCGAGCGCAACTCGGACGACTTCGTCTTCGACAACCAAATGCTGGCGCAGGCGGTGCTGATGGGAGCGCGCATCGGCGAGATCTCCTGCCCGACGCGCTATTTCGCCGAAGCCTCTTCCATCAACTTCCGGCGCAGCGTGGTGTATGGGCTGGGGGTGCTGGGGACATCGCTCCAGTTGGCGGCGGCGCGGTGGGGCATTTACCGCGCGCGGATTTTTCGATTCCCGCCGAATTCGTTTTCGCCTGCCGCGGACGCGGTGGCAATCGAGCATCGGCGATGAGCGCGCTCGCCGGTTGCGCCGCGCGCCCGCGCTAGTGTAAGCTGCCCGCAAGCGTCCGCTAAAGAAAACAACATGAGCCAACCCATCGTCGCGAAACAACCGGAACAGCAGTTTGTGCAAGGCCTCGGGCTGTTCGATTCCACGCTGGTAGTGATCTCGGTGATGATCGGCTCGGGCATCTTCATCGTTTCCGCCGATATGTCGCGGCTGATCGGCAGCCCCGGCTGGATGCTGATGGGGTGGGTGCTCACCGGCGTGCTGACGATCGCGGCGGCGCTTTCCTATGGCGAGCTGGCGGCGATGATGCCGCAGGCCGGCGGCATGTACATTTATTTGCGCGAGGCCTTCTCGCCGCTGTGGGGCTTTCTTTACGGGTGGACTTTCTTTACCGTGATTCAGACCGGGACCATCGCGGCGGTGGCGGTGGCATTCGCTCGTTTTTCCTCCATCCTTGTTCCGGCGGTGGCGGAGGACCGCTACCTGGTGCGGCCGATCCACATCTCGGCGGGCTACGCGGTATCGCTTTCCACGGCACAAGTGGCGGCGATCGGCGTGATCCTGTTGCTTACCTGGACCAACACGCGCGGCCTGGAGTACGGCAAAATCGTGCAGACCATCTTCACTTCGGCCAAGACGCTGGCGCTGGGCGCGTTGATCGTGGTGGGCCTAGCGCTGGGATGGAACGCGGCGGCGGTGCAGACGAATTTCCGCCACATGTTCCGCCTCGGCGCGTTCGACCCGGCGCTGGGCGTGCCGGCGGCGAGCATCTTGGGACTGGTGGTGGCGATTTCGGTGTCGCAATCGGGGTCGCTGTTCGCAGCCGATGCCTGGCACGACATCACCATGGTGGCGGGCGAGGTGCGCAATCCCAAGCGCAACCTTCCACTGGCGCTGGCGCTAGGGTGTTCGACGGTGATCGGGCTGTATCTGCTGGTCAATGTGGCGTACCTGGCGGTGCTCTCCTTCCCCGAAATTCAACACGCTCCCGCCGACCGCGTCGCCACCGCCACGTTGGAGAAGATCTTCCCCGGCTACGGCCCAGTGCTGATGGCTGTGGCGATCATGATTTCCACCTTCGGCTGCGCCAACAGCCTGGTACTGGCGGGCGCGCGCGCCTATTACGCGATGGCCAAGGACGGCTTGTTCTTCGCGCCGGCCGGCGTGCTGAACCGGGCGCACGTGCCGGCCTGGGGTCTCGTCGCGCAGGGCATCTGGGCCTCCGTGCTGGTGCTGCCGCGCACTTACAATCCGGCCACGCAGAGTTATGGAAATCTGTACAGCAACTTACTCGATTGGGTAATTTCGGCGGCGCTGCTGTTCTATATCCTGACCATCGCAGGCGTGTTCCGGCTGCGGCGCACGCGGCCCGATGCGGAGCGGCCTTACCGCGTGTGGGGCTATCCGGTGTTGCCGGCGGCGTACATTCTAGGCGGGTCGGTGGTGCTGCTGATCCTCTTCGCGTACCGGCCGGCAACGACGTGGCCGGGAATGGTGATTGTGATCTGCGGTGGGTTGGTTTATGCGGTGTTGAGGTTCGCGCGGAAGGGAAACGTGCGCCGCGAAGCCCGCCGGAGCTAAGTGCTTTCTCCCGCCGGGAGGGCAACGCGCTTGCTGCGCCGTTCGCCTCGAGGCTCCTCCACTACCCCGTCACTGTCGCGCAGCCGGCAAGGATCCGTTGCCTGAGCTCTGGCCACAAGCCCTCGCGCCAACTTCTTCACGCTGCCGTAACAGAAACGCTGCCCGGCCGGCGAGCTCGTGGTCTGCTGCGGATGACTATTTCGACATCCTGATTTAGCGGCGTAAGGAACCGCATCAGGCGCTCCACGGAGAATCCTTCCAGGCGATATTTTGAAAGCGCGGAAACCTTCGGCTGGTTGATGCCCAATAGTTCCGCCGCCTTTCCCTGCGATAACCCGCGGCGATGCAGGAGCTTGTTAATCGCCACGGCCAGTTGCACCTTGGTCTGCCGTTCACCGGCGTCCGCAAGGCCGAGGTCAGTGAATACGTTCCCCGAACTCCGCACGATTTTTCCTGCGCTTGATGCTCCCATCACCATGTCATCCCAGTTCTAGGATGCCACACGCGACTAGAGGCAACAGTTGCCGCGCGAGCGGCCGGGCTGGCACCCGGCTGCACCGATTGACAATCGGTGCGCAGGTTATCAACCTGCCCCACAGCTCCCCTACTTCTCTTCCAGCGCGCCAATGGACAGCACCTGGAAGCCGCGCTCCTGCAGGCGGGCGATGGCGGCATCGGGTTGATCGAAGCGGAAGATGAGCACCGCCTTTTCGCCGCGCACGAAGGGAAATGCGTACATGTACTCGATGTTGATCGCGGTGCCCACGAAGGCTTCGAGCACGTCGGCGAGGCCGCCGGGACGGTCCGGGACCTCGACGGCCAGCACCTCGGTGATCTTCACCACCGAGCCCGATTGCTCGAGCAGATCCTTGGCGCGGCGCCAATCGGAGACGATCATACGCAGGATGCCGAAACGCTCGGTATCGGCCAGCGCCAGCGCCTGGATATCGATGCCTTCGCGGGCCAGCAGGCGGCAAGGCGCGATGACGTGGCCCGGTTTGTTCTCGGAAAAAACGGAAAGCTGGTGGAGTTTCATGGCTGCACCGTACGCCGGTCGATCACCCGGCGGGCCTTTCCTTCGCTGCGCTGGATAGTGAGCGGCTCAACCAGCGTCACCTGCGCGCGGATTCCCAGCACGTGTTCGAGCGAGTCGGAGATCCGCTGGTTCAAGCGTTCGAGCACGCCGATCTGGTCGCTGAACGTCTCCGGAGTCACTTCCACCTGGACCTCGATCTGATTCAGGCCGTGCTCCGAAGTGAGGATGATCTGGTAATGCGGCAGGGTGCCTTCTACTTCGAGCAGCGCCGCTTCCACCTGCGACGGGAATACGTTGACGCCGCGCACGATCAGCATGTCGTCGCTGCGGCGGCCGATGCGCCGCATCCGCCGCAGCGATCGGCCGCAGGGGCAGGCGCCCGGCATGAGCGCGGTAATATCGCGCGTGCGATAGCGGATCATCGGCATCGCCTGCTTGCTGAGCGTGGTCAGCACCAATTCGCCCTCTTCGCCCTCCGGCAGCACGCGGCCGGTGTCCGGGTCCACGATCTCCGGGTAGAAGTGATCCTCGAAGATGTGCAGGCCGTCCTGGTGCGGGCACTCGACGGCCACGCCAGGCCCGATCACTTCCGAGAGGCCGTAGATGTCGAACGCCTGGATGCCGGCGAGGCTCTCGATGCGCTTGCGCATGGAGGCGGTCCACGGCTCGGCGCCGAAGACGCCGGCGCGCAGCGGCAGCGCGCGGATATCCACGCCGAGCTGGCCGGCGCGTTCGATCAAGTGCAGAAAGTAACTGGGCGTGCAGCAGACGGCGGTGACGCCGAAATCGCGCATCACCATAATCTGGCGGTCGGTGTTGCCGCCGGAAATGGGGATGACCGTGGCGCCCAGGCCCTCCGCGCCATAGTGCGCTCCCAGGCCGCCGGTGAACAGGCCGTAGCCATACGCGTTTTGTATGATGTCGCCGGCGTGCAGCCCGCACATGGCGAAACTGCGCACCATCACCGAAGTCCAGACATCCACGTCCTGGCGGGTGTAGGCCACCACGATCGGCTTGCCGGTGGTGCCGCTGGAAGCGTGCAGGCGCACGATATCCTCCATCGGACTGGCGAAGAGGCCGAAGGGATAGGTGTCGCGCAGGTCGGCCTTGGTGGTGAACGGCAGGGCGGCGATGTCGTCCAGGCTTGCGAGATCGGCGGGATCGAAGCCGCTCTGCTTCATACGCGAACGGTACAGCGACACGTTCGACCAGGCCCGCTCGACAATGCTGCGCAGCCGGCTGAGCTGCAGCTCGCGCAGGATAGCGGCGGGCAGGTAGTCCGGCGCGCTTTCGGCCTGAAACGGAGTTGCACTGGTCCGCCCGGCTGTCACGGTGGTCATACGCGTACGACCTCGATATTAACAACTCGCCGGTGATCGCGCGCGTTTCCCCATTGGCGCGCATATGCGGATAACATGGACCGAGGTGACTGACATGATCTCTCTCAGAAGTCTCGCCCTCGTGATGGCCGCGTGGCCGCTGGCGGCGGCATCGCTGCCGGCCGCGAAACCGGAAGATGCCGGCATGTCGACGGAACGTTTGCAACGGATCCACGAATCGATCCAGCGCCACATCGACGCCGGAGAGATTTCGGGGGCTGTTACCGTGGTGGCGCGGCGCGGCCGTGTGGTCCACTTCGAGGCCCACGGCCTGATGGACATCGAGTCGAAGAAGCCGATGGAAAAGGACGCCATCTTCCGGCTGGCTTCCATGTCGAAGCCGATCACCGGCGTGGCTGTGATGATGCTGGTGGAAGAGGGCAAGATCCGCCTGAGCGATCCGGTATCGAAATTCCTGCCGGAATTCCGCGACATCAAAGTGGCGATGCCGCGCGAGCACGCCGCGGGTTCAGCGCACGGCGCGGCGATGGAACCCGACTACTACGTGGTGCCGGCGAACCGCGAGATCACCATTCAAGATCTGCTCACGCACACCTCGGGCCTGGTGAGCGGAGGCCTCGGCGCGGCGCAGTTGCCGAAGATCGCACCGCGCGGGCCTGACGACACGCTGGCGAGCTACGTGCCGAAGCTGGCCGCGGTGCCGCTCGATTTTCAGCCGGGGACCGAGTGGGCTTACAGCGGCGGGGCCGGCCCGGACACGCTTTCGCGCATCGTCGAGATTGTTTCCGGCCAGACCTATGACGAGTTTCTGCGAACCCGCATCTTCGAGCCGCTCGGCATGAAGGACACTTTCTTCTATCCGCCGGACGACAAGCGGCCGCGGCTGGTCACGCTATATCGGAAGACGCCAAACGGGCTCGAGAAAAGCGCGAACCAGGACGGCTTTTCGAGTAAGACGTACTTTTCCGGCGCCGGCGGCCTGATGTCGACCGCCGGGGATTACCTGCAGTTCGCGCAGATGCTGCTGAACGGCGGCGAACTGAACGGCAAGCGCCTGCTGGGCCCGCACACGGTGGAATTGATGGCCTCCAACCACGTGGGCGACATGTTCAACGGCAAGCTGGGGCGGCCCGCTCACGGAATGGGCTTCGGCCTGATCATGCAGGTGGTGGAGGACAATGTGGCGGCGGGGCTGCGCGTCGCCAACGGCAGCTTCGGCTGGGACGGCGCATTCGGGACGCAGGTGTGGGTCGAGCCGAAAGAGAAGATGGTCACCGTGATCATGATCCAGACGCAGATTCCGTTGGTGCAGCGCGATTTCGAAAACGCGGTGATGCAGGCGATTGTGGGGTAGCCGTGGGGCAGGATGCCATCCTGCGCGCGGTGCCAACCGCGCTCAGTCCGATTGGCAATCCGAGTTCAACTTGTCAAGATGCCCCACGAGTTAGTCTCATCTCGAGAGCTTGCTACCGAACCGCCAGCGCCGACTCGATCGCATCGCAAGCCGCGGTCAGCCCATCTTCCTTCCGCACTCGCGCCGCTACTTCCGCTGCCCGCGCAGCGAAACGCGGTTCGCCTAACAGCCTCTTCAGAGCTGCCGCTGCTGTCGAAGCCGAATATTTGCTCCGCTGTGCATGGAGCCCAACCCCCAACCGCTCGACGCGTGCTGCGTTGTCAGGCTGGTCCCAGCCGTAGGGAACGATCAGCATGGGCCGCCCTGCGCGCAGCGCCTGGCCGACCGTTCCCGACCCGCCCTGATGCACGATCGCTGCCGCGTGAGGGAAGACTTGCGAGTAAGGCGCATAGGGCAGGGCCAGAATCTCCGGTGAACTTATCCGAGGCGCCGCATTTGAACCCACCAGCAGCAACGCCCGCGCACTCAGTCGATTGGTTGCCTCCACGCTGGCCGCATAGAAATCGCCCGGATTGTGCACCGCCGTGGACCCTAAGGTGAAAACGATCGGCGCCGGGCCCGCAGCCAGAAAGGCAGCCAACTGCGGAGAGGGAACGTCGGCGCCCGGTCCATGGCGGTCAAAGTGAACGAAACCGGGTTGCACGGTGTGCAAAGGCCAGTCCGGTTGCGGCTGCGCCAAACAGGGCGAGAAAAGCGCCAGCACCAAATCCGGTGAGAACTTGTCGCGAAACAGCGGGCCGCAATCCGCCCGCAGTCCCTCCTCGCGGCGCAGGTGCCGCACCGGATCGAACCAATGCCGGATACCGAATCGGCCAATATTCAGCGCGGCCCGGTAGATTCGCCAGCCCGCCTTGCGCAAGTGGATGAGGCTCGGCACATTGACCAGCACCGAGGGATCGTGGGCCGACAGGAATGAGGCGGGCGAAAGAATCGCCGACGCCCAGCGCAGCCCGAGCTTCTCCGCAACCAGGGGAGCGGCATAGACCAGCTCCCCCGCAACCATCAGGTCAGCGCCGGCGGCAGCCGCGAGAAGATCGTCGTAGGTGTCTCGCAGATGGGGCAGGACAATCCTTCGGAAAAGCACTTCCGGGCCGCTCTTCAGGTCCTCGCATTGGCGGATCAGCTCTCGCGCGTTGGGGTCCCAATCAGGACGCAGCGGGACGAATCCGATCCCCAGCTCTTCCACTTTCGACCGGTAGAACCCGGTGGAAGCGACCGTCACCCGATGACCGAGCCGCTGCAGCTCCAACGCCAAGGCAAGGCATGGATGCAGATCGCCCAAAGACCCGATGGTCGCGAAGAGAACGCGCTTCAACCTAAGCCTCTTTTGTTAAAGCGTCGCCGCAAAGGAACAGGCAACAGCTCCCGATAAGGATTATGACGCTGCTCATGTACGAAAAGATCCCCCCGATTCACGGCAGTTTCGAAAACGCCAGGATGCAGGCAATCTCGACCAGAGAGAGCGTTGTCGCGCACGCGCTGCGGCGCGAGGACTACCCCGGGTTCCAAGTGTTGGACTTATTTGATCGTCTCGTCGGCAAGAATGACTGCGCTCAAGAAAAGCCGAGACGACTCCCGGCTCAGCAGGCTGGACAGCCTGCGCCACAAGCTAGCCCCTAGCTCTTGATGCTGTGCGTTGCGCTATCCCAGAACACCTGCTTCTGGCGGAAGTAGCTTTCGTTGGCCATGTGGCAGGCGATGGCAGCGTGGTTGCCGAAGACGGCATCTTCAGTTACCGGCTGGCGCGACTTCACGGCCTGGAAGAAATTCCAGAGGTGCGGCTTGACGTCATCCCAGTCGGGGCCTTGATAGGTGGTCTCGGAGGGGAGCGGCTCTTTTCCCCATGGCGGATCGTGTTCGGCGTGCCACTGTTTCACATACTCGGCGCGCATCTTGGCCGGGAACCCGCCGGAGTAGTAACTGGGCGACGTATCGACGCCAGTTTGCGGCGCAAAGTGAAGGGCGTCTTCGGTGGCCAGGAGGATACCTTTCGGCCCCATAAACCGGGCCTGCTCCGGGGTTTCGGTGTCCAAGCTAAGGCGGACATAGACGGGGATGCCGTGGTAATCGAACAGCACCGCGTGCAAGTCCGGCATGTTACGGCCGTCCTTCCAGCGGAAGATGCCGCCGAGCGCCGATGCCGACCGCGGCGGCTCGTTCCAACCCAGCGTGAACAGCATTCCGCTGAGTAAGTGGACCATCAAGTCGCCGCCCACGCCGGTGCCGTATTCTTTCCAGCAGCGCCAGCGCGCGAAGCGGACGGCGTCGATCGGTATCTTCGGCGCGTCGTTCAGCCAGGTATCCCAGTCCACGGTCTGCGGCGTAAAATCCGACGGCGGAGGATACACCCAGGCGCCGTTAGGACTGTTGCGCCCATAGGTCAGCTCTACCATCGCGATATCGCCGATGGCGCCGTTCCGGCAGAGTTCGCGGGCCTTGGCGCAGAGCGCGGAGCTGACCCGCTGCGAGCCAATCTGCACGATGCGATTATTCTTGCGCGCCGCTTCCACCATGTCGTAACCCTCGGGCGCGGTGTGCGACATGGGTTTTTCGCAGTAGATATCCTTGCCTGCGTTGCAGGCATCGACCACCACGCGCTTGTGCCAATGATCGGGCACGGCGGCAACGATGCAATCGATATCCGTGCGCGCCAGCAAATCCTGATAGCGCCGGCTGACGGGGAGATTGGGGTTGTCGGTGATCTCGCGGGCGAGCACATGGCGGCCGTCCCAGAGGTCTGCGGCGCCGGCGCATTCGACGCCGGGGAGCGAGATGGAATTGCGCAGCAAGCTGGAGCCCTGCATGCCGATGCCGATCATGCCGAAGCGCACGCGGTCGCTGGCCGCGGCAGGCCCGGCCGCGGCGAACGCGGCACCGGCATCGAGTAAAACAGTCTTACCCGCCAGCAGGCTGCCGGCTGCGGTTACACCTTTGAGGAATCGGCGGCGGGAAGTATCAGCGGGCATGAGCCTCTCCTTGGTGGGGCATGCTTTTGCTTGCCCAGAATACAGCATACCGCGCGACCACTCTCACGCCGTGGCTTCACGAGCTACCTCTTCCAGGCCGCGCTCGCGGATCTCCTGCTCGCGCATGAGGAACTTTTGCACCTTCTTGGTCACCGTCATGGGGAAGCTATCGACAAAGCGGATGTACTGGGGGATTTTGAAATACGCGATTTTGCCGCGGCAGAAATCGCGAATCTCCTCTTCGGTGGCGGTGGCGCCGGGTGAAAGCTGAATCCAGGCCAGCACGGTTTCGCCCAGCTTGGCGTCGGGCAGGCCCACCACGTAGACGTCGGCGATGGCGGGGTGGGTGTGCAGGAACTCCTCGACTTCGCGGGGGTAAATGTTTTCGCCGCCGCGAATGATGGTGTCCTTGGCGCGACCCCTGAAGCTGAAGTAATGGTCGGGCCGCATGGCTGCCAGGTCGCCGGTGTGCAGCCAGCCCTCGGAATCGATCACGGCGTCGGTCGCCGCCTGGTCCTGGTCGTAGCCCTTCATGACCATGTAGCCGCGCGCGCAAAGCTCTCCCTGCTCGCCGATGGGGAGATGGGCGCCGGTGCGCGGATCGACAATCTGAATCTCCGTATTGGGCAGCGGCTTGCCTACGGTGGTGACGCGCAGCTCCAGCGGATCGTCTGCGGCCGACATGGTGAGGCCCGGCGAAGTTTCGGTCTGCCCGTAGACGATGGTCAGCTCGGGCACGTGCATGCGCTCCACCACACGGCGCATGGTTTCGATGGGGCACGGCGCGCCGGCCATCACGCCGGTTCGCAGGGTGGTGAGATCGAAGCGATCGAACTCAGGGTAAGTCAATTGCGCGATGAACATGGTGGGGACGCCGTAGAGCGCGGTGGCGCGTTCGGCATGGACGGCTTCGAGCGTGGCGCGGGCGTCGAACTGCGGCGAAGGAAGAATCAGCGCCGCGCCGCTCGAGAGCGACACCATCGACCCGATCACTGAGCCGAAACAATGGTAGAGCGGCACCGGCGCGCAAATGCGGTCGTGCTCGGTGGCCTTGAGACCAAGCGCCATGCCCACGCCGTTGTTGAGCAGGTTGTGGTGCGTCAGCATGACACCCTTGGGCGAGCCGGTGGTGCCGGAGGTGTACTGAATATTGGCGACATCGTGCGGATGGGCGGCGTGGTCGGCGAAATCGGCGCCGCCGGCGAGCATGGCATCCCATGAATCCGTTCCCAGCCAGACGACGTGTTCCAGCTCCAGCGCTTCGCCGGCGCACGATTCCTCCAGAATGTCGCGGTAATTGGCACGCGCATCCTTCTCGTGCAGGAAGAGGGCGCGGATCCTGGACTTGCGCAGCACATAGCGCAGCTCGTAAGAGCGATAGGCCGGGTTGACGTTGACCAGCACCACGCCGGAGCGCGCGGCGGCGTGCTGCAACAGCACCCACTCGGCGCAGTTGCTGGCCCAGATGCCGGCGCGATCGCCCGACCGCAGGCCGAGCCCGGCCAAACCGCGCGCCACGCGCGTGGCCTCCGCATCCAACTCGCGCCACGTCAGCCGAACGTTTTGATGAAGCACGATCAAGGCGTCGCGGTCGGGGAATTTCGCGGCGGCATCGTGCAGCGCTTGCGAAATGGTTTTCTCAAGCAGGGGCACAACGGCCCCGCATGCATAACTGAGGCGCACCACTGATAACTCGCGAACTCAAGTGTAACCAAGCGCGCCAGGCTCGGCTTATTTGAAATGCTTATGCGGGGATAAGGAGGCGTATCGTGTTAACGGTACCAACCGCTCCCTCACGGTCGCGGCTCCGATCGCATTTCTGAGCCGCGACCGTGAGGGAGCGGTTGTCGACGGTCTAAACCGGTTGTCTCATTCACTAACGTAGGGAGCATTACCTCCATTTGCTAACATCGGAGGTACTAATCTGTTTTGATGGTCGAGGAGTTTCCGATGTCCGATCTGGTTGTGGTATTCGATACCACTTTGCGCGACGGCGAGCAAGCCGCGGGCACGCGGCTGGGGAGCAGAGACAAGCTGACGGTGGCGCGGCAACTGGCGCGCCTGAATGTCGATGTGATCGAAGCTGGCTACCCGGCGTCATCGCCGGACGATTTTGAAGCCGTGCGCCAGATATCGCGGGAGATTCAGGGCCCAGTGATTTGCGCTCTGTCGCGCGCGGTGGCGAGCGATATCGAGGCCTGCGGCGCCGCGCTAGACAAGGCCACGAAACCGCGCATCCACACCGGAATCGGCGCTTCAGACATTCACATCATGGGGAAGTTCCGCGACGAACGGTACGGGCGCACGCTGGAGGAAAAGCGGGCGCGGATTCTGGAACTGGCGGTGGAAGCGGTGAAGCTGGCGAAGCGGTACGTCAGCGACGTACAGTTTTACGCCGAAGACGCGGGCCGCGCGGATACGGCCTATCTGTTCCGGATGCTCGAGGCCGTGATCGATGCCGGCGCCACGGTGGTCAACATTCCGGACACTACCGGCTACGCAGTGCCGGAACAGTTCGGCAACCTGATTCGGGGGATGCGCGAAAGCGTGCCCAACATCGCCAAAGCCGCCATCAGCGTGCATTGCCATGACGACCTCGGCCTGGCGGTGGCGAACGCGCTGGCGGGTATCCGCAACGGCGCGCGCCAGGTGGAAGGCACCATCAACGGCGTGGGCGAAAGAGCCGGCAACGCGGCCATCGAAGAGGTGGTGATGGGGCTGCGCACGCGCGCCGATTACTTCGGCGTGCGCACCAACATCGATGCGCGCGAGTTTCACCGCACCAGCCGTCTGGTAGCCGATTCGCTGGGAATGGCGGTGCCTGCCAACAAGGCCGTGATCGGCGCCAACGCGTTTTCGCACAGCTCCGGGATTCACGTGGACGGATTCCTCAAGGACCGCGAAACCTACGAGATCATGCGGCCCGAGGATGTGGGCTTCGAGGAAAGCCGCGTGGTGCTGACCGCACGCACGGGGCGCCATGGTCTGAGCGACCGGCTCGCCAAACTGGGATACGAGCTTTCCAAGGAAGAGCTGGACCAGACTTACCAGCGCTTCCTGGCGGTGGCGGATAAGAAGCAGGAAGTCTTCGATGAGGACCTGATCGCCATCCTGCACGACGAACTGCACCCTGTCACCGAGACTTATCAGATCGAGTACCTGCACTTCTATAGCGGCACGTCGGCCATTCCCACGGCCACCGTGCGGCTACGCATCGGCGAGGAGACGCGCGAGGGCGCTTCGATCGGCGACGGCCCGGTAGACGCAGTCTACAAATCGATTGCCGCCCTCACCAATACGAAAGTGAAGCTGCTGCGCTACGACATTCGCGCGGTGACGAGCGGAACCGAGGCGCTCGGTGAAGTCACGGTGCAACTGGAGATGGCGGGCAAGCGGACGGTGGGCCGCGGCGCCTCGACGGACGTGATTGAGGCTAGCGCCAAAGCTTACGTAGACGGGCTCAACAAGCTGGCCGGGCCGGGGTAGAGCGGGGACGATCGGAAAACCGATCGCCCGGCGTATATCGCCGTCACGCCCGCCCAAGAAAGGCGAGACGAGTCCAGGCTTGGCAGGCGGAAGCGCCTGCCCCACCAAACCTAGCTCAACAAGCCGGACAGCTTGCGCCACGAGCTACTTTGCTTCCGGGGCGGGCTTGGCGAACCTTGCGTCATCGACGGCTACGTTGCTTTTCACTTCCGCGATCTGGATGGTGAAGCGGCCGTTCGGCCGGGAGAGCGTCCAGCGGAATGGAATCTTGACGCCATCCGACTCGCGATAATCGGCGTAGTCGATTTGAGTCGGCAATCGACCGAGCGGCGTTTCGGCGTAACGCACCATGCGGACCAGCAGCCCCGAGTTGGCGTCAAAGTAGAGCCGGACCCGTGGACGGCCCGGGCCCGAGCCGACCAGCGTCTGGCAGTCGGCGCCTCCAATCTGTTCCGGGCGTGCCACGCGCAACTGGGTGAAAATCTCCTTCAACCGCAGCGGCAGATAAAACTCGGCATCGAGGCCGAATGCCTCGGATTCGGCTGCGGTCATGTCGCGCGCCGGCCGCCCTGAGCTGCCGAGCCATCCCGCGGTTCCGTCAAAAGCCGTAAAGCTCTCGTTATCGCCCATGTGCCTAATGGAAATCCGCTTGTTCGGGGCTTTGGTAATCACCTCGATAGGCATCTCGCCGCCCCCAGCCAGAATGGAGCCTTTCATGGAACGGCTGGTGACGGCGCGAATGGCATCCGCACCGCCGAGCGCGGCGACGTAGCGCTCCACGATCGCATCCACCGTAAGGGAAGTGGCGGCGGGGGCGGCTTTTGTCTCGGCGGGCGTGCGTGCATCGGATTCGAGCACCGGCGGCACGCCGACCGGGTGTTCGGCCCCGCGGTGGCAGGAGTAACAGGTTACCTCCTGCCGCCCGCCGAAGCTGTTCTTGTTGATCGCCATGGTCATGGCCATCATGGCGCGAGCGGTTTTCTTAGCCGGCTTATCATCCAGATCCATCTTGCCCTGCACGTGGCAGAAAGTGCATTCGACCCCCAGGGAGGCGGCGATGAATTGCATCGCGGGCATCAACTGGTCGGCGGGAGTTCCCTTCAACTCGACGATGTTCTTGAATACTTGTTCCGCCGTCTTGGGCTCCGTCGCCTGGCTACGCGCGACCCACGGCGACCATCCCAACAACCCGGCAGCTACAGCAGTTGCGAAGGCGATGCGAGTCGCATGTCTTGTCTCGAAGTGCATTGGCGTTCCCCCTGTTCTCTGAATTGTACTTGATCGGGGCGCGGCAATTGAACAGCCGGGCGGCGTGGCGGCACACACACCGATTTGATAATTAGGGTATTGTTTGTCTTGGCGGCGTCGCTATGAGTGGCGATGCGTCGGCAAGTTACATGATGAGGTTTTCAGGGATCAAGCTGCCTCTCGCAGCCGCGTTGCTCGCTTTCGCAGCCGGCATCGCCTGCAAGCAGGCCGGGGCGCCGCCGGGGGTGGATGCGGGCATGGCGGCCTGCATCAGCGGGGATACGGTCGCGCTGGCCGGAGCCGACCTGGATCGCTTGCGCGCTTCGCCGTTCGTAAACGGCATGGGCGGATCCGCGCGCGAGCTGATGGCCCAGTATCGTAACGCTTCGAAGCTGCTGGTTGCCTGGAACGCAAGCGATCTGCTCATCGTGATGCGTGGAACCTTTAAGACGCCGCCGGTGGGCGCGACCGCGACTGCTCCGGGGCTTGCCGTGGCCGGCTCGCCTGGCCGCGTTGCGAGCGCACGGGTGCAATACCGGACGGGACAGACGGGTGCGCAAGGGTTGATCGACTACGGTTCCGAAATCGGCGGCCATGGCACGATCTGGCTTGCCGTTCGCGGCGGAACGGCGCTGCCCCTCAGCGGCAATCTGGCTAATTTGAACCGCCTGTTGCAGGACGCCGATTTCGCGGGCGCGGCACTGGACTTGGACGAAACGGCTATGCTGCGGTTCGGCGCGCGAGGGCGGACCGCGGAATCGGCCGGGCAGTTGGAAGAGCGACTGCGCGGGTTTCTGTCGCTGGTGGAAGAAGCCGAGGTTCATCGGCCCGAGCTGGCGCGGCTGCTGGGCGCGGTCGAGATCCAACGCTCCGGCCGCGACGTGACGGGCACACTGAGCGCGTCACCGGAGGTGGTGGCCAAATTGCTCAGCGACTTCGCGCGCTGAGGGCCATCAACCGGCCGGGCAAAACGGTCGCGGAACCAGTTCGTGACCGCGCTACTGTTTGCGCGTCAGCAGATCCTGGTACAGCGCGAAGACGCGGTTGAAATCGAGCGCCAGCATCTGGGTCACCGGCGAGGCATTGGGCGCCACGCGCCGGTCGAGCGCAACCGTGGAGCCGTAGAACTTGCCCCACGCCGTCAGCACGTCCAGGTAGCCGACTTCCGATTTGGTGACGAAGCCCGGATCGAGCAGCCACGCGGTGGCTAGCGCGTCCCACATGTAGGCGGTGGCCGAAGGGTGCTGCAGAAAGCCGGGATAGCGATTGCCAAGATCCTCGCGGTAAAGATCGGTGATGGGCGTGTGCGCGTTGGCGATGCGGTCGAATTGGGCCTTGCGGATGGGCGCGGTGTTGCAGATATCCAGCGCGAACATCACCTTTTGCGGAATGCGCGAGCGTAGCACGATCTGCGCGGCTTCGGGATCGAACCAGAAATTGAACTCCGCCATGGAGGAAGCGTTGCCGGGCACGTGCACATTGCCGCCCATGAACACCAGCCGCTTAATTTTGGTTTCGATGTCGGGCCGCATGCGCAGCGCCAGGGCCAGGTTGGTCATGGGACCGAGCTCGAGGAAAGTTACCTAGCCCGGCTGGCGCTCGATGGTGGAGATGATGAAATCGACCGCGTTTTCGCGGAGCGGTGTGCGGCCGGTGAGTTTGGCGCCCGGCGCCGGCTTAATCACCGCCGGGTCGGCGTCGAACGCGCCGGCGAATTCGAGCGGGCCCCAGCGGCGGGCGTATTCGCGCGCCATGGCGGCGGTGTGGATCAGCGGCGACTGGGCGCCGGCGTAAAGCGGCGGTTGCGGCAGCTTGAGCAGGTCGAGGATGTGGAACATGTACTCGCTTCCCTGCCCCGGCCAGACGTTGCCCGCGACCACGGTGATGCCGGCGATGTGGACGCGCTGCGGGCTGCGCATCAGCATCACCAGCGACGCGCCATCGTCGCCGAACAAGCCGGAATCGGTGTCGACGATGACGGTCTCGCGCCCGGCCGCCATCGCGGACCAGACCAGCAACAAAGCGGTGAGGAAGCGCAGCATCGATTTCAATGTAGCGCAGCGCTTGTGGGCGGGTTACGGACCTGCCGCGGCCGGGTGCAAGCCCGGCCCTGGCAGGCTGGCGACAGGCGTATCGAAGCGGCAACGCAAAGATCCGGCGGCGAGGACCGCCGGCGCCAGCGGCCCGCGCCGCCCGAGATAAGGCTAAAATCGTAGGACATGAAAAAAGTGCGTTGGGGTGTGCTTGGAGTGGCGAGCATCGCCGTCCGGAAAGTGATTCCCGCGATGCAGCGCGGCGAGAACTGCGAAGTGACCGGCATCGCGTCGCGCGAGCTGACCCGCGCGGCGAAAGCGGCGCACGAGCTGGGCGTGCCGAAGGCGTACGGCTCCTACGAGGAACTGCTCGCCGATCCGGAGATTGACGCGGTCTATAATCCGCTGCCGAACCATCTGCACGTGCCCTGGTCGGTTCGCGCCGCCGACGCCGGCAAGCACGTGCTGTGCGAGAAACCGCTGGCGATGAGCGCGGCTGAAGCGCTGGAGCTGGTCGCCGCGCGGGACCGCAACCGCGTCGTCGTGGGCGAGGCATTCATGGTCCACACGCACCCCCAATGGACGCGGCTGGTGGAGCTGGTGCGCAGCGGCCGCATCGGCGAACTGCGCTCGGGCGCGAGCTCTTTCTGCTACTACAACCGGGACCCGAAGAACGTTCGCCATGTTCGCGCCTGGGGCGGCGGGGCGCTGATGGATATCGGCTGCTACCCGATCAAGACCTCACGCATGGTGTTCGGCGAGGAGCCGAAGCGCGTGGCGGCAACCATCGAGCGCGATCCGGAGCTGGACGGCATCGACCGGCTGGTCTCGGCGGTGCTCGAATATCCCTCCGGCCACATGGTCTTTACCTGCTGCACGCAGGCGGCGGCCAGCCAGAGCGCGCAATTTTTCGGCACCAAGGGCCGCATCTGGCTGGACATTCCGTTCAACGCCCTGGCGGACCAGGTTTCGCGCCTGCGCATCGACGACGGCCGCGATCTGACGGGCGGCGGCCTCACGGTGGAAGAGATTGCCCCCTGCGATCAGTACGCGATTCAGGGCGACCTGTTTTCGCGCGCCATTCGCGAGGGCGGCCAGCCGCCGGTTCCGCTGGAAGATTCGCTGCGCAATATGGCCGTCATCGACGCACTCTTTCGCTCCGGCGAAACCGGCAAGTGGGAAGAGCCGCGCGTGCCGGAGAAGCCGTGAAAGAATCGGGCGCGACGGTGTTCTTCCGCCCCGTTCCGGGGCTCGCCTGGCGCTGAACGAACTCCCAAGGCTCACGCCTTGGGCTACTATCTTGCGCCCTGACGGGGTCCGGGGCTCTGCGCGGCCAGAACCTTCTCGATAGCCGCCAGCTCTTCGGTGCTGAAATCGAGCTTGTGAATGGTGGCGATATCCTGCTCGAGTTGTTCGACGCGGCTGGTACCGACGAGCGCGCTGGTCACGGCGCTATCGCGCAGCACCCAGGCCAGCGCCATTTGCGCCAGGCTCTGGCCGCGCGCCTGCGCAAGGGCATTCAGCGCGCGCGCCTGGCCGACGCGGTGCTCGTCCACATCCTTGGGCTTAAGGAAGCCTTTGGGCCGCGCGGCGCGGGAATCGGCGGGAATGGTGCCGCCGAGGTAGCGTTCGCTGAGCAGCCCTTGCGCCAACGGGGAAAACGCGATGCCACCCACGCCCTCCCGCCGCAGCGTATCGAGCAGGCCTTGTTCCGGCGCGCGGCGGAACATGGAGTAGGCGAACTGGTGGATCAGGAACGGCGTCCCCTGCCGGCGCAGAATGCCGGCGGCCTTGGCGGTATCTTCGGGACCGTAATTGGAAATGCCCGCGTAGAGAGCCTTGCCGGAGCGCACTACCTGGTCGAGCGCGCCCATGGTTTCCTCGAGCGGCGTTTCCGGGTCCGGCCGATGGTGATAGAAGATGTCGACGTAGGCGAGGCCCATCCGGCCCAGGCTCTGGTCCAGGCTGGCCAGCAAATACTTGCGCGAGCCGAAGTCGCCGTAAGGGCCGGGCCACATGTCGTAACCGGCCTTGGTGGAGATGATGAGCTCGTCGCGGTATGCCGCCAGATCCATCTTCAATGCACGGCCGAATGTCTCTTCCGCCGAGCCGTAAGGCGGCCCGTAATTGTTCGCCAGATCGAAGTGGGTGACGCCCAAGTCAAAGGCGCACCGCAGCATGGCGCGGCTGTTTTCGAGCGAATCGACGCCGCCGAAATTGTGCCACAGGCCGAGCGAAATCGCCGGCAGCGCGATGCCGGACTTGCCGCAACGCCGGTAGATCATGCCGTCATAACGGGCGGGACTTGCAGTGTACAAGGTGAATCGGCTCCTCAGGACTACTGTACAAGAATGTGGGGTTCGTCAATAACCGCGGCGCGGCCTAAAGCACGCCGCCGGCCAGCCGACGGTAGCGGCCGCTGAAGTAGAGGAGCGGTTCGCCTTCGCGGACAACGGCTCGCACCATTTCGCCGACGAACAGATCATGGTCGCCGGCGGTAAAGCGCTGCCGGATGGCGCACTCGATTTCGGCCAGCGTGTGCGGCAGCAAAGGGGCGCCGGTCTCGCCGGCATGCCAGGCGAGACCATCGAAGCGATCGTGTCCCTTGAGGGCGAAGCGCTCGGCGAGATCGCGCTGCCCGGCGGCGAGCACGTTGAGGGAAAAAAAACTCGCGCCGCTAAACGCATCCATCACGCTGGCGGAATGCGCCAGGGCGATCAGCACCAGCGGCGGATCGAGCGACACGGAGGTGAACGAATTCACCGTGAGGCCGTGGGGCGTGCCCTGCCGGTCCACCACGCTGGCGATGGTGACACCGGTTGTGAAGCGGCCGCAGGCGCACCGGAAATCTTCGCTCGATACGGGTTGCAGGCGGTATCCTACCCCCTCGCTTGACATGTGGATAAATTCAATCCTATCATATGGTTGACCGATACGGGGCAGCAAGCTGGCGCGCGCCAAGAGGAGGCTCTTTTGATCAAGCTGGATATTATCAACGAAGTTGTGAACCGCACCGGCATCACCAAGACGAAAGCCGAAATGGCCGTCGAGACCGTGTTTGAAACCATGAAGAAGGCGCTCGAACAGGGCGACCGCATCGAGCTGCGCGGCTTCGGCGTGTTCAACGTGAAGCCCCGCAAGACGGGCATTGGGCGGAACCCGCGCACCGGCGCGGAGGTTTCCATACCGCCGGGCAAGGCGGTGCGCTTTAAGCCCGGCAAGGAGTTACAGACGCTGCAGTAAGCCGCTGCCGCGTGTTTCATTGTGTCGTCCCAGGATTTCCCGCCCGCATCCTACCCGCTCTACGCCGAGAGCGGCGCGGCGGAGGCACCCGGCCTCCCGGAGGCCCGCTTCCGCGACCGATACTGGGTGAACGCCCTGCTGTTTGCGCTCACACTGGCTTCGACCACTACCGTCGGCGCCTCGATGCAGGTTTTCTTCGATCGCAATCTTCCCTTCGATCTCGACCAGAGTTTTTCGATGTACGCGGAGCTATGGCATCACCCTGCGGCGCTGCTGGCGGGGCTGCCGTTTTCGCTCACGCTGCTGGCCATCCTGATGGCGCATGAACTGGGCCACTACCTGGCCGCGATGCGGCACGGGGTGAATGCCAGCCTGCCTTACTTTCTGCCCTCGCCCTTGCTGGGAACGTTCGGCGCCTTCATCCACGTGCGCTCGCCCATCTGCTCGAAGCGGGCATTGTTCGATATCGGCATCGCCGGACCGCTGGCGGGATTCGTCTTTCTGCTGCCGGCGCTATCCATCGGCCTGGCGTTTTCGAAAGTGATTCCGGGGATCGCGAATCAGGGCAGCCTGCAATTCGGCATCCCGGGCCTGGAGTGGCTGCTGGGCAAACTGATTTTCCCGGGCGTCGCAGCGAGCGACATTTATCTGCATCCGGCGGCGCGAGCGGCCTGGGTAGGGATGCTGGCCACAGCCTTGAACCTGCTGCCGATCGGGCAACTGGATGGCGGCCACATTGTCTACTCGTTGTTTCCACGGCGTCACGGCGCCATCTCGGTGGTGCTCAGCCTGCTGCTGCTGCCACTGGGCAAGTTCTGGCTGGGCTGGCTGCTCTGGGGCCTCGCGCTGCTGATTTTCGGACGCCACCACCCCATGGTCTACGACAGCAGCAAGCTGGATAGCGGGCGGCGCAAACTGGCGCTGCTGGCGCTGGTGGTTTTTCTGCTATGTTTCACGTTTGTGCCCGCGGCCAGCGGTGGTCTGTAGAGCGGCGATGAAAATAACCGCGACCATCATCACCTTCAACGAGGAGCGTAACATCGCGCGCGCCATCGAAAGCCTGCGCTGCTGCGACGAGATCCTGCTCGTGGATAGCGGCTCGACGGACCGCACCACGGAGCTGGCGGAAAAACTGGGCGCGCGCGTTATCGAGGCCAACTGGCGCGGCTACGCCGGGCAGAAAAACTGGGCGGCCGAGCAAGCCAGCTACGACTGGGTTCTTTCGCTCGATGCCGACGAGACCTTGAGCGAAGCGCTGGAAGCCGAAATTTGGAACCTGAAAAAATCCGGGCCTCGTTACGACGGCTACACCATGCCGCGGCTGGCGCGCTACATGGGCCGCTGGATCCTGCATTCCGGCTGGTATCCGGACCGCAAGCTGCGGCTGTACGACCGGCGCCAGGCCAAGTGGGTGGGCGACTTCGTCCACGAAAGCGTGGCGGTCTCGGGCCGCGTGGGGCACTTGCAGAGCAACCTGCTGCACTTCACCTGCGAATCGCTTTCCGAGCACATCAAGACGATGGAGCGCTATACCACGCTGGCGGCGCAGGAACTGGCATCGCGGCGGATCAAGGTGCCGCTGCACCGGGTTCTGTTTTCGCCCGCGTGGGCGTTCGTGAAAAGCTATTTCGTGAACCGCGGCTTTTTGGATGGCCCGGAGGGGCTGACGATTTCTTACATGGCGGCGTTCTACACGTTTCTCAAATTCACGAAAGCGAGAAACATGAGCTGATGCGCATCTTGCATATGGATGGCGGGCGCGAGATGCGCGGCGGCCAATGGCAAGTGTTACGGCTGATCGAAGGGTTGGCGGCGGCGGGAGTGGAATCGACGCTGCTGGCGCCGGCGGATTCGCCGCTTGCGGGCGCGGCACGCGAACGCGGCTGGCGCGTGGAGCCGCTCGGCCTGGTGCGGGCGGCGATACTGGCGCGGCGCCACGACCTGGTGCACGCCCACGACGCACGAGCCCACACATTCGCCGCCATCGTGGGGGGCGCGCCGCTGGTGGTGGCGCGGAGGGTCGCCTTCGAGGTGAGCGTGGGCTGGAAATACGAGCGTCCGCGGCACTACCTGGCGGTCTCCGAATTCGTCAAGCGGCAACTGATGGTGTGCGGCATCGCGGAGGAAAAGATCAGCGTGGTCTACGACGGCGTTCCCGTGCAGGAAGTGGCCGCGGGAGACCGCGTACTGGCGCTGGACAATTTCGACGATCCCCAGAAGGGCACGCCTCTGGCAGTGGAAGCGGCGCGGCTGGCAGGCGTGGAGCTGCACCTCACCCAGGACCTGGAGCACGACCTGCATCGAGCCACAGCTTTGGTTTATCTCACCCACGCCGAAGGGTTAGGCTCCGCGGCGCTGCTGGCGATGTCGGCGGCCGTGCCGGTGATTGCCAGCCGCGTAGGCGGGTTGCCCGAAGTGATACGCGATCGCGAAACCGGGCTGCTGGTGAAAAACGAACCGCCCCTGGTGGCTGCGGCGCTTGCCGAACTGGCGGCGGACCCCGCGTTCGGCCGGCGGCTGGGCCGTGCCGCGCGGCAGGCGGTGATGGAAAACTTCACTGTTGACCACATGGTGCGCCGCACCATGGAGGTCTACCACAAGGTGCTCTCATGATCGAAGCCTGGTTGGCGCTGCTGTTCGGCCTGCTCATCGGCAGTTTCCTGAACGTGTGCATTTACCGCTGGCCCCGCGATCTTTCGGTGGTGCGTCCGCGCTCGCATTGTCCCGCCTGCGAGGCACCGATCGCCTGGTACGATAACGTGCCGCTGGCGAGCTTCGCCATGCTCGGCGGGCGGTGCCGCCACTGCCGGGAGCGCATCTCAGTGCGCTACCCGCTAGTCGAGCTGCTGACCGGCGGCCTGTTCTCTTGGCTGGTGCGCCTCTACGGGCTGACGCCGTTCGCCGTCAAAATGTGCGTCTTCGGCGCCATGCTGGTGGCGCTTTTCTTCACCGACCTGGAGCAGCACATCCTGCCAGACGAATTCACCGTGTGGGGCACGGTGGTGGGCCTGGTATTCGCGCTCTTCGCGCCCACCTGGGACGTCACGGCGCACGCCGTGCTGTGGATCGTTGGCCTGGACTCGCAAGGGTGGACCGCAAATCTGCTGGCGGCGTTGGTGGCGGCCGGCCTGCCGGCGGGTGTGCTCTGGTCCGCCGGCTGGCTGTACTCGAAGGCCAGGCATCGCGAAGGCCTGGGCCTGGGCGATGTCAAGATGGTGGCCTTGTTAGGCTGCTACCTTGGCCTCGAAGCTGGCCTCGCAGCGCTGATTATCGGCTCCATCGCCGGCTCGGTGCTGGGCTACGGATACATCAAAGCGACGGGCAAGGACCCATCCACTTACGAATTACCATTCGGCACCTTCCTGAGCGGCGCCGCGCTAATCATCGTCGTGTTCGGCAAGCAGCTTTTTGGCTGGGGAGTGGTTCAGTAGCTAGATTCGCGCTCCAAGTCGTAGCGCGGGCTGTCCGGACCGCTGAGCCGGCACGACTCAAGCGGTGCCCTGATACAAGACGCTTGAATCGTGTTGCGACGCGGAGAAGAAGCGATGATCTAGCGAGAGAGCGCGACTCACGAGCGATGGAGCAGCTCGCGAATCTCGTCGTGCTGGCCCTCGGCCGCCCACCCTTCCGGTGTCGAATCAAACTTGGTATCCCGAATGGTCAGGTCGGCGCCGTGCGCCACAAGAAACTCGACCGTATCTTTATGACCGTTGATCGCCGCCCAGTGCAGGCCCGTCCCACCGAAGACCCCTTTTGCATTGACGTCGGCGCCGCGCTCGAGCAACAAGGCTGCGACCGCCGTTTGGCCATTTCGGCAGGCGCAATAGAACACGTGTGAGATGACGTCGCCCTTCATGCGGGCGGAATCGGCTACCCAGTGATCGTCGGGTTTCGCTGGGGCCGGCTGGGCGAGCGACGCGAGAGGCGCACCCGAATCGAGAAACTCGCGAACCAAATCCAGCTTCCCGAGACTCGCGGCCGCCACGAGGTTCATCCCTTTCGCACCACGCGCCAGGAGCAGATCCGCAACCTTTGTGCTGCCCATGGTCGCCGCCCAGTCGAGCGGCGTTGCGCCCCAGGATGTCGTCGCTTCCAGGTCGGCGCCCGCATGTAACAGCATTTCAACGACGTCGTGGTGATCGTGTTCGGCGGCCCAATGGAGCGGCGTCTTGAGGTGGTCGTCGGTGGCACGCACAAGACGAGGATCGTCGCTCAGGAGACGCTTGACGGCCGGCACGTCCCCGACTCTGGCGGCTTGGAGAATCGCGGCTGCGCCATTCATGGGTGCCCTCCACGGAAGAGTCTTCTTATAGATCGCCAGGCCGCACTCCTGCTCTCCTCAAGAGGCCGGCATGCACCGCCCTCAGAACGTGTAGAGCAGCGTGCCGGGGGCCGGTTCTGCGGGAACAGCCCCGGCGGCGACCGCGGCTTCGCCTTCGGCGTTTACTACGCGGTAGAAGATGCCGGTGTCGGCAAGGTAGACCTCTAGCTCGGAAGGCCGCGGCAGGGTGCCCTGAATCAGCGATTCCGAAAGCGGATCTTCGATATATTTTTGCAGCGCGCGGCGCAGCGGGCGCGCGCCATAGCTGCGGTCGCCGCAAGTCTTCTCGAGGATGTAGCGAGCGGCTTCAGGAACCAGGCGGATCTTCACCTGCTTGGACACCAGGTTCTGGTTCACCTGATCGACCATCAAGCCGATGATCTGGATCAGGTCGTCGTCGGTGAGCGAGCTGAACAGAATCACTTCGTCCAGGCGGTTGAGGAACTCGGGGTTGAACGCCTTCTTCACCTCGCCGCGGACCATGTCCTCGACTTTCGACGGCATACCTTCGCCGGTTGGCGCAGAAAAGCCCAGGTTTCCTCGCTTTTCGAGGAAGCGGGCGCCCAGGTTGGAAGTCATGATGATGATCGTGTTCTTGAAATCCACCTGATTGCCGAGGCCGTCGGTCAATTGGCCGTCTTCGAACACTTGCAGCAGGATGTTGTAAAGGTCCGGGTGCGCCTTCTCGATTTCATCGAGCAGGATGATGGAGTACGGATTGCGCTTCACGCGCTCGGTAAGCTGGCCGCCCTCTTCGTAGCCGACGTATCCGGGAGGCGAGCCGATCAGCTTGGAGACCGAGTGCTTCTCCATGTACTCGGACATGTCGAAACGCACCAGGCTTTTTTCGCTGCCGAAGAGGAACGCGGCGAGAGCGCGCGCCACTTCGGTCTTGCCGACGCCGGTGGGGCCGAGGAACAGGAACGAGCCGGCGGGGCGGCTGCTGGCTTTCAAGCCCGCGCGCGAGCGGCGGATGGCGCGGGCCAGCGCGGAGATGGCTTTCTCCTGGCTGATGATCCGCTTATGCAGCTCCTCCTCGATGCGCAGCAGCTTGGTGATTTCCTCCTCCTTGATGGAGGTCATGGGGACGCCGGTCCAGCGCGCCACCACGTCTTCGATATCGTCCTTGGTGACGCAGCCGGTGGAGGAATCGTCGAGGTTGTACTTCTCGCGGAGCTGGCGCATGTTCTCGCGCTCCTTGCGTTCCTCGTCGGAATAGAAGCGCGCCTTCTCGAACTCATGATTGGCGATGGCGTTCTCCATCCGGTGGACGATGAACTTGATGCGCTTCTGGATGTCGGCCAGCTCGGCCGGCAGAGTGGTCTGGCGCAGCTTGACGCGGGCGCCGGCCTCGTCGATCAGGTCGATGGCCTTATCCGGCAGATAGCGGTCGGGGATGTAGCGGCTGGAAGTGTAGACCGCGGTTTCGACCGCGTCGTCGGTATAAGCCACGGCGTGGAATTTTTCGTAGCGGTCCTTGATGCCGAACAGAATCTTGACGGCGTCGGCCTCGGTGGGCGGAGGAACCTTGACCGCCTGGAAGCGGCGCTCGAGCGAGCGGTCCTTTTCGATGGACTTGCGGAATTCGGCCGGAGTGGTGGCGCCGATGCACTGAATTTCGCCGCGAGAGAGCGCCGGCTTGAGGATATTGGCCGCGTCCAGCGAGCCTTCGGCCGAGCCCGCGCCCACCAGCGTGTGCAGCTCATCGATGAAGATGATGGCGTTCTGGTTCTCCATCAGCTCCTTCATGATGGTCTTGAGGCGCTCTTCAAACTGGCCGCGATACTTGGTGCCTGCGACGATGAGGGAAAGATCGAGCGCCAGGATGCGCTTATCGGCGAGGAAGGAGGGGACGTCGCCTTCGGCTATGCGCTGCGCCAGTCCTTCCACGATGGCGGTCTTGCCGACACCGGGCTCGCCGATCAGCACCGGGTTGTTCTTGGTGCGGCGGCAGAGGATCTGCACCACGCGCTCCAGCTCATAGTCGCGGCCGATCAGCGGGTCGAGCGTATTGTCCATGGCGGCCTGGGTGAGGTCGCGGCTGAATTCCGACAGCAGGGAGCTTTCCTTGGGCCGGGTGGGAGCTTTCTCGCTCTGCGAGCGCTGCAATTCTTCGCGGATGGTGGTGAGGCGCAGGCCGCGCTCATGTAAAATCTCGGCGGCGAAGCACTTTTCCTCGCGCAACAGGCCCAGCAACAGGTGCTCGGTGCCGATGTGCTTGTGGTTGAGGCGCTCGGCTTCCTCGGCCCCATAGGCGAGCACGCGCTTGCATTCGTGGCTGAGCGGCAGATCGACGGAGGTGGACACCTTCTCGCGGGGCGCGGTATGCCCTTCGATCTGCTTGCGGATCGATTCCACCGCGGCGTGCGAGCGCAGAAAGCGGTTCGCCAGCGCCTTGTCCTCGCGCAGCAGGCCGAGCAGCAAGTGTTCCGTCTCGATGTAAGGACTGCCGAACTGGCTGGCCTCATACCGAGCGAAGAAGATCACCCTCCTCGCCTTCTCCGTGTATCGCTCAAACATGAGATTTTGCGAAGCCCCCTAGTCTTAAAGATAACCTGACTTGGCCTCGGGATGCGGCCGAGTGACGCTGTTCGGTACTATTCGCTGTAACTCTTCGCGGATATAGGCAAGACGCAGGCCGCACTCGTTGAGAATTTCGGCAGCGAAGCACTTTTCCTCGCGCAACAGGCCGAGCAGCAGGTGCTCGGTGCCGATGTGCTTGTGGTTGAGGCGCTCGGCTTCCTCGGCTCCGTAGGCGAGCACGCGCTCGCATTCGTGGCTGAGCGGCAGATCGACCGAGGTGGAGGCCCTTTCTCGGGGCGCGGTATGTTGTTCGATCTGCTTGCGGATCGATTCCGCCGCGGCCCTTGAACGCAGAAAGTGGTTCGCCCGCGCCTTGTCTTCGCGCAGCAGGCCCAGCAACAGGTGCTCCGTTTCGATGTATGGACTGCCGAACTGGCGGGCCTCGTCCAGCGCGAAAAAGATCACCCGCCGCGCTTGCTCCGTGTATCGCTCAAACATGGAATCTATGAGGCCCCTCTATGCTTCAAGATAACCCGACCCGGCTTCCGGATGGGGACCGCCTACGCTGTCCAGTACTAGACCGCCTTTGTCGAGGGTGACGATCCGGTCACAGCGGCGTGCGAAAGCCAGATTGTGGGTAACCAGAACCGACGTTAGCCGATGCGAACGGTGCAGGCCGGCCAGCAGGTCGAAGATCATTTCGCCGGTCCGGAAATCAAGATTGCCCGTAGGCTCATCGGCCAGCAGGACGGAGGGTCTGGCGACCAGGGCCCGAGCCAGCACCACCCGCTGCTGCTCTCCCCCCGATAACTCGCCAGCGCGATGCGAAGCCCGCGCGTGAAGCCCAACCTCATCCAACCTCGCCACAGATTCGGCGGCGGCGGCGGCATGCGCCACGCCCCGGATCAGCAACGGCATCATCACGTTTTCCAGCGCCGTGAATTCCGGCAGCAGGTAGTGAATCTGCCAGACGAAACCAATCTCCCGGTTGCGAAAATCAGCGCGATCCGCCTCCGTGAGCCCGGAAATCTCCCTCTCCCCGTAGTGTATCGTACCCTCCGAAGGGCTGTCCAGACCGCCCAGCAAATGTAGCAGGGTGGACTTCCCCGCCCCGGATTCGCCGACCAGGGCGAGCATTTCGCCGCGTTCCACGTCGAGGTCGAGCCCTTCGAAAACCACCAGCGCGCCTTCGCCGGACCGGTATCGCTTGGCCAGATTGCGCGCGCGAATGTACGGCTCGTTCATTCACCCGTAGGTTAGCTCACTTCAGGGGAAGCCCGTGGCGCACGCAAGTGCGGGCATTCGTGCGTGCCAGCGCGAGATTGGTTGAGAAGGTTCCGGGTTTCAGCGCACGATTGTCTGTTCGGAAAACACCGGCGGCAAGAGACCGCCAGCGCTACCAAGAAACGCCGCAGCCGTAGCGCCGGCGGTCTTGCCGCCGGTTCTCTTTCTTTGTCTCTATTCTTATGTACTGGCAGCGCCGCCTCCCGCACTGGGTGCCCGAAGACTCCGCCGTCCTGGTCACTTGGCGGCTCGCGGGATCGAAGCGCGCGCCCGTTCCCGCCGCTGGCGCAAGGTGGTTAGGCCAGGCGCGCATCGCCGCGATTCTTGCCCAGGCCCTGATTCACGGAGAAACCGTTCGCCGGTCTTACGATCTCCTTGCATGGGTGATCATGCCCAATCACGTTCACGTCGTGATGCAGCCGATCCGGCCCCTGTCGGAGATCATGCGATGGTTGAAGGCGGCCACCGCTAACCGCGCCAATGCCCTACTGGGCCGGACGGGTACGGCGTTTTGGCAGAGGGAATATTTCGACCGGTGGATACGGTCCGAGAATCAACTCGCCCCAGTGATCGCCTACGTTGAGGATAATCCGGTCAGGAGCGGTCTGGCGGCGTGTTCCGAAGAGTGGCCGTGGTCAAGCGCGTACAAACAAAAAAACACCGCCAGCAAGACCGCCGGCGCTACCGGCGCGGCGGACTATTCCATCCGGTAGATGGTCATGCCGGAGAGCAGCTTGGGGTAGAAGTCAGTGGATTTCTGCGGCATCACGCCGCCCGAGAAACACGTATCGGCGACCTGTTGGACGGACGTGGGGCGCAGCAGGAATGCGATTTGCGCGTTGCCGCTGCGCGCTTCTGCGATGGCCGCGTCGAGGCCGCGGATATAGCGAAGGTGCTTTTCGTCGCGGACGGCTTCTTCGCCGATGCCCAGCGCTTTGGCAAGCAGGCGCTCGTGCAACACTCGCACGTCGAGTTCACCGGCCGGTTGGCGCGATTCGAGCAGGAACAGGCGGCTGCCGATGGCCGCGCCGATGACAGTTGGGCCGTCGGCCCGCTCCAACGCGCTCCGCAGCCTCTCGAGTGAGCCGATCTCGACGACGCTGAAGTCGTCAGCGGCGCGGTTCAGGAAGTCCTCCGGCAATTGGCTGCGATCAATGCCATTGACGAGCCGGTGCGTGGCCAGAATCTTCAGCCCCGGTGAGTACATGTTCACGAACGTCATCATGACGCGGCCGGCGCCTGGGAGTTGGGGATTTTCATTGCGGAAGGCGAGGGCGGTTTCGTAGCGGTGATGGCCGTCGGCAATGAGCAGCTTCTTGTCGGCCATCAGTTCCTGGATCCGCGCCGCGTTGGTTATGCGCCACATGCGGTGGCCGGCACCGTACTCATCGGTGACCTCGGCGAGCGGGGCGCCCTTGGCGGTTTCGTCCAGCAGCGCGTCGATCTCGCCCGCCCGGTCGGGATAGAGCATGAAAATCTGACCGCAGTGCGCGTGCGTGTGGCGCAGCAGTTCCAGGCGGTCTTTCTTGGGCCCGGCCAGCGTCTGCTCATGACGATGCACAACGCCGGCGGAGTAGTCCTCCACCGCGCCGAGCGCGATGAACCCCTTGCGGGTCAGGCGCTCGCCGGTGTCCGGTACGGCGAAGTCCTGAAAGTAGGGGAAGATGGCGGGTTCAGGATCGCGCGCCAGGATACCGCGAGCGATCCAGTCGTTCAAGTAGGCAGCGGCGTGCATGTAGACGTCGGTCTTGGTAGCCGACGGCCCCTCAGCCTTGCCCAGGATGATCCGCACCAGGTTGTACGGGCTGAGCGAGAGGTAGCGCTCCCGCATGGTGGTCGAAATCTTGTCGTACGGCTGTGTCACCAGGCTGGCGAGCGGGCCGGCCTGTGCGGTGTAGCGCAGGGCTTGGAAAGGATAGATTTTGGCCAAGCCCCAGGATAGCAGCTACGGTTTCGGAGTGACCACCGGCAAGTCGGGTTCGCGTCCCACCTGGCCGGTCATCACCTCGTCGATGGTCACATCGTAGTCGTCCAGGATCTTCCCCAGCGCTTGATCCATGGCGGTGCGGGCGTTCTGGAGCTGGTTGAGCGCATCGACTTCGGAGAGCCGCCGAGTGGTATCGTCGCGCTGTGCGATCACCACGTCCGTAACCGTGGCGGTACCCAGTTCGTACTTCCGGCGCGTGCCGTCCAGCGTCTCATCCTGCAGCTTGCGGGCGACTACGCTGGTCTCGTAGGCGGCGCGCGCGTTGCTCAACATGGTCCAGTCGTTGATCACCGCCAGCTTGATGCTGTTGTGAAGCTGGTGGTCCTGGATTTCCGACTGCCGGTAACTGAGCTCGGCGGTAATCTGGTCGGCCTGGGCGGAGCGATTGCGGATGGGAATGGTAAAGGTGAAAGCCACATCGTAGTTGGGGAAGTTGCGGGCGAAGACCTGGCTAAGAGCGGTGCCGTAGCCGCCGAGCAGGAACGAATTGACGTCGCTGGCGACCAGCGGCCGGTACCCGATGATCTGCTGGCTGGAGTTCAATATCGGCACCTGGACGGCGCTGTTCACGCTGCCGGCTTGACCGTTATTGGCAAAGCTAGCCGAAACTGAGAGCGTCGGCAGCAGATTGTTCTTGGTGCCGAGCAGGTCCAGGCGCGCATTTTCGAGTGCAATCTGGTTTTGCTCGATTTCCGGCCGGTGGGCGATGGCCTCGCTGACGAGGTCCTGCCACGGAATCACCGCCTCCTGCGCCGGAATCTCGATGTGATCGGTGGGAATGATACGCGCCATGGCGATGGCCGGAGTATCGAGACCGCTGCGCGTAATGTAGTTCTTGAGAATCATCTCCTGCTGCAGAACCTGGGATTGGCGCTGCACCACATCCTGCTGGGCGGCTTTCATATCGGCTTCAGCCGCGATGATGTCGATGGGCGCGATGGCGCCCAGGTCGGCGCGCTTCTGGTTGTCTTCGTAAAGCTGGGTGTCGAGCTGAAGGGTCTGCTGGCTGACTTTGAGCTCATCGTTGAAAGTCACCAGGGCCCAGTAGAGGTTCACCACGCCGGCCACGGTGGCGATGGCCTGGTTCTTGACGGTCAGGTCAGCCGACCTCAGACTGTTTTGCGCCTTGTGGAAGGACCGCCTGTTCACTGCCAGGCCGAATCCATTGAGCAGGTTCTGGGTAATCGTAAGAGAGGCCTGGGCCGTGTCGATGGGATTGTAGAGAGCGGTGAGGGCGTTCTGGGTGGAACCGAAGACGCTGCTCATGCCGAGCGTCACGGTGGTGCCGGTCCAGTAGCTTTGCTGGAAGCCGTAAACCAAGTTCTTGAACTGCTGCACAAAGAAGTCGGTGCCGGTGAACTCAGTGGAAGTCTCGATGGCGGTGGAATGGTAGAGTCCGCCGGCCACATACAAGTAGGGGTCCGTATTGGGAATGGGGGAACCGGCCAACTGCACGCTCAAGCCGCTGAGCACGCCGCTGTTCGCATTGCTGGTGGCGGTGGTGGCAGCGGAATTGACCTGTGAGGCTCCGGAGAGGACACCGAGCGATGCCGAACTGGGGGCCTGAGTAGCAGAGGTGGAGAAGTTGCGCAGCAACTGTCCGGCGCTGGCGCGTTGAAGATCCGACAAGGCCAGCCTGGGCGTATAGCGACTCGATTCGAGATCGAGGTTGTTTTCGAGCGCCAGCGCGATGGCGTCGCGCAGCGACAGGTAGATGGAGCCGGCGCGCATCAGCTTGTCGATGCGGGGGGAATCGGCAAAAGAAATCCCGGTCACCGGGTGGGCGCGGAAAGGCCTGGTCGCGCCGGCGATTACGCCATGTCTGGGATCCTGGGCGAACGACTGTGTTTGCCCAAATCCGGGCAGCGCTACGAAGGCGCAAAGAAGGAGAGCAACGATCGGCTGAACGCGAAGCATAATTAGAGTCGAGACCTCGATAGGCTTAAGTTGCGGCAATTTCGCCGCCATCACATTTTCCGCTGCAAATGCTTCCCTGAATGATACGAAGCACCAGCCGCGGCGGTTCGGAAAACTTTGGCGCTGTCCGGTCCTGGGACATCACGAGCGGCAAGCGAACAGCATGACCATATCCCATATTAGACGCTGGCCGAGGGGATTTTTTACCGGGAAAGGCGGCGAGTTGCCGCTGGCCGGCATGCCCGGCCTCTACAGCCCGGCGCACAGTGCTGGTCCTGGGGATTCTGACGCGCGGTGAATTCGATTACAATGGCTTCAGCCCTCGAGAACTGCCGCGGATCGCGTGGGGCGCGAGTTTGCGCGCGGCGGGCGAGGCGCCTGACGAAACCATGCGCAAAGTGCCAGTGACGGAATCGCTCCGGATCATCGGCCGCGGCACGCGCAACTGGGTGACGGACCATCCGCTGGTGGTGTCTTTCGAGGTGACCGACGCCTGCACCTGCTATTGCAAGCATTGCGATCATGGCGGCCCGCGCGACGAATCGCGCAACTTGCGGGCCTCCGACTATCGCCGCTACATGGAGGCGCTACGGCCGTGCGTGGTACAGGTTTCGGGCGGCGAACCGCTGATGAGGCCGGACCTGACCGAACTTGTGCGCAACATCCAGTGCGGCCGCGGCCTGCCGTACACAATTCTGGTCTCCAACTGGTCGCTGATGACCGAGCAACGCTATATGGAGCTGCGCGACGCGGGCGTTGACCAGTTTTCGGTGAGCCTGGATTTCCCCGACGAGCGCCACGACCAGTTCCGAGTCCACCCCGGCCTCTACGCGTACCTGGAGGGCCTGATTCCGAAGCTGGCCGCGCTGGGGCACGACGACATCGTCCTCAATTCGTGCATCACCAGCGAAAACGTGGGCGAGATCAATGCGATCGCTGACAAAGCCCGCGCCTGGGGCGTCAACCTCTGCTACAGCGCCTACTCGGCGCGGCGCACAGGCTGCCGCGATTATCTGCTGAGCTCGCCCGAGCAACTCGAGATCCTGAACCGCGAGTTGGACCGCGTGGAGCAGCGCCGCGACGAGACTAACTGGATCGTCAATGCTCCGTCCACGCTGGCCGCGACGCGACGATATTTCGAACATGCCAGCGCGCCGGGCTGCAAGGCCGGCCTGCGATTCCTGGTGGTGACGGCGGATGGCGCCCTGCAGCCGTGCTCGATGCAATTCGGCAGGTACAAGCTTGAGGACCGCGAGCGGATGGTGGAGGAATTCACGCGATCCAACGCCTGCGACGAGTGCTACGTCTCGATCCGCTCCTACTTAGATAAGACCTTTCCGCAACTGCTGCGCGAGAACGTGCGCGAGTTCCTGGCGGTAAAGGCGCGGTAAGCCCGTTTCGCATCTCCGCCCCGCAACGCCGGTGATATACTCGCGTGGTGGAGACCAAAGCGATGAAGGTTCTTCCTGCATTAACCTGCTCCCTGTTGTTCGCATTGTCACTCCCGCTGGTCGCGCAACAGACCGGTACCCTGAAAGTCAAAGTCGATCCCGGCCGCGCCGGCGTGTTTGTGGACGGCAAGTACCTGGGACCGGCGGCGAATTTCGGCATGACCCGAACCTATACCGTGGCTGCCGGCCAACACGAAGTGAAACTGGTTGACCCGCGCTACCAGGAGGTCGTCACCAACGTAACCATCGAAGCCGGCAAGAAAAGCGTGGTGAAGGAAAAGATGACGGCGCTTCCCGTTCCCAAGCCGCCGTTCGGCAGGATCCGCACGCACAGCTCCGACAAATACGCGGCGGTTTATATCAACGGCAAGTACTACGGCCACAACGACGAGTTTGACAACTCCGCGCAGGGACTGCTGCTTCCTCCGGGCGAATACGAAGTCCGCATTGAGCCGGCCAGCGGCGCACCCGTGGTGAAGAAGGTCACGGTGGTAGCCGACAAGACCGTGATCGTCGAGTAACGGGCGATCGAAGGTTCCTACATATCGGTCACGCGGGTGAGCTCCGCAACGCGTAAGATGGCGGAATGGCGTGCTGTCGATCACATCGGTCGATCCCCCACTGCGCACCGCATTTGATATATTGACTGACGAATCCAGCACGTCGGAACCGTAAAAGAGGATGACGAAAGGAAGGTGTTTCAGGTGAGGTCCAAGAAAGACCCTGATCGCTCCCGGCAGGCCAAGTCCGGCTACTCGCGGCGCGGCTTCATCCGGGGCGTGGGAATCAGCAGCGGCGCACTGGGAGCGGGCCTGCTCGAAAATGCGGCGGAAGCCGCGCCGTCGCCTGGCAACAGTGTCGGGCCTGGCCCGGTCCCCATCACGCTCAACATCAACGGCAAGCCGGTGCACCTCACGGTGGAACCGCGGGTGACGCTGCTCGACGCCATGCGCAACCGGCTCGATCTGACCGGCGCCAAGCGCGTCTGCGACCGCGGCGTTTGCGGCGCCTGCACCGTTCTGATGAATGGAAAGAGCGTCTACGCGTGCAACGTGCTCGCCATCGACGCGCAAGGCAAAGCGATCGAAACCATCGAGGGTATCGCCGAGCCCGGCAAGTTGCACCCGGTTTCGGCCGCGTTTTGGAATCACGACGCCCAGCAGTGCGGGTACTGCACCGCTGGGTTCGTGATGGCGGTCAAGGGTTTTCTGGCTGAGCATGCCAATCCCAATCTCGAAGAAGTCGAACACGAACTGGGCGGCAATCTGTGCCGCTGCGGCACCTATATGGGCGTTCGCCCGGCCGTGCTCGAAGCGGCGCGCACTTTGAAGCCGCAAGGAGGCAAGAATGGGTAACACGCCCGACTATAGCTGGCCTCCGATGGAGGCGCGTAAGGTAATCGGCCAGTCGCCGAAGCGTTTGGACGGTCCGGCCAAAGCCAGCGGCCGGGCGCGCTATTCATCCGACCAGAATCCGAAGGACCTGCTTTTCGCGGTGTACCTCACCTGCCCGCATGCGCACGCCCGCGTCACCAGCGTGGACACCAGCGCGGCGGAGAAGATGGAAGGGGTGACGGCGGTGCTGGTAGCGGCTCCCCCGGGAACCGAAATTCAGTGGCAAGGCGCGGAAGTAGCCGTGGCGGCCGCCGTGACCGAAGAGATTGCGCGCGATGCGGTGGGCGCCATCCGGGTGGAATACGAAGTGCTGCCGCACCTGGTGAACGAAGAAGACCTGGCGAAGGCCGGAACGCACGCCAAAGCCGCCGGCGAGATTCTCAAAGGCGACCCGGACGCGGCCTTCAAACAAGCCGCGGTGGTTTCCGAAGGCCACTACGGCATCCCGGTGGTGACGCACTGCTGCCTGGAAACCCACGGCGAAACCGTGCACTGGCAAGGCGACCAGGTGCAGGTGTGGCCCTCCACCCAGGACGTCACCCACTACGCCGGCCAACTCTCGCAGAATCTGAAGGTTTCGGCCACTAACTTCAAGGTAAAGATGGATTATATCGGCGGCGGTTTCGGGTCGAAATTCTCGCCCGATTCCTGGGGCGAAGCGGCTGCGCGGCTCTCGCAGAAATCCGGTGGGCGGCCGGTGAAGCTGTTTCTCGACCGGGCGACTGACCAGCGCATCGCCGGCAACCGCCCTTCGGCTTTCGCCGACATCAAGATCGGCGGCGACAAGGATGGCACCATTACCGCGTGGGAGTCGCATTCCTGGGCCACCGGCGGTTTCACCGGCGGTGGTTCGCCTCCGCTGCCGTATATCGTCGAAGACATCCCCAGTAAGCGGCTGGCCCACACGGCGGTTTCGATCAACGCGGGTCCGTTCCGCGCTTGGCGGGCGCCGAACAACCAGCAGGCTTCGTACCTGACGTGCAGCGCCATCGAGGATTTCGCGGCCAAAGCGGGCCTGGATCCGCTGGAAGTCTTTAAACGCAATCTGCAGTATGCCGCCAAAGCGCGCCAGGAACTCTACAGCTACCAGTTCGATAAAGCTGCGGAGATGGCCGAATGGAAGACGCGCTGGAAGCCGCGCGGCCAAAGCAAAGGGCCGGTGAAGCAGGGCATGGGCCTCGGTTTCGGCGCGTGGGGCGGAGGCGGCCATACCAGCCGCTGCGACGTGACGCTGCACGCCGATGGCTCCGTGCAGGTGGATATCGGCACCCAGGACCTGGGCACGGGAACACGCACGGTGATCGCCCAAGTGGCGGCCGAATCGCTCGGGCTGCCGATCGCGGCGCTCAAAGTGAACATCGGCTCCAGCGATCTGCCGCCCGACAATGCATCGGGCGGTTCCACCACCGTCGGCGGCGTTTCCGCTTCCACCCGCAAGGCGGCCATCAATGCGCTGGCCAAGCTGTTGGACGTGGTTGCGCCTGCGCTGGGCGCCACTGCCGATCAACTCGAAGCCGTCGACGGCCGCATTCGCGTCAAGGGTAGCCCTTCCAAGAGCCTGACCTGGGCCGCGGCCTGCAAGAAGATCGGCGCCGCCGGAGCGATTACCGAAACCGGCATCAACGATCAACGCAATCCGAGCCGTGAGCTGATTTCCTCCGGCGTGGGCGGCGTGCAAGTGGCCGAGGTTTCGGTGGATACCGAAACCGGGATCGTGAAGATCATCCGCTACGTGGCCGTGCAGGACTGCGGCCTCATCATCAACCCGCGCCTGGCCGAAAGCCAGATTTACGGCGGCATCATTATGGGCATCTCGACGGCCCTATTCGAGCGCCGTTTTATGGACGACCAGACCGGCGCCATGCTGAACCCCGATATGGAGTTTTACAAGCTGGCCGGCATCGGCGATATCGGCGACATCCAAATACACCTGGACATCCGGCCGGAAAACGATAAGCGCGGCGTAATCGGACTGGGCGAGCCGCCGGCAATCGCGATCTGCGCGGCGGTGGGCAACGCGGTAGCCAATGCGATCGGCGTGCGCGTGCCGCATATCCCGATGACTCCGGATCACGTGCTCGACACGCTGGAAGGGAGGAACGTGTAATGCAAGCCTTCGAATACTCGAATCCGGCGAGCCTGAAGGAAGCCACTGGGCTGCTGGCGGCTTCCTGGAACGAGGCCGAGGTACTGGCTGGCGGCACGGACCTGCTCAGCCTGATGAAGGATTCACTCGAAGCGCCCAAGCGGCTGGTGAACATCAAGTCGATCCATGAGCTGGGCGGCATAGGGCGAACGGCGGCGGGCCTGCGGATCGGCACCACCGTGACCATGGACGAACTGGCCCGGAGCGCGGAAGTGCGCGCCGGGTACCAGGCGCTGGCCGAGGCCGCGGCCGGAATTTCCAGCCCGCAGATCCGCCACATGGGGACCGTGGGCGGCGACCTCTGCCAGCGGCCGCGCTGCTGGTATTACCGGCAGGGTTTCGGGCTGCTGGCGATGAAGGACGGCAAGTCGCTGGTGGTGGACGGGCAAAACCAGTATCACGCGATCTTCGGCGGCGGCCCGGCGTACTTCGTCAGCGCGTCCAGCCTGGGCCCGGCGCTGGTCGCGCTGGGCGCCAAAGTGAAGCTGGTTTCTGCCAAAGGGACGCGCGAAATCCCGGTGAAGGATTTCTTCGTGGCGCCCAAAGAGGAAGGCGCGCGCGAAATCGCCATGCGGCCGGATGAGATCCTCACGGAAATACTGGTTCCCGCCACGGCGACGCATTCGGCGACCTACGAAGTGCGGCAGAAGGAAGCGCTCGACTGGCCGCTGGCAGCCGCTGCGGTAGCGATCCGCATGAAAGGACCGGTGGTGGGCTTGGCGCGGATCGTGCTGGGCCACGTGGCGCCCACGCCTTGGGAAGCCACGGCGGCCGGCGAAGGGCTGGCCGGCAAGACCATTACTGCCGAAACCGCCGAGGCAGCCGGCAAAGCCGCGGTGGAGGGCGCGCAGCCGCTCAGCCACAATGCCTACAAAGTAACTCTGGCCAAAACGGCGGTCAAACGGGCGCTGCTGGCGGCCGCGAAAGTGAGGGCGTGAAAGATGGAAGGATTATCCGTGATTGGCCCCACGCGTTGCGAGAAGCTGCGCTGGAAGGAAATGTTCGTCGAAGCCGAGTTCGATGCTACCATCCAACACTCTGGCGACTACGCCTTCTGGTGCCAGCACACTTTCAAATGCCTGGGCCCGGACGGCCAGGCGGTCGGCAAGGAGGAATGCGTTCCCGGCCGGGGGTGCTACGAAGAGCTGTAGACGGAGCCGGCGCGGGCCGGGCATGCCCCAGAGCTGTCCAAATTAGACAGACCTATCCCCTGGCGGCGTTGATCATGCGCCACTTGGAGGCTCCTGGCCGGCGATTTCTG
>JBAVYH010000186.1:0-24618 GCA_049698695.1 Bryobacteraceae bacterium | reverse complement strand
GCCCGCGGCCTCCGCCAGAATATAGCCGCCGCGCGCCACGCCGGCATCCTTGGCATTGGTACGGTCGAGGTGTGGCACCGTTTGCCGCGTCAGCACAATCAGCGAAGGACCGTTGTGCGTGGCGGCGAACGCCCAGGCTTCGGCGGTCTCGGTGGGATCGGCGGGCCGCAGCAGGGTGAGACCCGGTATGGCGCGCAGGCCGGCCATTTGTTCCACGGGCTCGTGCGTGGGGCCATCCTCGCCGACACCGATGCTGTCGTGTGTGAAGACGTAAATGACGCGCAACTGGCTGAGCGCGCCCAGGCGGATGGCCGGCTTCATGTAATCGGAAAACACCATGAAGGTGGCGCTGAAGGGCAGCACGCCGCCATGCGCCGCCATGCCGTTGACGGCGGCGCCCATGGCGTGCTCGCGCACGCCGAAAGCCAGGTTGCGCCCGGCGTAGGCCCACTCGCCGCCCACCGCGCCCTGTGTGCCGGGGCCTTCGGCCTCGGGCGGCTGGAAATCGCCCAGCCCTTTGAGGGCGGTTTCGGTGGATGGGTTGAGATCGGCCGAGCCGCCGATCAGGTTGGGGATGCGCTGCGCCAGCGCGTTCATGGCCATACCGCCGGCGACGCGTGTGGCGATGGCTTTGTCGCCCGGCTGCCATTTTGGCATGCCGGCGGCCCAGTCAGCGGGCAGTTTGCCGGCGATCATCATCTCCAGCTCAGCCGCCTCACCGGGGTATTCCTTGCGGTATGCCTCGAAGCGGCTTTGCCAGTCGCGCTGCGCTTTGGCGCCGCGGTCCACGGCCGTGCGGAAAAACGCGAGCGCTTCGGGCGGAATGAAAAACTTGTCTGTGGTGGGCCAGCCGAGCGCCTTCTTGGTGGCGAGCAGTTCGTCTTCGCCGAGCGGCGAGCCGTGCGCGGTAAAGCTGTCCTGCTTCTTGGGGCTGCCATAGCCGATGTGGGTGCGCACCAAGATCAGCGAGGGCCGGCTCTCGGCCTGGGCTTCGGCGATGGCGGCGGCGATATCGGCGGTGTCGTTGCCGTCGGCCACGGCGCGGGTGTGCCAGCCGTAGGCATCGAAACGCCGGGCGACGTCTTCGGTGAAGATCAAGCCAGTGGCGCCGGCCAGCGAAATGTGGTTGTTGTCGTAAAGATAAATCAGCTTGCCGAGCTTCAGGTGGCCGGCCAGCGACGCTGCTTCCTGGGTGACGCCTTCCATCAGGTCGCCATCGCCGCAGATGGCGTAGATGTAATGGTCGATGATGCGGTGCCCGGGGCGGTTGAAGCGCGCGGCGAGCCACGTTTCGGCGATCGCCATGCCGACGCCGTTGCCGAAACCCTGGCCCAGCGGGCCCGTGGCGACTTCTACGCCGACGGTGCGCCCCCGCTCCGGATGGCCCGGCGTCTTGCTGCCCAGCCGGCGGAAACGCTTCAACTCATCGAGCGGCAGGTCATAGCCGGTGAGATGCAGCAGGCTGTACAGCAACATGGAGCCGTGGCCGGCGGAAAGAACGAAGCGGTCGCGATCGAACCAGCTCGGATCCTTGGGATTGTACTTGAGGAACCGCGTCCACAGCGTGAAAGCCATGGCGGCCGCGCCCATCGGCATTCCGGGGTGGCCCGAGTTCGCATTTTGAACCGCGTCCGCGGAAAGGATGCGGATGGTATTGATGCACAGATCTTCGAGTGTGGTAGTGGCGGTCAAGCGGATGATTCCTTTCGTGCGATAAATCCTATCTTACGATGCTGCGGGTGGGGCACGCTTTAGCTTGCCTTAAACTGAGATTGAATGAATCTGCTCATACCGAACCTTGGCTCGACGTCGCTCAAGTACCAGATTCTGGAGATGCCCGGCGAAGCGGTGCTGGCCAAGGGCAAACTGGAACGCGTGACGGACTACGGCGACGCCCTGGCGCGCATCGCCACAGCGGGAATCGGCATCGACGCCATCGCGCTCAAAGCCGTGCATGCCGGGCCGGATTACCGTGGAACGTTCCTGGTGGATGCGGGCGTGCTCGCCGCGATGCGGCGCTACCTGGCGGCAGCAGCTCTGCACAATGCGATCTACCTGGCGGCCATCGCGGGGTTCGAGAAGGCCATGCCAAGCGTGCCCATCGTGTGCGCGTTCGAAACGGAATTTCACGCTACGATGCCGGAGCACGCGCGCCTCTATGGCGTTCCTGCGGATTGGCGGGCGCAGGGCGTCGTCAAGTATGGGTTTCACGGAGCGTCACACCAGTTCATCGCCGGGCGCGTGCGCGCGATGCTAGGCCGCGACCCGAAATTGGTGAGCTGCCATCTGGGCGGCAGTTCTTCGATCTGCGCCATTGCCGGCGGGCATTCGATCGATACCACCATGGGGTTTTCGCCGCAATCGGGTTTGGAAAACGCAACGCGCTCCGGCGACGTGGACGTGTTCGCAGTGCTCTACATGATGGAGTGCCGCGGCTGGAGCGAGGAGGAAGTGCGCCACCAACTGGCTCAGTCGGGCGGCCTGGCCGGGCTATCCGGCATCGCCGGCGGCGACGTGCGCGATCTGGAAGCGGCCGCCGCGGCCGGCAACCGCGATGCCGCGCTTGCGCTGGCGGTGTTCGTCTACGAGGTGAAGAAAACCATCGGCGCCTACGCCGCCGCGATGGGAGGCGTGGAAGCAGTCGCGTTCACCGGCGGCATCGGTGAAAACTCCGCGCGCCTGCGCGCCGCGTGTTGCGAGGGGCTGGAGTTTCTGGGCATCAGTCTCGACCGCGAACGAAACGAAGTCGGCACAGGCGACCGCGCCGTCTCCACGGCGGATTCCGCCGTCACCGTGCTGGCCCTGGCCACCAACGAAGAGCTGATCGTGGCGCGGCGGGCGTGGAGGGTGCTGCAGGGGCGCAGAGACGGAGGCTGCTGACTTGGTACGCACGGCAACCCGCGAGCCAGCGAAGCAAGGGGCTTGTGGGGCAAGGTGGTAACCTGCGCGCCGATTGTCAATCGGCGCAGCCGCGCAGCGCCCAGCCCGGGCAGGCCAGGTCGCCTGATGATCGCGGTGACCCTGCCGGAACGGATTTGAGGGAGATGGTTTGAGGACGCTGACACGCCGAGAAGTCATGGCCCGGATGGCGGGAGCCGCTGGCCTGCCGATGGCCGCGGCAAGCGGCAGGCTGGATCGGGCGGCGATTGTCAAACGGCACAACCCCGTGCTGCGAGCGCCCGACATCGACTCCGCCCTCCAGGTGGGAAACGGAGAGTTCGCATTCAGCGCCGATATCACGGGTCTGCAAACGTTTCCCGCAGCCTATGAGAAAGGGATACCGCTCGGCACCATGGCGCAGTGGGCCTGGCACACGTTTCCGAACACGGGAGACTTCCATCTGCGCGACGTGCTGCGGCCTTTCGATTCCCACGGACGAACCGTCCTTTACGCGGACGGCATCAGCGAATTCGACAGGTCGAAGGTACCGGAACGCGTCCGGGATGCGGTGACCTGGCTGCGCGAGAATCCGCAGCGTATCCACCTGGCGCGCATCGGCCTCGCGTTCGCGGATCAGGAAGGCAGGCCGGTCACCCTGGCGGATCTGCGCGACGCGAGGCAGGAACTCGATCTTTGGAGCGGGCTGATTTCGAGTGAGTTCCGAGTCCGAAACTCGCCGGTGCGAGTCGAGACCGTTTGCCACCCCGAGCGCGACCTGCTCGCCATTCGCATCGTTTCGCCTCTGCTTCGGCGACGAGAACTCGGCGTGGCGATCGCTTTTCCGTATGCCTCCGCTTCATGGGCGGTGGGCTATGACTGGAACTCGCCGGCGCGCTACGAGACCAGAGTTACCAGGACCGATCGCGGGGCAACCTTCGATTGCATTCTCGATGAGACGCAGTACACGGCAATCGCGGCTTGGCCGGCTGCGGCCCGGTTAGAGGACGTGGAGCCTCATCACTTCCGCCTGGTTGCCGAAGGACGGGACGAGATGGAGTTAGCGATTGAGTTTTCGCCGAAGGGGATGCCGGCGTCGATTTCTCCGTTTGCGGAAGTTAGGGCATTCGCCGCACGGCACTGGTCTGCGTTCTGGACCGCGGGTGGCGCAATCGATTTCGCGGAATGCACCGACCGGCGCGCCTTCGAGCTGGAGCGCAGGGTGGTGCTCTCCCAGTATCTGATGGCGGTGAACTGCGCCGGGTCGATGCCACCGCAGGAGACTGGCCTCGCGACCAATAGCTGGTGGGGCAAATCGCACCTGGAGATGCATTGGTGGCACGCAGCCCATTTCGTCCTGTGGGGCAGGCCGGAGCTTCTGACGCGCAGTCTGCCGTGGTACCGCTCCATTCTGCCCAGAGCGAAGGACACCGCTCAATTGCAGGGATACCGGGGAGCGCGCTGGCCGAAACAAGTCGGCCCGGATGGGAGAGAGGCGCCCAGCGATGTCGGCGTTTTTCTCATCTGGCAGCAGCCCCATCCGATTTACTATGCAGAGTTGCTATACCGCACGCACCCGGATCGCGAGACGCTGGAGGCGCATCGCGAGATCGTCTTCGAGACGGCGGAATTCATGGCCTCGTACGCGGCCTGGCGCGAAGCAACCCGGCGCTACGTAGTGGGGCCGCCGCTGATTCCGGCTCAGGAGAGCTACTCGAAGATACGAAGGCGAGTTACTAATCCCACATACGAGTTAGCCTACTGGCACTGGGGCCTATCCACGGCCCAACGCTGGCGCGAGCGGTTAGGCATGCCGCGCCAGCCGGAGTGGGACAAAGTAATTCAAGGGCTGGCCCGGCCGCTGGTGCGGAACGGTATCTATACGGCGATTGCTGAAGAGCCGTTTACCGTTTACAACGACCATCCCTCCATGTTATGCGCTTTGGGGGTGCTGCCCGCAACGCCACTGATAGATGCTGCGATCGTGCGTTCGACACTCGCGGACGTGCTGGCCCGCTGGAACTGGGGTACAACGTGGGGATGGGATTATCCGGTAATCGCGATGACGGCTGCGAGGCTGGGTGAGCCGGAGAAGGCAATCGATGCATTGCTCATGGACTCGCCCAAGAACCAATACCTGGCCGGAGGACAGAACCTTGGGACCAAGGGCCGGCTACCGCTTTACCTGCCGGGGAACGGCGGCTTACTTTACGCGGTGGCGACGATGGCTGCCGGTTGGGATGGCGCAAGGGGAAGCGCTCCGGGCTTTCCCGCGCGCGGCTGGAATATCAAGTGGGAGGGATTGCAAAAGGCGCTGTAACGAATAAGTCACACGCGTAAGTTCGCCGTTCGCGTGTTAGTCAACGAATGCGCGAGTCACGCTTTTGTAGTGACTGTCACGCTGGCCGGTTTCAGCCCTGGCGAGGTGGCGGTGACGCGAATCTGCCCGGTCTGGGTGGTGGATTGCACGATGGCCAGGCACATACCGTGAAACGCCTTCCTCACCTTGCCCTTGAAGTCCGACATGTCGGCCATGTCGCCGTTATCCACGCCGATCAATTTGCCTTCGCCCTGAATTTCAAACGTGACCTCGTTGTCTGCGTCCGGATGCATGCGGCCCTGCGCGTCGACCACCTTCACGGCAATGTGCGCCACGTCGCGCCGGTCTGCGCGGATCGCGGGGCGGTCCACGGAAAGGACAATGGCAGCGGGATCTCTGGTCGTGGCAATCTCAACCTCAACGGCCTTGCCGCCTTTCATGCCAACGGCCTTGAGAGTGCCGGGCTCGAAGGGAACGTCCCAAGCCAGGTGCAGATCATCGGTGGTTCGAACCGCACCTTCGGGTGCAGGCGCGTAATGTCCGTAGTGACCCTCCATTCCGTATCGCGGAAAAACGTAGCCTTTGGCGCCAAGGGAACGGCCGTTCAGGAATAACTCGACGCGGTCGCAATTGGTGTAACAAGCCACTGGCAGAAACTGTCCTTCGCGGCCTTTCCAGTTCCAGTGCGGGAAGACATGCAGCACCGGTTTTTCGGTCCACTGGCTCTGGTAGAAGTAATAACCATCTTTGGGGAAGCCGCAACTGTCGATGACGCCGGCGGTGGCGCCATGCCCGGCGCCGCGGGCCTCGCCCAAGTAGTCGATGCCGGTCCACATGAAATCGCCGGCGACGTAATCGTAGTCGCGCACAAACTTCCACAATTCCTCGGTATCCAGCCCGCGGGTCTGGCCAAATCCGCGTCCGCCCATGAAGGCGCCGGCGGTTTGCGGATTGGCGCCGGCCGCCGCTTCGCCCGGCGGCGGCGGAACCAAGTCGCGATAATCACCGCGCAGCCCGCCCATACCGGAGCTTTCGGTGCCGATCATGCGCCAGTTCGGATGCGCGGCTTTATCGATGCTGTAATACAGCTCGCGGCGCTCGCGCCAGCGGTCCACGTAGTTGTAGCCGACGATGTCCAGCAGGCTGAGAAACTCGGCGGAAACCGCTTTGGGTTGGGCGGCGATCTGGTCGCAAGCGGCGGTCACCGGGCGCGTGGGATCCTCGCGATGGAAGATGGCCATCAATTCGCGCAGCAACTCCACGCCGTTCGCGCTGAGCTGATCGCCGATTTCGTTGCCACAGCTCCACAACGCGACGGAGGGGTGATTGCGGTCGCGGCGCACGAAATCGGTGACGTCGCGCTCATGCCATTCGTCGTAGTATCTCGAGTAGCCATTGCCGCGGACCTGTGGCTTGCCGGCCTCCCATTCGTCAAAGGCCTCGTTCATCACCAGGAAGCCCATCCGGTCGCACAAGTCCAGGAACTCGGGCGCGGGCGGGTTATGACTGGTGCGAATGGCGTTCACGCCCATGGCGCGCAGGATCTCGAAGCGGCGCTTCCAGACTGGCTCGGGCACGGCAGAGCCCACCGAGCCGGCGTCGTGGTGCAAACAGACTCCGTTGAGCTTGACATGTTCGCCGTTGAGCAGGAATCCGCGGTCGGCGTCGAAGAGGGCTTGGCGAATGCCGAAGGGCGTTTCGTACTCGTCCACCACGCGGTCGCCCGTACGGACGGTGCTGCGCAGCGTGTAAAGATACGGCTCGGTCACACTCCACAGGTTGGGTTGATCGACTTGCTCCTCCTGGACGAATTTGTATTCGCCGTTGGCGCCGATTTGCTGGGACGCCTCGGCGGCTCGCACCACCTTACCTTCGCGATCGACGACGGCCGTCGCCAGCGTGCAAACCGCGGCGGCGCTGGTCTCATTGCGGACCCTGGTCTCGACACGCAGTGCGGCGGCCTCCTTGGAAACCCGCGGCGTCATCACGAATGTCCCCCAGAGGGCTACATGAACCGGGTTCACCGCCGCCAGCCAGGTGTGGCGATAAATGCCCGAACCGGAATACCAGCGCGAGTTAGACTGCCGCGAGTTATCCACCTTGACGGCGATCACGTTATCGCCGGCGGCATCGAGATGCGGGGTCAGATCGTAGGCGAAGCTGATGTATCCATAAGGCCGCTTGCCAAGATAGTTGCCGTTGATCCAGACTTCACTGTCTTCATACACCCCGTCGAATTCGACAGAAACTTTGCGGTTTTGGTACGCCGGCGGGAGGCGAAAATGTTTGCGATACCAGCCGATTCCGGTGGGAGCGTAACCGCCGGCGCCGCCGCTCGGCTCGCTTAGCGAAAACGGCCCCTCGATGCTCCAGTCATGCGGCAAATTGAGATTGCGCCAGTTGGCATCGGAGAAGCCTGGCTGCTCGGCGCCGGTGGCGTCGCCTTTGAAGAACTTCCAACCGAAGTCGAAGGAATCGCGGATGCGCGGCGGCGCTTCCGCAGTTTGGGCAGTCGCCTGTTTGACGGAGTCCAGCGCGGCCACCAGGGCCGCCGCCGGGACCACGCGGCTCAGCAAGCCGCGGCGGGTGATGGAATCGTCCGGATGTGCCACGTTTCCCCCTCTCGTAGGAACAGTTCCAGCATGCCGTCCGGCCAGGCGGCGTGTCAACCGAGCAGATGGTGAAACACTCTGCACACCGGCCACGGAACGTGTGATCGCTCAGAGCATGCAGGCCCAGCCGGTGAAGACTACTTCACGGCCAGCGTGACTCCCGACTGGCTGTTGACTCCGCCGATGGTGATGATCACAGGTACCGCGTCACCTGGGGTAATCGACTCCGGAACCTGCGCGTTCACCTGCACCAATCCGGCAGTGAAACCCGGAGCTTCACCGCAATAATTCACCGTGGCGGGCTGTCCGCCAATGGTGGCCGTGCAGGTAACGGTAACCGGAACCGTCGGCAACGGCGCTCCCGATGCGTCGGACAGGCGGCCATCCATACCCGGGGGCGTGGTCACTCCTTCGCCTGTCCCGTAGATGAGGATCCACTCTCCGCGCGGGGCGGGATTCGATCCGCTGTTGACGCTATAGTCTGAGTTCAGGAGGATGGCGCCCTGCCCCTTGCCGATGGTGAAGATGCCAGGTTTGACGGCCGTAACGGCGATCGGGAACGGCGCCGAAGCGTTGCTTTGATAGACCACGACGACGTTGGCGGTCTGTGCCTGCGCCACTTCATAGGGGACGACGGCGTTGACTTGCCCATTCGCCGCGTAGGTCAGCGGTGAGGGAAAGCCGTTGATGAATACCTGCGTGCCGCCCAAGGAAGTGCTGACCAAGCCGTTGGAATCGTACTGGAGGCTAGCGTCTGTGGCCGGTCCCAGATCCTGGCCCCAGATGGCCACGATCTCTCCGGGCGATATGGCGCTCTTATCGTACGACGCGGCACTGGTGACCGCGGTAACCACCGGTTGCGGCGCGATCATGTCGTCCTGCGACTGCGGGATCACGAACAGTGTCATGGAATATGCCGGAAAAGTCGTGCTGATGCTGCCGCCGGATACGCCGAGGTCCGCCTGGCGCACGATAGCGTTGAGATTTGACGCGCTGTACTGCCACACCTGTGCTGTCGCGGCGGGTGTGAAGTCCTTCAGGCTGATGCTATCGGTGATAGCGGAGGCGGTCTTGTTCAGCACCAGCACGGTGAGCGCGGAATCGTGGCGCTGCGCAGCGAAGATGGAGAGCACGTCCGGATTGCCCGTGGCGGAGACACTGGTTTCGCCGAACTGGCTGCCCAGGCCGTCGTAGTTGAGAAAGATCTGGAAGGCGTAGGAGCCGGGAACGCCCAGTGTGAAGCTACCATCCGGCCACAGGGTCGCCATGTCGATCTGCTCGCGGCCGAATATTCCGAGGATGTCCGCCTGGGCCACGGCGCCGGTGATGTCTTCGAGCGCGCCCCAGTTGTATTCGGTGATAGCGAGTTTCGTGTTGGGGTAATTCTGGTTCACCCACCCGTGCATGGTGGGGATCAAAGCCGGAGCGACCTGGTTGCCGTTCGCGTCGGAATAGCCCGAACAGTTGGTGAAGCCCGGCACGATGTAAGTTGGATCCCAGAACGCTCGCGTGGAGGTCAGCCGCAGTGCAGTGTTCGCAGCGGTGGTGGTGTTGTCGAAGCCGACGCCAGGCGGGGTGATATAGCCATGCACGTCGAGGTAATCCAGCAGGCGATAGCCGTTCTGCTGCTCGAACTGCTGCATTTGCTGCAAGTAGTAAACGAGCCATGGCTGGCCTCCGTGTGCGTTCTGATCAACGGGGTTGCGCCAGTAGCAGTACGGCGGCGTGCTCCAGCCGCTGTCCATATCCGCCTTGGAAAAAAGCATACCCGACCATCCCCCGGGCACCGGACCGGTAATCAGCGCGGTTGGGTCGGCCGCCTTTACGACCTGCGCCGTGGCTATGTCGCGCTTCAGCATATCGTCATACGTGGCGGGCTGGTGGTACATGTCCATGTGGACGTTGTCCCACCACTCCGGCTCGTTATCGAGGCTCCACATTTGCACGCCGCCCAGGTTGGCGGGGCCGTATTTGCTCACGATGGACTGCACCCACTGCGCGGCGAAGGCGGGGGTAATCTTTTCATACACGTCGCTCGGATCGTTGACGATGTTCTGGCCGGTGGCGGCTGATACGCCACTTCCGCAAGCCGTGTCATACGGGTCGACTGCGCAGTTACCGCCATAGGGACTGGCTGCACAGTTTGCCGCGTTGCTTGGTATCTGCGCGCCGTACCTCGCCACGGCGAAGCTGCAGCTCATCGGCGCGTTGAACACCAGGGGCTGACCCGAAATCAACTTCGGCGTCCAGTCGAGCACAGGGACAGTGCCAAGGCTGACCGTGCCGGTCCGCAGGTTCTGCTCGTGAAACAGGTCGAATGTCGAGTTAACGCCATCTCCCACCACGTAGGTGGTGAAGTACCAGTCGCTGTCGTTGTTTTTTATGTCGAGCTGCCAGTTATAGCTGGTGGCGTTGTCGCCGCCCCAACGGCGCACCCCGACGCGCATGGCTTCGGACATTCCGCTGTCAGTCCACACGTGCGTGGAAGAGTTGTAAGAGGGCCACTCGTTGATGCCGTATATCAACGGACTGATCGGATGGCGGCTGGCAGTGGCATCCACGGCGAGTGCCGGTGCGGATTGGGCCCAAAGCGAGGCGGTTGCCAAACAGGCAAGGATTATGGGTCGGGAGTTCATGGAGGTTACCTTCATTTTATTGGGTATTTCCTGTTTGTCAGTTGCCCGCGGGATTTTTCGCGTAGCCGACGCTTTGGGCAAGGATGATCCGCTGGTCGGCGCGCAGGTTCAGGGCTTTGCCCAGCTCGGCGCGATTCACCGATGCGCGCACCACCGTGGCCAGGCCTTCGGAAGCGCAGAACAGATACGCGTTCTGCGAGATGAACCCGGTGTCGGCGTTGGCGATCGCGAGCCGCGGCGCATCGTCACCGCCCAACTTCGCTGTGTCGGCCACATAGACCAGGTTGACCGGTGCCTCGGCAGCGTACGCCTGGGTTCCGGCGAGCTTGCGTATGTCGTTCTGCGTGACAGGCTTCAGGGCGTTCGCCTGGGCATCGTAGACGTAGGCGCCATCGGCCATGATGACGTAGACGTCGATCTCCTGGCGGTTGGATGCAGAGGGCGCGGTGCGGCGGCCGTCTGCGCGGTTGATGCCCCAGGCGGCCCACAGAAGGTTCGAAAGCACCTGCCTGGAAAGCAACTGCGGGCCGAAGTCACGGACCGACTTCCGCTCCTTGAGGGCCTGCATCAACGGCTTGCCGCCGCTGGTTTGCGGGGCCGGCAGCGCAATCGGCTGGAGCTCCTGACCAGTGATGAGTCCGACCGGGACCAACAATAGAGCAATTAGAGAGGATGACACCTGATTCTCCATGCGCAGTATAGCTGATGGCTGCGCGGAGTGGCGCCTTCACAGCGTTACAAAGCGGGTGCGGGCCGTTTCAAAGCTCAGGCTTCCCAAATGGCGGTCGCTGGCCAGCTTCAAGTATTCGAGCGTGTGCCAGTCCAGGTCCCAGTAGGCTTTGGCGGCATACGCGTCCAGCATGACCGGGTCGGTTCCGGCAATCACGGTTTTCCTCAAAGCCACGTCGGCGAGATCTCCGCCGTTGGGGCCGTTCCACAAAAGCACCCGATAGGCATCGATGAGGGTCAACGTGGGGCGCATGAAATCGGCGAGGTCTACCAGGCTCTCGTGAATGTGCTGATGCAGTTCCTGGCGTGGGCCGCCCAGAATGCCGTACCAGTTCTTCATTCCCAGCGTGGCGCCGGTGAGGCTGTGGTGCTTGGCAATGGGGATGTTGATCATCTTGTCGGCGCTCAGAAAAGGCTCCAGCACCGGCCAGGAGTGCAGCACCTGCCCGCGCAGATCGACTTCGCGGAACAGGCGGTCCTCGGGGAGGATCACCTCGGCTCCCGCCGCGCGGGCCGCGGGGCCAATGCCGCTGCGCCCGAACGTGGTCTGTGGGTCGTTGATGCTTACATCGGTCACGATTACACGCCGCGCTCCAGCCTCGATGCAAAGCCGGCACACTTCGGCGACCACTTGCGGGTTGGTGTTAGCGGCTTGTTCGGCGGTGCGGTCCCAGGCGGCGTTGGGCTTGATGACGACTACGTCGCCGCGCGAGATGAAGCGGCCGATGCCGCCCAATTCCTGGATGGCCCGCCGCGCCAACTGCTCGGGGTCGCCGCCCAGGACGACTGCCATTTCGGGCAGCGCCGCATCCGCCGGAACCTGAAAGTTCAGCCGCACCGTGGCTGCGGCCGGCGCAGCGGCGCGCCGGCTGGACCTGTTCAGCCACACGCCAAGCGCGGCTGCTGCGCCGCCCACGCCGCCGAGACGAAGCAGCCGGATCATCGCTTCGCGCCGTCCGGGCGGTGCCGCTTTGGAATCCATGGCTGATGCGCCTTTGACTTCAAGACCAGTTTACGTCTAATCCTGGAGGTGTGAAGGCCGGATTCGGAGTTCGCGCGGTTCTTATCCTGATCGGCTTCACGGCCGCCATCGCCCAGATCGTGCTGCTGCGCGAGCTGATGGTGGTTTTCTATGGCAACGAGAGCTCCATTGGGCTGATGCTGGGAAGCTGGCTGTTCTGGACGGCCGTTGGCAGCAGCCTGGCCGGATACTTCACGGCGCGCGCTGGGCAACCGCGCCGCCTGATGGCCGGCATCCAGGTGCTGATCGCCGCCATCCTGCCCTGCACGATTTTGGCCGTGCGTGCCGCGAGAGGCCTGCTGCAGACGGTGCCGAGCGAGGTGCTGGGGCCGGGTTCCATGCTGCTCACTACGTTCTGCGTACTGGGTCCGCTCTGCATTCTTTCGGGGGCGCTTTTCACGGCGGGCAGCAGGGTCTACGCGACGGCCGCCACAGCATCCACCGGCGAGGCTACAGGTTCGGTTTACCTGTGGGAAGCCGTGGGGTCGTCGGGCGGCGGCGTGGTGGCGGGATTGATACTGATCCGGTATTTAAGCTCGCTCGAAATCGCCTGGTGGCTGGCCGTGCTGAATCTGCTGGCTGCATGCAACCTTGCCATCGCGAAGCGGCCGCCCGGAAGACAGGCGACAAGAACCGATCGCCTATCCCACCAGTATCTGCGCCGAGCGGCAATGGGCTGCGTGGTTGGCATTGCCGTGCTGGCTAGCTTTTTTGGCTGGCCGCAAAAACTGGAAGCCATCTCCCAGACGCGCTTCTGGCGCGGCCTGCACCTGATTGCGACGCGCAACTCAGTTTACGGAAATCTGGCCGTGGTCGGGACGGAGGGAAGCCGGAGCGTGTACGAAAATGGCGTGGTTCTGTTCACGGTGCCCGATCCGCCAGCCGCGGAGGAGGCCGTTCACTACGCGTTGCTGGAACAACCGTCGCCGCGCAGTCTCCTGCTGATTGGCGGAGGACTCAATGGGAGCATCGCGCAGGCTCTGCGGCATTCCACGCTCGAACGGGTGGATTATGTGGAACTCGACCCCACCATTCTGGACCTGGCGCGAGAGTATTTTCCAAACCAGTGGCGCGCCCTGCGGGCAGACCCTCGCGTGCGTGTTCACGTAATGGATGGGCGGCTGTTCCTGAAAACCACGCGGTCCAGCTTCGATGTGGTGATCGTCAATCTGCCGGAGCCGCAGAACACCCAACTGAACCGGTTCTACACGGTTGAGTTTTTCCGCGAGGTTTCGCGAAAGCTCACACCAACCGGCCTTCTCTCTTTCCAATTGAGGTCATCGGAGAATTACATCAGCCCGGAGCTCGGGCAATTCTTGCGCTCCATCAACAAGAGCCTGCTGGCGGTGTTCCCGGAGGTCACGGCCATTCCGGGCGAGACGGTCCATTTCTTCGCGGCGCGGCAGGCGGGCGTGCTGGCCTCGGGCGCCGACGATCTGCTGGCGCGGCTGCACGCGCGCCATCTCGAAACCAGCTACGTCAGCGACTATTTCATCCCGTTTCGCATGACGCCGGACCGCATGGCCGACCTGGAGGCGCAGATCCGGCCGCTGGCCACGACACCTTTGAATCGCGATTTTGCGCCGGTGGCTTACTATTTCGACGTGGCGCTGTGGAGCAGCCAATTCAACCAAGGCTATCGACGGCTTTTCCGTGCGATGACCGGAGTCAATTTCGGAACTGTGCTAGCGATGGTTGGAGTGGCGCTGGCGCTGCTTGTGGTGGGAGGGCGCCATCGGCGAAAGACAGGCGACAAAAACCGATCGCCTGTCCCACCAACATGGGCCACATCGCGATTCACGTCCGGCTTTTGCACGGCGGCCACGGGGTTCACCATGATCGGCCTCGAGATGCTGCTGCTATTAGCGTTCCAGGCGGTGTACGGCTACGTGTACCAGCAGCTCGCCATATTAATTGCGGCTTTCATGGCGGGAATGGCTCTGGGGAGTTGGCTCGAGCTGCGGCGGGCGGCGCATGGCGGGATGCGCGCTCTTGCGGTTTTGCAGATGCTGGCCGCGGCGGCGCCGCTGGTTCTGCTGGGGCTGTTCGCGATCATCGGGCGAGCCGAGAGCACGCTCACTCTGCTCGCGAGCCAGATCGCATTCCCCGCACTGGCGCTCGGTTCCGGCATGTTAGGTGGATACGAGTTTCCGCTGGCCAGCCGGATCTTCTTCGGCGAAACACGCGAAACCAATTCTGTATCTCGGCGTCCCGGCACGCTCTATGCGCTCGACCTTGCCGGCTCATGCCTGGGCGCGGTTTTGTTCAGCGTCTGGCTGGTTCCCGTATACGGTTTTCTTAAAACGGCGGTGCTGTCGGCACTGGTGAGCCTGGCGCCGGCGGCGATGGCCATGCTTGAGGGTTTCGGAACAGATCCGGTGGAGCGATCGCTTCAACCGGCTTGCGATCGCCGAACACCAGGGCGGTAAAACGGAAGAGATCGGCGTCGGCATCCTGCCAGGCACGCCCCGGCAGGCCGGCCTTGTGACAAACCTGCTCCAGGAACGTGGCCCGATCCCATTTTTCCTCACTCGCGACCTGGGGCAGCAACAAGCCCTCTTGACCGCGCGCGCGGATCAGCAAGCCATCCTGCCCAACGCGGATTTCCCGGATGTCCATCACGCGGCGCAATGGGGATAGAACGGAGATCTCGTATTGCAGGTCTCCCAACTCGCTGGCGGTGACGGGGCGGAAGCGCGTGTCTCTGAGTGCCGCCATCGCGGCCACCTCGCGCACGATCAGGTAGAGAGGTTTGACCGGCGCCACCGATCCGATGCAACCGCGGAGTTCGCCGTTCTTGGTTATGGTGACAAACGCCCCGCGCTCCTGCTCGAGCGCAGCCATCCCGCCGGCGGAGCACTGGTAAGTCTTACCCTCGCGGACCGCGGTTTCGACCGATCTGCGAGCGATCCTGAGGAGCGCATCCTTCTCCTGCTTAGTAAGCGAGAACGGCGGCTCAGCAGCCGTGGCACCGCCCGCAGCCTTCACCAGGGCGACGGCGCCGTAGCCGACCACGCGGCTGCGATCGCCGGTGACGTCGCCGGTATTGGCGTAATGAAGCACCTTGGCCTGGTTGGCGCCCAAGCGTTCCGCGGCGATCATGGCGGCCACGATCGGTCCTCCGCCACATGCCTCCCAAACCCGCAGATCGAGATTGCGCGACAGGTCGAGGTAATCGTACTCTCCGATGGCCTTCAGAGTTTTGTGGTCGATGCTTTCCGCTTCGTCGTAAGTGTGATAGTGCGAGAGATCGGAGCTGGCCACGATGAGCGTGTTGGTTCCCGCCACCAGCTTTGCCAACGCCACGCCGAGAGCGCGGCAGGCATCGTAGCTTTGATCTCCCATGATGATCGGCACCAACTCGAACTGCCCAATCACCCGTTGCAGGAAAGGCAGTTGGACCTCGATGGAATGCTCCATGCGGTTCGGAGACACGGTGTGGCCGGCGCCCGAAAGCTTGATAGAAGGGCTCATCTTGGCCAGTTTTGCGGCGAAAGCCTGATCCACCGGAACCTGGCCGAACGGGGTCGCATAGGCGGCGCCGTCGTACACGGACGAGTAATCGAAGGCTTCGTAATGCGAGGGTGCAATCACCACCACGCGGTCGAATTTGCGGCCCTTCAATAATGCGTACGAGTACGCGGCGACCGGACCCGAATATTGATAGCCGGCGTGCGGGGCCACCAGCGCCACCACGTTTTCGAGCGGCGGCGGAGCGGCTTTCGCAAGGAAGCCATCGATCATGCTGGCGAGTTCCTTCGCGTCGGCGGGATAGAATGTTCCCGCCACCGCCGGTTGCCTGATTGTACGCGCTTGTCCGCCGCTTCTGGAAGCTCCTTTAACCAAAAGGAAACCTGCAAGCAGGAACAACGCGGTCATGCCGAAAGACAGAATCTTCATATGTGGGGTGCCCCGTCCCAGATACCGGGGATGGCTTGCCGGCAGAACCGGCACTTGCCACCGTCAAGATGGATCGCCCGAACGGTGAAGCCGGCGCGCTCGATCACGGCGCGGCGGCATTTCGGGCACCAGGTATTCTCGGCCGGATGGCCGGGAACATTGCCGATATACACGTAATGCAGGCCCTCGGCGTCGCAGATGGCTCTGGCGCGTTCCAGCGTCGGCAAGGGTGTGGGCGGAAGGTTTTTCAACAGGTACTCGGGATAGAAGCGCGAAAAGTGCAGCGGGACATCGGGGCCGAGTTCGGTTTTGATCCAGTGGGCGAGCCCGCGGAATTCCTCATCGGAATCGTTCAAAGTGGGCACCACCAGATAGACCACTTCGCACCAGGTGCCCAATTTGTGGATGGTCGCCAGGGTGTTCAGCACCGGCTTCAGCTCGCCGTTCACTACCTCTTTGTAATACTTCTCGGAGAACGCCTTGAGATCGATCTTGATAGCATCCACGCGGGCGCACAACTGTTTTAGCGGCTCTTCTTGAATATAGCCGCCGCTGATGACCACGCTTCTCACGCCCGCCGCGCGGCCGGCCGCCGCGGAATCCAGGACGTATTCGCAAAAGACGACCGGTTCGCTATAGGTGTAGGCGATGGAAGGGCACTGATAGCGGCGGGTCAGTGCGGCCAGATCCTTCGGCGGCAGGAAGGTGCTGTTCACCTGTTCCGGACGGACCTGGGAGATATCCCAGTTTTGGCAGAACTTGCAATTGACGTTGCAGCCCGCCGTGGCCACCGAAAATGCCATGCTGCCGGGGAGGAAATGAAATAGCGGCTTCTTTTCGATGGGATCGACGTGAGCCGCGCAGACGCGCGCATAGACCAGCGAGTAGTAAGTGCCGCCGCGGTTTTCGCGCGCACCGCAATAACCGCGTTCGTGGTCGTCGATCACGCACTCGCGGGGGCAAAGCTTGCACTTGATTTTCTTGTAGGGCAGCTTGTCGTAGAATCGCGCCTCGATGATGAACCGGGCATCGGACTCCGCCGCGCGTGCCGCCACAGCCGGCAGCGCGAGTAACTGAACGAACGCCCTGCGATCCATCGAGTTATACCTCCACCACGCCGATCAGGGTCGGATCGTTGGTCCCGAGCCTGTGGCGGGCATCCGCCGCGGTGGCGATGTAGAGCGGCTCGCGCTGCAGGTTGCGCAGCGGCTTCATCCCCTTTTCAGCCCGCTTGCGTTCCAGGATCTGCCAGCCCGTGTAATCGAGCGCCACCGGGTCGCGTGCCACCAGCAGGCCGTTATAGGGCCAAGACCATTGCGGCATATAAGAAGGCCCGCCTTCATACTGCGCCGTCAGGCCGTCGCAAATGGTCAGCCGCACCTTTCGCCGGATGGCCGGGAACATATTGACGTCCGCAACGTAGGGGTCGCCGGTATTGATGTGGTACTTGTTCGGATTGTGGATGGCGCCGAATAAGTTCTTGAGCGCGAGCGTTACGCCGGCAATGCCGTGGTCCTTGAGCACCGGCAGGTTGATCACCGCATCGCAGGTGCGTACCAGCGTATTCGAGAGCAGGCTGCCCGCGCTTCCATAGACCGTCAGCTCGTCGTCGTAGCCGGCGGTATCGTTGCCGATGCACCGCATCCGATCTTTGCGGGAGGCCACGCGGTAGCCGGCACTTTCCAGGTCGGAGTTCAGCCGGTCCCAGATCACGATGTCCTTCTGCGGAACTCCGGCCTGCTGCAGCCGCTCGCAGATGGCTTCCACCAGGACGGTGCTGGTGGCAGCGCCCTTGCCGGAGAGGCAGTTTACTTTCAGGCCGACCACTTCGCCGGGCCGCGCCACGTTCTTCCAGGCATCGATGGGAGAATCGCCACCGTAGAACGACTGTATGGCCCGGTCGAGCATCTTCAAAACCCGCGCGGAATCGGGGGAGCGTCCGTCACCACGGAGAGCCGGATCGCGCGCGATGACGACTTTGGATTTTTCAGCGGCGGCGGCCCTGGCTGCGAAGGCGCCCGCCAAGCTGGCTTGCAGAAGCCCCCTGCGAGTGATGCCGTGATGTGGGCCGACGCGCATGGCTCTTGCCCCAGGGGACCTGCGGTTTTAGGTATTCCGACTCCTTTATAGCACTGGGCGCGGATGCACACTAGGGGACTGGGTTATGCCGGTGCGCGACATGACGGTGGGATCTTCGATCGGCCGCTGTTTCACCTGTTATGTGAAGGTGCGAACAGTATTGGTGCTACGGTCCTTATCGCCCCAGCCTTCTCTCAATGGCCTGCCCCAAGCTCAGCAGCACCTGCTCCGTCTGCGGCGTATCCTGGTAGGCCGTCAGGCGAACGAAGAAGGCGCCGCGGTGAAACGTCAGGCTCTGCCCATAGCTCCTGCCCGCGTCGCCGAGCGCCACCGGCCGGCTTCCGGCGGACGGCTCGGATTCGAAAACCATCGCGGCGCCCGATGGCGCTTCCATCAGATAGATGTCGGCGACGGCCTCCACGGTGTCCCTGTAGCGATAGTTCGCGGTGAGAGTGCGGCGGACGCCCGCCCGCAGATACCGCTCGGCGTCGCCATCCACGTATTTCCAGAGATCGGCGGCGTCGAACAAACGCGTTTCGCCCACCTTCGTCCACCCCGGCGCGTCGCCGCTCTCCGGGAGCCAGGACGCAGGCTTGGACGCTCGTTCCAGCAGGATCTGGTTGGTCTTCGACCGGCTCTCGCCGGCGCTGGTCACGTAAACCGCCGGGCGATCTTTTATCGGGCACACAAACTCACACGCGCCGCAACCGACGCAATGCGCAGGATCGATGTACGGCTGCCGGACCTGTTTCGTGTTCCCGGCGGCATCGGTCACCTCCGCCGGCTGCAGGTAGACGGCCTTGGGCGAGGTCGGGCACCACTCCTGGCACACAATGCAGTCGGTGGCCATAGCCCAAGGCAGACATCGGCCGCGATCGTAAAAAGCCGTACCGAGACGGATGGACTGGGCGGTCGCTTCGTGGCCGGTGGGGACCCCGGTCCAGCCTTTCTGCTGCGACGTAAACTCGCCAATCGCGCCGGTGGGGCATACCTGGCCGCAGAGGGTGCAACTGGGTTCGCAATATCCGACGCGCGGCACCAGCACGGGAGTCCAGATGCCTTCCCACCCCGCTTCGCTGAATGCGGGATGCAAGGCGTTGTTCGGGCACACCTTCATGCACTCGCCGCAGCGAATGCAGCGCGCCAGGAACCGCTCCTCGTCGAGCGCCGCCGGGGGCCTGATCAGCCGCTCGTGGGGTTCGGCGCCGAGGCCGGTATTGGCCCGCAACAGGGGAATCGCAACCGCACCGGCTGCCAGCCCGGTCAGCACCTTTCGGCGCTTGAGGTCCGCGCCCTCAATGGTTCCGGAGCCGGCGGTCCGCGGAAAAAAGCGGAATTGAATGCCGCTTTCCGGGCAATCGGCCACGCAGTTCATGCACAGATGGCATTCGGCTTTGCGCCACGGCGCGCCGGGAATGGGATCGTCGCCGCCCTGGCAATGGAGCAGACAACGGTTGCAATCCTCGCAATGGGCTTCGTGCTTCTCCAGGCCCAGAATGGACCAGCGCGAGGCCAGGCCCAACACCGCACCGAGCGGACACAGCGCGCGGCACCAGAAGCGGGTGATGCGCAGGTTGAGCGCCAGGATGACGATGAAAATCACTCCGAGCAGGAAACCCTGGCGGAAATGCGCTTGCTTGAAACTGAGGAGGGCGTTCAGCAGGGCGGAGTGAGTGGGATGCGGGCCCACCAATGCGTTCAACGCGTAATTCCATGCCGGCAGAATCGAGAGAGCGAACGACCGCACGGTGAGCGCGATGGGATCGAAAATCCCCACCACCGCGCTGCCCAGAAAAGCAGCCGCCAGCAAAGCGAAAAGCAGATAGTATTTGAAGCCTTGCCACCGCTTGTATCGGTTGGAAGCGATGAGCTGCCGCCCCGACTTCTTCTCCGATCGGATGTTGCTAACGAGGTGATTCAGTGTTCCCAGCGGGCATATCCAGCCACAGAAGAACCGCCCCAGGAATAGCGTCGGGATTAAGATCGCCAGGCTCCAGAGCAATCCGCGATACAGCGCGTGCGCGGCCAGCGCATTGGCGATGGCGATTAACGGATCGGTCTCCAGAAAGGCGCGCACCGCGGGCGGCAGGTGGAAGTCGGCCGCGCCTGGCTGGACGGACCCGCGCAATCCGGTTCTCCAGAGGAGGACCAGGAACAGTCCTAGAAAGAGAGTCTGCGACAGCCGGCGCAGCCTGGGCAGGGTCAATCCGCTCCGAACAATCGAGCGGTTGCGCGCGGGTTGTAAACTACGAGACCCGCGAAACAAAGCTTTCAAATTAAGTATACCCTTTGGCTAAGAGCCTCTCTGGCAAGTCCTCCATGCGGCCGGGCCGCTGGCTTTAGGCCGGCTTCTCCGCCTGCGAATAGAGAACCCACGCGGCCGCCAAATCCTGTACGACATGGCCAAGGGATTTGTAGACGGTGATCTCCTCCGCCGAGCGGCGGCCTTCGATTTCGCCGGCTAGCACCTGGCCAATCTCGGCGACGATGTGGCTGTCATCGACTAAACCCGCCGCCTTGGCCCGGAGAAACTCCGCGCCTTGTCTCAGTGCGTTCTCCCGGCTGTCGGCAATGAACCGCGAGCGGACGACCAAGTCATTGTCAACCTCCGCTGGTCCCGCATAGCTGGAGCCGACCAGGTTCAAATGCGTGCCGGGCCGCACCCAGGCGCCTTGCAAGATGGGCTCGGGCGCCGCGGTGACAGTGCAAACAATGTCGGCCTGGGCGACGGCTTGTTCCGCGCTCCCGGCGGCGGCGACCGGCACGGCCAGTTCCGCCTGCATTCGCGCTGCGAAGGCCCGGGCGCGTTCTGGCGACCGTCCCCAAATCATGATGGATTCGAGGTTGCGCACCTTGCCGATCGCCCGCGCGTGGGTCGCGGCCTGTTCGCCATAACCCAGGATCGCCAGTCGGCAGGCGTCTGGGCGCGCCAAGGCATGGGTGGCAACCGCACTGGCCGCCGCGGTGCGAATGGCTGTGATCTCGCCGGCATGGACGACGCAAACCGGCTCGCCTCTGCCGGGATCGAATAGAACGACGAGGCCCTGGTGCGACTGTCTCCCCTTTGCGGAGTTGCCCTGGAAGACGCTGATCAACTTGGCGCCGAATGGCGCATGCGCGCCCATCGCACCCGGCATGATGCCGAACAGGCGGCCTTCGGACAGCGTGATAATCGGCCGCGGAACTTGCTTGGTTTCGCCCTTCGAGAGGGCGATCATCGCATCGCGCACGATCGGAATGCAGACATCGTAGGTAAGGCGGCGGGCAACTTCTTCGCGGTCTATGAATCGCATCGAACGCGTCTTTCCGCTTCGAGAGATATATAATTCCCCGCCTGCCCCATCGCGGCCGGTGCGGAAACTGTCAAAAGGAAGGTCGCTCGTTGCATCTCTACATTATGGTCCCGGGGTGGCGCAGGCCGGCGGTGTTTTCGCGAGTTGTTTTCGCGACTTGCCTCACAGCGGCGCGGCGCTTTGCAAACCGGCACGCAGGCTGCCCAGGAATGCGGCTACAATCCTAAGAGTTCTTATGCGACCATCTCTGACTACGCGGCGAACCGCGCTCAAAGCTGCGGCGGCGGCGATCGCGGCGCCCTTCTTCAACCGCAATCGCTACGCTCTGTTCGCGCAATCGCCGCACGAATATTCCGAGCGAGCGGTGAGGCTGGTGCGCGAGTCGCTGGTGATCGACATGCTCAACCAGTTCCTCTATCGGAGTGACATGCAGCCGAAGCTGCGGCAATGGCTCACCCAGTCGGGCGCATTCACGCGCGCCGATTTCGACCAGTTTCTCGCCTCCGGGATCAACGCGATCAACTTCGGCAACGCCGCCGACAATTATGAGGACGGTATCGAGCTGTTCGCCCATTGGAACAGCTTCCTCGCCGCGTATCCGGACTGGCTTCTGCGCATCGGCTCGGCTGGCGATTTCATGCGCGCGAAAACGTCGGGTCGTTACGGAATTCTGTTTGGGCTCCAGAACGCGACGCACTTCCGCAAACTGGACGACGTCGATACGTTTTATGGTCTTGGGCAGCGATCCAGCCAACTGACCTACAATTATCGAACCTTGATTGGCAATGGCGCCTTCGAGCGGCGCGACGACGGCATCAGCGAATTTGGAGTCCGCATCGTAGAACGAATGAATCGCATCGGCATGGCCGTCGATTGCGGACACGCCGGCGATCGAACCATGCTCGATGCCTTTGAGCTGTCGAAAAAGCCCGTAATTATCTCTCACGGCAACTGCCGTGCGCTTTATCCGGGCTATCCTCGCTGCGTCACCGATGAAGCGATACAAGCCATGGCCAAAACCGGCGGAGTGATGGGGATCAACTTCATCAGCTCGATGGTTAAAGCACGCGAACCCACTACCGTCGACGATGTGATCGACCATTTCGACCACGTGAGAAACCTGGTCGGAATCGAGCACGTCGGCGTCGGCAGCGACATCGGAATCGAAAGCAACGACTTCATGCCGCCCGATCAGTTGGCGCAAATGCTTGCCGGAGTGGACGCGAAGTACCACGCCCAGCATCGCGAAGCCGTCGAACATCTGGACCATCCAAAACGAATCTACGATCTGACGGACGCGTTGATTCACCGAAAATACACGGATGAGCACATCCGTCTGATCCTCGGCGAGAATTGGCGGCGGGTTCTGTCCGAGATCTGGATACCGATTGCATAGGTCCAGAAGCTGAGGTAAGGCGCTTGCCGCCGATGAACCTGGGCCGGGTTCGGGTATACTCATTGAGAATCTCACGCAAGAGCCGGAGTCCCCTGTGATTATAGACGCGAGATTGTAGGTTCAGAGTAGATCTTGGAGAGCGGAGAAATCCCCATGCTGAAGAACTTGAGTCGCTGCGGTTTCGGGTTGCGCTTGGAGTTGTGGCAGAACTTCAGGAGGGCGGCCCCGGGGCCGCGGGTTGTGCCGGCAGGTCAGATGCACGCAGAGACGGCTGGAACGCCGAAACGCCGTTCCGCAGTCTGGTCTATCGTCTGCTGCCTGATCATGGCCTGCCTATTCGCCCAAGCGCAGACGCCGCCGCTGGTAATCAAGGCAGGCCGGATTTTAGATGTCCGCACGGGCCATTACTTGACCGAGCAGACGATTCTGGTTGAAGGCGGGCGCATTATTGCGGTGGGCGGCACGCAAGAACTGGAGGCGAGGGTGCCTGCCGGAGCGCGCGTGATCGACTTGAGCAAGCAGACAGTGCTGCCGGGGTTGATCGACTGCCACACGCACCTGACGTTTTCTCCCAACCTGATTGGGCCCGCGCGGCTGCACATGTCCGTGCCGCGCGAAGCGCTGCTCGGTGCCCGCAATGCGCGCGTGACATTGGAAGCGGGCTTCACCACGGTACGGAATCTCGGAGCCCACGGTTACGCGGATATCGCCCTGCGCGACGCCATCAACGCCGGGGACGTGCCGGGACCGCGCATGGTGGCTTCGGGTCCGGCGCTGAGCATCACCGGCGGACATTTCGACGAGAATTTTCTGGCGCCGCAGTTTCACTATTCGAGCGACGGCGTGGCCGATGGCGTTACCGGCGTGACGGTGAAGGTTCGGGAAAACATCAAGTTTGGTGCCGACGTGATTAAGTTCATGGCCACCGGCGGAGTGTTGTCCGAAGGCGACGATCCGGCGTTGGAGCAGTATTCCCCCGAGGAGATGCGCGCCATCGTGGCGACGGCGCATGGCCTGGGGCGCAAGGTCGCGGCCCATGCACACGGCGCTTTAGGGATTCGCAACGCGGTGCTGGCGGGCGTGGATTCGATCGAGCACGGCACGTACATCGACGAAGAGTGCATCCGCTTGATGAAGGAGCGCGGCACGTACCTGGTGCCCACGCTCTACCTGCTCGAGTGGTTTCCGGCACACGCCAGCCAGCTCGGCATCACGCCCGGCGTGCTGGAAAAGGCACGGGTGGTGATGCAGCTTGCCGGCAAGAACATTGGCCTGGCGATGCGATCCGGAGTCAAGGTGGCGTTGGGCACAGACGCAGCCGTGTATCCGCACGGCCTGAACGCGCACGAGTTCGCAGCCATGACGCGGCTCGGGCTGACGCCCCTCCAGGCGATTCAGGCGGCGACCATTAACGCCGCCGACTTGCTGGGCTGGACGAATCGGGTAGGCACGTTGGAAGCGGGCAAGTTCGCCGATTTGATCGCGGTAGACGGCGACCCGCTGGCGGACGTCACAGTGCTGGAGCGGGTCGCGTTCGTCATGAAGGACGGGCAGGTAGTGAAGGACTAAGGGTGCATTTCTCGCCGCCGCTCGACTCCGGAGCATGCCGCGGGCATCAAGGACCCAAAGATGGAGTGAACCCCAAACTTGAGACAGTGGGAATTGCGACACTTTGCAGGGAAAGGGACTGCGAGTGGGAAAGAGACGAGTCGGAAAGTATCCGCGCAGCTTCCGTGAGCTGGCGGTGGAGCGGAT
>JBAVYH010000185.1:0-52109 GCA_049698695.1 Bryobacteraceae bacterium | reverse complement strand
CGACAGGAGCGCCCGCCGGCCGCGGTAGCCCGGCGCGCGGCGCCGCAACCGGCCGTGCAAAGCCAGCGGCGGCCCGTGCAGATCCCGCCGAAGCCGGCCACTGAGACCATCGCTGCCCACAACGCGGCGCCCGTGCCCGCTCCGCCGCCCGCATCACAGTCGGGCACGCCGCAGCCGCTGGTGCCGGACACCGGCATATCCGGGCCGGGCGCCGTGCGCGTGGAGTTGGTGGTCGCCGAGCCGGTCTGGGTCAGTGTGCAATGCGACGGCCACTCCGTTTATCAGGGTGTGCTGGAACCGAACGAGGTTCGCACTGTAGCGGCGAACACGGAAATCACGTTGAGGCTGGGCAACGCCGGAGGCGTCAAGATTCTTCTCAACGGCAAGCCGATTCCGCCAGCCGGCCAGGAAGGCGAGGTGCGGACGGTTCAGTTGACTTCGGGCGGTTTCCAGATTGTGCCGCCGGCGGCGCCGGCGCCGGCCCCGGCACCGCGCGCGCCGGCTCTCCTCGAGCCTCTCTGACGCATCGCTTCGCGCTGGCGTTTTCTTTCCAGCAGCAGCAGCTCGCGCCGCCGGCGCTGCTTGACATGCTCATCCACTTTGCGCCAGAACTTGCGGAAATAGCTGACCGCGGAAAGCAGCGCGAAGAAGATGACGCCCCACATCATCCAGATGGCCGGCTGGTGCAGGCCCGGATGACGGACGCTGACCAGCAGGCAGGAAACCGCCACCACCTGCGCCAGCATTTTGGTCTTCCCCAGATCGCTCGCCCTGATGGTGTAGCTTTCCGCCGCCGCGATAGCCCGCAGGCCGGAGACGGCGAACTCGCGGCCGATCACCAGAATCGCCATCCAACCCGGCAGAACCCGCACCTGCACCAGCGAAATCAGCGCCGCCGATACCAGCAGTTTGTCGGCGATGGGATCGAGCAAGGTGCCGATGGTGGTTACCTGTTTCCAGCGGCGGGCCAGGTAGCCGTCTAGCAGATCGGTGGCGGCGGCCGACAGGAAAATGGCCAGCGCCAGCCATTCGTTGGTCACCTGCCAGGGCCCCAGCTGGATGCCGACGTTTTCCTCCAACAGCACCGCCACCAGCAGAGGCACGAAGAAGATTCGCAGAATGGTCAGCGCGTTTGGAAGATTCATCCGCTCAGACTATTATGCCTCACGAAAGCCGCGTCAGGCCCGGCCGGCGCTCCCAGGGCCGCAAGGGCCGCAGGCTCCTCTCCCTGCCTTCCCGGCGAGCCCGTCCAGCGGCCACTCCGCGAATGTGCGCGGGTTTCGTAAATAAAATGCCGCGGGCCCAGGAACAATCGGGGGTGGTCGCCCGTCTTACTTACGTGCCCCGGCGCAAGAACCAATGGAGCGCTTCCCTGTGGGAGGCCGCCCGCATCGCCCTCGATTCGTTGCGCAAGAACAAGCTGCGCAGTTTTCTCACGCTGCTGGGAATCATTCTCGCCACCACCACGCTGATCGCCGTCACGGCGCTGATTCACGGCATGGACCGTTACATCGCCGACAAGGTTTCCAACATGGGGGCGGACGGTTTTCGCATCGTGCGCATGGCCTGGTTCGGCCCTTGGGACCCGAAGAAGTTCTTCGAAATGGACAAGCGCAACCCGCAGATCCGCGTGGACGAGTACGAGTTCATCCGCTCCAAGGCCACGCTGCTGAAGGACATCGGCATGATGACGTCGCGCCAGGCGCGGGTGGCGTTTAAAGGCAGCTCGGTCGAGGGCGTGAACATCAACGGCATCACCGACAATATTCCGGCTATCAATAATGTGCAGGTGGGGCTGGGGCGCGGCATCACCTATGACGAAGCGCGGCGGCACGTGGCGGTGGCGTTTATCGGCAACGACATTTTCACGCGTTTCTTCCAGGGGCAGGATCCGCTGGGAAAGACGATCGCGATTGAAGGCAACCCGTATGAGATCGTCGGCGTGGCCCAGGCGTTGGGCAGCGTCTTCGGCCAGTCGCAAGATAACTTCGTGATGATTCCCATCGAGAGCTATTTCAAAACCTACGGCGCGCGAAACGGCATCCGGCTGGTGGCCAAGGCGGTGGACCAGGAGCACCTTGCCCAGGCGCAGGACGAGGCGCGCGTGCTGTTGCGCTCCTACCGGCACCTGGGCCCGGCGCAGGACGACAACTTCGTCATCTTCGCCTCGGAGACCTTCGTGACCCTCTGGGAGCGGCTCACCAAGACCATCGCCGCCATGGCGGTGGGCATCGTTTCCGTGTTCATGGTGGTGGGCGGAATCGTGATCATGAACATCATGCTGGCGGTGGTGACGGAGCGCACGCGCGAGATCGGCATTCGCAAATCGCTGGGCGCGCGGCGGCGCGACATCCTGAATCAATACCTGGTGGAATCCGCGGTGCTCGCCGGCACGGGCGGGCTGGTGGGCGTGGGAACCGCATGGCTGATTGCGGTGGCGGTACGTAGCTTCACTTCGATGCCGATGTCGCTGCCCGCGTCGTCGATCGTCATCGGGGTGGGACTATCCTCGGTGGTGGGGTTGTTCTTCGGCATCTATCCGGCGCGCAAGGCCTCCAAGCTGGACCCGATCGAGGCCCTGAGGGCGGAGCGCTAACCGTGACGAAGCTGGCTTTTTTCAACGGCCTCAAGCTGGCGCTGGATACCATTCGGGGCCACAAGCTGCGCGCCTTTCTTACCGTGCTGGGGGTGATCATCGGCACCGGCACCATCATCGGCGTCAGCGCCATTCTCAGCGGATTCGACACCTCCATCGCCAACGTGCTGCGCAGCTTCGGCCCGAATTCGATCATCGTTTTCAAGTTCCCGGTGGGCCCACGCGTCGGCAATCTCAGCCCGGAGGAACGCACGCGCAAGAATCTGACGTACGAAAACGCCGCCGACATTAAGGAACGATGCCCGGCCATCGCGGACGTCTCACCCATGATCTTCCCCAATAAAAGCGTCAACGTGCGCTACAAGGGCAACGACATGTACGACGTCAACCTGATGGGCGTCGAGGAAGCTTATGCGCGCGGCGGGCAGGTGGACATTCATCTCGGGCGCTTTTTCGCCGACGAGGAGGGCCGCCGCCGCGTGCCGGTGGCCGTGGTGGGCGCCGACATCGAAAAAGGGCTTTACGCCAACATGGACCCGATCGGCAAGACCATCCTGGTGGACGGCCATGAGTTTCTGGTGGTCGGCACCATGCTGCGGCCGGCCGCTTCCTTTTTTGGCGACACCGATAACCGCGTGCTCATCCCTTACGGCATGATGCGCAAGATGTACCCCAACGCCAAGGAAATCGCCATCGTCGCGACTGCTTACGACGGCGAGCTGCCGCAAGCGCTGGACCAGGTCCGCACCGTGCTGCGCATCGACCGCCGCGTGCCCTACAGCAAGCCCGACAACTTCGCTCTTTCGACCGCCGATCAGATGGTCGCCGATTTCCGCCAGATCACCGCCGTGACATTCCTGGTGATGGCCGTGTTGAGCTCCATCGGCCTGCTGGTGGGCGGCATCGGCGTGATGAACATCACGCTGGTGTCGGTGACCGAGCGCACTCATGAGATCGGCGTCCGCAAGGCGGTTGGCGCGCGGACCACCGACATTTTAATCCAGTTTCTGCTCGAAGCCGCCGTGCTCACCGGCCTGGGTGGCATCGCCGGCATTCTGTTCGGCTGGATGATTTCGCTGATCAGCCGGCTGGTGTTCACCTCGATACCGGCGAGCGTTCCGCTCTGGGCAGCCGTCACGGGCGTGGTGGTGTCGGTCGCGGTCGGCCTCTTCTTCGGCATCTGGCCCGCCAACAAAGCCGCGCGGCTGGATCCGGTAGAAGCGCTAAGGTACGAGTAGCTGTGACGCGGCTATCTTGATGCGCGCGGGCGGCAGCGTCCACTGTGGGGGGAATGGCGATATCCACCCTCGAAGGGAGGGTTATTGGGTCGTTATCCTACCATCCAGTTCTGAGGGATACGCGGCAACCTGGTATTTGTCTTCGTAGGCAATATTCGCCAACCGCGGACATTTATATACCTCTATATACCTCGACGTGATACTCATGAATGCGTAGCGCGTGGACTAGCTCCCAAACCTTCCCAATGGTATCCGTTGCGCTCGACTTGAACCAGAATACGGTTTTGCTCGCAGAGAACTTGTGTGGAATGATCCGCCGGCATGGTACAAATTCCGTATGCCTTCTTTTCGCGTCGAGACTCCGCAGGGGTGTTACGACGCCATTGTCGAACGCGGCATCATCGGCCGCGCGGCGCAATTCGTACCGGCCCGGGCCGGCAAAGTATTCGTGGTTTCGACCGAAGACGTGTGGCGGCATCAGGGCGCGGCGCTGGCCCCCGGCCTGCGGGATGTGGCGCACGAAGTTCTCTACCTTCCGGGCGGTGAAGAGAACAAGCGGATGGCGCCGCTCGAGGCGCTAGCGGAGCGGATGGTGCTGGCGGGCGGCGACCGCTCGAGCGTCGTCCTGGCCTTTGGCGGCGGGATCGTCACCGACATGGCTGGCTTTCTCGCCGCCATCTTCATGCGTGGCATTCCCGTGCTGCAAATTCCCACCACGCTGCTGGCGCAAGTGGATGCGGCGGTCGGCGGCAAGACCGGAGTCAATCTCGAAAGCGGCAAGAACCTGGTGGGCAGCTTCCACCAGCCAGTCGCGGTGTTGATCGATCCATCCGCGCTCGACACTTTGCCGGAGCGCGAATACCGCGCCGGGCTGTGGGAAATCGTCAAGGCCGGCATCATTCGCGAGCCGGAACTGTTTCATTTTCTGGACGCGGGCAGCGCCGACGTGCTGGCGAGGAAGCCAGAGGCAGTGGACCGCATCATCGCCGATTCCGTTCGCATGAAATGCGAAGTGGTTTCGGCCGATGAGCGCGAAGGCGACCTGCGCCGCATCCTCAATCTCGGCCACACTTTCGGTCACGCGCTCGAAGCCGAAACCGCCTACCGCCCTTTCCTGCATGGTGAAGCAGTGGCGTTCGGCATGCGCGCAGCCGTGCGCCTCGGCGAAATCGCCGGGCACCTGTCCGCCGCCGATGCGCGGCACATCCTCGATGTCATCGGCCGCTACGGGCCGATTCCATCGCTCGAGGGAATCGCCGCGGAGCGCTTGCTGGCGCGCCTGGTGCACGACAAGAAGACCGTGCGCGGCAAAATCCATTTCGTGTTGCCGGTGCGCATCGGCGAGGCGGAGGTCGTCAGCGGCATCGGTGAGCCGCTGGTGCTCGACGCCATCCGGTTCGCGCTTTCATGAAGGACGCCTCTTCATGAAGGGCACTACGCCCGCAGGCGCGCGTAATGAGCGGGAAGCCGCCCTCTGGGTGCGCGACATGTTTGGTCGCGTGGCCCACCGGTACGATCTGGCCAATCACCTCCTCTCTTTTAACATCGACCGTTACTGGCGCGCCCACACGGTGAAGCGGGTACGGCACATTTTGGAGCGGCCCGAAGCGCGCGTGGTCGATATTTGCTGCGGAACCGGCGACCTGGCGCTGGCGTTGGCCCGCGCCCGCGGCGGGATGGTGCTGGCCACGGATTTCTGCCATCCCATGCTCGTCGCCGCGCGGCAAAAGTCGGGCGCGCGACAGGCGAAAGCCGCCCTGTTCGAAGCCGACGCCTTGCGCCTGCCGCTCGCCGACGGCTCGGCCGATCTGCTGACGGTGGCTTTCGGCTTTCGCAACCTGGCCAATTACGCCGCCGGCCTGGCGGAGATGCGCCGCGTGCTGGCGGCGGGAGGCATGGCCGCCATTCTCGAATTCTCCCAGCCGCCCAACGCCGCCTTCGCCGCCCTCTACAATTTCTATTCGCGGCGGATTCTGCCGATCGTCGGCGGCGCCCTTTCCGGATCGCGCGACGCTTACACCTATCTGCCGGAATCGGTGCGGAAGTTTCCCTCAGCCGCCGAACTCGCCGGCGAGATGCGCCGCGCCGGCTTCACCCAAGTGAGCTACGAATACCTCACCGGAGGCATCGTGGCCCTGCATTGTGGTGTAGCCGGCTGAGGCTGAGAAACTGTAGGGAGGCCGGATGGACTGGGGCTGACAGACGAAAGCGTCTGTCCCAGCCTGTTGCCGACGATTTGCCACCGGGTGGGGCAGGCGCTTTCGCCTGCCGACTGAGTTTCTACATTTCAGGGGGACAGGATCAGGTGTGTATCAGGGCACGGCTTCAGCCGTGCCCTGATACAAGACACCACGATTGGGTTGACGGGGCGAGGTGCCGCCGAACGCCCAAATACACGAGCCCCAGTGGGGCAGGCGCTTTCGCCTGCCAACTGTCCCACTGCATTGGTCGCTGGTTCCCAAAAACGAACAGGCCGCGTGTGGTGCCGCGAGGTCGGCCAATCCCGAGCCAGCCAGGCTCGTTCCGCCACGTTCCAGTCTCGCCGATAGAAAAGACAACCTTTAGCGGCGTCTTCAGGCACTCGCCGGTCACTGGGATCAAGCCAGCCACCAGCCGCCGGGCGTGGCACCCCGCTTGCCCATCCCGGCCTATTATGCTGCGAGATCTGTGTCAAGCCCTGCGCGCGCTGCGCCGCGTTCCCAGTCTAACCGTGGTTTCGATACTCACGGTCGCCCTCGGTGTCGGCGCTGGCGTCAGCCTGTTCAGCGTCGTCAAGGCGGTGTTGCTGAATCCCCTGCCCTACCCGCAGGCAGACCGCCTGGCGTGGATCGCGGAACGAGGCGGTGACGGCTTCGCCTGGCCCGTGGCGTATCCGAACTTCCAGGACTGGAAAGCGCGGAACCGCAGCTTTACCGCGATGGCGGCCTTCGGAATGGACGCCGTGAACACCGGCGGTGACCGGCCACAGCGCACCTTCGCGGCCTCGATCACACCTGGATTCTTCGACGTGTTGGGCGTGCAGCCGGCCTTGGGCCGGGCCTTCCTGCCCAGCGAGCAGGTCTCCGGCGCTCCCCTGCGCGTTGTCCTCGGCTACGGTTTATGGCAACGCGCCTACGGCGGCGACCCCAAGATCGTCGGCCGCGCCCTCCGGATCAGCGGCTATCCCGTGACGGTGATCGGCGTGATGCCGTCCGGCTTCAGTTATCCGCCCAAGAGCGAAATCTGGGTGTCGATGGCCGCCGTTGGCGATCCCACGCCCAGCCGCACGGCTCACAATTACCAGGCCATCGGCAGACTGCGTCCGGGCGTGAGTTTCACCCAGGCCCAGAGCGACCTCGGCGCGATCATGCACCGGCTGTACCTCCTTGAACCCAGCCCTTTCATGGCTAAGGATGTCTCGATCGTTTCGCTCGCCGCGCATACCGCTGGGAAGGTGCGGCCGGCGCTCCTGGTGCTCTTCGGCGCGGTGGGCTTTTTGCTGTTGATCGTGTGCGTGAATGTGGCCAACCTGCTGCTGGTGCGGGTGACCGCGCGGGCCCGCGAACTGGCGGTGCGGCGCGCTTTGGGCGCCAGCCACGCGCGCCTGTTTGGCCAGATGTTGACGGAAAGCCTGGTGCTGGCCGCGGCAGGCGGCGCCGGCGGTCTCCTGCTCGCACTGTGGTCGACGGACCTGTTTAGGGCACTGCTGCCGCCCGAGGTGCCGCGCGCCGCGGACATTCGCATCGACATGGGAGTCATGCTCTTTGCGCTCGCCATCACGACCGCCGCCGGCGTGCTTTTCGGCCTCTTGCCGGCATGGCGCGCCTCTCGCACGAATATGAATGAGGCCATCAAGGGAGGTTCCCGCAGCTACACGGCCGGCCGGCGCTCGCACCGCACGCAATCGGCGCTGGTGGTTTCCGAGGTGTGCCTTTCTCTGGTGCTGCTGGCGGGCGCCGGCCTGCTGGCGAACAGCTTCCTGCGGCTGCGCGCCATTGATCCGGGCTTCCGCCCTGACCACGTGCTGACCGCGACCCTCTCGTTCGCTTCTACGGGTGACGACAAGGAGGGGTTGCGGGCTGAGTATGCCAGCCTGCTGACGCGCGTGCGCGCCATCCCCGGCGTGCAGGCCGCCGGCACTACCGACAGCCCTCCGCTGGGAATCTTCAACAGCAATGGTTCCTTCAAAGTGGGGGGCCGCAAACTTCCCGACGATGCCGAAGCGGATTACTCCGTCATCAGCTCCGGCTATCTTCCCGCCCTGCGCATCCCGATTCTGAGCGGCCGCGATTTCACCGATGCCGATACCACGGCGAGCGCGGGTGTTGCCATCATCAGCGCTGAAATGGCGCGCCGATACTGGGCTGGCCGGAATCCGTTGGGCGACCACGTCATGTTCGACAGCATGGAAGAGCACGCGCGCTGGTTGACCATCGTAGGCGTGGCGGCGGATGTGCGCCAGGACAGCCTCATCGAACGTCCCGCGCCGCAGGCCTACGTCTGTTACACGCAAGCCAACCGCCTGCTGCTACCCGCGCTGATGATTCGCACACCGCTCTATCCGGCTAGCCTGGCGGGAGCGGTGCGATCGGCGATAGGCGCCGTGGACCGCGAGATCGCCATCGACTTCAAAACCATGGACGCGCAGATGGCCGAAGCCGTGGCGCGGCAGCGCTTCCAGATGCAGGTGCTGGGCGGTTTTGCCGCGCTGGCCCTGCTGCTGGCAGCGGTGGGCCTATATGGCGTGCTTTCCTATCTTGTCGCCGCGGGCCGCGGCGAAATCGGCATCCGCATGGCTCTCGGCGCGCAGCCGGTGAGCGTGTTCCGTATGATCACGGGGCGCGCGCTGCGCTTGTCCGCCGTCGGTGCCGCTCTCGGCCTCGCCGGGTGCCTGGCGATTCGCCCCATCGTCGCCGCGCTGCTATTCGGCGTCGGCCCCGGTGACCCCGTCACCCTGGCCGCCGCAACGGCTGCGCTGCTCGCCGTGGCCTTCGCCGCCAGCGCTTTTCCCGCTCTGCGCGCCATGCGCATCGACCCCGCCTCCGCTTTGCGCGAGGAGTAGCCCGCTGACCACCTTCTTTCGAGAATCTGTGCGGTCTGCCAACCCGCGCACCGATTGCTGATCAAGGAGTCGGCGGCATTTGCGATACGTGTGACCGCGGCCGTGAGACGGCGGGAATCGTGCGCGCAAACCGATTGGCACGAAATTCCACGCGCGAACTTCGGATTGGCTGAATATCAGGGAACGGCTTCAGCCTGGATTTAGTGGCTTACCAGCTTGCGCCGGGCCATCCTCCCCAAGGCGAGCAGCGCCACGCCGGCCAATACGAAGGTGGGAGTCTCCGGCGTGGTGGGGTGCGGGCCGCCGTCATTATACGACGGCCCTTCCAACGTTTGCGCCGCGGCGTAGGGATACGTCCTCGCGACGTTCTCATAGACAAAAGCGACGTTGGAAGACTGGCCCGAACTCAAGGTCTCGTAAGTGGTCGCCCACTGGAGCACGGTTGCATCGGTAGGATTGGTTTTTCCGGTCCAAGCCTGCACCTGGCCTGCGGAAAATCCGTTTCCACCGTCGACTTCGATGTCCCAGATGGCAAGTTGCAAACCCGCGGCCATCGCCGGTGTTGACGCCCAGTCGGTCGAGGGCAGGGTCGAGGGGTCGCCGGGGTACAGCGTCGGAAGCAAGGCGTTGTCCTCCAGCCAGGCAATCCGCTCGAGGAGGGCTGCCTCTGAGGCCGGACTGGTAATTTGGCTCGGGAAGTAAATGGTGGTGTTGTAGGTGGTCCCTTCGTTGATGTTTGTGAACAGGTCAACACACATTGTGTAGCGGTCCACTGTCCCGCTGCTGTTGGTGAGTTGGATGTCGATCACTCCGGCTGTCTCACTGGTGTCCGTGCCATTTTCGTCGATATAGATGGTTTCCGCGAGGGCGCTATCCACACCAGTGGCGACAATCGTGTCCGCGGCGACGATTCCGGACGCTAGAACCGCCACCGCGAACACACCGATTGCGCGTCGAGATAGTCTGGGGAACGCTTTCACTAGGCCGAGTGTAACTTGCGGCAAAAGGGCGCGAAAGATCCAACGGTTCTATAAGTTACGGTGCTACACGTTGTAGAACGCCTGCGGCCTATTCCGTGCCCGAAAGCGGTGTAATTAACCGTTTCGCGTGCCGGGAATCATGAGGATAGGGGAGTCTCCGGACCGAGGTTAATTCACTCTCATACCCACCAGTACCGCTACCTCAGGCAAGTGCATAGGCGCGAACAGGCGGCGGAACCGAAGCAGGTATCACCTGCTTTTCAACTGCTCGGGCAGTACCGCATAACCTTCGGGGGGCGGGAACAGGGACACCAGCAGTTCCAGGCGGCGGCGCAAATACCGGCTCGGCATCTGGCGCGGGCCGGTTTCCACGTCGATATCGCAACAGGTGCCGTGCAGGTAGAGGGTGAGCGTGTCTTCAAAAGCCTGCCGCGCGTAATCGCGGAACAGCTTGGTTTCCTTGCGCACGTTGGTCTGGCGCCGCACCAGGGCCTGCTTGAGATGCCAGCCTTTTTCGTCGACCTCGCCGTGAACTTCGGCGCTCAACTCCTCGCGCAGGGCGCGGAAGAAGCGCTCCTGCACGTCCTGGCTCCAGCGGTCGGCGGTAAGGGCCGCCAGCGCGTTATAGAACCGGTAATGATACTCGGCAACATCGCTGTCCTTGATGCCGAGCGCGAGCACCGTGAACTCATCCAGGTCGCGCCGGCAATACGCGAGATAGCGGCCCTCGGCCGGGCGCTCGAAGCGAACCGCGTCGCCCTCCTTGCCGTTGCCGCGCTCGAGATACGGCGCCAGGATGATGCCCATTCGCGGTAGCAGCGCCACCAGGGCGGGCGAAATGGCGGCGATCGGGTCGGTCAGGTACTGCTTCACCTCGTCTTCAGCGACGGGCAACGTGGAAAAATACGAGAACTTGCTGCTGAGGGGAATCATCTCGCCGCGAAAACGCGCGGCTAAATCGTCCACCGTTAGCTTCGACCCATCTGCTTCGGCTGCCATGACCCGAATCGATTGTAACAACACGGCGGGGTAAACTTGGAACGGTGGCGCGAAAAATCCTCGTATCGGCGGGCGAAGCCTCGGGCGATCTCTACGCCTCGCTGGTGATCGCCGAGTTGCGGCGAGCCTCGGCCGGCCTGGAGTGCTTCGGCTGTACCGGGCCACGGCTTCGCGCCGAAGGTGTGCGGACGGTGGTGGATGCGGCCGGCCTGGCGGTGGTCGGCTTGCTCGAAGTGGTGGGCCACCTGCCGCGCGTCTGGCTCCTGTACCGCCGCCTGATTGCAGCCGCCCGCGCGGAAAAGCCGGACCTGGCGTTGCTCACCGATTCCCCCGATTTTCACCTTCGCGTGGCGCGCCGCCTGACCGCCCAGGGAATCCCCGTCGTTTACCTGGTGGCGCCGCAAGCCTGGGCCTGGCGGAAGGGCAGGGTGAAAACGCTGCGCCGCGCCGTCACCCGCCTGCTCTGCATTTTTCCATTCGAGGAGGAGTTTTTCCGTGCGGCCGGGGTGAAAACCGCCTACATCGGCCACCCGCTGGCCGGATTGGTGAAGCCGGCCCTCAGCCGCGATGACTTTTTCCGGAAACATGGATTCGATCCCGCCCGTCCATTAATATCGGTGCTTCCCGGAAGCAGGCGTGGAGAAGCGGCGCGGCATCTGCCTGCGCTGATGGAGGCCGTTCGGATCCTCAATCGCGAGCAGGCGATGAGTTTTGTCCTGCCCGCCTCGGCCACTACGGGCGCCAGGTTTTTCGAAGATCGCGTCGGGGACGCGCCGCTGCGCGTCATCGAGGGAGAAAGCTGGGACGCCATGGCGCACTCCACGCTGGCCCTGGCCGCCAGCGGAACGGTGACGGTGGAGGCCGCATTGCTCGGTGTCCCCATGGTGACGTTTTACAAGGTGAGTACGCCCAGTTGGCTGCTGGGGAAGCTGCTGGTGAAAGTGCCGTACTATACGATGGTCAACCTGATTGCAGAGCGGCGGGTAGTTCCGGAGCTGATGCAAAGCCAGATGACCGGCGGCCGCATCGCCGCCGAGGCTCTGCGCCTGCTGCGCGACCCGGACGAGCGGAAATGCATGCTGGCGGGCCTGGAGGAAGTGCGCCGCCGGCTGGCGGATGCGGGGCCGGGCGAGGCGCCGCGCCGCGCCGCCGCCATCGTACAGGATATCCTGGAAGGACAGGTAGCTCATGTATCGTGAATCTCGCGCTGTCAACACCGCCCTGGCGGCGGGCGTACTGCTGCTAGCCGCGGCTTGGCCCGTGAGGGCTCAGGAACGCCGCACCGGCCCGCAAATCGACGTCCAGGACTACACCATCGAGGCTGACATCGCCCCCAACACGCAATCGCTCTCCGCGCAGGCAACGGTGCGCTTCGTGCCGCTGGTGGACAACCTGACCTCTGCTACCTTCGAGCTGAACAACGCGCTCAACATCGCGCGCGTGCTCGACGGCCAGGGAAAACCGGTTGCCGCCTCGCGCAACAGTCAGGACTTTACCGTCCGCCTCGCCTTCGATTCGCCGCTCCCCAAGGGCCAGCCGGCCAGCGCCACCTTTTACTATGACGGCAGGCTCAGCGGGCAGGAAGATTCGCCGGTGGAAGGCATCCGCTTCGCCGCCATCCATCCCGACTTCGCTTACCTGCTGTACCCGGCGCGCTGGTTCCCGGTCAGCGGCTATTCGACCGACCGCTTCGCCGCCGACATGCGCATTTCCGTGCCAGCGGGCTACACGGTGATCGGCAGCGGCCTGGATTCCCACCAGGCGGCCGGCGACAAGGTCCAATACGAGTTCAAGTTCGAGCACCCCTCGTTCCCGGGCAGCATCGCCGTGGTAAAGGACCAGCCCAAGCGCGTCCAGGCTGAAGGCGTCACAACGTCGCTCTGCTTCCGCGGCCCGGAGGCCGGCATGGCGGACGCCTACGGGAATGAGACCAGCCAGATCATGTCGTACTTCTCCGGTCTGTACGGCCCGCCGCCGTACGCCGACCTGACCGTCGTCGAAACCGAATCGGGCGCGCCCAATGGATACGCCGCGCCCGGCCTGATTTTCCTGGCGCCGGCCGCCGTGACGCACACGGTAGCGTCCAAGCTGCTGGCCAACGAGGTTTCGCGCCAATGGTGGGAAGAGCTGGTCTCGCCCGCCACCCGCAATAACTTGTGGCTGACCAACGGGCTGTCGGCGTACTCGGAATTGCTCTGGGTGGAGCATACCGCAGGCAAGGGCGCGATGGAAAGCCAGCTTCACGACGTGATGGTGGAAGCGCTCACCGTGGACAACGTGCCGATGATTCAATCCGCTCGCCTGGAAGACTATTCTCCGGAGCTATGGGCGCTCACCGGCAGCAAGGGCGCCGCTGTCGCCAACATGCTGCGCTACCTGATCGGCGACGACAAGTTCTTCGAGGTGCTGCGGGATTATGCCCAACAGTATGTCTGGAAAACCGCCAATACCGACGATTTCCGCGCTGTGGTCGAAAAGGTGACCGGCAAGAATCTGGGTTACTTCTTTCTGCAGTGGATCGAATCGAGCGGCGCGCCGGAATTCAAGCTCGATTACACGATTTACCGTACGCAAAAGGGCTTCCGCGTGATGGGCAAGGTCACCCAGGATATGGACACGTTCCGCATGCCGGTGGATCTCAAGATCGAGACCGAAGGCAACCCGGAGCAGCAGCGGATCGAGGTAGTGGGCACGTCGTCGGAGTTCTCGGTCGACACCTTCGGCAAGCCGAAGAACGTCATCATCGATCCGGACAACCTGGTCTTGCGCTTCAGCCCGGCGATGAGGGTAGCGGTGGCCATCAAGAAGGGCGAACAATTCGCCGAGCTCAGTCAGTTTCCGGAAGCCCTCCAGCAGTATCAGAAGGCGCTCGAGACCAACCGCACCAGCTCGCTGGCGCACTACCGGATCGCCGAAGTCTACTTTTTGCAGAGCAACTTCCAGCCTGCCGCCAACGAGTTCCGCGAAGCGCTGAATGGCGACCTGCAGCCCAAATGGACCGAGGTCTGGGCGCACATCAACCTGGGCAAGATTTTCGATATCACCGGCCAGCGCGACCGCGCCGTCAACGAGTATAACCTCGCCATGCGCACCAAGGACGACACCCAGAGCGCGCAGGAAGAAGCCACCAAGTACCTGAAGACCGCTTACGAGCGGCCGCGCCGCACGGAGCAGTAGCCGTGGCGCAGGCCTGACAGACAGCCGGCGCCACGACTCTACACTTCCAGCCTCCAGGGCGCGCGGTAGCGGGCCTCGAGATAGGGTAGGGCTGCGGGTTCGCGGACCGTCATCGCCCGGTCGTCCCAGGTAAGCGTGAGGCCCCGGCGCATCGAGATGTTGGCCAGCACGCAGGTGAGCGTCGAGCGGACGCAGTTCTCGATATCGCTGGTGGGACGCTGCCGGGTGCGGATCGACTCCATGAAGTTGCGCCAGTGGGGAACGTTCATGGCCGCCAGTTCGTGGTTGTTCTCCACCACCGGCGTGGCGCCGGGACCATTCTTGAAAATCGCGTAACCGCTGCGGTTCACCATCAGCGTCGCTTGGGTTCCGTGAAAAGCAGTGCCGTACCTCGAGTCATACAGCGGGAACGCATTCGCGGTCCGGCTCTCGTAAGCGCCGATAAAGCCGGGATAGCGATAGGTTGCCTGCATGGTGTCCGGCGTCTCGGTATTATCGGTGACGTAAAACTTCCCGCCTTGAGCGGAAATTCCAACCGGCATGGCCTCATCGAAGGCGAACTGGACGATGTCGAGCAGGTGCACTCCCCAATCGGTCATCGCGCCGCCCGCATAATCCCAGAAATAGCGGAACGTTGAGTAGCGGTCTTTGGCCACGCCCCAGCGGTTGGCGTTGAAAGGGCGCGCCGGCGCCGGGCCCAGCCAGAGATCCCAATCGAGGCCGCGCGGCGGATCGCTGTCCGGCGGGTTGCCCCAGCCTTCCTTTCTGGTTGCGTCAGCCTGAAAGGTGCGGCAAAAGGTGATGTCGCCGAGGTCGCCGCTCTTGACGATCTCGCGAGCCTTGCGGAAAAATCCGCCGGAACGCTGCATGGTGCCGCCCTGCACCACGCGACCGTACTTGCGCGCCGCTTCGACCATTTTCAGGCCTTCCGCCACGTGCACGCAGGCCGGCTTTTCCACCCACACATCCTTGCCGGCCTTGCAGGCTTCGACGGCCATGTAAGCGTGCCAGTGATCGGGCGTGGCGATGGATACGGCATCCACTGATCGGTCGCTCAGGATCTCGCGAAAATCGTGAACCGCCTTCACGCTGCTGAAACCGTTCTGGCGCGCCAGTTCCGCCGCGGCATCGAGCGCCGGCTGGTAGACATCGCACACCGCAACAATTTCAAAGCCCGGCACCCCGGCGCAGTGGCCGATGTTGTCGGAGCCCATGCGGCCCACGCCGATGAAGGCGATGTTGACCTTGTCGTTGGCGCCTTTCAGCTTCCCGGTGAACAGCGACGAAGTGAGAGCCGCGCCGCCGGCCGCCTTCAGAAACGCGCGGCGATCCGCGGATTCGGTGGTCATGCCCTCTGTTGTATCACTGCACAGCACCCTCGGGATGGACCGATACCGTGCCGTGATCCACCAGAATGTCGTCCGCCGGCCCGACGCGGCCGTAAGAGCGACCGTTGACCACTAACCCGGAAGGTTCGATGCGGATATCGGCGTCGGCACAGGGAGTGAAGCTGTACCCGCCGTCGCCGGTTCGTCCGGGAGGCGGAACACGGAAGCGATAGCAATCGGTTACCACCACGCGGTGCGATCCCACTTGCGCCTCCACGCGGCCCAGCAGCAGGTTGTTGGAGCGGCCGCAGGCGGCGAACAGTGCGCCCAGCAGGCAGACGGCGCTGCAGATTATCTTCTTCATACTTGCTATCGTATAGTACTTTTTACCATAAAGTAAAGATCAATGAAAAGACCGGGGGAGTCTCGAGCGCCTGCAGGGTCTTCCAGCACGCAAGCCCCGCGGGGATTGTGACAAAGCTCACCGGCTTGGGCCCGAAACACGCTCCATTGGGCAGGATCGCCACTTTTCGAGGATCCAACCTTGCTATATTTCTGGTTTGACGTGAAACCGGAATCGCGGCGCATGCATTTGCTGACTTGAGGGGGACTCTGGATGGAGACGGAATCCGAGAAGACCACTGCACACCAGGCTTTCCGCGTAGACGTACAACTTCACGACCTGCTCGTCAACAAGAATGGACGCGTTCTCAAGAGCCTCCTGCCCGCGGCCGGAGAGCCGCAGAGCCTGCCCGAGCCGGTCTTCCCTGTCCGTCCGGAATTACAATCGGTTCCCGACCCCGAGGCATTCCCGGACAAACGCGCCTGGTCGGCGCCGCTGATCTACCGGGCGATGCGCGGCTGGCTGTTTCCGTACGTGCGCTCGCGCGTCATGCCGGGAGTTTTTCACCCCATCATCGCGTACCTGTTCACGGAGTGGAAGTGCAACCTGGACTGCCACTACTGCTGGGCGTTCGATAACAGCGTGAAGGGCATGACCGAGGACGTGGCGCGCCGCTCCATCGACTGGCTGCACGACAACGGATGCCGCGTGCTGGCATTGATGGGCGGCGAGCCGCTGCTCCGCCCGCAGTTCGTCCACAAGGTGGTGTATTACGCCGCCAAGAAGGGTTTCTGGATTTACGTGCCCACCAACGGGCGGCTGTTGCGGCCGGACGTGATCGACCGGCTGGGGGACGCCGGCGTGGCCACGTTCAACCTGGCGGTGGACGCCGTGGACGAAAAGCCGGGGCTGCCCAAAGCCCTCAATCCGATTCGCAAACACTTCGATCATCTGGTGCGGCGGCAATATCGTTACGGGTACACGGTGTTCTTCAACATGAACATCTGCCGCAACAACATGGACGATATTCGCGAGCTGACCGAGATCGCACGCGAACACCGCATCGCCACCGACTATCACATCAACGAAACGCCCATGATTGAGCCGGAGCATTTTGCCCATCTGGACGATAACGTCACTTACATCCACCAGGAGGACTGGACGGCGGTGGACGACCTGGTGAACTGGCTGATCGAGAAAAACCGGTCCGGATACAAGATGGTGAATTCCGTGCAGCGCCTCAATGAAATGCGCGAGTTCATGCGGGGGAAGCTACAGGAATGGAACTGCCGGGCGGGCCATAACAACGTGATCATCCGCGTGGATGGAACGCTGGCGCCCTGTTTCCCGATGTATTCGGCCACTTACGATTGGGGTGTGGTGGGCCGTCACAAGTTCGAGACCAGGCAGCTTGAAGAGATGAAGGATGGCTGCCAGCCGCACTGCTTCTCGACCCTGAACCACAACCTGGCCTACTGCTATGACGCCATGCGCGTGGTGCGATGGATCGGCAAGCAGGCCATGCGCGGCTTTCAGGGCGCCAGCGGCAGCTTCAGCTAACAAGTCGCCCTGTGGGTTCGAGCGCTCCGCCGTGCCCATCGCTCCGGGTCGCGCGCGGCTGCGCTCCAGTCGTGGCGACTTGCCCGCGGGCTGGCAAACCCCGTACAGTGAGGAGAGCCAGCAATCATCCTGGACCTGAGCATGGTCTGTCCGCGCTGCCGCACGACGAATCCGGAGGGGACACGGGTCTGTGTCGAATGCCGGACGCCGATCGAAGCGGGCGATGCCACCGAGGTATTCGCGCCAGGCGCAGGGACGGCGGCCACGGGCTGGTCGGACCCCAGCACCTGGAACCCGGAGTCCACAGCGGAAACGATGCCGCTCGACGCGGGCGCGGTGCTGGCGGACCGTTACCAGATTGTCAGGCTGCTGGGCGAGGGGGGCATGGGCGCGGTATACCGCGCGCACGACCGCGAGCTGGACCGCGACGTGGCGCTGAAAGTGATTCGGCCCGCGCTGGCGCGTAACGCTCTGGTGCTGAGCCGGTTCAAGCAGGAACTGATTCTCGCCCGCCAGGTGACGCACCGCAACGTCAATCGCATTTTTGACCTCGGCAGCGACCGTGGCACGCGGTTCCTCACCATGGAGTACATCGAGGGTGAGGACCTGTCTGCGACTCTGGCGCGCCGCGGCAAACTGCCCGCGCAAGAAGCGGCCGGCATCATCCGGCAGGTATGTCTGGGGCTGGAAGCGGCGCACGCCGAGGGCGTTGTGCATCGCGATCTGAAGCCACAGAACATCATGCTGGACCAGCAGGGAAAGGTCTCGGTGATGGATTTCGGCATCGCACGTTCGATCGATGCTACGCACCTCACGCGCACCGGAGCCCTGGTGGGTACGCCGGCTTACATGTCGCCCGAACAGGCCCAGGGGGAAAAGGTGGATGCGCGCTCGGACCTGTACGCGCTGGGCATTATCTTCTATGAGCTGGTGACCGGCAAGCCGCCGTTTGCGGCCGACCACCCGATGGCAACACTGTTGAAGCGGATTCAGGAGAAGCCTGTGCCGCCGGTGTCGCTGGAACCGTCGCTGCCGCCGGCGGTCAACCGCATCATTCTGAAGATGCTCGCGACCAGCGCGACGGAACGCTATCAGACAGCGGGCGAGATCCTGCGCGACCTGGATGCCTGGGAGGGCCGCCAGTATCCCAGCTCGCCTGGCGCGGCGGCGGCTGGCCGGCGATGGTCCGACGATCTCACGGCGAAGATTGCGTTGGCGGCCGTGGTGGTTCTGGGAGCTGCGACGGGGTGGCTTTACTTCCACAAGCCGTCCGCGGCTCCGGCGGCCCCGCCGCGCACCGTCACCGTGCTGGTGGCGGATTTTCGCAATGACACAGGGGACCCGGTATTTGACGGCACGCTCGAACCGGCCATCGGGCTCGCGCTCGAGGGCGCGCCGTTCATCAGCGCTTACCCGCGCGGCGCCGCCCGCGCCGCGGCGGCACAGTTGCAGCCCGGCGCCACCGTTTTGGACGAAAAACTGGCGCGCCTGGTGGCCATGCGGCAGGGAGTGGACGTGGTGGTGGCGCGCGGAGAAATTTCGCGGCAGGGAAGCGGATACCGCATCCGCGTCGCCGCCGAAGATGCGGCCAGCGGCAAAGCTCTGGTCACCAGGGATACGGAAGCTGCCAGCAAACAGGACGTGCTGGCGGCGGCCGCCAAACTTGCCATTCCCATCCGCCGTGCGCTGGGCGACGCGACGCCGGAATCCGCCGAGATCCGGGCCGCAGAAACTTACAGCGCCGGTTCGCTGGAGGCGGCGCAGCACTACGCTCGCGGCCAGGCTCTGCAATGGCAGGGCGAGAAGGAAAAAGCGATCCAGGAATACCAACTGGCGGTGGCTGCCGACCCGAACCTGGGCCGCGCCTACAGCGGCCTGGCAGTCGCCTATTCCAACTTGGGTCAGCGGCAGGAGGCGGAGCAGTATTTTAAGCTGGCGCTCGCCAGGATGGACCGGATGACGGAGCGCGAGCGCTTCCGCACGCGCGGCGCTTATTACCTCTTTCTGCGCAACTACGACCAGGCGATCAAGGAGCTCACCGCCCTGACGCAGCAGTTCCCGGCCGATGACGCCGGCCGAAGCAACCTGGCGCTGGCTTACTTCTACCGGCGGGATATCGCGCGGGCGATCGAGGAAAACCGCCCCGCGATCCAGATCTATCCGCACAACCTCTTGTATCGCCACAACCAGTCGCTGTACGAAATGTACGGCGGGCAATTCGACGCTGCCATCGCGGAAGCGGGTGGCATCCTGCAACGGAACCCGACGTTCGTTTCCGTCTACGTGCCGATAGCTCTGTCCGATCTGGCGCTGGACAAAGTGGACGACGCCGAAGCCGCCTACCACAAGATGGAAGCGTTGAGCGCGCACGGCAAGTCGCTGGCCGAACTGGGGCTGGCCGACCTGGCGCTGTATCAAGGCCGCGTTCGGGACGCTATAGCCATTCTGCAACGTGGCATCGATTCCGACCTCAAAGCCGGTCTGAAGGCAGCGGCTGCGGTGAAGCTGGCAGCGCTGGCCGGAGCCGCGCGCAGCCAGGCGCAATCCGTCGACGCCGCCACGCGCGCGTTGGACACGGACCGCAGCCCCGCGGTCTCGTTCGCCGCCGCGCGCGCCCTCATATCCGCCGGCCAGGACGGACGGGCGGAGGCGGTTGCCCGCGAGCTCGCCGCCAGCCTGGAGCCGGAGCCGCAGGCTTATGCCAAGCTGCTGGAGGGCGAGGCGCAGCTTGCGCGCCACAATCCGCGCGGGGCCGTTCAACTTTTTCAAGACGCCGGGAAGCTGGTCGATATGTGGCTCGCCCACCTGGACCTGGCCCGCGCCTATGTGGAGGCGGGCGCTTTCCCCGAGGCTTCCTCCGAGATCGATATCTGCGTGCGCCGCCGCGGCGAAGCCACCGCCGTATTCTTTGACGACCTGCCCAGCTACCGCTATTTCCCGGCTGTCTACTACTATATGGGCCGCGTGCTAGAGGGCCTGAAGAGCGGCGGAGCGCTGCAATCGTATCAGAAGTTTCTGGCCATCAAAGCGCAGGCGGACGAGGGCGATCCGTTAGTGGCGGACGCGCGCCAACGCAGCGATGCGCTGGCGCGCTAACTAACTGCGGCGCGAGCCTTCCTGGAAGCGGAAGCCCGCGCATGCTGCGGCGGTCAGAACGACAAGTGCAGATCCAGTTGCAGAAAGCGCGAGCTGCCGATGGTGTGCTGGATCATCCCTAAGCTGCCGGTCGGTGGAATCGAGGGCGGCCCTTCGTAGTAAGGGAAGAAATCGACGTCGCTGTTGGGGGCGTCGAAATCCGGGTGATTGAAGAGATTGAACGCGTCGAAGTTGAACCGCAGGCGGTACCGCTCGCGGATCTGGAATTCCTTGGCGAGCGTCGTGTCAACACGGAACTGAAAAGGCGCGCGGAAGGTGTTGCGCCCCGTCCACCCGTACACTGACTCGTATTGATCGCATCCGGATGAATCGCAGGCGGGGACGCCATCTTGTCCGGGGGCGAGGAATTCCGGCCCGAAGTCGGCTGCGTTGAGAACCGGCTGACCCGCGTTGACGCCGGTCGTCCCCTGTAACTTGGCCTGCGAATTGGTGACGCCCGGCAGCAGCGGCACGATGGGATTCGTGATGTAATCGCTCGATCCGTAATACAAGCTCCCGACCGATCCCGAAAAGTCATAGACGCTGTAAGGCTGGCCGCTCTGCGCCACGATCTGCGAGCCGATGGTCCAACCGTTTACCGCATAGCCAAGCGACTTATTCCTGGTCAGGTTGGGAAGCGTGTAACTGAGGTTGATCGTAAAAACGTGCGTCTGATCGAAATCCGCCGACGCGTAGTTCGATTTCGGGTCAAGCGGATTGTTGCCGGTGAAGAACAAACCCAAGCCGCTTTGTTCGTCGAGCGCGTGGGCCCAGGTGTAAGATGCGGTGAACTGCAGGCCATTGGATAAGCGCTTACGCGCTTCAAGCTGCAGCGAATTGTAGTTGGAGATACCTTCCGTCTCGTAGAGCACGGAATTCATGTCGTAGCCGAGATAGGGCACCCGGGCCGGGGCGTTGCCGGCATACTCGGGAGCCGGGTCGTATGGTTCGCTATTCAGCTCGAGGGGAGTCACACCGCCATACGAAGAAGTCTGTCCGTTCACCGGATTCTGCGCAGTGGCGATTAGTGGCTGGTTGAACGGAATCGGCAGGACCGCATGCGCGCCATGGTTGCCGACATAGCCGGCGCTGAAGAGCCAACTGTTCGACAACTGATACTGAACATCGAACGTCCAATTCGATGTATAGGGGAGCTTATTGTTAGTGTCATAGCCGCCGATCAGAAAGGGTCCAAAGAGGTTGCCTGCCGGGTACTTTCCGTTCAGAGTGTCCGCGAGGTTCGGTAGCAGCGCCGTGAACGCCGCCGCGGTGGCGGGGGGCGCCGGGAACGGACTTGTGCCAAATGGCGTCTGCAAGCTGGCGCCACCGGTAGCGAAGATGGCAGTGACGAAAGGCTGCTGGAGGGTGACGCCCAGCGGGCCGTTGAATCCAAAGCCGGCGCTGGGCGAGAACTCGCTGAAGAATTCGCCGCGGTCGTAATAGATGCCGAAGCCGCCGCGAACCGTCAGCTTTGAGGTGGGGCTCCAAGCCACTCCAATACGCGGGGCGAGCCCCCATTGGTGCTGCGCTAACAACGTGTCGTTGGCGCCGTGAGTGCCCAGTAGCGAGTTATTGCCGGCCACCTCAAGCCCTGAATTCGTGATCGTATCCGAGCCCGCGTGATAGGCATACAGGCTGGGATCGAATGCCGTCAGCTTCCCGTATTTTTCCGAGAGCGGACCATCGAAGTCCCAGCGCAATCCCATGGTCAACGTGAGGTTGCTCAGGATCTTGTAATTGTCGTTGACGTACAAGCCGGCGGTGTCCGACCGGTAGTAGCGGCTGGCGCTGCCGGAGAACGCAGCCGAGTAACTGCCCGTGCGCACCGCGCCCTCTACGAAATTCAGGAAGCTCTTAAAACCGAGCGTGTCGGTACTCGTGTTGTTGTTGAGGATGTTGAGCTGTGTGTGGGCCCAATTGCCGCCAATGGCGATGGTGTGGCGCCCCTTCACCCAATTTACCGAGGATCCCAGCTCCCACTGATTCTGGTACATGCCGGCGTTGCCGAAACTCACGCTCGGCCCAAACTCCAGGGTGTTGCTGCCCAACACATCGGTGATCTCGAACTGCGGAAAGTCGGTGGCGCCCAGCAGGTTCATCCCGAAGTCGCTCGGCGTGAATTGCTGCCCGGTATTTGCGTAGGCTCGCAGCCGCGTGAATCCGGCATGCTGCTGCCACGTGAGGTTGGGACCGAGGACCGTCGTGTTATTGATCGACGCCACCTGGCTTCCGGCCTGAAGTTGCTGCGCAAAACCCAGCAGATCGCCCACCGCCCCGAAAGGATTGCTGGTCGGGTTGTTCTGCACGTAATACTTCCCGGTAAGCCGGTCCATGTCGCTCACCACGTAATCTATGTTGGCAATGCCCTGATCGACGTTGGATCTCGCGTTCGGTCCCTGCACCACCGCGTCATAACCAAGGGCGAGGGCGGTTGTCGAATCCGTGATCTGCGCGCTGGGGAACAGATACTGCCCGTTGGGTAGTTTCGCCTGCAGCATCTGCTGCGCCACCGGACTGATTTGCGACGGAGTGATGGTTTTGCCGTAGCTGGTTTGGATCGCGTTGATGATGCCCTGGGCGCTGCGATCGTCGGTCAGCCCGATAGGCACGTTCACGTCCTTGGTCGCATCCGCCGCGTCGGCGATGCGGGCACCCTGGTAAGCCAGGAAGTAGAACAGCTTGTCTTTCTTGATCGGCCCACCGAAGGTGACCCCAAACTGGTTGCGGGCGAGAAACGGGTCCTTGGTAGTGATCGCCGGCGAGGCGTTATAGAAGAACGGCGCGGCATTCATCACGCTGTTCTGGAATTCCTCGTAAAGCTCGCCATGAATCTCGTTAGTCCCCGACTTGGTGATTACGCTGATATGAGCGCCGCTATGGGCGCCCTGGGTGGCGTCGTACATGGCGGCGTTGACGGAGATTTCCTGAATCGCTTCCGGAGGAGGAGTGGGCAGGGCCTGGCCAATAGCGCCGTAGACGGATGTGCTGGTCTGAATCGAGCCGCCCGCGCCGAAGTTCTCCCCAATATTCAGCACGAAGCGGTTTTCACCCACCTGGCTCGTCGAGTTCCCGTTGAACAGATTGTTGGTGTCGACGCCGTTCATCGAAAAGCTGTTGCTGGTGTCCCGATTCCCGTTGGCGAAAATCGCCTGGTTGCCCAGCCCCGCGTTACTGCCGGCGCCTCCCAGCATATCGGCGTGTACGCCGGGCGTGAGAATTGCCAGTTGCGTGAAGCTTCCGGTGCCGAGCGGCGTATCCTGGATGGTCAACTGGTCGACCACGTAGCCGTTGGTGGTGTCCACCTGGTTCATCAACGGAACCGACGTAACTTCCACCGTGGTGCTGACCGCGCCCACGCGCATGCTGCCGTCGACGGTCGTGGTGCGATCCGCGTTCACCAGGACCTCGGTGTGGGTTTCGGTTTCGAACCCCTCCTTGGTGATGGTCAATCGGTAGGTTCCGGCGGGCAGGTTCGAAGCCAGGTAGGAACCGTTGGACTGCGTTTTGACGGTCACCGTGAAGTTGGTCGCAGTATTGACTGCCTTCACGGTCGCGGCGGGTACGGCCGCGCCCGAAGTGTCCTTGACCGTACCCGTAATCGCGCCCTGAATCTGCTGCGCTCGCAGCGCTGGATAGGCGCCGGCACAGATCAGCATCGTCAAGCATACAGTCTTTCTGAAAAACTCGATTGGCGAACTCGTCATGATTTTTCTCCGCTAGAAACAGAAATGTTCGACGAAAGCAAGAATTCCTATTATGTTGCTGCTATCCATTTGGAGAGGGCTCGTGCGCTGGCGCCATTCAGGCGCGGAATCGGCGCAGCGGGACCATGCCCGATCACCTCGGAGATTCACAATGAGATTACCCGAACCCGAATCACAACTTGGTGAAACCTCGAACCACCGTTTGTGCGAGTATACACCGATCGCTTCCATTTGAACCCGTGCGAGAGGGCGTCAAGGTGATCGATCGCACCAAACGGGGCTCGAAGGGCTATGGCGCCTGCGCGCTTGGCATGCGTGCGCCGCTCGCCGGAAAAGTAGTAACCGTCCTGTAACCTGGCTCGTGCCCATGGCGCCTACTTGGACTTTGGCCCATGCGGGAGGCTGCGGTCTACGGTGCGGCCTTTGAACGGGAACGTGAATCGGGGTACAGTTTGTTCTTATGAGAAAACTGGTTGCGGCTTTACTGCTGGCGTGCGCGTGGGCTATCGCCGAGAATCCGCGGACGCTGGCTATTCGCAACGCGAAGATCGTGACGGTGAGCGGGCCGGTGCTCAACAAAGGCACCGTGGTGGTGCGGAACGGCCTGATCGAGGCGGTCGGCGAAAACGCGCCGATCCCCGCCGGCGCCTGGACCATCGACGGCGAGGGCATGACGGTTTACCCCGGTCTGATCGACAGCTTGAGTACGGTGGGCATTCCCAGCCTCGCGCCGGCGGCCGGGCGTGGCGGGCGCGGCCAAGCCGCCGCATCGCCGACTCCCGCCACAACGCCGGCTACGGCTGCCGCACCCGCAGCACCGCCGGCGAAAGGGCCGGAGGACCGGCCTGCCACCACGAGCTGGGTTCTGGCAGCCGATGAGATCGATCCTTCGGACCGCCGCATCGAATCGGTGCGCAGCGCCGGCTTCACCACCACGGTGACATTTCCCGCGCGCGGCATATTCGGCGGGCAAGGGTCGATCATCGACCTGGTGTCGGCGGAGCGCGCCGGCGAGATGGTGGTGGTCCCGGCGGTGGGGCAATACCTCGCCGTTTCGCGCGGCGGCACGGCGTTCGGCGGTTTCGGCGCGGGCTTCCCGAACGCACTGATGGGTTACATCGCCTACATCCGCCAGGTTTATCTGGACGCCGAACACTACAAGCTGCTGAAAGAGGCTTACGCGCGCGACCCGCGCGGCATGGAACGCCCGGAGTATGACCGGGCGCTGGAGGGCGTGCTCGAATCGAAGCGCATTCTGCTGCCGGCCAACCGGCTGGTGGAAATGGACCGTATGCTACGTTTCGCCGCCGAGTTGAAACAGCCGGTGATTCTGTACGGAATGCGGGAAGCTTACCGGCCCGAGGCGGCGCCGCTGATCAAGAAGTATGGTGTGCCGGTGCTGGTGAGCCTGCACTGGAGCGAGCCGCCGCGCGATCCCGATCCGGAAGCCGAGAGGACCATGCGTTCGCTCGAAGACGTCGACCAGGGTCCGGCGGCGCCCTCACTGTTGCAGAAAGCCGGAGTTCCGTTCGCTCTGTACTCCGACGGCCTGGACCAGCCGAGGGACCTGCAGCGCGCGGTGAAGAAAGCCATTGACGCCGGCCTGGCGCGCCAGGACGCGATTCGTGCCCTGACTCTCTCGCCCGCCGAAATTTACGGCGTGGCGGACCGCATGGGCAGCATCGCGGTGGGTAAGATCGCCAACCTGGTAGTCACTAAGGGCGACCTGTTCGACGATCATACGCAGATCGAGATGATCTTCGTCGACGGCAAGCAGTACAAGCCTGCCGCGGAGCCCCCCGCGGGCGGCGGGCGCGGCGCGAACGAAGAACCGGGAGTAAGCCAATGAGAAGATCCTGGATTCTGGCGCTGACCGCGCTGGCGCCTCTGTACGCCCAAAACACCGTCATCCAGAACGCCACCATCATGACGGTGACCAAGGGCACACTGCAAGGGTCGGTGGTGATCAAGGACGGGAAAATTGCCGAGGTCGGCGAGAAGGTGATGATGCCGCAGAACGCCACCATCATCGATGCGGCCGGCCAATATGTAATACCCGGCATCATCGATTGCCACTCGCACATAGCCGTGGACGGCAACATCAATGAGGGCAGCGTCGCGGTCTCCTCGATGGTGAACATCAAGGACGTAATCAACCCGGAAGATATTGCCATCTACCGCGCACTGGCGGGCGGAGTAACCACAGCCAACATCCTGCACGGCTCGGCAAACCCGATCGGCGGGCAGACCATCGTGCTGAAAATGCGCTGGGGCAAGGACGCGGAAGAGATGATCTTCGAAGGCGCGGTGCCCGGCATCAAGTTCGCCTTGGGCGAAAACCCGAAGCGGCCCGGCAACCCGCCGTTCGGCCGAGGCATCAGGCCAACTGTGCCGGCCCGCTATCCGGCCACGCGCATGGGCGTGGAAGATACCATTCGCGAAGCGCTGAACGAAGCCAAGGCTTACAAGGCGGAGTGGGACGAGTACGCCGCCAAGGCGGCGCGCGGCGAGCATCCCATTCCTCCCCGCAAGGACTTGAAGCTGGAGCCGCTCAAAGAGGTGCTGGAAGGCAAGCGGTATGTCCACGCTCATTGTTATCGGGAGGACGAAATCCTCATGCTGCTGCGCGTGGCGGACGACTACGGATTCAAGATCCGCACGCTGCAGCACGTGCTGGAAGGCTACAAGGTGGCCGCGGAGATCGCCGCCTCGGGCACCGGCACCTCCACGTTCAGCGACTGGTATGCGTTCAAAATCGAGGCCAACGACGCGATCCCGTACAATGCCGCCATCATGCAGAAGAAGGGCGTGCTGGTCAGCCTGAACAGCGACGACGCGGAGTTGATGCGGCACCTGAACACGGAGGCAGCCAAGGCGATGAAGTACGGCGGGGTGAGCGAAACCGATGCGCTGGCCATGGTGACCATCAACCCCGCCAGGCAACTGGGAATCGACAACCGGGTCGGCTCGATCGAGGTAGGCAAGGATGCCGACCTGGCGATCTACGACAAAGACCCCCTCTCCGATTACGCCAAGGTGGCGAAGGTCTTGATTGACGGCCGCGTCTACTTCGATCGCGAGAGCGACTTGAGCAGCCGGCCCGCGAAGGCCCTGGAGAAGCAGAAGTTGATCGACAAGGAAAAACAGAGCCGGCCCCGGCCGTCGGGCGGCAGGAGGCCAATCGGATGAGACTACCGGGAATTCTGATGGTTTGCGCGCTGGCCGCCGGCGCGGCCACGAACAACAGCGTATTGATCCGCGGTGCGGATGTCTATCCGGTCACCAGCGTGCCCGTGAAAGGTGTGTCGATCCTGGTGCTGGATGGAAAAATCGCCGAGATTGGCGCCAAGATCGCCCTGCCCAAGGGTGTGCGCGTGGTGGACGCCAGGGGTCTCCGCGTTTACCCCGGCATGATCGATTCCGCCACGCAACTGGGGCTCTCCGAGATACCCGCGATCCGCGAGACCGTGGACACAGGCGACCTGGGCGAGTTCATGCCGCAGTTACGCGCACTTTCCTCGGTGAATCCGGATAGTGAACACTTCCCGGTGGTGCGGATCGCCGGCATTACCAGCGTCATTACCTTGCCGGCCGGCGGCGAGGGCGGCGGCCGCTTCGGCGCCCCGCGCCAGTATATCTCCGGCCAGGCCGCCCTGATCCACACTTACGGCTGGACCTGGGAGGATATGGCGATATCCGGGTCCGCTGCTGTCTATGTTCAGTTTCCTACCCTGGGCGCGCGCGGCGGGCGCGGTCCGCTGCCGGAGAGCATTGCCGAGCTGGCGGGCGGGACCGGCGTGACTTTCACCCAGATGTTGCTCACTTACCAGCAGGAAGTGGCGAAGCTGGCGGAGTTTTTCGATGAAGCCCGCCGCTATCAGAAAGCCAAGGCCGCCAATGCGCCCGGCCTCGTACGCGACCTGAAGTACGAGGCGATGCTGCTGGTCCTGGATGGTAAACTGCCGCTGGCAGTGGCCGCCGCCACGCCCCGCCTGATCCATGATGCCATCCAGTTCGCGGATAAGCAGCACGTCAAGATCGTCATCATGCAGCCGCGCGAGCTGGGAAGCGCCGCGGCTGAACTTAAGGCCAAGAATGTACCAGTCGTTCTAGGAAAGGTGCTTGCCTTGCCGCACCAGCAAGACGACCCCTACGATCAAGCCTTCACGCTGCCGGATGAAGCCTACAAAGCCGGGGTTAAGTTCGCTTTCGGCACGTTCGACGACGAGTTTGTCAGAAACCTGCCCTATCAGGCCGCGACTGCGGTGGCTTTCGGGCTGCCTCAGGACGAGGCGCTCAAGGCGGTCACCATCAACCCGGCACAGATTTGGGGCGTGGGCGAGCAGCTTGGCTCCATTGAGAAAGGCAAGTCCGCCGATCTGATGGTCACCACCGGCGACCCACTGGAGATCCAAACTCAGGTCAAGCACGTTCTTATCCGCGGCCAGGAGATCGAACTTACCAGCAAACAGACCCGGCTATACGAGAGATATCTCAACCGGCAATAGGATGGTGCCACCGCCGGCAGGTTTAGGCTCGGCCGGAGGGGCGTTCCGACTCAAGCCAGATGGTGACTGGGCCGTCGTTAACAAGGTGTACTTGCATGTGCGCCTGGAAAACTCCGGTTTCAACCGGTACCGGTCCACGCCTGGCGGACTCCACGAGGTAGTTATACAGTGTAACCGCCTGTTGAGGAGGCGCGGCGTTATCGAAACTGGGGCGCCGTCCCTTACGGCAGTCGCCGTATAGGGTGAATTGCGACACAATCAACACCGCTCCGCCCGCCTCTTGGACGTTACGGTTCATCTTGTCATCGTCGTCCGGGAAAATGCGCAGGCCGAGTACCTTGTCGAGCACGTAATCAGCATCGCGAGTGGTATCGGTGCGGCTTATACCCACAAATGCGAGTAATCCCTTACGTATAGATCCAATAGTACTATCATCTATCCTAACGGTGGCCTCTGTTACCCGTTGAATCAGTGCCCGCATATCCTTTCAAACTGCCTCCACAGGATGTCATACTAATCTTGACACAAGCCCGCAGTTCATATGTTATAGTTATGCGGGAGAGATTTATGGCAAAAGGCAGAAGCCAAGAGGATTTGACTACGCTGCAGATGGCCCTGGTGGGTTATCAGGTAGAGAAGCAGAAGATTGAAGACCAGATTCGCCGCATCGAGGCTCAGCTCAAGGGAAAGCGGGCTCCTCTTTCTTCCGCTGCCGCCGCACAGTCCAAGCCGGCAGTCAGACGGGTGCTGAGCGCCGCCGCCCGAGCGCGCATCGCGGCCGCACAGAGAAAGCGCTGGGCGGAGCATCGCAGGCGCGCTGCGCAAAGCAAGGCCAGCGCCTAACTCCATTCCTGCTCCAATCCCCAGCTTCGCGATCTTTCCATCGCGAAATAGCGTGCCATCTACGCGCGGCCGACCAAGTGCTACGATGTGTAGCAATGGGTGGACTGAGCCGCATAGGAGTGGCGATCGATACCGGCTTGCTGGAGAGGTTCGACCGCTTGATCGCGGAACGCGGCTACACGAACCGCAGCGAGGCCTTCCGCGACATGATTCGCGAGGAGCTGGTCGAACGATCCTGGGAGACGCCGGAAAGCCAGGTGGTGGGGACGGTCACCCTGGTTTACGATCACCATGTGCGCCTGCTGGGCCCGAAACTCACCGGCATCCAACATAATTATCACCACTCAGTTCTATCCACGCTGCATGTGCACCTGGATCACGACCTGTGCCTGGAAGTGATCGTAATTCGCGGCAAGGCAGGCACAGTGCGCTCGCTGGCGGATGCGCTGATCAGCACCAAGGGCGTCAAACATGGCAAGCTCACTTTGACCACCTCGGGTGCGGAGATCAAATGATCGTCGGCACCGGAGTGGATCTGGCTGAAGTGCCGCGGGTGCGGCACTTGGCCGAACGTTACGGCCAGCGCTTCATCGAGCGTATCTACACCGCGTCGGAGATCGCTTATGTGGAGCGCAAAGCGAACCGCTTCGAACGCTTTGCGGCGCGTTTTGCGGCCAAGGAAGCGGGCATGAAAGCCATTGGCACCGGCTGGAGGCACGGCGTGACTTGGCAGGATTTCGAGGTGGCGAACCTGCCTTCGGGAAAGCCCACCCTCCGGCTCTACGGCGTGGCGGCGCAGGTTGCGGAAAAGCTGGGAGTGCGCCATATCTCGTTGTCCTTGACCCACACCGCGGAGTACGGATTGGCGCACGTGATCCTGGAAGACTGAGCAGCCGGGCCGCGCTTCAGCCGCGTCGCTGCCGCCACGTGTGCACCAGCGTGGCGGAAAGGATGATGGAGCCGCCGGTCAACGCCAGCGCCGGCGGGCGCTCGCCGTGCACCATCCAAGTCCAGACGGGATTCAGCGCCGTTTCGAGCAACAGCACCGTGTTGGCCTCAAAAGCGGTCACGTGGCGCATGGCGCGCGTGACACAAACATAGGCCAAGCCTATCTGGAACGCGCCGAGGTATAAGATCACCGCGCCATCGGCGAAGGAGAACGACCGCAGCGGCAGCGCCATCGGCAGCGCGGCCACGCAGGCCAGGACATTGCCCATGGTAACCGCCGCCAGACCCGCATCGCGCTCAGGGCGGCGGCCCACCCACCGCAAGCCGGCCAGCGTCAGAGCATAACTCAGGCCGGAGAACAAGGCGACCATGTTGCCGCGCGGCGGATCTGGCGCGGTGGCCAGCACCGGCTGGCTGCCCACGAAGAACAACGCCATGCCCGCCGCAACCGCCAGCATGTAAAACAGCCCTTCGCGATGGATCGGCTCCTTGAGCAGCAGCGGGCTGAGCAAGAGCAGATAAAGCGGAGCCGTGGATTGCAGAAAAATGGCGTTGGCGGAGGTGGTCAGCCGGTTGGCGATGACGAAGGCGATCAGCGTGGCGGCATACGCCGCAGCCACCGGAACGATGCGCCAGCTCCAGCCGCGGCGCGCTTCGGGCAGCGCCGCCAGCAGAACCAGCGCGGCCACCCCGGAGCGGCAGCCGGCCACCTGCCAGCCACTGAGAGTTGCGGATTTGATGGCTGCGCCGCCGGTGGAAAACAGCACCGCCGCCGCCACCAGCAGCAGCCGGTTGCGAAGTGGCGAGGCGCTCATCGCCACCGGGCGGCGCCAGCCGCTGCACTACCCGGCATTCGAGCTCTCAATCCGCTGCGCCTCGCGGGCCGATTCGAACGCGTGGTATGAGCTGCGCACCAGCGGCCCCGCCTCCACGTGGCCGAAACCCATTTCGCGGGCGGCCGCCCGCAGCTCGGCGAATTCCTCCGGCGGCACGTAGCGCACGATGGGCAGATGCTTCGGCGACGGCCGAAGGTACTGGCCGAGAGTGAGGATATCGACCCCATGCTCCCTCAGGTCGCGTATCACCTGGAGGACTTCCGCGTTGGTCTCGCCCAGTCCCAGCATCAGCCCGGACTTGGTGGGAACGGCGGGCGCGGTTCGTTTGGCGTGCGCCAGCACGTCGAGCGAGCGCTCATAGCGCGCGCCCAGGCGCACCTGGCGGTAAAGGCGCGGCACGGTCTCGGTGTTGTGATTGAACACGTCCGGCGCGGCTTCGAGCACGGTTTCCACCGCCGCGTGGCTGCCTTGAAAATCGGGCACCAGCACCTCGACTCCGCAGCCCGGGACGCGGCGGCGAATCGCGGCGATGACCAGCGCGAACAACTCCGCGCCCCCGTCCTCGCGGTCGTCGCGATTCACGCTGGTGACGACCGCGAATTTCAGCCCCATGGCCGCCACCGCCTCCGCCACGCGCTGCGGCTCGTCGTAATCCACCGGCAGCGGCGCGCCCTTTTCCACCGCGCAGAATCCGCACCGCCGAGTGCACACGTTGCCCAGGATCATGAACGTGGCCGTGCGGTGATTCCAGCACTCTCCCACATTGGGACAGGCGGCGCTTTCGCAAACCGTGTGCAGGCGCAGGCGGGTGATGAGCTGCTTGATGTCCTGGTAGTGTTCGCCGGCGGGCGCGGGCGCGCGCAGCCACTCGGGCCGCTTGGGCGCCACGGGAGCGAGGTTGATGAGCACGCTACCCTCTTCTCGGGCAGGGCCGCGCGGAAGGGGCGGCAAGCCTAACCCTTGATCGGTACCGGCGCCATTTCACGGCTCGAGATGACGCGGTCGATCATGCCGTACTCCACCGCACCGTCGGGCTCCATGATGTAATCGCGGTCCACGTCCTTGGCGATGCGGTCCACCGGCTGGCCGGTCGCATCCGCCAGCATGGTGTTGAGGATCTCGCGCATCCGCAGGATCTCTCGCGCGTAAATGTCGATGTCCGCCGCCTGCCCTGCCAGTCCTTGCATAGACGGCTGGTGAATCATGATGCGGGAATTCGGCAGGCTGAACCGCTTGCCCTTGGTGCCTTTGGCCAGCAGCACCGCCGCCATGGACGCCGCTTGTCCCACGCAGATGGTCACAATATCGGGACGAATGAAGGCCATGGTGTCGAGAATGGCGAGGCCAGCCGTGATCGAACCACCGGGAGAATTGATGTAAATGGAAATATCCTTCTCCGGGTCTTCGGCCTCGAGGAACAGCAACTGGGCGATGATCAGGTTCGCGACCTGGTCGTCAATCGGCGTGCCCAGAAAGATGATGTTCTCTTTCAACAGCCGGGAGTAAATATCGTATGCGCGTTCGCCCCGCGAGGTCTGTTCGACCACCATGGGGACAAGGACAGATTGGCCCATCATGCCTCCGGATCCATATTCGCAGTCCCGAACCGGTGAATGCTCCGGCGGGCCGCGGTCTGACTATGCCCGTTTCGCGGCCGCGCGCCTGGTCTTGCGCGCCTTGCTGACTGCCAGACTCTTCTTTTTCTGTTCCAGCGCCTTGGCCAGGTCCGCGATCGAATTCTTGCCTAGATAATCCATGATACGCGAACGCAGGGCCACCCAGCTATCGTGCATGGAACAGGGCATGTCGTCGTTGCATTCGGCAAGCCCGCTGGCGCACTGCTGGTAAGGCGCCAAGCCGTCCAACGCCTCGACGATATCCAGCAAGCGGATGTCGCTCGCATCCACCCGCAGCGCGAATCCGCCGGTCGGACCTTTGCTCGACCGCAGAAGTCCCTTGCGTGCGAGCTGCTGCAGGATCTTTGCCAGGAAGTGCGCGGGGATATCCTCGCCCTCCGCAATGTTCTTCACCATGGCGTATCTGCCATCGGGCACCTGGGCCAGGTGCACGAAAGCGCGTATCGCGTATTCGGCCGATCGAGAATAGATCATTCTGCCCCCGTAAATTCGGAGTAAGCCTACTTCGATATCTTAATTGTTTCTCCTGGCGCGCGCAAGTTGCCCGAATAAATCGGGTCCTGAATACCACATTTATTTAACAGATGCGCCGTCAGGCACCAAGGGTGCAGGAATTCCCTGCCCGGCCGCTAGCCGCCGGTACCGTTAACGCGGCTTTTCGGCCAGTTTTCCGGCGAGCCTATTCGCCCAGAATCTCCTTGAGCAGCGCGCCGGCGTTGTAAACCTTGCGCAGCGCCTCGGTCATGGCGGCCGTGTGCACAGCGACCGTGCGATTGGTTGCGCCATCGTAGACGAAATCGCCGACCAGGGATTCGATATTGCCGTCAAATACCAGGCCCACGATTTCACCGGTGCGATTGATCACCGGAGAGCCGGAATTACCTCCCACCACGTCATTGGAGGTGACGAAATCCAAGGGCGTGGCCAAATTCAGCTTGTCGTGGTTGCCCGCGTAGCGTGCCGGCAGGTTGAAAGGCGGCTGGAAATCGAAACTGTTGGCGCGGTCATACAAGCCAAAGAAAGTGGTCTTGTAAGGCGCCTTAGTGCCGTTCATCGGATTGCCCCGCGCCTGCCCGTAAGAAAGCCGCAAAGTGAACGTGGCGTCGGGGTAAACGGACTTTCCAAAGACCGCAAAGCGCGCCCTGCCGAGTTGCTCCCCGGCGTGCTGTTCGACGCTTTGCACGTTGTCTTCGATCCAATGGATCATTTCGCGCCGCCCAGGATCGAGCTTGCGCGCCAGCACGATCATGGGATCGTCGGAGGCTGCGACGGCCGCCTCTCCGCCATCCACCAGCTTGCGGCGCAGGGCGGGATCGGCGAGTTTCGTGCCGTCGACCAAGGCAGCGGCCGCGTCTTTGGTCGAGCGTCCGTCCAGCACCGTTTTCAGGAAGGCATCGTTCGGTCCCATCTCGGACAGGTCCAGCTCCAACGAGCCCGTGATGCGCGCAATCTCCATGCCGGGATAAATCGGGGCCGGCGAGAAGAGGCGGAATCTCAGCGAATCGATCTCGGCTTCGTGGAATCCCGGAAGACGCTCGCCGTCGGGCTTGCGGACCTCCGCCACATACTCCACGATGTCCATCGCCAGCGTTGCGAGCTGGGAATCGATCCCGTGGAAAAATCGCTCCTGGCTGCGCGACGCCAGCTTCTTTTCGGCGCCGGCGATCGCCTCCCAGGCGCCGCCGTAAGCCGCCGCCCATTCCGGATGGGCCATCACGGTGGCTTTGAATTCGTTCTCCTCCGCCTGCTTCTTGGCCATGATTCGCGGATCGAGCAGCCCGCGGATAACCCCCTCATCGGCCTTGAGGCTGTTCTGAAGGAAGAAGATCTGGGAAGCCGCTTCACGGGCCTGTTCCTTCCCCTGCGCCGAATAGCCATCGAGTGCGGCGATCCTGCTTCTGATCATTTTGAGCCGGTCGGGCAGGCCGACATCGCGCAGATAATCGAGCTGCGCCATGGTGTCCAGGCGCGAGGTGGAGCCCGGGTTGCCGGCGACGAACACCAGCTCATCCTCGGCGGCGCCGGCGGGATTCCATTTCAGATAGTCCTTGCTGTCGATCGGCTTCCCGTTCTCGTAAACGCGGAACAGAGCCATGTCGAGGTCATATCGTGGATAAGTGAAATTGTCGGGATCGCCGCCGAAAAAAGCGATTTGCTGTTCCGGTGCAAAGACGAGGCGTACATCGGTGTATTTCTTGTAGCGATAGAGCCAGTACTCACCACCCTGGTAGAGAGTAACGACATCGGAGCGGAGGCCGGTCTTCTGTTGGCTTTCGCGCTCTATCTCCGCGATCATCGCCTTGCGCGCCGCAAATTGCTGCTCGGGCGATTTCGCTCCCTGCACCGCCTCCATGACGCGCGGCGTGACATTCTCCATCGAGATCAGAACGTTGACTTCGAGATCCGGGGACTTCATTTCCTCCGCCCCAGTAGCGGCGTAGAACCCGTCACGGAGGTAATCGTGGCCTGCGCTCGAGTTCTTCTGCAGTTGGCCGCGGGCCACGTGGTGGTTCGTCAGCAGCAGGCCGTGCGGGCTGACGAACGAGCCGGATCCGCCGTCATTCAGGCGCACGCAGGAAAGGCGAACGTGGTCGAGCCACTGCTGCGTCGGCGTGAAGTGGTACTTGTCCTGGAGTTGTTTGACTGGCGGATTATCGAAAGTCCACATGCCTTCCTCCGCCAGGAGCCAGGGGGCGAACAGCAGCGTCCCCGCTGCGGCAAGTCCGGCAAGGGAATAGATCAATCTATGCGAGCGCATGGAGAAAACCTCCATAACAGGATATAACTGACACAGGCGCCTGCGCGCCGAACCGGAAGGATGCGCCACCGATGATCCACCTGTTGAGCCGGCTGCCCTCCGGCGCCCGCGTGCTGGACCTGGGGGCCGCTGCGGGCAGTTTCCCCAGCGTCCGGGACGACGTGTGCGTGGTGCGCCTGGACCTCAAGTTCGATTCGGCCGGCGTTTCGGGTTGTCTGGTGCGCGGCGACGCCGCCCGCCTGCCCTTTGCCGACGGTGTTTTCGACCTTCTGGTGAGCAACCACAGCCTGGAGCATTTCGTCGAGCTCGAAGCCGTGGTGTGCGAAATGGGCCGCGTTGCCAAGCCGGGCGCAGGGCTATACGTGGCGGTTCCCGACGCCGCCACTCTGACCGACCGCATTTACCGCTGGATGGGCCGCGGCGGCGGCCACGTCAACCCGTTTCGCACGCCGGCCGAGGTCATTGCATTGATTGAGCGGCTGACTGGCCTCGCCCACCGCTCCACGCGGGCTCTTTACTCATCGCTCTCGTTTCTCAATGCCCACAGCCTGCGCTGCCGGCCGCCCCGGAAGTTACTGTTGTTCGCCAACGGCGACGAGCGATTCCTGGCCGTTCTTCTCTGGTCGCTGCGTACAATGGACCGTGTCTTCGGCAGCGGCCTGAGCCGCTACGGCTGGGAATTCCACTTCGGCGCCGCCGATCCCGGCGAGGCCCGCGAGCCGTGGGTCAACGTCTGCGTGCGCTGCGGCTCCGGCCAATCCGAAGCGTATCTCCGGAAACACGCTTCGGGCTGGCGCAAATTCGGGCCGGTCGAGTCCTACCACTGCCCCGGCTGCGGCGGCTTCAACCTGCTCAGCCCGGAGCCGGACCCGGCAAAGCGCCACACGCCGCGCCAGCCGTAGGGCCGGGCATGTCCGCCCGGCTGCCGACCGCGCGCCGGAGAATCCGTGCTACGCCTTCCGGCGCGCCCTCCATGTTTCGATAAAAGTGGGCAGCAGCGAAATGAAAATGATGATCAGGATCGCTTTGTCGAAGTTGTGCCGCACCAGGGGAACCTGGCCCAGCAGGTAGCCAAGCGAGGTCATCAGGAATACCCAGCCGATGGCCCCGCACACGCTGAAAGGCACGAATCGCAGATACGGCATCTGGCTGACGCCCGCCACGAAGGCGGAAAAGGTGCGGACAATCGGTACGAAACGGGCCAACACGATGGTCTTCCCGCCGTAGCGTTCATAGAAACGGTGGGTGCGCGTGACGTATTCCTGTTTGAAGAACAGCGAATCGGGGCGGCTGAAGATTTTGGGGCCTGTTTTCCGGCCCAGCAGGTATCCGGTGGAATCGCCCAGCATCGCCGCCAGCATCAACAATAGATTCACCTGCCGGATGTCGAGCGCGCCGAAGCCCGCCACCACGCCAATGGTGAACAGAAACGAATCGCCGGGCAGAAAGAAACCGACCAATAAGCCCGTTTCCGAAAACACCACGGCGAAGAGTGCGGCGTAGCCGGCCCAGCCCGCGAGCAGGGTGTGCAGCAGATGGCTCAGCCGTTCCGGGTCGGTCAGCGACCGGTAGAGGTCGAACAGCTCGCGCAGCATGCGCTTAGCTGCTGCGGTACTGCGCCACCAGGCGGTCGATAACGTCCTGGTGATATTTCAGCTTGCCATCCCGGCGCAAAGCCTCACGCACACCGTCTTCAAACAGCGTGTTACGGTCGCGCGCGCGCTGGCTCTTGATCTCGTCGCGGACGGCGGATCGGGACAGGGCCAATTGAGACATATCGGCCGGCACATGCTCAATCACCTTGGCAACCACCGAACCGCCCTGCGGCGTGCCCAGAGGACCGAAGACCGCGCCATCGGGCAGGGAGAATCCTTCATGCACGTAACTGGCTGGGCCGATACCTTCGATCGTGCCCGCACGGGTGAACTCCCCGGAGGTCTTGACTTCGAGTCCCATCGACTTGGCTGCCGCCGCCAGGTCGCCACCGTTGGCTTTGGCCTTGTCGGCGAGCTCCTTGGCATGGGTTTGCACGGCGGCCGCCAGCCGGTTCCGCACGATGGCGTCGCGCACCTGATTCTCGACTTCGGCCAACGTGCTGGGCCGCGCCGGAATCACCGCCGTAACCACGGCCAGCGCCAGCTTGTTCCCCGGCAGAGCCACGGGTTGCGAAACCTGGCCCTGCTTTAACCCGGCGATCGAGGAATCGAAATCGGAGTTGGTGCCGATTTCCGGCAGCGACTGGCCCGGCCGCACGGCGTCCGCATGTACCACCTGCATATGGAACCGGGCCGCGACTTCATCGGGATGGAGCGGATCCTTCTGCAGAGCCGTTTGCGCGTTGTCCGAAATCTGCTGCACGATGTCGTTCACCTGGTCGTTCTTCCAGTTGGTGGCGAGCTGCGCTTTCACCTCTTCGAACGAGGGCAGGTGCGCGTCTTCGTGCGCGAGCACGCGGATGATGTGATAGCCTACTTCGGTCTTGACGACGCCGCTGGTTTCGCCCGGCTTCAGCGCGAACGCGACTCGCTCGAACTCCGGCAGGGTTTGCCCTCGCTCAATCCAGCCAAGGTCCCCGCCCTTGTCGGCCGAACCTGTATCCTCGGAGTACTTCTTCGCCAGTTCCGCGAAATTGGCGCCGCCTTTGAGCTGCTTCACCAGGTCCTCGGCCTGCGCCTTCAACTTGGCATCTTCGGCCGGCGTCTTGTCGGCGGTCTTCAGCAGAATGTGCTCCGCGTGGACCCGCTCCTTAGTGCGAAAGCTTTCCCTATTCTGGTTGTACATCCGCAGCAGGTCGGCGTCGACCGGGACGAGGGAATCGGCGATCTTCGCCTGATCGGCAATCAGGACCGCCAGGTTTCTCGATTCCGGCACCATGTAGAGCGCCTGGTTCACCTTGAAGTAGTTCTCCAGATCCTTCTCGGTGGGGTTCACCTCCGCGCGGTACTTGTCGCCCGTTACGATCGCGTACTGGATCTTGATTTTCTCGTTGCGCTCCTGGTAGGCGTGCTCAATTTCGAGATTGGAGACGATGGTGCCTTCCACCGCAACTTCGCGCAGTTTGGTGATCAGGATCTGGCGCCGCAGGCTAGTCTCGAATTCGGGAATGGTCAACTGCTGCTCGGCCAGTACCGCCGCATAGGCGTCCTTGCCGGCAAATTTGCCGTCGGGAAACAGGCTGGGAATTATCTGCTGGATGGCGGCGCGCAGATCGCCGTCGCTAACCTGGAAGCCCAACCTCGTGGCCTCGTATGCGAGTGCCCGTTCGTTTACCATCCCCTGGATCATCTGCGGGATGTAGGTGGAGATCAGCTCGGGGGGGAGTTGCTTGCCGCGCATCGTGCTCTGGATCAGGTGCATGACCTCGCCCGTCGTGATATCGTCTTTGCCGACCGATGCCACTACGGAGTCCGCCGTGGGAGCGCCCGTACCGTAATTGGGCACCAGGTAGGTGAGCATGGAAAGCGCCACCACCACCAGCAGCGCGCCCAAAAGGATGCGCACCGATTTTTCTCGGCTGCGAAACAGATCAAACATGCGTGAGAGAACTCCTGATTACAAGGGGAAAACAATAGTATAGCCAATCCCGGGCAGCCGCGGGCGCGCGCGGCGGCCCGGCGGAGACCAGCGACGCCGGCCCCGCGGCAAACCCTAGCGGTAGTAGGCCGGTGCCTTGCCAGGTTTCCACTTGATATTGCAGCCGATGCTCGGTTTCTGCCGGACGGCGACCGCGTGGCCGGCGAGCGTGGCATCGAGGGCCGCGCGCAGATCCCGGCCCGTCACCGGGACCCCGTTGCCCGGCCGCGCGTCGTCAAACTGGCCGCGGTAGACCAGCTTGCGGCCGGCATCGAAGAGGAAGAAATCGGGCGTGCAGGCAGCCTGATAAGCCACGGCTACCTGCTGCGTTTCGTCGTAACAATAGGGGAACCAGAAGCCAAGCTCGCTCGCCATCGCCCGCAGCCCATCCGGCGCATCGTCGGGATGCTGTCCGGCGTCATTGGAAGAGATGGCGACGATATCAAGCTCCGTGCCTGCGTAATCTTTGGCCAGCGCCGCCAAGCCTGGCGCAATATGTTTGACGTAAGGGCAATGCCGGCACAGGAACATCACCAGAAGGCCCTCACGCGTGAAGCTGTCGAGCCGCACCACGCGGTTGCTCACAACGTCCTGCAGTTCGAAATCCGGCGCGACAGTGCCGAGCCCCAGCATGGTTGATTCCGTGGCAGCCATTTCACCCACTAACGTACCATGCAGGGCGCGGAACCGGCGCGGGCCATGAGCGATGAGCAGGGGCGCCAAAGCAAAACTATGGAACGTTCCCCCGCCCGGCGGAAATGTCAATTAAGGGCCAGCCTCCGGGCAAACGGAAAGTTGGCGAAACGAGATCGCCGGGCACGCATCTGTCTAAGAAGAGAATGTCAATCGGACGTTTAGGAATCCCCGCTCTCTTTGTGCTCTTGGCGGCTGTGTCCCAGATAGTGCCGGCTCTCGGGCAGTCTGTCCCGCAGCCGGATAATGCAGCGCCGCCGGCCGCGGATCCGCCAACCGTGCAGCCCGTCCCGCCACCGCCGGTGCAGGCGCCGGAGGACAAGCGCATTTTCGGCGTGCTTCCGAACAACCGCACTACGGAAAACTCCATCCCCTTTCACAGCATCACTGCCAAACAGAAGATCACCATCGCAGCTAAGGACTCTTTCGATTGGCCGGTGTTTCCCACTGCCGCGGCATTCGCCGCGCTCTATCAGATCGAAAATCAGAATCCTTCCTTCGGCCAGGGGATGCAGGGATACGCCAAGCGATTCGGCACCGCTTACGGGGACCAGTTGATCGGCAACATGATGACGGAGGGATTCATCCCCGCGGCGTTCCATCAGGATCCGCGCTACTTCCGCTTAGGGGCAGGATCCAAGCTGCACCGGACGCTGTATGCGCTGGAGTCGATCGAGGTGGCCCGCATGGATTCCGGCCGCCGCACCTTCAACTTTTCCGAATGGGGCGGCAACGCGGCTGCTGTAGCCATCTCGAACGCGTATTACCCCGATACGCGCGACTGGCACGATAACTTGGAAAGGCTGCTCGTGGCGTGCGGCACGGACGCATTTTCCAACGTCCTCAAGGAATTCTGGCCGGACGTGAAGCGCAAATTCAAAAAACATCATGAAACGGAGCCGCTGGTCTCGACCGGCCTCCGGTAGCGTCCCGTCTGATAAAGAGCCGAGGAATCACGTCACGAACTTGTGCGGCATGACACTAACGTCCCGTCTCTGAAGCGCCGCACAGGTGGCGACTGGCCTGATATGATGGGCGTCTGACCATGCCCAATCTCGAATCCGAGCTAGCCCAGATGTCCGACGCGGTGACCAACTCCATCCGCGTCGAAGTCATGTCGCGGCACTCCCCCGAGAACTCGCGGCAGCAGCAGGGTGACTGGGTCTTCGAGTACACGGTCCGGATTACGAATCAGGGATCGGAGACGGTTCAACTGCTCAGCCGGCATTGGATCATCACCGACGCCTCGGAGCACACCGAAGAAGTCACTGGTCCGGGCGTTATCGGCGAGCAGCCCGTGCTGGCGCCGGGCGAATCGTTCCAATACTCGTCATGGTGCCCCCTCAAAACCCCCATAGGCAGGATGCGGGGTACCTATCAGATGGCCCGCGCGGACGGGACCCAATTCGACATTGAGATCGCACCCTTCGCGCTCAGGGCCGCGTACACGATTAACTGACAGAGCCACGCTCCTCGTCCGGTAATTTGGAAAACCGCAAAGACGAGAGGCTAAGCCGCCCCCGTCCGGCCCCTTTCCCGACGGGCAAATGTGGTGTACATTCTAAGCAGCACCGGGGCACCGGTGAGTGTGCCCCGCCAGCGGGAGAGTTCTTTATGCCTGTGATACGTGCCGAGCGGGCGGAAGTTTCGTGGGATAGCGGGAAATCGAAATGGCTGGTGCGCATCCATGTGGGCGACGAAGTGATTCGCCGCCACTGGAAAGGCTCGAAGGATGCCGACCAGGAGAGCCTGCGGACCGATGCCGTCAGGACCGCCAAGGATGAAGGATACGATTTGGCCGGCGACAAGGTCGCGATCCAGGTGTGAGCTGGCGGCGCGACGGCGGAGAGTTGCGGCGAGCTAAGTAACGAGCGCTGCAACCCCTGACAACGGCCGCGGCTCCGAGACGCATCCAGGGCCACGGCCAAAGGGACTGGTTGCCGGCGATTGCAACTGGCTATTTCCTGAAAGGCCTAGAACTTCGCCTTGATTTCCGCGTACGCCCAATCCAGCCACGGCAGGAGGGCTTTGATGTCTGCGGTTTCCACGGTTGCGCCACCCCACACGCGCAGTCCCGGAGGCGCATCGCGGTAGGCGCCGATGTCATAAGCCGCCTTCTCTTTGTCCAGCAGAGAGACGATCGCCTTGGCGTTCTTGGCCTGCTCCTCGGCAGGCAGCGCCAGATAGGCGGGGTCGACGATCTTCAAACAGATCGACGTGTTGGAGCGAATCGCCTTCTCCTCTGCCAGAAACGCGGCCCAGGAAGATTGCGCAACCCAATCCTCGATCGCTTTCAGGTTGGCGCTCGATCGCGCCAGGAGCGCCGGCAGCCCGCCAATCGATTCCGCCCACTTCAGCCCGTCCAGCGCGTCTTCCACACAAAGCATCGAGGGGGTGTTAATCGTCTCGCCTTCGAAGATACCGGCGATCAGTTCGCTGCCCTTGGTCATGCGGAAGATTTTCGGCAGCGGGCGATCCGGTGCGTATCCTTGCAGCCGCCGGACTGCTCGGGGACTGAGCGCCAGCATGCCGTGCGCGGCCTCACCGCCCAGGACCTTCTGCCAGGACCAGGTCACGACGTCCAGTTTGTCCCATGGCACATCCATCGCGTAGACCGCCGAGGTGGCGTCGCAGACCGAAAGCCCCGCGCGATCGGCTGCGATCCAATCGCCATTCGGGACGCGCACCCCCGAAGTGGTCCCGTTCCACGGGAAGACAACGTCGTGGCTCCAATCCGCCTGGCGCAGGTCCGGCAACTTGCCATAGTCGGCCTGAAAGAGGCGCAGATCTTTCAACTTGAGCTGCTTCTTGCAATCCGTCGCCCAGCCGCCGCCGAAACTCTCCCACGAAAACACGTCGACGCCGCGCTCGCCCACGAGCGACCAGAGGGCCATCTCGACGGCGCCGGTATCGGAGGCGGGAACAATCCCGAGAATGTGGCTCTGCGGCATTCCCAGCAGCTTCTTGCTCCGCTCGATGACTTCCGCCAGCTTGTTCTTGCCGATCTTGGCCCTGTGCGACCGCCCGACCGCGGCGTCTTTCAGGGCGTCCAGAGTCCAGCCGGGCCGTTTGGCGCAGGGCCCGGAGGAGAAGCACGGATTCTTAGGTGTCAGTGATGGCTTCATATACTTACTCGAACTCGACCGCGCGCGCGAATTTGACGGCCGGGTGATCGCGCAACTGCACCAGCACGGTTTCCGGCACCAGGCCGTCAGTCGAGACCAGGGCCACGGCTTCGAGCGGCTGCCCCGGATCGGTGGCGGCATCGCGGCGCCCCAGCGAAAAATTCGCGATATTGATCCGGTTGCGGCCGAGCACCGTTCCCACGTGACCGATGACGCCCGGCACGTCCTGGTTCTTCATGAAGATGAGCGAGCCGGCCAGGGCCGCTTCGCATTGAATGCCATCCACCTGCAGGAGGCGCGGTTTGGCCAGCAACACGGCGCCTTCGACGGTGGCGACGCCGCTTTCGGTGATCAGGTCCAGGCGGATGGAATCGGTGTGGCCGGAGCGCGGCTCGCGGCCTTCCTGCACCGTCCAGCCGCGATGTTCGGCGATCGACATGGCGTTCACCAGGTTGGCCTTTTTCGAAGTCGAGCGCGCCAGTGCGCCAGCCACTCCGGCGTTGCGCAGCAGGTTGGTATTGCCGTCGGCGATGCGGCCGAAGTAGGTGAGCCGCACGATGCGCGGATTGCCGCCGGCGATGTGTGCCGCGAAATTGCCCAGCCGCTCCGCCAGGGCCATGTACGGCCTGAGCGCGCGGTACTGCTCGGGCGAAAGCGCCGGCATGTTGACGGCGTTGATGGCCACGCCATTCTTGAGGTACTCGACCACCTGCTGGGCGATGCGCACGCCCACGATCTCCTGCGCCTCCTCGGTGGAGCCGGCGATGTGGGGCGTGGCCAGCACGGCTTCGGAAACGAACAGCGGATAGCCGGCGGGAACTGGCTCGGTGGCGAACACGTCCACCGCGGCGCCGGCGACCTTGCCGGAGGCGACGGCTTCGGCAAGGGCGGCTTCATCCACCAGCTCGCCGCGAGCGCAATTGACGATGCGCACGCCCGGCTTCATCGCCGCGAACGCTTCGCGCGAAAGCATGCCCGTGGTTTCCGCCGTGGCGGCCACGTGCAGCGTGATGTAGTCGCTCTGGGCGTAGAGCGCGGCAAGATCGAGAAGTTCCGCGCCAACGTCTTCGGCGATCTTCGAAGTCACGTAGGGATCGTGCGCCACCACGCGCATCTCGAAGGCGCGGGCGCGCTTCACCACTTCGCGGCCGATGCTGCCCAGCCCGACGATGCCGAGCGTCTTGCCGCGCAGCTCATTGCCCATCAGCTTCTTCTTTTCCCACTTGCCGGCGCGGGTGGAGGCGCTGGCCTGCGGGATGTGCCGCGCCATGGCCAGCATTAGCGCCAGCGTGTGCTCGGCTACCGAGACGGCGTTGCCGCCGGGAGTGTTCATCACCAGCACGCCCGCCGTGGTGGCGGCATCCAGATCGACGTTGTCGACGCCCACGCCGGCGCGCCCGATCACGCGGAGATTCGGCGCCTTAGCCAACACGTCGGCAGTGACCTGGACGGCGCTGCGAACCAGCAGCGCTTCGGCTTGCGCCAGATGCTGCGCGTATTCTTTAGGATTGGAAACGATGACGTTCCAGCCAGGCTCGCCGCGCAACAGATCGAGGGCGGCTGCGGCGATAGGCTCGGCAACTAGGATGTTCATAAGTGTAGGAAAGCGTCGGGCGCCGGCGGCCTGCACATCATCGCCCGGTCCCCCGGCGGCAGCGAGGGCGCCTGGAAGGAAGCCGATAAACGTCGCTCTTTGATGTGCATAGGGGATGCCCGTGTCTTAGAATAACATTCATCATGCCTCTCATCGATCAGGTGCAGCAAGACATGGTTGCGGCCATGAAGGCCAGGCAAGAGGCCCGTTTGAGCGCGCTCCGCATGATCAAGGCCGCGCTCATGAAGCTGAAGGTGGATTCGCCCAAGCCGCTCGATGAAGCGGCCGAGATGTCCGTGTTGAAATCGCTGATCAAGCAGCGCATCGACGCCGCCGACGCTTTCCGCAAGGCGGGCCGGGCGGAACAGGCGGAGAAGGAAGAAGCCGAGCGAAGGCTGATTGAAACCTACCTGCCGCCGGGCGCCACGGAAGCGGAAATCGAGGCCGCCATCGCCGCTGCGCTGTCCGAGACCGGCGTGACATCGCTCAAGCAGATGGGCGTGGTGATGAAGGCCGCCCAGGCGAAGCTCCAAGGGAAGACGGTTGACGGCAAATCGTTAAGTGATAAAGTGAGGGCGAAACTACAATGACGCCTACCGATGAAAAGAAATTCCGGCCGTACGTGCCGGACAAAACCGACTTGCGAGAGTTCACAATTCGGGCGATCGTGCTGGGCTTGATGATGACCGTCATCCTGGGAGCGGCCAACCTGTACCTCGGCTTGCGCGCCGGTATGACCATCGCGGCTACCTATCCCGCCGCGGTCATCGGCATGGCGATCTTGCGGCTGATGAATGGCTCGCTGCTGGAAGAGAACATCGCCCGTACCATCGGATCGATCGGGGAGTCGGTGGCAGCCGGCGCGGTGTTCACCATCCCTGCATTCGTGCTGGCGGGGGTCTGGCCGGCCTTCGACCTGGAGCACGGCTACTGGAAATCGGTGGCGCTGATGGCGGTGGGCGGCACGCTGGGCATTCTGTTCGTAACCCTGCTGCGCCGCGTGATGGTGGAGGATCCCGAGCTTCCATTCCCCGAGTCGGTGGCCGCAGCCGAGATTCACAAAGCCGGCCAGCAAGGAGCCAAAGCCGCCAAGATTCTCTTTGCCAACATGGGCCTGGGGGCGGTCGTGTTCTTCCTGGGCGCCATCAACCTCTTCGCCGCCAGCCGGGATTTCCTGCTGCATGTCGGGGAGCTGGGAAAGAGCATGGTTAAGCTGACGCGGATGCCGGGCACGCCAACGGTGCAGGCCGGCGCCATGACGACGTTTTCCGCTCCCGCCATCAGCCCCGCGTACCTGGGCGTGGGGTACATCATCGGACCACGGCTGGGCGCGCTGAACTTCGCCGGCGGCGTCTTCGCCTGGGGACTGCTGGTGCCGCTGCTGGCGTTCTTCCTAGGGCCGCAACTGCAGCCCTACGTCAAAGGTGAAGCCGGTTGGGCGGACGTCGCCGGCTCAACCTGGTACAACGTCGTGCGGCCGATCGCGGTGGGCGGCATGATGGTGGGCGCCGCGTTCACCCTGTTCCGCATGCGCAAGAACCTCGGCATTGGCATGAAGCGCGCCGTGGCCGACCTGAAGAAGTCCGCGGCGGCACATGAAGGCACCAGCCGCACGCAACGCGACCTGAACAGCAAGGTGGTATTCGGCGGGATGGCGGCCGTGTTCATTTGCATGGTGGCGCTGTACTACTACTTTGCCGGCCAGATCGCCGGAGCGGCGGTGGCAGCGATTGTCATGATCGTGCTGGGGTTCTTCTTTGCCGCGGTTTCGGGCAACCTGGTGGGGATGATCGGTTCCTCGAACAATCCGGTCTCCGGCCTCACGCTGTGCACGCTGGTGGTGGCGGCGCTGCTGATGGTGGCGATGGGGCTGCGCGGCAACGCCGGCATCAGCGCGGTGCTGGGCGTAGCGGCGGTGGTGTGCGTCTCCTCGGCAGTGGCGGGCGAGATGCTGCAGGACCTGAAGGCCGGGCACATTCTGGGCGGCACGCCGGCCAAGATGCAGATGGGCGACCTGTTGGGCATTGTGGTCTCCAGCCTGGCGTTGTTCTTCCCGCTGATGTGGCTGCACCGCGCGTACACTTTCGGCTCGGCGCAACTTTCGGCGCCGCAGGCGGGGCTGATGGCGTCGCTGGCGAAGGGCATCGTGGGCGGCAACATGGCGTGGCCGCTGGTGGTGGTCGGGATTCTGATGGGCTTCGGTCTGATTCTGGTGGAGGTGAAGAGCCCCATGCTGTTCTCGGTGGGCATGTACCTGCCGCTGGAGACCACGTTCGCCATCTTCATCGGCGGCCTCTTCCGCTGGGCCACCGACCGCTACCGCGAGAGCGGCGACTTCAACGACGCGCAGAAGGCGCGCATCGAGAATGCCGGCGTGCTCACGGCGTCGGGGCTGATCGCGGGCGAGGCATTGTGCGGCCTGCTGGTGGCCGGATTCCGCGCGGCGGAGAAGAGCTACGGCCACAGCATCCTGCCGGACTGGACCTGGGCGGGGACCAACTGGCTGTCGATCGTGGTGCTGGTGGGGCTGGCGGTGCTGATGATCCGGTTTCCACTGAGGAACGCCGGCCAGCCGGATGAACCCGCGCCGCCGACTGCGATTATGTGAGACGGGAGGCTAAGCCAATGTCCTGTCTCACAAGTTTGCATTATGATTCCGCGGCTTTGTATCAGGGCACGGCTTCAGCCGTGCCGGCGTGGGGTCCACTCATGGCCTTTAGGCCCTGCGATTCAGCGATTGCCACTCGGGGAGTTTGTCAACGAGTCTTAGAGACTTTTGGAGAACGGAGACTAACGTGAACTACTATCAGGAGCACCACGCCGAGTTTCTGGAAGGATTGAAGGCATTTCTGCGGATTCCGAGCATCAGCGCGCTTTCCGAGCACAAACCGGACATCGCGCGCGCGGCTGAGTTCGCGAGGAAGGAACTGCTGGGCGCGGGGATGACCTCGGCCGAGCTGATCGAGGACTCAAAGGGCGGCAATCCCCTGGTGTATGGCGAATGGCTGGGCGCGCCCGGCAAGCCGACGGTGCTGTTCTACGGCCATTACGACGTCCAGCCGCCGGATCCGCTGGACGAGTGGAAGTCGCCGCCGTTCGAGCCCACCGTCCGCGGCAACGACATTTTCTGCCGCGGCGCCTGCGACGACAAGGGGCAGGTTTATATCCAGATCAAAGCCGTCGAAAGCCTCTTCAAAACCCACGGCAAACTTCCGGTCAACGTGAAGTTCCTGCTGGAAGGCGAAGAGGAGACCGGCGGCGAGCACATCGAAGCGTACGTGAAGAGCAAGCCGCCGCGGCTGAAGGCCGATGCGGCCATCGTATGCGATACCGAGATGTTCGCGCCCGAGATGCCCACCATCTGCATCGGCCTGCGCGGGTTGGTGTATTACGAACTGGCCGTACAGGGCGCCGATCACGACTTGCATTCGGGAGTTTATGGCGGCGCGGCGCCAAACCCGATCATGGCCATCGCGGAGATTCTGTGCGCGCTCAAGGACCGCGACGGCCGCATCCGCATCCCGAAATTCTACGATCGGGTAGTGCCGCCGGCGGCCAAGGAGCGCGCCGCCTGGGCGCGGCTGCCGTTCGACGAGAAGGAATACACCGAGAAGGAAATGGGCGCCAAAGAGCTGGTGGGCGAGCCCGGCGTCCCGCTGTTCGAGCGCGTGTGGGCGCGGCCCACGCTGGAAGTGCACGGCATCAAGGGCGGCTTTGTGGGCGAGGGCGCGAAGACGGTGATCCCGGCGCGGGCGGTGGCCAAGATCAGCACCCGCCTGGTGGGGGACCAGCGCGTAGACGAAGCGATAGCGCAGTTTCAAGCTGCGGTGAAGGCGGTGTGTCCGAAGGGCGTGACGGCCGAGGTGAGACTGTTGAGCGCCGGAGCCCCGTCGCTGACCGATCCCGATAACCCCTATATCCAGGCCGCAGCCGAAGCGATGAAGCAGATCTTCGGCAAGGAGACGGTGTACATCCGGTCGGGCGGGTCGATTCCGATTGTGGGCGTGTTCGATAAGTACCTGGGCGTGCCCAGCGTGATGATGGGCTTCGGGCTGCCGGACGACAATCTGCACGCGCCCAACGAGAAATTCCACCTGCCGAATTTCTACCGCGGGATCGAGGCCGTGGCGCGGTATTTGGAGGTTTTGGGGAAATAGGAGATTGGTGGGGCATGCTTCAGCTTGCCAACGCCCCCTTGCGGGCGAGTTTTTTTCACGGGTGTAACCATGACCGCTGACGATTTTCGCCGCGCCGCGTTCAGTTTTCCCGAGACCGAGGAGCGCGCCCACCAGGACCACCCGGATTTCCGGGTCGGCGGCAAGATTTTCGCGACGCTCGGCTATCCGGAGGATGGCTGGGCGATGGTGAAACTGCCGCCGGAGGAGCAGCACAACTTTGCAGGAGCCTATCCGGCCGTCTTTGCGCCGGCCGCGGGCGCGTGGGGTCGCGGCGGCGCGACCACCGTGCGCCTGAAGGCGGCCCATAAATCCGTGGTGCGCAGGGCGCTGGCCGCGGCCTGGCGCAACAGGGCGCCGAAGGGTCTGGTAGAGCGGTTCGAGGCAAGCTGAACCGGGCCGGGTCCAGTCGTCGGCCCGGTCGCGCGCACGCCGCCAGGGGTCCAGATCGGTGCGAAGGCTGCAAGCGTGATAAGCTTGCGGTATCCACAGGGGTCCAATGTGAGAACGCCCACCTATCTCTTCCTCGCCGGAGTTGCTTCCGCGGTGTCGGTCTTTCTGGTAGAAGGATATGGACCCCAGACACCGTCCACGCCAGATCAATCGACAGCCGCGAATTCGCTTTCCGGCATCACCGTAGACTACCCGGCCGAGGGCTCCATCTTTCCGCCCGATCTCACGGCGCCCACGTTCTTGTGGCGCGATGGCGTGGGCAGCGCGAACCGGTGGGCGATCGACATCGGCTTCGCCGACGGTGGGCCCGACATTCGGGTCACTGCGCGCGGCGAGCTGATGCGCGTTGGCCCGGTGGACGACAGCTACGGCGGCTTCGTGCCGCCCAAGCTCACCCCGGAACAGGCCGCGGCGCATACCTGGAAGCCGGACGCGGCGACATGGGCGGCGATGAAGACGCGCTCCAGCCGGCATGCTGCGAAAGTGGTCATCACCGGGTTCGGCGCCCAAAACCCGGCGCAGCCGGTCTCGCGCGGGCAAGTCACCATTGAAACTTCCACCGATCCGGTGGGCGCCCCGATCTTCTATCGCGACGTGCCCCTCGTCGATTCCAACGGACAGGGAGAAAAAGGCATCATCAAGCCTCTGCCGGATTCGCTGCTTCCCTTGATCAAATGGCGCCTGCGCTACTTCGACCAGCCGCAGAGCACGGTCATGATGCAGGACCTGCCCACCTGCGCCAACTGCCATTCCTTCTCGCGCGATGGCAAGACGCTGGGGCTCGACGTGGACGGCCCCAACAACAATAAAGGATTGTACGCTCTGCTGCCGCTTGAAAGAGTCAGCTCCATCAGCACGCGCTACGTCATCAAGTGGAGCGAGTTTACCGAGAACACGCCGCAGCGGTTCGGCTTCATGTCGCAGGTTTCGCCCAACGGAAAGTACGTGGTGACCTCCGTCGAGGTGCCTGGTTCGGGCAGCAGGCATCTGGGCGACAGGCTCTACCAGGGCTTTTATCCTTCCTATGGTTTCGTCCAGGTGTTTTATCCGACGCGAGGAGTGCTGGCGTGGTACAGCCGCGAGAGCGGCAAGCTGCAGCCACTTCCCGGCGCCGACGACCCCGAGTACGTCCAGGCGTGCGCTTTCTGGAGCCCGGATGGACGCTACCTGGTGTTCTCCAGGGCGAAAGCGCTCGATCCGTATCCGCCGGGACAGCCGAAGTCCCGCTACGCCAACGATCCGAACGAAACCCAGATTCAGTACGACCTCTACCGCATCCCGTTCAACGACGGCAAGGGCGGCACGCCGGAGAGAATCGCCGGCGCTTCGGAAAACGGTATGAGCAACAACTTCCCGAAGATCTCGCCCGATGGCAAGTGGATCGTCTTCGTGCAAAACAAGACCGGCCTGTTGATGCGTCCCGACAGCCATCTGTATATCGTCCCCGCGGAGGGCGGCGTCGCCCGGCGGCTGAATTCGAACCAGAAGATCATGAACTCCTGGCACAGTTTTTCGCCCAACGGACGCTGGCTGGTTTTTTCGTCGAAGGGCCGCTCGCTGTACACGCAGCTCTATCTCACCCACATCGACGAAAATGGAAACGACAGCCCGGCGATTCTGATTGACGACACCACCGCCGCGAACCGGGCTGCGAACATTCCGGAATTCCTCAACATCTCCAAGGGCGGCCTGGAGCGAATCGACGCGCCCGCCACGGAGTTCTACCGGCTCTTCAACGTAGCCCTCGAGATGATGAAGAACAACCGGTTTGGCGAGGCCATCCCGGCTTGGCGCAAAGCTCTCGCCTTGGATTCCGACGATGACAGGGCACACTTCAACCTGGGCTTTTCGCTCAGCGAGACCGGCGACCTCCGCGGCGCGATCGCGGAGTATCGAAGGTCCAGCGATCTGAATCCGAAACAAGCGGTCACATTCGCCAATCTGGCGCTGGCGCAGGCGCAAACCGGCGACCTGAATGGGGCGGTCGACAATTATCGCAAGGCTGCGGCGCTGGATTCCACCAATTCCCCGCTGCAAGCCGACCTGGGAGCCGCGCTCTTCGAGAACGGCCAGCATGCTGAAGGCATCGAACATCTGGAGACGGCGGTGGCTCTTGCCCCGGAATCCGCCGAAGCGCATAACAAACTCGGATTTATCCTTGCCAAAGAGGGCCGCGCCGAAGAGGCGCGCGTGCATTTGGAAAAGGCCGTGGGGCTGAAGCCGGATTCGGCCGAGTACCGCTTCAACCTCGGCTACGTGCTGACCCGCGGAGGCAACGCCGCCGCCGCCATTCCCCATCTGCAAAAGGCGGTGCAACTGACCGGTGGCAAAGACTGGGAATGCCTGGCGGCGCTGGGTTCGGCATACAATCGTGCCGGCCGCGAGAGTGAGGCCATCGAGGCCACCCGCCGCGCGCTGAACCTGGCGGTGCAGGCCCACAACCAAGAGGTGGCGAGGGGCCTGCGCGCCACCCTCGAACGCTACCAGCACGGCAGCGAGAATCGGCCGTCTCACTAGGGGACGCGCCAACCCGAGTACGCAATTCCCCTGAGGACCGAAGAGCGCTCCCTATCCTGCCGCACGCCGGGTGCACGACATAAACGTGGATCTCTTTCCAGCGTCGGGCGCGCCTTTAAGCTCCGTAGGAGCGAAAGAAAATAGCCCACGGCGCAAGCCGTCGGGATAAGTTGGCGGTGAGGACAAGCCCCGGAACGGGGCGGAAGAGGTTTTCGCCAACCGTCTTCCGCCCCGTTCCGGGGCTGGCAGGGAGCAACCAGATTCCACACGGCTTGCGCCGTGGGCTATTCTCTTTCGCCCTTCGGGCTGGCGCCGCCGCCTCGCGTACCTATACGCTCAGATACCAGC
>JBAVYH010000184.1:0-51645 GCA_049698695.1 Bryobacteraceae bacterium | reverse complement strand
ATCGTGGGCCGTGCCAAAGGGTCCGACGCTCGATCCTGCGGTAAAGCATTTCGCGGCGCATGTGGAGGATCACCCGGTCGAGTACGGCGATTTCGAAGGCACCATACCGGCGGGCAATTACGGCGCGGGCAGCGTGATGCTGTGGGACTGCGGGACGTTCGAACTGCTGGGCGACGCTTCCGGCGCCGAACAACTGGCGCGTGGCGACCTGAAGTTCCGCTTGCACGGCGAAAAGATCAACGGCGATTTCGCGCTGGTCCAGATGAAAGGGCGCGGCAAAGGGAATGAGTGGTTGATCCTCAAGAAGCGCGATCAGTTCGCCGCGCCAGGCTGGGACGTCGAAGCCCACGCGACGAGCGTTCTTTCCGGGCGCACGCAGCAGGAGATTGCGCAGAACCTACCGGCGCGCAAGAGCAAACGCAAAACCGCGGGCGCGGCGGACCGGGTGTGGAAGAGCAGCCGTCCGGCGCGGCGCGGCGCCAAAGCCGCGGCTGCCGCGCAACCGGCCGCGGCCAGAAAGAGGACTGCCGTCGATTGGGAAAAGGTTCATGGCGCGCGCGCCGCCGAAATGCCGGCGGCTTTGGAGCCGATGACGGCCACGCTGGCCGACCGACCGCCGCGCGGCAGCGAATGGCTCTTCGAGGTGAAATGGGACGGCGTGCGCGCGATTACGTTTATCGAAGATGAGGAAATCCGCATAACTTCGCGCAGCGGCATGCGTTGCGAGCGGCAGTATCCCGAACTGGCGGTGATCCCGCACCAGGTGGCCGCCGCGCGCGCGGTGCTGGATGGCGAGATTGCGGTGCTCGACGTGAAAGGGGTCTCACAATTTCACCTCATTCAGCCGCGCATCTCCAACACCGACCCCAACACCGTGGCCCACATGGCGCGCTCGCATCCGGCCATCTATTTCGTTTTCGATCTCCTCTACCTGGACGGCTACGATCTGCGGCGAGTCAGCCTGAGCGAGCGCCGCAAGCTGCTCGAGCGAGTGGTTACGCCAGGCGCGGCGCTGCGTATCTCCGAAGCTTTTCCGGGCGCCGGCGCGGAGCTGTTGGAAGCGGCGCGCGAAAACGGTCTGGAAGGCGTGATGGCGAAGCACGCGACAAGCGTATACGAATCGCGGCGGAGCCGGGAATGGCTGAAAATCAAGATCAGCGGCAACCAGGAATTCGTGATCGGCGGCTTCACGGCGCCCGAAGGCGCGCGCTCGTATTTCGGCGCCCTGGTGTTGGGCGAGTACGACGAGGGCGAGTTGCGCTGGGTGGGCAACGTGGGTACGGGCTTCGATCAGAAACTGCTGGCGGCGCTTGACGCGCGCTTGCGGCCGCTAATTACCACCGCTTGCCCGTTTCGCGAACGGCCCGCTCCGGATCGCGGCATCACCTGGGTCAGGCCTGAGCTGGTCTGCCAGGTGAAGTTTGCAAGCTGGACGCCGGAGCACCACTTGCGCGCGCCGGTGTTTCTCGGGTTGCGGGAGGATAAGCGGGCGGCCCAAGTGGTGCACGAGCCCGAAGATTTCCTCGCGGCCGCCGAGAAAGAAGCGACGCGGGAGATCGACGGCCACACACTCAAGTTCACCAACCTGAGCAAGGTGTTTTATCCCGACGAAGGCTACACGAAGCGCGATGTGCTGAATTATTACAGCCGAGTGGCGGACTTGATTGTGCCGCATCTGCGAGACCGGCCGCTCTCGCTGAAGCGATATCCGGACGGCATTGGGAAGGAATTCTTCTTTCAGAAGAACGTGCGCGAGAGCCTGCCGGACTGGCTGCGCACCGAGCTGATTGAATCCGACCACACCGCCAAACCCATCAAGTACTGTTTCACGCAGGACCGCGCCAGCCTGCTGTACCTGGTGAACCTGGGCTGCATCGATCACAACCCCTGGATGAGCCGGTCGCCGCGGCTGGACTTTCCGGATTTCGTGTTAATCGATCTGGACCCGCAGGAATGCCCGTACGGCCGCATCGTCGAAGCGGCGCTGGTGGTGAAAGGGCTGCTCGACCGTATCGGCCTGGCCGGTTACCCCAAAACCACCGGCGGCGACGGCATGCACGTTTACGTCCCCGTGGAGCCTGTATACACATTCGAAGAAACCCGCACCTTCGCCGAACTGCTGGCGCGCCTGGCGGATGCAGGAAGCCCCGGCTTGTTCACCATGCCGCGCACGGTTTCCAAGCGGCAGAAGGATCGGGTGTATTTCGACTATCTGCAGAACGCAAAATCGAAAACCATCGCCGCGCCCTACGTGCTGCGGGCCTATGCAGGAGCACCTGTTGCGACGCCGCTCGAATGGGGCGAGGTGCGGCCGGGCCTTCATCCGGCGCAATTCAACATCGAGAATGCACCGGGCCGGTTCGCCGAAAAAGGCGATTTGTTCGGCGGCGTGCTCGCCAAGCCGCAGCGCCTGGAGGAAGCCCTCGAGCGATTGGAGCGATTGCTACGGTGAAGCGCGGGACACGGAGATTTGTTAGGAACCGCGTAGTTAGTCGATAGCTGGAACGATCCATTATGCTGCAACGTCTCAACGCTGAAGAGGGCAGGGAACTCCGCGGTTTCTTCCGTGAATCCGGCTACACCAGCGATGCCTTGCAAGACCGCTTCAGCGCCGCCGGGATGCGCCAGCTTGACCTACTGAAGCTCTATCTGCTCGGCCTCCCGCTGGAGCCTTCGCGCCTGACCACTCTCTTCCGCTGGTTCTGGATCGGAGCTCCGGTGGCGACGGTTACGGCCGAAGAGCTGATTCCGGAGCGAATGCTCAGCCTGTTTCTAAAAGCCGGATTGCTGACCTTGCAGGAGGGCAGCCTGGTGTCGACCGCGCGTGTCTCTCCTTTTGCCGAATACTTGATTCTTTCCGATCACGCCGTGTCGAGAGCTGGAACCTTGAGCCCCGATACGGTCCTCTGGCCCACTCCCGCCACGCTGCTCTGCTATCACCTGTCCATCCAGACCCCGGTCGGCCGCACTCTCGACCTGGGCACAGGCAACGGAGTTCTGGCGCTGATGGCTGCATCGCACAGCGCTAGTGTAGTCGCCACCGATTTGAATTTCCGCGCCGGCGAGTTCTGCGCGTTCAATGCCGCCCTGAACGGGGTGACCAATGTGGAGTTTCGCGGGGGCAGCGCATTCGAACCCGTGAGGGGCGAGCGCTTCGATTTAATCCTCGCCAATCCTCCGTTCTTTGTCACCCCGTCTGTTCGCCGCACATACAGTGACAACAGCATGGAGCTCGATGGCTTCTGCCGGAAGCTGATCCTCGAGGCGCCCGAGCACCTCAATGAAAACGGCTACTGCCAGATGCTGATCGAATGGGTTCAGGTGCACGGCCAGCCCTGGCAGGACAGGTTGAAGGAATGGTTCGAAGGCCTCGGCTGCGATGCCTGGGTGTTGGTGAATTATCGGAAATCGGCCGCGGAGTACGCCCTGCTTCGCATACAGGACGACCGCGATGAGGTCCCCATGCCTGAAGCTCAAGCGGCCCTGGCCGAGCAGTGGCAGGCTTATTTTGAGAGCCATCAGGCGCAGGCGATCTACGGCGGAATCGTCGTGTTACACAAACGAAAGGGCCGCAACTGGATCCGCATGGAGGAACTGCCCCATCCCAAGCGCCCGTTCGGCGAGTTTCTGCGGCATACCTTCGCGAACCGCGATGTTCTCGAAAGTCTCGCTGGGGACGAGCAATTGTTGGCAACTCGTCCGGCCCTGCCCGCCTCCGCCCGGCTGCAAGAACAATTTGCAATTTCACGCGAAGGATGGAAATTGACGTCGGTGGAACTCCAGCTTGGCGATGGTCTTCCCTATTCTCTGGCCTTACAGCCCCGGGTCGCCCATTTCATCGCGTTGCTCGACGGTGGCAAGACGCTGGCGGAAGTCGCGGACCAGTTCGCCGTGGTGCAATCCGCCGATCCGGCCCTGGTCCGCCGGGAATGTTGCGCGATCATCAAACAACTCGCCGACCGCGGATTGATCCATCTCTGACCGAAGGTTTTTTCGGGAGCCGCACACCTTGCGGCCGGGAGCCGCATAGACTCGCGCCCACCTAATCAGGGACGTTTCCCCTTGCCTCGTTGAGGCGCCGGAAGGTGGCATCATAGCGGCCGCTCTCGGCCGCGAAACGGAGAGGCTTCACATTCTCCACGCAGATCTCGGCTGCCGTCGGCTGTGTCTTCAGTATCTCCATCGCCTCTGCAAGGAACCTGTCCAGCGGCATCGCGCGCGGGTCGTAAGCCCCGTCCAAAAGTCGCGTGGCGACATAAGGCGGGATGAATTCGAGGACCTCCACCGTCGACCCTTGGAGCTGCCAGCGAAGCGACTGCGTGTACGAATGAATGGCCGCCTTGGTGGCGCAGTAAGTGGGCGTTGGCGCCATCGGAACGAAAGCCAGCCCGGAGGAAACGTTCATGATCGCGGAGTAAGGCTGCTTTTCGAGCAGAGGCAAAAGCGCCGCTGTAAGACGGATGGGACCCAGCAGATTGGTGGCGACGACAGACTCAGCGTCGGCGAGATCCTTCTGCTGGCTCCGGAGCTTTTCGAACCGCATAATGCCGGCATTGTTAATCAGCACATTCAGCGCCGGGTAGCGCGCCGCCAACTCAGCCACGAATGAGCGTATGTTGGCAGGATCTTCGATATCGAGCGTAAGAGATGTCATGCCTGGGTTCGCGGTAGTGGTCTCGTCGAGCACCTGCTTGCGGCGGCCGGCGATGATGACCTGGTTTCCCATCGCGTGGAAAGCTTCTGCAAGGCCGCGTCCAATGCCGGAGCCGCCGCCCGTGATCAGGATTGTGTTACCGGTAGTTTTCATTGCGATCGTTCGTTCCTGTCCGAATTATAAGATGCGGGTTGTCAGCTCAAAGACGCGGTGGCTCGCGCGTCTGTTACCGCCGCCCGCAACGGAGTTATGATGAACCAGTGCCGCACGCGTCATCTTCTATTATGACCAAACTCCCGCAACGCGCCGCCCTTGCCGTGGCGCTCGTGTTTTCCAGCTTCGGCGGCGCGGCTTCGCTCCGCGCGCAGGATGCGCGGGCGCTCGATGGCATCGCCCACGTCGCATTGCGCGTCAGCGACGTCGCCAGGTCGCGCGCGTTTTACAAGACACTGGGCTGGGAGCAGGCCTTTGAGTTCAGCGATGACAAGGGTACCACCACCTCCTACGTGAAGGTGAGCGACAGCCAGTTCATCGAACTGTACCGCAGAAACCGTTCAACAGACCCGCTCGGCCTCATGCATATTTGCCTGTTAACCAGTGACGTGGATCGGGTGAGCGCGGCTTATAGGGAGTTAGGACTCGCTCCAACCCAGCCGAGAAAGGCCCATGCCGGCAACGTGTTGTTCAATCTGCGCGACCCGGAAGGCCAGGTGATCGAATACACGCAGTATCTGCCCGGGTCGCTGCACTACGAAGATCACGGCAAACACTTGGACCCGGCGCGCATTTCCAATCACATGATCGGTGTCGCCATGACGGTGAAGGACGTCGATGCCGAGAAAGCGTTCTTCACCGGCAAGCTGGGATTTTCAGGCAGCGGCTACAAGCTCAGCGTGCCGGGAAACGCGGCTGAGACGATCGAACTCCGGCCGCCGGCCGCCGGCGCCATGCCGGAGCTCAGGTTCGCGGCCAACCCGAAGCAAGCCGCCGGGGAACTGAAAAAGCGCGGTTTGGAGGTCAAAATAACCGGCGGAATTCCCGAGGTCCGCGACCCCGATGGCACGGTCATCTCCTTCAGCGAGCGCTGACTAAGTGTCGGTAAAATTTCCGACGCGGCGTGCCCGGCCCTACCGAACCCGCTTGCGGTAGTGGAACGTGTTCAGCGTGCGCTCGACGTCGAAGTTGCGCAGCATGGCGATTACCTCGGCGCCAGCCATCAGCGTGGGGCCGTAACCCTGCATAGCGCCGAGATCGGTGGGGCGGTTGTAGTAATAGACTGCGTCGTAAGCGGCAGTGGTGCTGACGCAAATCCCTTCGATTCGGCCGTCCGCCCGCACCCGGGTGGCCAGCGCCTGCCAGCCCGCCTGCGCCACCGGCGCGTAGACCGGCGAGAGCCAGCCCCGGTTCACGCCGCGCGCGATGGCGAAGGTGAACATCGCCGAGGCCGAAGTCTCCAGGTAGCTGTCGGTCTTATCCAGCAATTGATGCCAGAGACCCGTGCCGCTTTGCGCGGCCGCCGCTCCCTGTGCGCCGCGCCGGAAGATTTCCAGTACGCGCTCCCGCTCGGGGTGGTCCTCAGGCAGCACGCTCAGCAGTTCCGCCGCGGCCATCATCGCCCATCCGGATGCGCGGCCCCAATAGAACTTGGGGTCCGGCGTGGTGTTTTCGAACCAGGAGTGGTCCCATAGCCCGCTTGTCTTGTCCTGCAGACGCGCCGACGACTGAATCATCTGCCGGGCGCCGTCGTCGAACCAGGAGCGCCGGCCGGTGAGCGCTCCCATCTGAGCCAGAAATGGCACCGACATATACAGGTCGTCCGCCCAGAGCGAAACGGGCTGCGGCCGCCGGCGCGCCAGCGTGCCGTCGGGCATGCGAAATTGCTTATGCGCGATGAACTCCGCGATGGCGTCGATGGTGGCGCTGTACCTCGCGTCCTTCTTCTTGTTGTACGCCTCGATGAGCGCCGCGCCGATGGCGCCGCAATCGTCCAGCTCGCGCATCTCCAGCAGGCGCCGGTAACCATAAGCTTGCGGGCCGAACTGCCTGGCTTGCGCGCGGAAGTAATCGAGGTGGTCGAAGATGAAATCGAAGTCCTTGAGCGTGTAATTCGAGTAAGTGGCGTCGCCGGTCACATCGGCGACGTGAAGCATGGCGGCCAGCACCACGCCCATCGGATAATCCCAGTCGTTGAACGGTCCGGGCCGCAGGTCGATGCCGGCCGTCCTGGTAGGCTTCGTCAGGTCCTCCACCGGCGCGCCGGTCGCGGTGTCGATGATGCGATCGGGCGTCGAGCGGACGAAGTAGTCGCGTATGCGGTCGAGCGTGGCCTTGACTTCGCCCTCCGTGGGCAGCACGTAATCCACGCCCGGCGCCCGCGAGGGCTGCGAGAATGAGGGCTCGCTCCGGCCAAGCGATTGGGCCACGGCGCGGGCGGGGCAGCAGAGACTCAGCGCCAGCAGCACCGCGGCCCACGCGCCGAAAATGCAATTCTTCGTCAGCGTGCCATCCATCCGCCGTCCACCACCAGCACATGGCCGTGGACGTAATCCGCCGCCGCCGAAGCCAGGAACACCGCGGCGCCGCATACGTCTTCCGGCTCGCCCCAGCGCCCCGCCGGGATGCGTTCCAGGATCGCCTGCCGCCGCTCCTCGTTCTGGAACAGCGGACGCGTGTTCTCCGTGCGCATGTAACCCGGCGCAATCGCGTTCACGTTCACTCCGCGCCCGGCCCACTCATTGGCCAGCGCCTTGGTGATCTGTGCCACACCGCCTTTCGCCGCCGCATAGGAGGGCACATTGATGCCGCCCTGAAATGCGAGCAGCGAAGCGATGTTGACGATCTTGCCCCGCCCGCGCGGCAGCATGTGCGCGCCCGCTGCGCGGCAGAGCCGGAACACGGCGGTCAGGTTGATCTCGATCACCGCGTCCCAGTCTTCGTCGCCATGTTCCGCCGCCGGCGCGCGACGAATGATGCCGGCGTTATTTACCAGGATGTCCACCGCGCCCATGGCCGCCACGGCCTCTCCGATCAGGCGGTCCGCCTGCGCGCGGGAACTGAGATCGGCGGCCAGGCAGTGCGTGCGCACGGAGGTCTCCTCGCGGATGCGCTTCGCCGTCTCTTCGGGCGGCGCGATATCGTGCAGAACCACGTTCGCTCCGGCGCGCGCGAAACCGAGGGCCATCGCCGCGCCCATGCCGCGATTGGAGCCCGTCACCAGGGCGACCTTGCCGTCCAGACGAAACATCGCGCCTACCTCCCCGCCTGACCGCGCTCCAGCCCGGAGCCGCCGCCCGCGAACTCGGGCTGCACATTCACCACGCCGAACTGCCGGTCCTCGCCTTCGCGGTTGGCCGCCATCATCCATAGGAAATTGATTTGCGATCCCGGCGCTGCCACGTTCGGATGGTACCCTTTCGGCATGATCACCACGTCTCCGTCGCGCACGAACGTTGCCAGCTCCGGCTCGTTCGTATTGGTGTACACGAACTGCACGCCGAAGGCCGGCGCCGGCATGTCGATGTAGAGATAGGCTTCCTCCAGCATCACCGCGTGCTCATGCGGCGGCCACGACGTCCAGTTGCCCGGCTTGCTGAAGGTAACCCCCGCCACGATGCGCCCGGCCTGCACATTCTTCCCGAGCAGGATGTTGATCGTGCGCTCGGAGTTGGCTCCTCCGGCCGCGAAATGCAGCCCGGGGTCTTTCTGGATTTCGGCGAACGAAACGAATTGAAAGGGGTAGGTGCGTTCGGCCGGAGCCGAAAGCTCGGCGAAGTCGCACCCGTCCGCGCCTGCGGTCACGCGGAACCGGCTCTCGCGCGGAAGATAGAGCGCGTCGTAGCGGCTCATGTCATACTGCGCCGTCCCCGTCTGCACGGTGGCGCCGCCGCGCAGGCATATCAGCCCGGTTTCGCGCTTTCCGGTTTCTACCTCTACCGGCGCGTCGCCGCCATCAAGCACGATGCGCCCGTAGTAAAGATGCCGCGAGGCCGTGGTCTGAGGCGTGACGGACAGATGACGCCCCTTCCGCGCCCCTGTGTTCCTGACGACACACGTCTTGGTTTGAATCGCTGCCAGTTCCGTTGATGTCATGTTGACTCCTTGCTGGTGCCTTTGCGGCCCTTTCCTCCGAATTCTCGCACCCTACCGCGGGCGAATCAATTTGAATTCGCTAAATAGTCGGGCGAACCATGCAATAAGATCGCGGCTGCCATCTCGTGTTAACTTTGAGAGTTCGTCATCGATTTGTCGTCTGCTTTGCCACTCACCCGCGCTGGCGGTACGGTTTGGTACTGAATCGCGATTGTCGGAGAGCGGCCCCGCAGTCTACGGCCCAGTCTGGCGTAACTCCGGGAGCGGACTCAGGAGGACAAGAGAATGCGCACCGTCATTCATCGTTTGCTCGCCGGACTCATGGTCGTTGGGCTCGCCGGCGTCGCCACCGCACAGAAGGAATTCACCAGGTGGCCGGCCGGCACGTCGCCCGAGGTGGTCGGCAAGAAGATCGTCGAAAACATGCTGCCGCGCTGGATTCCCACCAGGCCTTCGGTCCACTACGCGGAGGACTCCACCTGGTATGCCGCGCTCGAGTTCGCCAGGCTCACCCACGATCAGGCGATGACCGACGCGCTCGTCAAACGCTACGACCCGTGGCGGACCGAAGAGGGACAGCAGAAGCTGGTCTCCTGGCAGCGCCATGTCGATCACGCCGTCTTCGGTATCGTCCCCCTGGAGCTGTACATCGTCACCAATGACCCGCAATACCTCGCGCTCGGCAAGAAGCTGGCTGACGAGCAATGGGAGAACCCCACGCCGGAAGGGCTTTCCGGCGAAACCCGCTTCTGGATCGATGACATGTACATGATCACCATCCTCCAGCTCCAGGCCTACCGCGCCACCGGTGATAAGGTCTACCTGAACCGCGCCGCGCTCGAAATGGTCGCCTACCTGGACAAGCTGCAGCGGCCCAACGGCCTCTTCTATCATGGGCCGGATTTTCCCTTCTTCTGGGGCCGCGGCAACGGTTGGGTGGCGGCCGGCATGGCCGAGCTGCTCACCGATCTGCCCAAGGACCACCCCAAGCGCGCCCGCATCATGGAGGCCTACCGCAAGATGATGGCCTCCCTGCTGAAGTATCAGGACGCTGACGGCATGTGGCATCAACTGATCGACCACCCGGAGTCCTACCAGGAGAGCTCCTGCACCGGCATGTTCACCTTCGCCATGATCACCGGCGTGAAGAAGGGATGGCTCAAGGACAAGGCTTATGCCCAAGCCGCGCGCAAAGGTTGGCTCGGTGTCAACAAGCTCATCGATAAGGATGGCAATGTCGACAAGGTCTGCGTCGGCACCGGCCAGACCAACAGCCTGCAGTTCTACCTGAACCGCCCCACCGAGAAGGGCAATCCGCACGGCCAGGCGCCCGTCCTGTGGTGCGCCGATGCCCTGCTGCGCAAGTAGGCAGCGGGCCAGGCGCCGCGGTTTTCGGGTCCGCTGCGGATTTCGCCTTCCAGGCGCTGCGGCAACTAAATCCGCTATACTTGCGCGCCTCATCGTGCTAACTTTGACCGCATGAAATCGATTGCGATGTTCCTCTTACTCGCCGGCGCCTCGGTGGTAGCGGCTGACGCTCCCACTTTCGGTCTTTGGACCAAGGACAATGTCACTCAAGTGGCCCAGGAGCTTGCCGCCAAGCTGAATCCGCACGGCCTCGCCAGCCAGAAACTGGCAGACATGGGGAATTACAACTTCGGACTGGCGCTGCGCCGGCAATCCGGGTCGGTGGAAGTCCACCTGAAGATGGCGGACATCTTCGTTATCGAAAGCGGCGAAGCCGACCTGCTGACGGGCGGTACGGTGGTAGATCCGACGAATTCCTCGCCCACCGAGATCCGCGGCACCGCCATCAAAGGCGGCGCCGTTCACCATGTAGTCGCCGGCGACGTGCTCACCATCCCCGCCGGGATGCCTCATCAGATGAAGGTGGCGCCGGGCAAGGAAGTACTCTACATGGCGATCAAGGTTGCGCAGTAACAGCGCGGCAGCGCGAGCCCGCCTCGATGACAATCGGAATCGATATGAAGACATTGGCCGCCGTGTTCGCTGCCGGTTGGTTCGTCGGCCCGGCCATCGCCCAGGATACGCGGAAGGTCGTCGAGCCTTCGATCCCGCCCGCTTGCGCAACTCTCTACGCGAAAATCGGCCGCGCCGCAACGTCGATCGCGCCTGGGGACGAAGGCAAGCTGGATACGGCGCGCATTCAGGCGGCCCTGGACGCCTGCCCGGGCGGCCGCGCGGTGGTGCTTGAGCGGGCATCGGAGCGGAATGACGCGTTTCTCTCCGGACCGCTCCAACTGCGGCGCGGCGTCGCGCTGGTGGTCGCCGGCGGCGCGTATCTGTACGCCTCGCGGAATCCGCGCGACTACGACCTGCGGCCAAGCGTCTGTGGCACAATCACCCAGGAAGGCCACGGCTGCCAGGCGTTGATCAACGGCGACGGCATCTCCGGCGCGGCGGTGATGGGCGACGGCGTCATCGATGGGCGTGGCGGCGAAACGATTCTCAGGCAAAACATCAGTTGGTGGAACCTGGCGGACATGGCGCGCGCGGGCGCGAGCCAGAACAACCCGCGCCTGATCGAGCTTCGCCGCTGTGACAATTTCACGCTCTATCGCATCACGCTCATGAATTCGCCGAACTTTCACGTCGGCTACAACGATGGCAATGGTTTCACGGCCTGGGGCGTCAAGATCTGGTCGCCGGAGCGGGCGCGCAACACCGATGGCATCGATCCCGGCAATTCGACCAACGTAACCATCACCTACTGCTACATCCATACCGGCGACGATCAGGTGGCGATCAAGGCGCCGCTGGGCGCGCCAACCTCTCACATGAGCATCGTCCACAATCACTTTTATACAGGCCACGGCATGTCGATCGGCAGCCTGACCGCCGGTGGCGCCAATGCCATTCGCGTCTCGGACCTTTCCATCGATGGCGCCGATAACGGCCTGCGCATCAAGTCGAACATCACCCGCGGCGGGCTGGTACGCGACGTCGTGTACGAGGACGTCTGCATCCGTGATACGGCCAACCCGATCCTCATGGACACCACTTACAGCGCGCACGTCAGCAAGCAGGACTCACTTCCTCCCGTCTTTCGAGACGTCACCTTGCGCAATGTGCAAGTCGAAGGCGGCGGTAAGGTGACGCTGGAGGGGTTGGATCGAACGCATCGCCTGGGAATCCGGTTCGATGGCGTCGTGTTCGACGATCCGGCCGGCATCGTGGTGTCGGCGAAGCACGCCGATGTCAGCATCGGGCCTGGGCCGTTCAATCTCAATGTGGCCGGCACCGACGTTATGGTCTCCGGCCGCGGCGGGAACGGCGTCCAGAACGCCTGCACCGGCAGATTCGTTGCCTTTCCTCTTCGGTAAGGACGGCATCGAGGAATGCGAGGCTGGGCCAAATCATTGTAGACTCGTGGCAAGGGCAGTGCGATGACGATCAAAGACGTCGCAAAGCGCGCCGGCGTCGGCATTGCCACCGTGTCCCGCGCGTTGCACGGCAGCCCGCAGGTGCGCCCTGAGACCGCGGCGCGCGTGCGGAAGGTCATCGAGGAACTCGGCTACCGGCCGAACACCAATGCGCAATCGCTGGCCTCCGGCCGCAGCCACATGCTCGGCCTGGTCGTTTCCGACATCACCAATCCGTTCTTTCCCGAGCTGATCAAGGGCTTCGAGGAGGTAGCGCTGCACAACGGTTACGACGTGCTGGTGGCCTCCACCAACTACGATCCGGCGCGCACGGCGCTGTGCGTGAGGCGCATGATCGAACGCAAGATCGATGGGGTGGCGATCATGACCTCGGAAGTCGATCCCTCGCTTCCCGACACCTTCGCTCAGAGGAAAGTGCCCCTGGTGTTTCTCGACGTGGGCGAGGTAGCGCGCGGCGTGAGCAACGTCAAGGTGGATTACGCCCACGGCATCGCGCAGGCGGTGGAGCACTTGCGCACGTTGGGGCACAGCCGCATCGCGTTTATCTCCGGGCCGCTGCGCCTCGAGTCCGTGCGCGAGCGGCGCGACGCGTTCCTCCAGCGCCTCGCTGATGCGCGGGGCGGCGGGCCGCACGAGGCGCTCGTCGAAGAGGGCAATCACAAAGTGGACGGCGGCTTCCGGGCGATGCTGCGTGTGCTCGAGCGCGCGCCCGGCACCACGGCTGTGATTGCCTCCAACGATTTGACCGCCATCGGCGCCATGCGCGCCATCCGCAAGCGCGGCTTGCGCGTGCCCGAGGATATCTCGGTGGTGGGATTCGACGACATCCAGATGGCGCAGTTCACCGAGCCACCACTGACCACGGTGAAACTGGTTCGCACCGAGGTCGCCCGCCTGGCCTGCGAAGCGCTGTTGCATTCGATCAAGGCTCACGGGGCGGGCGCGGAATATCATGTAGGCACTTCGCTGGTCGTCCGGGCCTCGACCGGCCGTGCCCGCCTGGATGTCCCCGGCCCCTCACCGTCAGCAGTTCCTGCCGGTTCCGAGTTGCCCCGCAAATGATGGCGCTGGCTTGAGCCGGCCTCCGCCGGGTGATAAGTTGATCGGCAGAGGCTTACCTAACATGCCGCGGCGAGTCGCCGCCACGGTCCTGCTACTTCTCCTGTTGCCGGCATTCGCAGCCAGAGCGCAAGCCTGGGGAGCAAGCGCGCCCATCTTAGAACGCGTCAGTTACTCCTTCGGGTAGGCTGGCAGGTCGGCCGGACGCGGCGCCAGGCTCTTCGGGTGCTGCTTGATGTCCTGCATCACCAGTTCGACAGCCTTCTCCAGTTGCGGGTCGTGCCCCTGCATAACCAGGTCCGGCCGGTTGTCCACCGGTACATCCGGATCCACGCCGTGGTTCTCCACCACCCATTTGCTGTCCAAGTCGTACAGTGAGAATTCCGGCCGGGTCACGTAGCCGCCATCCATCAGCGGAACATAGCCGCGAATGCCGCGCACTCCGCCCCAGGTGCGTTCTCCCACCACCGGACCGAGTTTGTACTTCTTGAAGAAGTAGGTGAAGAAGTCTCCGTCCGACGCGGTGTAACCGTTCGCCAGGCACGCCATATAGCCATGAAAAGCGGGGTCCGGAATCGTCGTGCTCTGCCAGTTCCGCGCCGACTGCATGCCCGAGAGCACGCGCCGCAGCCGTTCGAAGACCAGGTCGTCGACAAACCCGCCGCCGTTATAGCGCACATCGATGATCATTCCCTCCTTGCGGACCTGCGGGAAAAACTGCCTGACGAACTCGTTTAGGCCTGCCGCCGACATGTCCGGCAGAAACATGTAACCGACGCGCCCGCCGGTCATTTGGTCCACCTTGCGGCAGTTGGACTCGATCCAATCCAGCTCGCGCAGGCCGAACTCGTTGGCGATGGGCCGCACCAGTATGCGGCGCGCTCCCTGCTCGTCCGGCCGGCTGTTGACCGTCAGGGTGACATCCTGACCCACCGTGTTCACAAATAGCTCGAACGGATTCTGCGGCGTCCGCAGTTCTTGCCCATTCACCGCCAGCAGATAGTCGCCGGCGTGAACATTGAGGCCCGGCTCGGTAAGTGGGGAGCGCCGCTCGGGATCCCAGTTTTCGCCGGGATAGATTTTCTGGAACCGGTACCGTCCGCTCGCCGCATCGACCTCGAAATCGACGCCCAACATGCCGGTGTTCACCGGTTTCAGCTCGGGATAGTCGCCTCCGCCCACGTAGGTGTGGGAATTGGATAGCTCGCCGAGCATCTCGCCGATGATATAAGTCAGGTCGTAGCGGCTGCCGGCGTGCGCCACCAGCGGCAGATATTTTTCGCGCTGCGCCTCCCAATTCACCCCGTTCATGGCCGGTTCGAAGAAGTAGTTGCGCTCCTGGCGCCAGGCCTCGTTGAACATCTGGAGCCACTCCTCGCGCGGATCCACTTCAACCCGCAAGGCCGAAAGGTTCAGTGCGCCCTCGCCCTCCTTGTGAGCCTCCTTGTCCGGCAGTTTGGCGTCGATCAGCCCGAAGGTGCGTTCCGTCGGCCCGAATTCCTCGAATGCGTTCTCCCCCGGCTCCGGCGATTTGCGGGCCGCGTACAGAATCTTCTTGCCATCGAAGGAAAGCGCGAAGCCCGTGGCGCCGCTCAGCACCGTGCCGCCCTTGCGTTCTTTCAGATCGTACGCCGCCAGTTCCGGCGCTCCGCCCGGCACCGGGCCGGAAAGCCCGAACACCTGCCGCGACAAATAGAACACGGTGTCCTTGCCGGCCAGCAGTTCCACGTAGTTTCCAACCGCGACCGGCAATGCCACCACACGCTCCGGCAGACCGGCCAGATCGACGCGAAACGGCGTGGCCGCGGCCTCCGGCGTCTTCTGACCGGCTTCGTCGCTACGGGGAGCCACCGGCGAAGGCAAGTCGTTCCGCAGCGTCACCGCGTAGATCCGCGTGGCCTTGGGGTTGGAGAACTCCATGTCGTAAACCCCAAGCACCTCGTTGTAATCGCGATTCGACAGGAAGTACAGGTACCGCCCATCGGGGTCGAATACCGGGTTCCAACTCTGCGTCGTGGCGTCGGTCACCGCTGTAATCTTCTGGTCCGCCACCGAGTAAAGTTCGATCACCGAGTTGTGATCCTCGGCCGGTTTCCCATAAGCCACCCACTGGCTGTCGGGCGACCAGCTATACCCCTGCATATCGTCGTACTTGCCCTGGTCGATCAGCACCGGCTGCTTGGTCTGGATATCGACGAAGAACAGCCGCACCGTATTGTCCGCGTACAGCAGTTTGTGACTGTCGGGCGACCAGACCGGCCGCAGCAGGAACATCTTGCTGCCGCTGGTGATCTGTTCTTCTTTCCCCATGCCGTCCTGCGGCACGATGTACAATTCCTGCTCGCCCGTCCGGTCGGACACGTAAGCGATCCACTTGCCGTCCGGCGACCAGGCCGCGTCCTCCTCCCGCACGCCGGGGCTGTGCGTCAGGTTGCGGATGCTTCCTTGTTTGGCAGGCACCGTATAAACGTCGCCGCGTGCCGTAAAGACGGCGCGGTTGGCATCCGGCGACAGATCGAACGAGCCGATCAAATCCGACACCGGTGCCCAATGCTTGCGCGCCAGGGTGGAATCTCCCGGCAGGTCGATTGTCAGCTTGCGGGATTTTTCCGTCTTCAGGTCGAACACGTACAGGTATCCGCCGTTTTCGAAAACGATCGAATCTCCTCCCAGGCTGGGCCACTCCACGTCGAAATCCTTGAAGTCGGTCAACTGGCGGATCCGGCCGCCTTTGAAATCGCGGCTGTAAAGGTTCAGCCGCTGCTCCGGACCGCGGTCGGAGGCCCAATACAGCGTGTCGCCGCGCCACATCGGAAACGTGTCGGAGCCGGCGGAATCGGTGACCGGCTCGGCCTGTTTGGTTTTGAAATTGTAAGTCCAGATATCTTGGTGCATTCCGCCCTTGTACCGCTTCCACGTCCGGAAGTTGCGGAAGATTCGGTTATAGGCGATGGTCGAGCCGTCCGGCGAGAAGGCGAGCAGCCCCCCCTTATCCAGCGGCAAGGCTTCCGGTAACCCGCCGTCCACGCTCACCGTGAAGAGCCGCCCGAACCACGTATTGAAAGCGGCGCGCCTCGAGAGAAAGACGATCTTACTGCTGTCCGGCGTCCACGCGATCACCTCGTTATTCGGACCCATCCGTTCCGGCACCGTACCGATATCCGGCAGAAAGGTGAGTTGCTTCGGCTGCCCGCCCTCGCTGGGCATCACGTAGACATTGAAATTTCCGTCGTACTGGCCCGTGAACGCGATCCACTTGCCATCCGGAGAGAATTTGGGAAACAATTCGAGACCGGGATGCGTCGTGATCCGGTTGGCCGTTCCGCCTTGGCTCGAAACCAGCCACAGGTCGCCGCCGTAGCTGAAAACCACCCGTCCCTTCTGGATGTCCGGAAAGCGCATCAGGCGCCCTTCCTCCATCGGCTGCGCGCAGAGCAGGCCGGCGGTGGCCCCAAGAAGCATCGTCAGGGATACTACCGTGGCCCGTACACCAGGCTTTTGAAGCATTCGATCACCTCTCCATTCTCACCGCACCTCCGCCGCTGCCTCGGAATTGCCGTCTGAATCTGTTGTGGAGAAAGCGGAGCTGCCGGACGCGAGTCATCACCTTCGACCTGATTGTACAGCACGGCGGGGAGGTGGTTAAGGTCACGGGCGTGTGTGTAGCCAATAAAGAAAGATGGCGTTGTGCGGAGACCACCCCGGCTAACGCCGTTGAAACCGGCCCATGCACTGCGTTTCCACCAGGATGTGCCCTTTCATGGCCGCCAACAATTCCCCGCGGTCCACTCGGGGCCGCAGTCCGAGACTGGCGACATCGAGCGCATGCAGCCGGAAATAGTAGCGGTGCGCCGATCCCTTGGGCGGACACGGGCCGCCGTAGCCCGGCCGGCCGAAATCGTTGGTGCCGCTCACTCCCGCCGAGCCCGGTTTGAGACCTTGTGCCAGGTTATGCAAGTCCGGCGGAATATCGTATAGGAGCCAGTGACGAAACGTGCCGGAAGGCGCATCCGGATCTTCGACGATCAGCGCGAAGCTGCGCGCGTCTCCCGGTTCGCCGCTCCATTCCAGCGACGGTGAGAGGTCGGCGCCTTTGCACGAATGCAATTCCGGGATCCATCCGCCTTCCGCAAACGATTTGGAGAAAAGCCGAAAAGACATAACCGGAGTCCTACCATCCCAGATTATCGCGCAGCCGGACATTCCGCGGCCGCAATCCACCGGGTGTACACTCGTACTGGCCGGTATGCCCGATCGGGCCCTGGCCCATGTCATGCCCGTTGCGCACTTCCGCTTCTACGCGGAGCTCAATGACTTTCTTCCGCCAGAGCGCCGTTTCACGGAGTTCGCGCACGGTTTCCTGGATGTCGCAACCGTCAAAGACCGCATCGAGTCATTCGGCGTGCCCCACACCGAGATCGATCTCATCCTGGTCAACGGGCAATCCGTGGATTTCGCCTACCGGGTTCGGGATGGCGATCGGATCAGCGTTTACCCGGTCTTCGAGGCCTTCGACATCGCCGGATTGAGCCGGTTGCGGCCGGAGCCTCTCCGTGATGTCCGGTTCGTCCTCGATGTGCACCTCGGCCGCCTGGCCGCATACCTGCGGATGCTCGGATTTGACGCTCTCTACCGGAACCCTTGCGCCGATGAGCGTCTGGCCGAGGTCTCGCGCGACGAGCGCCGGATTCTGTTGACCCGCGATGTTGGTCTCCTCAAGCGCAGCCCCGTGACGCATGGCTATTGTCTCCGCGCCGCCCAGCCGCGACAGCAGCTCATGGAAGTGGTCCGGCGTTTTGATTTGGGGCGCCTGGCCAAGCCCTTCTTGCGCTGCCTGCGATGCAACACGCTGCTGGCGCGGGCGGGCAAGGACGAGGTGTGCCATCAACTTCCCGCCCAGGTCGCTCTGGTCCACGACGAGTTTCTTCGCTGCCCGGATTGCGGACGCGCATACTGGAAGGGTGGACACTACCGCCGCATGCGGCAATGGATCGACACGAATATACTGGCGCCGGCGCCCCGTTAACCCTCATTGAGCGCCCGTCCGCCGTCTACCATATCAAGAGGAAAAGGATCGGCCGGTGCACATCTTCGGAATCCTCCATCTCTCCTTGCTGGCGGCCATCGCCGCGGCGGCGTTCGTGCTGGCGCTGCTCTGCCGTCGTGGACGGTTGCCGAAACGCGCTGCGCGGCTGACCCTCGGTTGGGCGCTGGCAATCAATGAGATCATCTGGTGGGCGTACCGCTATTCGCACGAAGGCATCCACCTGAGTAACCTGCCGCTCCAGATCTGCGACTTGACGCTGTGGGGCGCCGTCCTCGCCTGCCTGACGCTCTCGGCGCCCATCGTCGAGTTCACCTACTTCGCCGGCCTCGCCGGCGCCGGCATGGCCCTGCTCACTCCGGACCTGTGGTCACCCTGGCCCACCTACCCGGCGATCTATTTCTTCCTGGCTCACGGCGGCATCGTGATTGCAGTCGTACTCCTCGTCTTCGGCGGCATCGCTTCCCTGCGGCCCGGAGCATGGCTGCGCGTGTTCGCCTATCTGCTCGCCTGTGCGGCCGTAATCGGAGCCGTCAACGCCGCGCTAGGCACCAACTACGCCTACCTGTGCCGCAAGCCGCTGCATGCGTCCTTGCTGAACCTGCTGGGCCCCTGGCCGGTTTATCTGCTCGCCGGTGCAGCCGTCACTCTTGGGCTGTTCTGGCTCCTCTCGCTGCCGCTCCTGGCATTGCCGCGCGTTCACGGACCGGATCGCTGAAGCCTTTCGGAGCCACGACCGTGAGGGAGTGGTCGAGGGCGTATTGCAACGCTAGCTGATGCGCCTGTCAATTATGCGTGACGGTAACCACGGCGGTCCAGAACCCGGAGTTCTGCGTGAAGCTGTCGTCGTTCATGCCGAGATAAAGGCGGCCGGCGGACCCTGGTGGCACGTTTCCGTTCATGCCGATTTCGAAAATCGGTCCCCCTGCTCCCACGCGGCCGATCAACGACCAGCAGCTCAGTTGCGGCGCGGGAACCGGCCCGGGCGGCAGGCCAAACAGCTTCCTGGGCGTGCCGCAGTTCGGAACGAACCCGCCCGGCTGCCGCAGGCCAAGCTGGCCGCTGGCCGCGATCCGGATAGTTCCGCTGGCAGTGATGGCAGCCGTGTCGCTCGCGTTGAGAACGATGCCCGTATCGGTCCACGGCTGGTTCGACTTCACGATGACGCTCAGCGTGGTCGGCGGTGGCACCACCCGCACCGCCGGCTGGCTTGCGACCTCGGCCGGATGCGGTGCCGGCGGTTTGTCCGTGCTCCCCGCACTCTCCACGTGCGCGGCCGGCGTGCCTTTCGCGGCCGCCTTGCCCGTTTCCACTGGCGCGACGGTCTTCGGCGTCGCTTCGTTATGCGAAGGCGGATGCAACTCCGCCTGGGTGGCCGGCGCCGGCGCTTCGCTCTTCTTCTCGATTGGCGCCGCCGGCGGAGCGGGCGTTCCGCTCGCCGTCCCTGCGCTTGGGCTGCCCGCCGAAGGTCGCGCCTCTTGCGCCTGCCTGCCCGCCAGGTTTCGCAGCTCAGGCCAGAATCTGTAAGTTGCCGCCCCAGCCACCGCCAGCGCCAGAAATATCGCCAGCATAGCTAACGCGCGGCGAGGGCCGCGGGATGAAGGCACGGGCGCGGGCTCCGCCGCCGCGGGCACCGTAGCCCGCAGCGCCATATCCAGCGCGGTGACGAATTCCGTGCTGTTCGCAAAGCGCTCTTCCGGACGCGCCGACATTTCCCGCCCCAGCACTCCGTCCACCGTGTCCGGCAGCAGTGGGTTGGCCGCCTTCGCCGAAGGCCGCTGGCCGTAAACAATACTGTGAACCACCGAGGCGTACGTTCCCCCCTGGAACGGAACCGCTCCGGTCAGCAGCTCGTAAGCCACCACCGCCAGCGAGAACTGGTCGGACCTGCCATCCACCTCGCGCCCTTCGATCTGTTCCGGAGACATGTAGGCGGGCGTGCCCATTACCAGGCCGGTGGCCGTGTATTTCGGCGCGGTGGTGATCTTGGCTATGCCGAAATCGGCGATCTTCACCTGGTTGCCCTTGTGAAGCATGATGTTGGGCGGCTTGATATCGCGGTGCACTACGCCGTTCTCGTGAGCGTAATCGAGCGCCGCGGCAATCTGCCGGAGTATCTCCACCACCTCGGCGATTTCGAGCTTTCTGCCCGATTGCACCACCTGCTGCAAGGAGGGTCCGTCCACGTACTCCATGGCGATAAACGCCATCGCGCGGTCCTCTCCCACGTCGTAGACCACCACGATCCCCGCATGCGACAGCGCCCCAGCCGAGCGCGCTTCGCGGAAAAGCCGTTCCCGCAAAAGCTGGGCTTCACCCGCTCCCGTCAGGAATTGCAGGTTGATGACCTTGATTGCAACCCTTCGCCCGATGGCGGGATCGGTGGCTTCGTAGACGATTCCCATCCCGCCCCGTCCCAGTTCGCGCACCACCGCGTAGCGCCCGATCCGCATCGACGCTGCGGTCTCGCCCGGCGGCGCCGGGTCGTACGCCTGCGTTTCTTGATCTTCCGCTGCCATCACGGCTCCCGTTTCAGTTGTGAGAGTTCTCGGAACTTCGTTTCGAACGCCTCACCCTGGCCTTCGATCATTCGCATCAGTATATAGCCGGACGCAACCGAAGGAAACAGGCAACCGCCCTCGTCGGGCAGGTTCCGGCGACGCGGAACCGGAGATGAGCTGATCCTCGAAATGTCCGGGCAGTTTCGGCCACTATTGTACAGTACCCGGTCCAGCCGGTGCTTTTCAGAGCCGCGACCGTGAGGGAGTGGATTGGAGCGCCCTCGACAACGTCCTAATGCCGTGCAGCATCGAAACCAGCAAGTCAGCTCTGAGAGGAGCTGAAAAGCGATCGAGTTATGGTCACCCACGCGCCCCCCAACCAACTGATGCCGAACCGCTTATTCCAATTGCGCCGGGCGCGGCGAATTCGTCTCCACCACTCCGGAGCGGCGGACAGCACCGGGCGCCCATCTCCGGGCGAAGACCCTCCTGAATGAGCTAGTACGGCGAAGCTTGTTTCGGAGGATCGATCGGGTGTATATGTTGACTGCTCGGACGCGGGATGACCATCCGCCAACACGGGAAAGGAAATATCATGAGTGACCTGAGAAGCCGTCTAGGTTTATTGCCGCAATGGGCTCGGGCAATAACGGTTGCGTTACCCCTTGTTTTGGCTGCGGCCCTGTTTGCTCAGGGCCATGAGCCAAAGGGAGGCGGCGCTCATCCGGCGGCGAGAAGCCAGCCCGCGCATGGAGCCCAGCCGGGCCACGCCGCACCCTCGCGACCCTCCACCGCCGGCCGCGGACCAAGCACAGCGTCCCACGGTTACAACCGGCCCGGCGGCGCGGCGGGTGGCGCGCAAAACCGGGTCAATCGTCCCGGCGCCCGGCCCGCAGGCGGATACCAGAACAGGGCGGCCGGCGCCAGACCCGGTTCGTCCATGAACCGCGGCTCTATCCGTCCAGGCGGTGGATTCAGCGGAGCCCGCGGCGGGCCAGGCCACTCCATGGTTGCCCGACGGGGTAACGCCACCGTTTATCGCGGTCCGGGTGGTGAGCGGCGAATCGTCAACCGGCTTCCCGGCGGCCGCATCGCCGTGGCCAACGGGCGCGGGCACGGTTACGTGCAACGGTCGGTCTATGTTCGGGGACACGCGTTCGTGCAGCGGACTTACTACGTTGGCGGCCGCCCCATGGCCCGCTTCTATCGCCCGTACTACTATCGCGGCGTCGCCTTCAATATTTACGCTCCGCTCCGCTTCTACACGCCTGGATTCTACGCCTGGGCATACAGTCCCTGGGCCTCGCCGGTCTATTATCGCTGGGGTTGGGCCGGGAGTCCGTGGTCTGGGTTCTATGCCGGTTACTTTGCTCCCTACCCATACTATGCCGGCCCCAATCTCTGGTTGACCGACTACCTGCTGGCAACCTCGTTGCAGGAGGCGTACCAGGAGCGGCTGGACGCGGCCGCGGCCGCTAATGCCCAGGCGCCGCCGCCGCCGGCCGGCAACACAGCCTCCGGAGGTCAGGTAACCCTTACTCCCGAGGTCAAACAGGCCGTCGCCGATGAGATCCGGCAGCAACTGGCGCAAGAGAGCGCCGAAAGCCAGGCACCGCAGGCATCCCAGGCGGCTCCGCAGACCCCCGCGCCGGCTTCCAGCGCGCCGCCTCCGGCCTTAGCGCCCAACAAGCAACACGTCTTCATCGTGAGCAGCATCGTGGTGGTCAGCGCCAATGGGGAGCAATGCGCAGTTACCCAAGGCGACGTGCTGCAGCTCGACCCCGAGCCTGTGTATCCGGACCCGACCAATGCCAAAGTGCTGGCCAGCAAGGTCTCGGACTGCCAGAGCGGCAGGGCGGTTCAGATCGCGCTTACGGACTTACAGGAGATGCAGAACCACATGCGCGAGATGCTCGATCAGGGCCTGGGCGAATTGCAGTCCAAGCAGGGTCAGGACAATTTGCCGGCGCTCAGCGCCTCGCTGCGCACCCAGACGCCCGCTCCGTACGCCGCGGACTTGCCCGCACCGGATCCGAATGTCGCCAGCGAGCTGCAGCAAAGCGCCCAGGCCGCCGGCGGGAATCCGCCGACAGAATCCGTGGCCATTGGCCAGACCATCGACCAAGTGGTCGCCGCCATGGGCCAGCCCGTTAGCGAATTCCACTCGGGACCTAAGACCGTTTACATGTACAAGGACCTCAAAATCACCTTCATCGGTGGCAAGGTCACCGACGCTCAGTAAGACGCTTGTACCGGGATATCAGAGCCAGCGACCGGGCTGCCCGCCGGCGCGGTTGATGACAGCGCGAAACACCGCATTCGCGGCTTCAGGACGCCAGTGCTTCTATAAAACCACCTCCCGGGTACTGACGGTCAAGGCAGGCCGGTCCGGTCAAACTGTTCCGCACCAACGCTTCACGCTAAACTTGAGAAGGCTTCGCCAAGAATATGCCTGGCATTTACGCCCGCTGGATCGACAATTGGGAACGCAAGCTGGCGACGCGCGATACCAACCGCGTGGTGCGGCCGTTTGAATGGGGCTTGGACTGGCTCCGCGGGCTCGATTTTCCGGCGTTGCCCGAATGTGTGAACGACCACGCCCGGGAAGAGCTCGACGGCTTCGCCCGAGAGGCGCTGGCCGATTCGGATCGCTTCTTCCGCTACCGGCCGGCGGTCGATTATCGGCTGCGCGAGGGACATCTCACCTTCACCAGTCCGGTCGAAACGCCGTATCCGGAGAACAACACCGTGCACGCGCTGTGGTTTCCCGTGGAGCGCGAGCCGCGCCGGGCCGTGCTGGTGCTGCCGCAATGGAACGCCGGCGTGGATGGCCACGTCGGCCTGGCCAAGTTGCTGAACCGCTTCGGCGTCAGCGCACTGCGCATGAGCATGGCGTACCACGCCGAGCGCATGCCGGCCGAGCTCGAGCGCGCCGATTATCATGTCTCGAGCAACGTGGGCCGCACCATCCATGCTTCGCGGCAATCGGTGGTCGATGCGCGCGCGTGTGTGGACTGGCTGGCCGCTCAGGGCTACCAGCGGCTGGCCATTCTCGGCACCAGCCTGGGGTCCTGCGTGGCCTTCATCGCCGCGGCTCACGATAGCCGAATCAAGCTGGGCATTTTCAATCACGTCTCGATGTATTTTTCCGACGTGGTCTGGACCGGCCTTTCCACTCAGCACGTGCGCAAAGGGTTCGGCAGCGATGTCTCGCAGGATGATTTGCGCCGCTACTGGTCGGTGATCAGCCCGGCCGCTTACCTGAGCCGCATGGAGAACCGCAACATGCCCAGCCTGCTGATCTGGGCGAAGCACGACACCAGCTTCCTGCCGGTCTATTCGAAGCAGGTGCTGAGCGCCTTCCGCGAGATGGACCTGCCGCACCAGGTCTACACGCTTCCTTGCGGCCATTACACCACCGGCCGGCTGCCGTTCAAGCTCATGGATGGCCTCGCCATGTGCCGGTTCGCGGCGCGAAATCTGTAACCGCAATACTACATATCGCGGCGGGTTACGCAATGAGTACTGCATATGGAAAACAGTATTGACTTTGGGGCGCCTCCCATGCGAATATTTTTTTATCATTGGGAAAGGAGGTGGTCCAGAGAAGATGGAAAGTAACAAGCGACCGCAGGAGGTGGCCGACTGTTAAAGTCGAGCCTCTAACGTAGCCGACGCTCGCCATCCAGTTGGCGGGGTCAAGTTCCTGTGGACCGGCTGCCTCTTGCGCAACCAAAGCCTCAGGTTTTCTTAGGCTATCAACCCCCGTGGATCTCTAACAGGGCCACGGGGGTTTCATGTTTTGCTATACTGAAAGTCTCGAAAGGATCCCCCGCAACAAAAATGAAAGCTGGAATTCATCCTGCGTATGCCCCTGTGAACGTGATTTGCGCCTGCGGCCACACGTTCAAGACCCGGTCCACGCACAAAGGCGACATCCGCGTGGAAATCTGCTCGTCCTGCCACCCGTTCTTCACGGGCCGCCAGAAACTGGTGGATACCGCCGGCCGCGTGGACAAGTTCGAGAAGAAATACAAAGTCTCCCGCGCCGCCAAGAAGGCAGTCCAGCCGACCACGTAAGCCGCTCGGTTCCGAGTGGTCTTCGAAAACCGCGCTTCAGCTCCGAAATAGCGGATTTGCTGGTGCGGCGCAGCGTGTTCGCGCGTACAATGGAAGCATGACTCTCGCCGTAATCCTGTTCCTGCTTGTCGTTGTTTTGGCCGTTATCCCTTGCAGGCTCCTTTTGCGAATCGATCGCAACCTCACACAAGCCAATTGCATCCTGGAAAAGATTGCATCGGCACTTCAGGCGAAGCCCTGATACGGTGAGCGCAGCATATTGACGCTTAACGCCCCAGCTTGAGAAACGCCGCCCGCAGCCTGTCATGCCGCTGCATCAGCCGCAGGTAGCGCGTTTCCGAGCCGCGCTCCTTGGCGTGCAGAATCGCCGCTACAGCCTTCTTTTCCGCCGGACTCCAACTCTCCACGCCGGGAATTACGCTCAACACCAGCGCCAGCCCGCACGCCGAGTCCACTCCGAAATGCCGGGCGGCGAAGCGGCTTGCGGCTTGCCGCGTGCGCTCGGTATCGCTGCCGAACCGCGCCGCCAGCGCGCGCGTGGCCGCGAGCCCGGCATTGCGAATCGAAAAGCGGTCCCACTGGCCGGCCTCGGCTCCGGGGCCTTCGAACAACACATATCCCTTGGCCAGCCGTTGCAGCGTGCGGCGAGAGCTGCGATAGCCGGCAGTGCACGCGATGCGCTCCTCTTCGCGCCGGGCCAGCGCGGCACGGCTGGCGTCTACTGGCCGGAATCCCAATTTGCGATAGAACCAGAAGGCACCTGAATCGATAGCCTCGGCATTTTCGTCGCCGATCTGGTACGGGTCCACTGAAAAACAGTTCACGCCCAGCACCTGGCGGAACAGATGCAGCAGCCGCGCGTAGAGCCACGCGGATTCGCCTTCGCGGAAGGTGTAGTAGAGGTTGAATCCCACTTCTGCGCGATCGAAGAGTGAAAGCAGTTCGACGTAGCCGGCGGGGACGCCGTTCTTGAAGAACATGCCGGCGTGATAGGCGCGCAGTGGAAGCCGCCAGCGGGGCGGCACGCCAAAGAAGACGATTTCGACGCCGCGGCCCGCGTCGGCGCTGAAGACGTTGGCTTCGTCCGGGTGGCTGAAACCGTACAGCTCGCGAAAGCGCATGGCCGAAGTATCGAGAATCAGATCGAGCATCTTGCGCGCTTCCGCGGGTGCCAGGCGCTTAATACCGAGCGGCGGCGCGGCCAATTCGCGGGCGAGTGAAACATCGCGTCGCGCGATCAGCGGCTCGGTGTGACAGAACAGTCCGCGCATCGGCGCCCGCTGGCGGGAGCGCGAAATGCGGCGGCCGATCTCAAAGGTGAGCGGCAGCCCCATCGCGTTGTACCGCTCGGGCGCGCGACCCGGCGCGATTGCCCGCAGGCGCTCCAGCAGCCACGGCAGCTCGCTTTCCGCGCGCGGGCGCGCCGCCGCTAGCCAGCGCTCGAACGGAACGTGCGCTTCCACCGGCCACTCTTCGCGGACCAGCGGAGCGAACTGTGCCGCTTCCGGGCCAACACGGTCGATTTCGTCATGCGCGTCCCAGGCCAGGTGAACAGCACGGCGGTGGCGCATGACCAGGCTGCGCGCCACCTCGAAGCTGAACACGGCGGTCAGATCCGTGCCGGCGATGCCCGAGACTTCCGGCTCGGCGAACGGCTCCAGGTCAACGCCCGCAGGCAGGCGAGCCACGCGGCCGGCAAACGCGAACAGGATTGCGTCAGCCCGCCGCGCCACTTCCGGCGTGCGTGGATAGGCCCGCAGAAACAACAGCGTCTCGTGCAGGCGAATCAGGCCGGCGGCGTCGCGCACGCGGTATTTCGCCGCCGCGCCCAGCAGCCGCTCCAGTTGCCCTGTCTCCGGTGGGCCAAAGCGGCGTTTCCATTCATCCAGCCTGTCCAGCAGGTTCGGCATCCCATTGAGCTTAGCTTATGGATGGCAGGGTGCGCCGGGCCGCGCGCCGCACCGTGTGATACTATACGCCGCCATGGCTACCAAACTCGTTGTGCGGCGAATCGGCGCTGTTTCGCTGGCAAAGATTCAGGGCGCGTTGTACGCCCTTCTCGGTCTTGTCTTCGGGGCAATCTTTTCCCTGGCTGCGCTAGTCGGGAGCGCACTCCAAACGGTTTCGAGCGGGACCGGTTTCCCCAGCCAGTTTGGAGTGCTGTTCGGAGTCGGCGCCATAATCATATTTCCGATCCTGTACGGAGCGCTTGGATTCATCTTTGGGTTGATCCTCGGCGGACTGTATAACCTCTTGGCCGGCGTTATCGGCGGCGTCGAGATCGAAGGCCTGCAGACGCAGTCTCAATAAATGGAGTCGCGAGCCTCGCGGGAGCGCGGCTCAGCAGCGAAATTCCATGTCGCCCCCATCCAGGAAATCGACTTTGGGTGGCTGTACCCCAAGCTGCCGAAAAAGCGCGGTCACCTGGCCGCGGTGGTAACTCTGGTGGTGGAGCAGGTGCTGGATCATGCGCCACAACGAGTAGGTCCACGCCTGCCCTCCGGTATTGACGTAAGTCACAGGCCGCTCGAGTGCCTCTTCACTCAGGCCGGCCATGTACTCTCGCATCTCGCGCTCCACGCCGAAGATGTGTTCGCGGGTTCGGCATCCCATTGAGCTTAGCTTATGAATGCGCGCCGCGCGCGGCAAAGGTCGATTTCCGCACCATGTCGGGTTGCAATTCGAAAACTAAGATGATATACAGGTGCTGTGTCTGGGGAGGGGTCTCTCAGAACCGACAAATGCCGGCATCGTCCTGACACTCGCGAGAGACAGACCTGAGCTGACTTGAGGATGCGACTGAGGCTCGATCACTCGGAACTTCTCCGAAATCTGCCCGATACGCCCAGTTTTCTCGAGACCAGGGCGATGCTGCTCGAGCGCCAACATTGCGGAATCGGTGGCGTGTCGTATAACAATTCTGTCGTCTGGGGCCTGGACGCGGGGCTCATGACCATGATCGGCCGGCCCGAGGCTTCGCTCATTCGCGACACCCTGGCCGCCTGCGGACAGATCGTCACCCTCCTTGCCACTGGCGATCAAGCCGAAATCGCCACGGCCGCAGTCCCGGAATGGGAAATAGCCGGAGCGCGACGCCTGGTTCACGTGGAGAACCGCGCCTGGCGACAACCCAGATTTGCCCGCATCGCGATGCTCGCGCCCGGCGACGAAGACACCATCATGAGCCTGCCTGGGGACATCCGGCGAGACGTCGCACATGCGATCATGGGCGGCGCGGCCGCGGGCGCTTGGGTGGCCGGACAAATAGTTTCCGTTTGTTACACCGGTTGGCAGACTGAATCGTTTTGCGATCTCGCCATCTTCACCGAGATGGAGCATCGCGGGAAGGGCTACGCCAGGGCTGCCGCCTACCATCTGATCCGGCACGTCCGTGCGGCCGGCAAGGTCGCCTGCTGGTTTACCGACGAATCCAACGTCGCGTCCTTGAACATCGCTCGTACACTCGGTTTCCGCTTCTCGGACCGGGTAACCGTATTTCGCCAGCCACTCAACCCAGGAGACGGATAGACACATGGCAGCAAAAACCAGGACTCACGATAGACACCATATTCCGGCGCCCGTTACGGGAACGACGCAACTCACACCCAACGGCGCCATCATCTTAGCCGATAAGGCGTTTCTTGACGGCTTTAAGGAACGCATTCACGAACTGTTTTTGACCCTTGGCGGCCTGCCGGGCCACGTTGTTCAGGTCCAGCAGGAGATGAATCGCCTCAACAATTCCGGGCTCGCGGACGACCGCAAAACGCTGATCGGTGACGATGCGTTCGCCCAGATAACCAAGGCAGCGGAATACGCCGCATTCAACTTCCCGCAGCAGACCTTCACGCTCGCCAGTGTTGGCCGCACTTACTATATCGAACGCACAAACGGGAAACTGATCGCTTACAAGACCTAGAGTTTGCACCTTACAGGCACGCGACGGCCAAAGGGACGCGCATCGTCTCGCGCGCGGACTCGGGCCGTTTTGCCGAAGACCGGCGGGTTTCCGTTTGGACGTCGCGCGCCCCACTCTCCCGCGTAACGCCAGCGGTTTTCGCACGGCTGTTATACTCATAGGTTCCCGTGTTCCATTCCATTGAAAAGCAGGTCGCAGACGCGTTTCGCGCGCACATACAGGCACGCTACGGCGTCGACTTGAGCATCGCCATCGAGCAGCCGAGGCAGAGCGATTTCGGCGAAATCGCGGTTCCGGCGGCGTTCCAGCTCGCCAAACAATTACGCCAGCCGCCGAAGAAAATCGCGGCCGGGCTGGCGGCCGAGATCGGGCCAATACCGGCCGTGGCGTCGCTCGAAGTGGCGGGCAACGGCTACATCAATATCCGCCTCGACCGCGGCGCATACGCCGGGGCCCTGCTGCGGGGAGAAGCCGAAGCCTTGGCGCCAGCCGGCGGCAAAATTATCGTCGAGCACACCAACATCAATCCGAACAAGGCGGCGCACATCGGCCACCTGCGCAACGCCACGTTGGGCGACACGTTCGTGCGCATGCTGCGCGCGTGCGGGGCACCGGTCGAGGTGCAGAACTACATCGACAATACCGGCGTGCAAGTGGCCGATGTAGTGGCGGGTTTCCATTTCCTCGAAACCAAGACGATCGCCGACGTGGAGGCGCTGCTTGCCGACCCCGCAGTGCGCTTCGATTATTACTGCTGGGACCTGTACGCGCGCACTTCGAGCTATTACAAAGAGCAGCCGGACTCGCTTGCCTGGCGCAGCCAGACGCTGCACGCGATAGAAGCCGGCAAAGGCGAGCTCGCGCAGATGGCGCACCTGGTGGCGGACGCGATCGTCCAGGCGCATTTGAAGACCATGCTGCGGCTCGACGTCGAGTACGACGTGCTGCCGCGCGAGAGCGAGATTCTACATTTACAATTCTGGGCCGCCGCGTTCGAACAGCTCAAGCAGCGCAAGGCGATTTACCTGGAAAGTGAAGGCATAAACGCCGGATGCTGGGTGATGCCGGGACTTAGCGAAGAGGGTAAGGTGATCGTGCGCTCGGATGGCACGGTGACTTACGTGGGCAAGGACATCGCCTATCAGCTTTGGAAATTCGGCCTGCTGGGCAAGGACTTTCACTACCGGCCGCTGATGACTTATGCCGACGGGCGCGTGCTGTGGGTGAGCACGGACACCCCCACCGCCGGCGAACACCAGTTCGGGCATGGGTCGCGCGTGTACAACGTGATCGATGCCCGCCAGTCTTACTTGCAGGACGTGGTGGCGGCCGGGTTGCGCGGCTTGGGATATGCGGCGCAGGCGGAACAGTCGATCCACTTTTCGTATGAGATGGTGGCGCTCTCGCCGCGCTGCTGCGCCGATCTCGGGATTCCGCTTTCCGAGGAAGACAAGCAACGGCCGTACGTGGAGGTTTCCGGACGCAAAGGCTTGGGCGTCAAAGCCGACGACCTGATGGACAGCCTGATTTCGAAGGCGTTGCGGGAGGTGGATGCGCGGCACCCGGATAAGCCCGCCGCCGAGCGGCAGCGCATGGCCGGGCAGATCGCAATCGGCGCGCTGCGTTATTTCCTGCTCAAATTCACGCGCACTTCGGTAATCGCTTTCGATTTGCAGGAGGCGCTCAGTTTCGAAGGCGAGACAGGACCTTACGTGCAGTATGCGGCAGTGCGCGCGCGCAATATTCTACGCAAGCTGGAAGAGCGCGGCGAAACGCTGCCGGATTTCGCGGCCGAGCTTTCCAGCGAAGCGCTGGCGCGGCAATTGCAATCCGAAGATTTCTGGCAGGTGCTGCTGGCCGCCTCCAAGGCGGACTCGGCGTTGGCGGGAGCCTTGAGCGCCGGCGAACCGGCGCATGTTGCCAGATACGCCTTCCAACTGGCGCAGGCCTTCAACAACTTTTATCATCAGTACCCGATTCTCCAGGAGGAGAATCGCGAGAAGAAAGTTTTCCTGTTGTGGATGACCGATTTCTTCCGCCGGCAACTGGAGCGCACCGCGGGCATTCTGGGAATTCAGATTCCGGAATATATGTAGGGTCCGCGAGAAATTGAGGCAGGTCCCGCGCGCGACGTGACTCGATTTCAGAATTTGGAGGAAGTGAAAATGATTCGGCGCCGCAATTTCGTCAAGACGGCTATGCTGGGATCGGTGGCTGCGATGGCGTCTCGTGCGCCGTTACTCGCCGATCCGGCACCTCAATCGGCTGATGCGAGGAGTCTTCGCTTTGGGGCGAATTATGTGCCGCGCAAGCGCTGGTGGTACGGCTGGCAGGATTGGGATCAACAGGCGACCGCGGAAGACCTACAAGGTGTTGCCGATCTCGGCTTGGACCACGTCCGGATTCAGTGTCTATGGCCAATCTTCCAGCCGGGAATCAACACCGTAAGCGACCGGGCTCTGGCCAACATCCACTTGCTGCTGGAGGCAGCCGACAAGGCGAATCTTGACGTCGAGATCACGGTACTGAACGGATGGATGAGCGGATTCGCATTCATGCCAGCGTGGGTTGCGCCTCTCGCAAATTCAGTCAGTGACAAAAACCGGAACATGTTCGTCTCCCCTTTGATTATCGAGGCGGAGAAACTGCTGTTTCACAGGATTGCCGATACCGTTGGCGGCCACAAGCGCTTTCTTGGCTTCGACATTGGGAATGAGCTCGGTGTGCTGCAAAACGCCCGTAACAATCCCGTTTCGCAGAAAGACGCGGACACGTGGGCTACCGAGCTGCTTGGTTACTGCGATGAGATCGCACCGGGTAAGTTTCACGTCAATGGAGTCGACCATTCACACTGGTTCAATGACTTCGGTTTCGGCCGTCCAAACCTTGCAACCGCCGGCCATGCAAGCGTTGTGCATTCGTACATTGTCTTCACCGGCGTGCTCCAGCGCTATAAATACTCCGATCCCGCCTCGCTGCATCTGGCTGAATACATGATTGAACTTGCCTATGCGTATCAGACCGACCCTGGCCGCCGCGTATGGGTGGAAGAGGTTGGTGTCTCGCCGGAAGACATGCCCGAAAGTTATATGCCGCAGTACATGGACCACACTGTCCGAAACGTGGCGGCGACGGGCAAAGCGTGGGGCATTACCTGGTGGTGTTCGCACGACATCGATCCGGCCATCAAGGGCTTCGACCGTGGCGAATACCAGTTAGGGCTACTGGACCTCGAGAACAAGCCAAAGCCTCTGGGACGGAAGTTCGCAGCTCTTGCATCGGAATTAAGGCGCTCCCCGCCGGAGATAGTGCCGCGAAAAACCGCCCTGGTGATTCCCGACCGCGGACTGTCCACCAAGCCGTGGCCGCCTGACTGGAGGTACGCGAAGCCTTACATGGACCTTATCAGCCGGGGAGAGACGCCAGCCATTGTGTTGGAAAGCCGCGCCGGAGATCAAGACTACCTCAAGGCACGCGGAATCACCAATCTTATCCCCTGCTCGTGTTAGGAAGAACGCTAAGCGGAGCGGGTGCGGTGGTGAGCTGCAAGGGCACGAAACGGGCATTCCGCTGTCGATTGATTAGTATCGGGAGTTCTTGGGCACACTACGGACTTGAGGAGTGGATCAAACGATGAATGCGTTGCGGGTGGCCGGGCTTCGGACTTATCGCCGTGCGTGCGGCCACCCGATGGTTTGAGTAGAAACTACGTTGATGTGAGCCCGCTGTATAGCGGACAATATCAGGTCGATTCGTTCCTTACTCTCTGCTATCCGGCGGGCGGCAATAGTAGCTATCCGTATACCGCCGGCGGTTATGGATTCCAGAATCCAAGGTCTTCCGTCGGGAGTCCAGCCCAAGGGGGACCCCGCATGCCGTTCACGGGCGCCGGAAGTTCAGTACCAACTAAGTGCAACGTTCTTTGGCCAAAGAGAAGGACGAGCAGCGGAGCATTGCGCCACCGTCCCAATTACAGGATACGGGGTATGTCAAGGATTTGAGCGGCGGGCGTGGGGCTAAGTGATTGAGTTAGTGGGAGCGTGGAGCAGTGATTGGGGTTGTCACCGGCACGGGGGGAGGCACGGGCCGGGCATGCCCGGCCCCTACGGGGCAGAACCAGGCCGGACTCGCGCCCGGCTTGGCAGGTCGGGGACCTGCACCACTCTGCTATTCTCGGAATTTGCGCAAGGCTGATCTCACTTTTCCCGATGCTCCCCGTTGGCTGAATGCGGTGCTGCTGGCGCTGGCGGGGCTGTTCTTGCTGGGGCTGTTTTCAACTGAGCTGGCGGATACGGATGCCTGGTGGCACCTGGCGTCGGGGCGGTATATCGCCCAGATGCACCGGCTACCGACGCCGGACCCGTTTGCATACACGACCGCTATCGCGCGGGATGTTTACCCCGGCGAGGCAGCCACGCGTCGCTTCAACCTGACGCACGAGTGGCTGGCGCAACTCTCGATGTACGGCTTCGAAGCAGCGGGCGGGATGGGCGCGGTGGTTTTGTGGAAGGCCCTGCTGCTGACGCTGCTGTGCGCAGCGGTCGGCTGGATGGCGGCGCGGCGCACCGGTTCGCTGCTTTGGGGCGTGGCGGCGGCGCTGGGGGCGGCGGCGCTGGCAATCGAATTTGCGCACGATCGGCCGAGCATCCTGAGCTACGTTTTCCCGGCGGTGTTCCTGGCGATCTGCGAGCGCGGGCGCCGCCTGTGGCTGCTGCCGGCGCTGTCTCTGGTTTGGGCGAACTGCCACGGCGGCTTCTTTGTGGGATGGGTCATAGTGGGCGCGTACACGGCCGAAGCGCTGCTGCGGCGGGCGGCAGACGGGCGGCGCTGGCTGGTGACGAGCCTGGCCACGATTGCGATTTCGGGCGCGAATCCCAACGGCTTCGGCGCGCTCGAGGCTGTGTTGCGCTACCGGCATAGCCCGCTGCAGGCGTCGCTGATGGAATGGATGCCGGCGAGCTTGTGGGGGTCGCCATATGCGTTCGACCTGCTGCTGTACGGGGCGGCGCTGGCGATGATACTTTCGTGGCGGCGCGTGCGGCCGGCCGATTGGCTGCTGGCCGGCGCGTTCGCGGCGGCTTCGCTGACGGCATTCCGCAATGAGATGCTGATTGGCGTGCTGGCGCCCATGCTGATCGCGGACTATTTTCCCTGGAAGCGCCGCCTGCCCCGCGCGGCGCATTACGCGGTGGCGGCGGCGCTTGCGGCAGGGCTGGTTTGGGGCGCCGGCACGGGGCGCTTCTTTCAGTTGCGGGCGGCGGAGTGGCGCTTCCCGGTGGAAGCCGCGCGGTTTCTGCGCGAGCACGGCATTCGCGGGCCGCTGTTCAATACCTATGAATACGGCGGCTACCTGATCTGGCAAGGTGAGCGGGTGTTCATCGACGGCCGGGCGTTGAGCGAGCAGGTATTTCAGGACTATCGCGTGATTCTGGGCTCACCGCCGGGCGATGCGGCGCGCGAGGAGACGCTGGAACGTTACGGCGTTACGGCGATCCTGGTGAACGGCTTCGAATACAACTCGGGGTTACTGTATCCGCTGGTGCCGGCGCTGACGACGGAGCCGGGCTGGCACCTGATCTACGAGGATCCGCAAGCGATGATTTTCGTGCGCACTCCGCCGCCGGGCGTGGCCGCACTGCCGGCCGGGCAGGTGGATCTGCATCTGGAAAATGAATGCCGGCTGCACGTGGAGCGCGACCCGGAGTTTTCCTTGTGCGCGCGCACGCTGGCGAATTTGTACCTGCGGGTGGGCGACCGGGAGCGGGCGCGGCGCTGGCTGAAGTTTTACCTGGACCATCCGTATGGCGACGACCCGGAGGCGCGGCGGGCGTACGTGCAGCTTTTCGAGCGATAGCGCGGCGCGTACCGGATGGGTTAGTACAGAACCCGCGTGCGGATGGTGCCGTCCACCTGCTCCAGCCCGCGTCGCAGCGCCAGGGTTTGCGCGCGGTTTTTCACTTCCACGTCAATGACTACGTAACCGATCTGCATGTTGGTCTGCAAGTATTGGCCGGCGACGTTAACGTGCAGCGCGGAAAAGACGGCGTTGATGCCGCTCAGCACGCCGGGCTGGTTGCGGTGAACGTGCAGCAGGCGGTGCAAACCGGGGTGCTCGGGGAGGGCGACCTGCGGAAAGTTGACGGCGCTGAGGGTCGAGCCGTTGTCGCTGTACTTGATCAGCTTGCCGGCGACTTCGAGGCCGATGCTCTCCTGCGCTTCTTCGGTGGAACCGCCGATGTGGGGGGTGAGCAGCACGTTATCGAACTCGCGCAGCGGCGAGAGGAACTCTTCGGCCGCGCCCTTCGGCTCCTTCGGGAACACGTCGATCGCGGCTCCGCCCAGGTGGCCGCTCCGCAACGCTCCGGCAAGGGCTTCGATATCGACCACCGTGCCGCGCGAGGCGTTGACGAGGTGGGCGCCGGGCCGCATGCGCGCCAGCTCGGCGGCGCCGATCATGCCCGCGGTCTGCGGCGTTTCCGGAACGTGCAGCGTTACCACGTCGGCGGCCTCCAGCAAAGCGTCGAGCGACGGCATGGGCCGCGCGTTGCCCATGGCGAGCTTGGTTTCGATGTCGAAAAAGATCACCTGCATGCCGAGCGCCTCGGCCAGCACGGTCAACTGCGAACCGATGTGGCCGTAGCCGACGATGCCGAGCGTGCGCCCGCGCGCTTCGTGCGCGCCGGTGGCCGTCTTCAACCATTGACCGCGACGGGCCGCGCCGCCGCGGCGTGGAATGCCGCGCAGCAGCAGGACGGTCTCCGCCAGCACCAGCTCGGCGACGCTGCGCGTGTTGGAAAACGGCGCGTTGAACACCGGGATGCCGCGCGCCTGCGCCGCATCCAGATCCACCTGGTTGGTGCCGATGCAGAAACAGCCCACGCCCACCATGTGCGGCGCGCGATCGAAGAAGTGCTGCGGCAACTGGGTGCCGGAGCGAATGCCGATGAAATAGGCGTCGCCAGCCGCCGCCAGCAGGTCGGTTCCGGCCAGCGGCTTGGCGTGGCATTCGATGTTGGTGTAGCCGCTGTGGCGGAAGGCATCTACAGCGCTCGGGTGAATGTTCTCGAGCAGCAGAATCCTGATTTTGTCTTTGTCGAGGGAAGTGGCGCTCATGCGGACGGTCACCTTTCATGATACAGGCACAGCGGCGAGCGATACTGTTAGGGAATGAACGATCCTCTGCCGGCGTTCGAAATGGCCGTGGCGGTTGAGCCGGGTGATATCGACGCGCTGGGCCACGTCAACAACGTGACTTACTTGCGCTGGGTGCAGGATGTGGCGGTGGCCCACTGGACGGCTTTTGCGCCGGCCGCCGACCAGGCGAACAGGGTCTGGGTGGTGCTGCGGCACGAGATCGATTACAAGCAGCCGGCGCACCTGGGCGACCAAATCATTGCCCGGACGTGGGTGGGACACGCGACCCGCCTCCGGTTTGAGCGACACACCGAATTGTTGCGGGCCTCAGACCGCGCGGTTCTGGCGAAGGCGTTGACGCTATGGTGCCCCATCGATCCGGCGACCGGCAAGCCGGCCAGCGTCAGCGAGGAAGTGCGGGCGCGATTTTCGGTGCCACCGGCGGCTGGCGCGCGGTAGCCACGGCCCGGCCGGGCGTTGCCGGCTCCCGAGTTTCTACATTTGAGCCGAGAGGGGTCGCTCGTCGTTACCCAGGTGGATATGGAAGAGAGCATGGAGGCGAAGGAGCCGCGGTTGACCCTCGCTACCGATCAACTACACTCTTGCGCCCCTTCCTCTACGCCGTCTTATCCTTTGCGTAGCATACGTCGTTCAATGCGCACTCGGGGCAGCGGGGGTTGCGGGCGACGCACAGTGCGCGGCCGTGCAGGATGATCTGGTGCGCAAACGAGATCCAGTGTTTCTGCGGAATGATCTTCATGAGGTCTTGCTCCACCTTCACCGGGTCGGTATTCTGCGTCAGGTCGAGCCGCTGCGCGATGCGGCCCACGTGCGTATCCACCACCACGCCGGCGGCGATGCCATAAGCGGTGCCCAGCACCACGTTGGCCGTCTTGCGCGCCGCTCCGGGAATGGTGAGCAGCTCTTCCATGGTCTTCGGCACCGCGCCGCCGAATGCGTCTACCACGCGGCGCGCGGCGCCGACAATCGATTTCGCTTTGTTGTTGAAGAAGCCGGTGCTGCGAATGTCCTCGGCCAGCACCTCCGGGCGCGCGGCGGCGAAATCGGCCGGCGTGGGGTACTTGGCGAACAGGCCGGGCGTCACCATATTGACGCGCTTGTCGGTGCACTGCGCCGAAAGGATGGTCGCTACCAGCAGTTCCCAGGGGCTGCGATGCACCAGCGCGCAGGTGGCGCCGGGATACATGCGGTCCAGCCGGCGCAGAATTTCCTCCACCCGCGCGGCGCGCTCGGCTGCGTTGCGGGGCCGTCTCCCGTAAGCTCGTAGAGTACGATGCGCGCTCGCCTTCTTCTTGCCGCCGCCACGCTGGCCGCCTTTGGCGCTTCCCTTTTCTCCGGTTTTCACTTTGACGATTATGCCATTTTTGACGGTGCCCATACCGCCTCCACTTCCGGCTGGGGCGCCATCTTCGCGCTGCGCCGCACCCGCCCGCTCACTTATCTCACGTTCTGGCTGAACCGCGCCCTGGGCGGCGAAAACCCGATTGGATATCACGCGGTCAACCTGGCGCTGCACCTGGCCGCGGCGCTGCTCGCCTACCAATGCCTGTTGCGGCTGATGGACCGGCGCGCCGCCTGGCTGGGCGCGGCCCTGTTTGCCGTGCACCCGCTGCAGGCCGAGGCGGTCGATTACATCTGGGCACGCGCCATTGTGCTGGCAGCCGTCTTCGTGTTCGCGTCCCTGCTGGCATGGTTGGATGGCCGCTGCTGGCTGGCGGTCGGGCTGTTCGCGCTCGCCCTGCTGGCCAAGGAGGAATGCGCCGCGTTTCCGCTGGCGCTGTGGCTGCTCGACGCCGGTCTCATCGCAGGGGCCCGTCGGGAAATGACCAGTTCAACTGCCGGCACGGGCATCTCGGAGAGCTATTTCAAGGCCGCACGGCGCTTCACGCGCTGGGCCTCGCTCGCCGCCATGCTCGTGCTGTCGCTGGCCGCCGGCCTCCGCGTCATCTACGCAGCCGCGGTGACGCCAGGCACGGAGGCGGGCGCGCAGGCCGGCATCACGCCGTGGCATTACCTGCTGGCCGAAGGCACTGTGCTTTGGCGCTACCTGCGGCTGTTCGCGATTCCTTACGGGTTCACTGTCGATCCCGAAATTCGCGTTCCTGCCGCCATGCTGGGCATCGCCGCGTGGCTGGCGTTCGCGGCAGCGCTGGCAGCACTGTGGCGATGGCGCCGCGATCTCGCCATCTGGCTGACCGCGGCGGCGCTTGTGCTGCTGCCCAGCTCCTCCATCTTCCCCGCAGCCGACCTAGCGGCAGATCGCAGAATGTATCTGGCGATGCTTCCCCTGTCTGCGGCGGCCGCGCTGGTTCTTGCCCGTCTGCGGTGGCGCGCGGTGGCGCCGGTGGCGGTCGCCGCGCTGGTGGTGGTGAGCATCGGCCGGACCCAGGTGTGGGCCAGCGACGAATCGTTGTGGCGTGAAGCCGTCCGCCGGGCACCGGACAAAGTGCGGCCGCGAATCCAACTGTCCCGCAGGGTGGGAACCGCGGAAGCGCTAGCCCTGCTCGCCGAAGCGCGGCTGATCGCCCCGGATGACCCCTTCGTGGCCGCCGAAACCGGGCGCGTGCTGCTGGCCGCGGGGCGTCCGGCCGAGGCGCTGGCTCAATTCGGCCGCGCCCTGGCGCTCGCTCCGCGCGATGCCAACAACTACAACAACCGCGGCGTCGCGCTCCAGGCGCTCGGGCAAACCGAATCCGCTCGCGCCGATTTTAAGCGCGCTCTCGAACTCGATCCCGGCCTGGGCGCTGCGCGCGAGAATCTCAGGAAGTTGGCGCCGTGATCTGCACGTCGTTGGTCATGTTCTGCCAGTCGGGCAGCTCGTAAATCTTCTTACTGCCAACCAGCGACTCGGTGAGCTCCTTCGATTCGAACCCCTTCAAATTGGTGGTGAACGCGAATGTGCCCTCCGCCTCCTCTTCCGAGCCGCCGGTGCTGGCCCAGATGGTGACGTTGCCGGCCAGGTGGTTGAAATCGGCGTCGGAGTGATTCGTCAGCACGAACTTCACCAGAACCTTTTCCTTGTTCTTCGGGTCTTCCAAAAAACGCACCGCGGAAACTTCGATGAACTTCTGCACCGGGTTGACCGCCGCGCCCGCTTTAGCGGCTGGACTTTCCACCGTCGAAGGCGGCCTGCCATGGCGGCCACCGTGAAAATAGTTCACCGTCCAATAGACGCCCGCCACCACGCCGACGAACGCCAGCGCCGAGAGTATCGTGACCAGCCAGACCGGCAGCGCGTGCGTCCGCGGCGTGGCTGGATGACTTGGCTGCGAGAATGGCGGCGGCACGGGTTCCGGCTCAATCGGCGGAGCCAATGGCGCGATCTCGGGCGGAGGCGGCGCTGCCACAGCCACTGACGCCGGCGGCTCCGCGCGGGACTGCGCGGACGGAGGTGGCGGCGATGCACCGGATGGCTTCCTGGTGCAGTCCGGACATTCGGTATAAGAGGGAGATACTTCGCGCCCGCATTGCGGGCAGATCCAGGTGAACATTCTTTGCTCGCCTTAATTCTACTGCAAACCAGTCGATACAATCCTCTCGCAGCCGTTCAGACGATGCCGGCGAAGGAATACAGGCGCCCCGCCGCCGCGCCGTCGCGACGAAAGGAGTGGAACTCATCCGCGCGGCACTTGGTGCAGAGGCCGGCAACGTAAATCCGCTGGACGCCGACGCCCGCCGCTTCCAGTTGGCGGCGCACCTCTTCCGCCAGGTCGATGTGGGCCCGCCCGTTCAGTCCAAACTGTGCTGCCACTTCCGCGCCCACTTCGTAGCAACACTTGCCGATCGCCGGCCCGATGGCCGCGTGCAGATCCCCAGCGCGGACGCCGAACTGCGCGCCGAGAGCCGCCACCGCCCGCCGCGCGATGCCCGCCACCGTACCGCGCCATCCGGCGTGAACCGCGGCCACCGCGCGATGGCGCGGGTCCACCAGCAGCAGGGGGACGCAATCGGCTGTCTTCACCGCCACCACCGCGCCCGGCGTATTCTCCAGCAGCGCATCGCCCGTTCCCAGCACCCCGCCGCGCCCGGCGGCGGCGACGCACTCCGCCGAATGGATTTGCTTGAGCGTAGCCAACCGCTTGAACCTCGCCGGTATATCCGCCTGCCGCGTGCCGAACCCGTGCAGCAGCCACGGCATGTCGTCCAGTTCGCTCACGCGGTAGATGTGGTTGGAGTCAAGATAAAACATTGATACTGACCCGCGGTCCCCTCGCGCTCTTCCGTTCCAACACCTTGCCATCAAGCGTAGCAGCCTTGATCGGTTCATTTCTGCGAAAGATCCGAACCGCCGTAAGCTTTGAGTGCTAAGCTTCGGTTGTGACCCGCCCGATCCATCCGGGATGCCTCCTGCTGGTGCTCGCCGCGGGCGCTTCGTGAGTCTAGCGCCGAGGAGCAAAACGGCGAGAACACCGGAGAGCGATGGCTTGAAATGTGGTCACAATGTGACTACAATAAGAGGAAGAGAATTATTCTAGGAGACCGATATGGCTACCGCCGACACCTATGTTCGTGCTCGCATCGATAGCACCACCAAGGAACGCGCCGCAGATGCTCTGGCGGCGATGGGACTGTCCATTTCGGATGCCATTCGCTTGCTGATGTTGCGCATCGTGGATGAGCGCCGTTTGCCTTTTCAGGTCAAGGCGCCGAACGCGACGACGCGTAAGGCGATTGCGGAGCTTGAGGCGGGGAAAGGCAAGCGATTCGCAAGTACCAAAGCCCTGATGGCCGATCTGAATGCGAACGATTGAACGGTCGTCGGCATTCAAGCGCGATTACAAGCGGGCGAAGGCGACCCCGCGTCACCGCAGAGACTTGGATTCGCTGGTGTCAACCATTGTGACGCTGCTGCTGTCCGATCAAGTGCTACCAGGGAACAACCGTGACCACGCGTTGGCCGGAGATTGGGCGGGCTACCGCGAATGCCACATCAAACCCGACTTGCTACTGATCTACCGCAAGCCCGATGCCGACACCCTGCGGCTGGCGCGGCTTGGCTCACACAGCGAGCTATTCGGCTGACCTCGCCACCGCGCTTTCTGGCAGCGAGCTGCCGCGCGCGTGTTTGCGCAAGTCCGCCCGACGCGCTCTACCTTCCCGCGCTCACCAAAAACACCGCAACTTCGGCCAGCAGGTTCGGCATCAGGCTGACCTTGCGGTGTCCGGCCAGGAAGTAGCGGCGCTCCACCGTCAGGCCCTCCAGCGCGGCGAGCGATTCGAAATCCTCCACGGTGAGGAAGTGGATGTTCGGCGAGTCGTACCATTCGTACGGGAACAGCTTGGTGCGCGGCGCGCGGCCGCTACCCAGCATGGAAAGCCGCACCCGCCAGTGGCCGAAGTTAGGGAAGGCCACGATCCCGCGGCGGCCCACGCGCAGCATCTCGCGCAACACGCGCCGCGGCTGGCGGGTTTCCTGCAAGGTCTGGCTGAGGATGACGTAATCGAAAGCGCCGTCGGGATAGTCGGCCAGGCCCTCGTCGATATCGCCCTGGAACACCGAGACCCCGCGGGCGATGGCGCGGCGCACTTTCTCACCCGCGATCTCTACGCCGCGCGCTTCCACGCCCTTGTTCGCCGCCAGCCACTGCAACAGTTCGCCCTCACCGCAACCCAAATCGAGCACGCGCGCGCCTTCCGAGACGATTTCGCCGATGATGGCGTAATCGCTGCGCCCCAGCAACTCGCGGACGAATGGCTGCTTGGCCACGTCGGTGGTCATGCCGCTTTCTCCAGCGTGCTCGCCAGGAAACCGCGAATCAGCTCGGTCTGCTCGGCCACGTCCACCAGGAACGAATCGTGCCCGTAGTTGGAAGGCAGCTCGGCGTAAGCCACGTCGCAGTTGCGTGACCGCAGCGCGCGCACGATTTCCTGCGATTGGTAGCTCGGATACAGCCAGTCTGAGCTGAAGCTGATCACCAGGAAGCGCGCCTGGGCCGGCGCTAGCGCCGCAGTGAGCGAACCCTGGCCATTGGTCAGATCGAAATAGTCCATCGCCTTGGTGATGTACAGATAAGAGTTGGCGTCGAAGCGGCCGACGAACTGGCTGCCGCGGTAGCGGAGGTAGCTTTCCACTTCGAAATCCACGTCGAAATCGAAGCTGAAACTTTCCTTGCCGCGCAGGCGGCGGCCGAATTTTTCGCGCATCGAATCGTCGCTCATGTAGGTGATGTGGCCCACCATGCGCGCCACGGCCAGGCCGCGCGCCGGCGGCTGCTTGCCGTAATAATCGCCGCCGTTCCAGTCCGGGTCGGCCATAATCGCCTGCCGCCCGACTTCGTTGAACGCAATCTGCTGCGCGCTGTGGCGCGTGGTTGTGGCGATCGGAATGGCGGATACCACGCGGTCCGGATACGCCACCGCCCATTCGAGCGCCTGCATGCCGCCCATCGACCCACCGGTCACCGTCAGCAGCCGCGGAATGCCGAGCTTATCGATCAGCATCTTCTCCAGGCGCACCATGTCGGAAATGGTGATGCCGGGAAACGACATGGCATACGGACAGCCGGTGGCGGGATTGATTGAAGATGGCCCGGTGGTGCCGCGGCACCCACCCAGCACGTTGCTCGAAATCATGAAGTACTTGTTGGTGTCGAATGCTTTGCCGGGGCCGATCATGTTGTCCCACCAGCCCGGCTTGCCGGTTTCCGGGCTGATGCCGGCCGCGTGCGCATCGCCCGAAAAAGCGTGCAGCACCAGGATGGCGTTGCTGCGCTCGGCGTTCAACTGGCCGTACGTCTCGTAAGCCACTTCGACAGGCGCCAGCGTGGCGCCGCTGTCGAGGGAGATGGAGTCGAAGCGTACAACACTGGCCTCAACGATCATGCGGGAGATTTTTATGATAGCAGAGGATCGGGGACAGACTTCTCTGTCCCAAGGCGCCGCTTTTGCGCCGCGTGGACAGAGCGGTCTGTCCCGGCCCACGCGCAAGCTCGACGCTTGGCCCTACTCGGGCTTCCGCAGCCAGAGGTAGCAATGGTTGCCGATGCGCGCAGCGCGCGGGGCACGCAGCAGAAGCAGGTCCAGGTAGCGCAGCGGAAACAGCAGCCAGCCCAGAACGCCATGAACCGACACGCGCCAGGCGCGCCACGGCAGCAGCAGCTTGGCATATTCGATCGCGAACACCAGCATGGTCGCCGTAGGGCCGGTCCGCCAGCCTTCGGCGACCGGCTCGAGACCGCCGGCCAGCTCTTTCAAGCCATCCAGCGTGTAGCGGCGGTAATCCTTCGGGTATTCGTGAAAGGGGTGGCAGAACGGCGTCACCAGGTGCAGGTAGCCGCCGGGAGCGAGCACGCGCGCGATTTCGGCCATCACCTGTTCGGGCTGGCGCACGTGCTCCAGCACCGCATCGCATTCCACACACTGAAATATGTTGGCCGGAAACGGCAGGCGCTCGGCGTTCGCGGCCACATCCACGCCCGGCACTGGAAACAGGTCGAGGTTGACGTAACCCGGCGGGCGCCTTCCCGCCCCGCCGAGATACAGGTTCCACCGCCCTAAGGGAAAGTTCTTGGGCTCGGCCGGATTCATCACCAACGGCGCGGGCGGAGTGAGCAGGCGGCGCAGACGGTCCTGCCAGCGCGTTGAACGGCGTCGCCGGTAGATCTCCACGAGCGAATCGGGCGGCACGGGCTTCAAGCGTCATCATACGACGGGCGGCATGCCGCCCAGAAGGCTTGCCCTAGCGCCAGAGGGAGACCTTGCGGCCGCGCCGGAGCCTTCGCTGACGCAGTCTCGATCCGCAGTTGCCCGCTCCTGGTAGAATTGGAGAGTTCCGCCATGGCGCTGGAATCGACGGAAGGGTCGCTGAAGGAGCGGGGCGTTCGCCTCACCCGCCAGCGGCAGATTCTGCTCGAATTGATCGACCGCACGGGCGCTCACCTGGACGTCGACCAACTCTATCGCATGGCCAAGGAACGCGACCCGAAAATCAACCGCGTCACCGTGTACCGCACGCTCAAAATGCTGAAGGCGGGCGGGCTGGTGGATGAGCTCGACCTGATGCATTACGGTGGCGACCAGCACTATTACGAAACCCGCCTCAAGCAGGAGCACGCTCACGTGATCTGCCTGCGATGCGGCCGCGTGGAGGAATTCTTCGGCGAGCCGTTGCAGCGCCTGCGCAGGCAGATTGAAAGCCATTTGGGATTTCAGGTGCTGCTGGCCCGCACCGAAGTGGGCGGCTACTGCGCGCATTGCCGGACGCTGCGGGCGCGCGAGGTGGAGACGATGCGCCAGGAAACCGAAGCGGCGGCGAAGGTCCAGGCCGGCGGCGCGCGGCCGCGGCGCGTCCACGCCCGGCCGCATTAATGGAACCAGCCGTCGCCTCGCCTGCCCCCGAACCCGCGTCGCTGATCGTCACTGATCCCGGCGGCCACCGCACCCGCGTTTCCATCCAGCCCCTTCCGTTCCTGATCGGCCGCCAGCCGCAAAGCCACCTGATCCTGCGCGACAGCCGGGTGTCGCGGGCGCACGCGCGCATCGTCTTCGAACACGGACGCTACGTGATCGAAGACACCGGCAGCCGCCACGGAACCTTCGTCAACGGGCAGCGCGTCGAACGGCAGGCGCTGGTGAACTCCGACCACATCGATTTCGGCGCGCAGGATTCCTATCAGCTCCTGTTCATGATGGATGGCGCCGAATTACGGCGCCTGATGGAGCAGGTGGCCGCGCCGGAAGCCAAGTCTACCGCGCCCGGCCTGGGCGGAGGCCTGGCCAGGCTGCGCGCCGTGCTGGACCTGGCGCGTACCCTGCAAAGCTCGTTCTCGCTCGAAGACGTGCTGGTTCAGGTGGTGGATACAGCGCTCGCCGTCACCGGCTCCGAACGCGGCTTTCTGCTGCTCAAAACCGGCGACGGTCTCGAGACCCGGGTGGCCCGCCATCGCCACGGCCACAAGCTGCCGCTCGACGATCTGCGCGTGCCGCGCGCCGTCATTCATCGCGCCTTGCAGCACCGGCGGGAACTGCTGTTCATGAATTTCGATCCCGGCGCCGCCGAAGGCCAAACCGCAGAGCACACCGTGGCTGCCCTCGACCTGCGCAGCGTAGTGTGCGTGCCGCTGGTGCGCATCCGCGCCGGGCAAGGCGATACCACCAGCCTGCTCACCACGGCCGCCGAAACCATGGGCGTGCTCTACCTGGATTCGCGCGTGGCCGTGGCGGATATGGCGAGCGGCAATCGCGAACTGCTGCAGACGCTGGCGCTCGAAGCATCCACCGTCCTCGAAAACGCGCGCCTGCTGGAAGAAGAGCGAACCAAGCAGCGCATGGAGGAGGAGCTGAAGGTCGCCCGCGAGATCCAGCAGAGCCTGCTGCCGCGCTCGCTGCCCTCCGCCGGCTGGCTGCGTGCGGCGGGCAGCAGCGTGGCTTCGGCGCAGGTGGGTGGCGACTACTATGACGTGATCGGGGTTAACGACCGCTGCTGGGGCGCGGTGGTAGCCGATGTTTCCGGCAAGGGCGTCAGCTCCGCGCTGCTGGCGGCGTTGTTGCAGGGGGCGCTGATTCCCGCCAGCGATCACGCTGCCGTGCTGGCCCGGCGCATGGGGCGGCTTAATACATTTCTGATCGACCGCACCGGCGGCGAGAAATACGCCACGGTCTTCTACTGCCTGCTGAATCAAGACGGAAGGCTCGATTACGTCAACGCCGCCCATTGCCCGCCGATCGTGGTTCGGCCCGGCGGCGAAACCGCGGAACTCGAAGCCACCGGCGTTCCGGTGGGACTGATCGAAGGCTCCAGCTATGACCTCTCCGGCCGCCAGCTTTCGCCCGGCGACAAGCTGGTGATATACACCGATGGCGTCACCGAAGCCCAGGACGCGCGCGGCGGCTTCTTCGGCAGGAAGCGACTCTTCGACCTGGTGCGCGCTCAGGCCGGCGCGTCCGCGGCCGCGCTGCATGACGCCATCCAAGGCGCCGTCCGCGAGTTCACCGAAGGCGCTCCGCAGTCCGACGACATCACCCTGGTGGTGCTGGATTACCGGGGGTAGGGCGGTCGGGGCGACTCAGATACCGAACTCCTGGGGCGGGCCGGCTTGTTCACCTTTTGGCACCTGCCGGCAGCCGTTCATCACAATTCCTCCCGCTGTCGCTGTGGCCGGCGCCACAATCGCCTCATGAAGCTACTGATGCTTTCTCTTGCACTTGCCGCCGCTTCGATGGCGCAGGAACCGTTTCAGGTCAAGGTGACCGGCCACGGCCGTCCGATGATCCTGATCCCCGGCCTGTCGTCCTCAGGCGAAGTCTGGGAAACCACCGTCGACCGCTACAAGGACCGCTTCGAATGTCATGTGCTCACCGTCGCCGGATTTGCCGGTGTGCCACGCGTGCCTGCCCCAATGCTCGATCGCGTTCGCGACGGCCTCGCCGACTACATCCGCAGACAGAAACTCGATCACCCCGTCATCGTCGGCCACAGCCTCGGCGGCTTCCTCGCGCTCGACCTCGCCGCGAATTATCCGGACCTTCCCGGCCGCCTCGTGATCGTCGATTCGTATCCCTATCTGGCCGCTATGGTCGATCCCCATGTTACGGCCGCCAGCGCCCAGGCTGCCGCCGCGCAGATGCGCCACGCCATAGGCGACGAGACCCAGGAGGCGTACGAACGCTACGTCAAATCCGGCGTCGGCACGCGGACCATGGTCGAGAAGGAATCGGACTTCGACCGCATCGTGGCCTGGGGCCTGGCTTCCGACCGCACCGCCGTCGCCGACGCCATGGCCGAACTCTGGGCCACCGACCTACGTGACGACCTCGCCAAAATCAAGGTCCCCACGCTGGTCTTCGGCACATGGATCGCCTTTAAACAGTACACCGACCACGCGCGCGCCGAGGCCAATCTGCGCAGCCAATATGCCAAGCTCGCCGGTGTCGAGATCGAGGTCACCGACACCGCGCACCACTTCATCATGTGGGATGATCCGAATTGGATGTTCGGACACCTTGACCGCTTCCTGAACGCCAAGGAATCGAACCTGGGCCAATGAAAACCAAACAGGCTTACTGGACGTGCCAAATCCTCGGTTGGGCCAGTTATTCCGGCTTAGGCATGTGGATGGCTGCGCGCGAGGCTGGCTGGATCACCCAGGTGACCGTCGGCTACGCCCTGTACTTCCTCTACAGCATCGCGCTGACTCACCTGCTCCGCTGGTACGTCAACCGGCGGGGCTGGATCGACGCCCCACGGTACTTCCGCCTCTTCCTGGCCGCGTGGATCACCGGCGTGGTGCAGGCGGCCCTGGTCCTCGGAATCAGTTGGCTGATCGCCGGCAAGCACAGCGCCTTCAACGAGCTTTCCACCGCGGTCCCAACCGCGATCATTATCTCCTGCGTCTCCATGGGATGGATGGTGGTGTACCTGGCGGTCGTCTCCGGACGGCGCAACCGGGAGAAGCAACTCGCCCTGCGCGATGCCGAACTGCGCGGCCTGGAAGCACAGATCAATCCACACTTCCTGTTCAATTCCCTCAATTCCATCCGCGGGCTCGTCCTCGAAAACCCGCCGCTCGCGCAGGACCTCATCACGCGCCTCGCCAACATCCTCCGTTACAACCTGCACCGCGACGCCGGCCACACCGTGCCGCTCGATTCCGAGTTGGAGGCCGCTGGAGACTACCTCGCCCTCGAATCCGCCCGCTACGAAGACCGGCTGCGGGTTCGCTTCGCCATCGATCCCGCCACGCGATCCATCGCCGTGCCGCCGATGCTGCTGCAGATGCTGGTCGAAAATGGCATCAAACACGGCATCGCGGCGCTTCCCGGTGGCGGTGAGTTGCTGGTCAGCTCCGCCCTGGAAGACGGCACGCTGGTCCTCCAGGTGGAGAACCCCGGGCAGCTCGCGGAGGAGGAAAACCGGCAGCCCCGCCTGGGCCTGAACAATATCCGCGAACGCCTGCGGATTCTTTATGCGGGCCGCGCCCACCTGGAACTCGCCAACCGCGACGGGCGCGTCGCCGCGACGGTCCGCATCCCCACACGCCAATGAAAGCCTTGATCGTGGACGACGAGCGCCTCGCACGCGCCGAGCTGGCGCGCCTGCTGGCTGTGCACCCGGAAATCGAGATTGCCGGCGAGGCACGCAACGGCGACGAAGCGTTTGAGCTGGTCGCCAGGCTCGTTCCGGACCTGCTCTTCCTCGACATCCAAATGCCTGGCATGACCGGATTCGAACTGTTGGAACGGCTCGACGATGTGCCGCAGGTCATATTCACCACTGCTTACGATCAGTACGCCATTCATGCCTTCGAGGTAAACGCGCTCGACTATCTGCTGAAGCCAATCGCCCCCAACCGTCTCGCCGCCGCCCTGGCCCGGCTGCGCCCGCGGCCCGAGCGCTCGCGTCTCGAACAGGTCTTCGTCCGCGAGGGCGACCGCTGCTGGATCGTCCGGCTGCCCGACATCTTCCTCCTCGAATCGGAGGGCAACTACACCCGCCTGCACTTCGGCAGCGAGCGTCCGCTGATTCGCCGCTCGCTGAACGCGCTCGAAGAGCAGCTCGACCCCAACCTCTTCTTCCGCGCCGGCCGCAAAGAGATTATCAATCTGAAGTGGATTGACAAGGTGGACATCGGCGTCCATGGCGGCCTCACCGTGACGCTGCGCGGCGGCCTGACCGTCGATATGTCCCGCCGCCAGTCCACGCGGCTGCGCGAGATACTTAGCTTGTAGCAGGAAGCGGCCGCCGGCTTTCGATTGGAGTAGAGAAAGCGGCCTGACGGCGAATAGGAGCAGTCCGTGACTGAGCATCAACTGCGGCGGGGACGTATCTCAAAGTCCACGCCTTCCTGCGCTTGAAGATGTGCGAGCACGCCAAACAAGTTTTTTGCCGAGGGGTTGCCATGCGGCCCGAACATCCGCATGAGGCTGGTGGCCGGGATGGAGGTCGCCTCTTCCAACTGCCGAAAGCCGACCGTAGCATTGATATAGTTGCGCAGGATCGCGCGGCCCGTCTTCTCGTCGCCGGAGAGCATGAGTTCGATTGCTTCACGAAGCAACGCCTTGCGGAATCGCGGTTCCCGTTGTGCGCGCTCGCGGATCGTTTCGCGAAAATCCTTGGTCAGTGGCATCGTGTTTTCTCCTGAGTCTTCCGGTTCCTGTAGTCTTCCCAATGCGCCTTTGCCTGGCGGATGTCTTCCTGCTGGCGCTTCTTCATGCCGCCTGCGAGCAGAATAACAAGCCGATCACCGTCTCGCCCGAAGTAGATGCGGTAGCCGGGGCCAAAATCAACCTTGTGTTCGAGAACGCCGTTGCCGACCGTCTTAACGTTGGATAGGTTGCCATCCGCAATCCGCTCCAGCGCCGTTGCTACTTTTGCGGCGGCTTGAACATTGAGCGCACGCAGCCATTTCGTAAAAGGGCTTCGTCCGGCGGCGTCGATGTATTCCCGAACGTCGAGCACATCTCGATAATAACATATACGTTAGCATTGACCGGCGATTCGACCTGCTCCGCCACTGTGCCGGCACTTTCGCCGGCGTCTGACTGGGGTTGGCGGAGAACCGAATGAAACTCACGAATATGCTCGTCATCGTGGCTGCGTGCGCGGCAGGCTCTCTCGGCGGCGCGCTGGCTCCTTGGGCACGGGTGGAGGCGCGCGGTCCAGAGGTGGTGCGCGCCTCGAAGTTCGAACTCGTGGACGCACAGGGGAAAACGGTGGCTCGCTGGGAGGCCGACTCCGAAAACACAACGCGCATCTTTGCTTCCTATCCTCCGCCCCCCAACTGGGTGAATTTCAGCATATAGAAACCTGATACTATGTTGATATTCTGTACAGCCTATTGATATTTCTCGTTCTTGCCAACCTGGCAATCTGATTGCAGAATCAACAGGTTTCAGTCGATTTCGTGCCTTGCTTGCGTGATTTGGCGCAGCGCCGGGCGTAGGAAAGGACGGCACCATTTGCCAGTCGCTGCCGAAGTTCACAAAGAGTACTTGCGCGCCTTGCCGGGCGACGATGTCCGGCAAATCCTTTGGCGCTTCGCGGATCGCTACGATTTGCAGATGCTGGTGCAATCCACCCGGGCGGTGGCCCGCGGCCCGGTTGCCCGCCTGGTGGCCGCTGGCGGGCGCAACACGCACGAGTGGACGCCGGCCAAGGCGGAACTGTTGAAGGCGTTCGACGAATCCGGCATTACCGCGGCGGGCCTGGACCCGGCGCAGGGCGGCTTCGTGGAAGGCCCGAAGAACCTGGTGCTGGCGCTGACCGCGTTCGAGCTGGCGTGGGTGGATGCGGGCGCGGCTACAGGCAGCCTGGCGGGATTCCTGGCGCTTTCGCCCATCCATGAGCGCGGCACGGCCGAGCAACGCGAGTATTACATGAGCCGCTGCGCTCCGGCGCAGCCCGGCGAAGACCGCAAGCCCTGGCGCGGCGCCTTCTGCCTCACCGAGCCGATTCCCTACGTGGGCGTCGAGACCGGCATGTTGGGCGGCAAAGTAAAGATTGCGGAGTGGAAAGATGGCGAAGAGCCGATGCTCCAGGTGGACAAACGCGGCCGCTTCATTACCAACATGGGGTTCGCCAACTTCGTGACGGCGGCCGTCGATACCGACGATCCGCGCATCAAGAGTAGCTGCATGGTGATCCTGGAAGAGACCGACCCAGGCCTGTTCGACCGCGGCACGCCGACGCGCAAACTCGTGCACCAGCTTTCGTCCACCTGCGACCCGATCTTCAGCATGAAGGTCCCGGCCAGCCGCATCGTGGGCGGCTACACCGTGAAGGACGGCGTGATCGTGCCGCGCTACAGCCACGGCGAAGTGATCGAAGCCGTTTTCCGCCGCACGCGCGTGACGGTGGCGATTATGACCTCGGCCAAGCTGCTTTCGGCGGTGGAACCGGTGATCCGCTACCACCGCAACCGGTTCCGCGGCGGCTCCATCGCCACGCCCGGAACGCCGCGCTACGATCTCGGTTTGCAATTGAAGGAAGATGCCGTGCACCGCCTGGTGGACGTGTGGGCCACCGGCGAAGCCAGCGCCGCGCTCGGGTTCGAAGCGGCGCGTGTGTTCGACCGGCTGGACCCGCTGGAACAGCGGCGCGCAGAGGCGCTGGAGCAACGCGGTTTGACCGACAGCGCCGTGCTGAAAAGCCGGCGGCAGATCTCGAAAGACGCCATTGAATTCCTGGCCGGGCACCGCCCCGAGCTGGCCGGCGATGTACTCATCGAATACGCCTTGCTCGACAGCGTCGCCAACGTGCTTTGCCCTGCCTGCAAGCTTTGGAACACGGGCCACGGCGCGCAGATGATGCGCGAAGCGGTGAGCCTGATGGGCGGTTACGGCATCACCGAAGATTGCCCCGGATTCCTGGGGCACAAGTGGATGGATTCGCAGCTCGAAGCCACTTACGAGGGGCCGGAGGCGGTGCAGCGCCGCCAGCTCAGCCTCACCATGGCAGATGAGTTGTTCCTGACGCAGTTCCGCGAATGGATTCGCGAGATGCGGACGATCGCCAACGACCGGCCCGGCACCGGCGCCTGCGCGCTGGCCACCGCCATGCAGATGTGGTTGTGGACGCTCGGGCACTTGCGGCGTGTGGGCGATGCCGATGGCGAGAAGCTCTACCAGGGCGCGCGCCAGGGCGTGACGTTCCCGCTGGCCGATGCGCTGTGCTGGCTGCTGGCGTCGCGCTTCCAGATCCTCGACTTGATCGAGCTCGAAAAGAAGGGGCCAGAGAACCCGACGCTGACCGAAGGACTGCCGGGGCTGGTCTCGTTCCTCACCGACCTGTGCCACGTGCAGGC
>JBAVYH010000183.1:0-10202 GCA_049698695.1 Bryobacteraceae bacterium | reverse complement strand
GCCCAGCCGCGGCGAAGCGCCGCCACTCCATCGCCGAAGGCCGCGGCCGCTCCCCTGACCTCGTGGAAGGACCTGGTTTACCCGCCGCTACATGCCGTCGTTATTCCCAATGTCGAAACATTCACTTTGCCCAACGGCATGAAGGTATTTCTTCTCGAAGACCACGAGCTGCCGCTGGTTCATGGGGCGGCGCGCATCCGCACTGGCAACCTGTTCGATCCACCGGACAAGATCGGCCTGGCTACCGTCACCGGCATGGTGCTGCGCACCGGTGGAACCCGCGCCAAGACCGGCGAGCAGCTCAACGAGGAGCTGGAAGACATCGCCGCCAGCGTCGAAAGCAGCATCGACGAGACGCTCGGATCGGTCAGCTTCTCCTGCCTAAAGGAGAACACCGGCGAAGTTCTGGCCGCCTTTCACGACGTTCTCACCGAGCCGGAATTCCGCCAGGACAAGCTCGATCTGGCGAAGACCGAGATGAACGGCGGCATCGCCCGCCGCAACGACGAACCCCAGGGCATCGCCGAACGCGAGTTCGCCAATATTGTGTACGGCAAGAACACGCCGTACGGCTGGCAAGAAGAATACGACACCATCAACCGCATCTCGCGCGCCGACCTGGTGGACTTCTACCACCGCTATTTTTTCCCCGCCAACACCATGCTGGCGGTGTGGGGCGATTTCAGCGCGCCGGAAATGAAGGCCCGCCTGGAGAAACTCTTCGCCGATTGGACCGTCCAGCAGCCGCCCGTGGCGGCCTTTCCGCCCGTGACAGCGAAGCCCGCCGCGGGCACGTACCTGGGCGGCAAGTCCGATGTGACGCAGACTTTCTTCTCGGTGGGGCATCTGGGCGGCGTGCTCAAGGACAAGGATTACCCCGCGCTGGAAATCATGGCCGACATTCTGGGCGGCGGATTTCAGAGCCGCCTGGTGCGCAGGGTCCGCACCGAAATGGGCAACGCCTATGAGATCGAGGCGGACTGGAGCGCCAACTACGATCACCCCGGCTTATTCAGCATCTGGGGCAGCACCAAGTCGGTCTCCACGGTGGAAACGCTGCAGGCGATCCTCGAGGAAGTGGAGCGCATGCGCTCCGCTGAAGTGAGTGAAGCGGAGCTCAAGACGGCCAAGGACGCGGCGCTCAACAGCCTGGTGTTCGCCTTCGACACCAAAGCCAAAACGCTGGGCCGCATGCTCAATTACGAGTATTATGGGTACCCTCGGGATTTCATCCAGCAGTATCACCGGGCGGTTGAGGCCGTGACCCGCGCCGACGTGCTGCGCGTCGCCAAACAGTATCTGGCTCCCGCGGAGTTCACCATCGTGGCCGTGGGCAACGCCGAAGAGTTCGGCCAGCCGCTCGCCAGGCTCGGGCGGCAGGTCACCGCCATCGACCTCACTATACCCGGGCCGAAGAAGCAAGCGGCGCGGTCCGATCCGGCCAGCCTGGCTAAGGGCCGGGAGATTCTGGCGCGGGCGCAGCGCGCCGTAGGGGGCGCCGACAAGCTGGCGTCGGTGAAGGATTTTATGATGATCGAGGACAATCGGTTCGAGCCCGGCGCCGAGCGGGCCGACGCCAGCGAGACCGACCGATGGATTGCTCCCAGCCAACTGCGGCAGGACAGCTTGATCACCGCCGGGCCGATCGGCATGTATTGCGATGGCAAGCTCGGCTGGATTTCCACCCCGCGGGGCACACGTCCGCTGATGGGCCTATCCTTGAAGCTGATGCGCGACGAGGTATTCCACGTCTATGTCAGCTTGCTGCTGGCCGGCGGCGCGGCGAGTGTGGTGGCGGTGGACGACCGCACGGTCGAGATCTCCGCCGGCGACGAAATCGCCCGCCTGGTGATCGATCCGGCCACCGGGCTGCCGCATCAACTGCTTTACCAATCGCCGCAGCCTAACGGCGCGCCGCTGCTGGTGGAAGAAGAGTATTCCGATTTTCGCGAGGTGAAGGGAATCAAGGTGCCTTTTCACGTGACGTATCACCAGGGCGGCAAACATCTGGCCGACACCACGGTCATCCGGTTCGAGATCAACACGGGCCTCCAGTTAGAGGATTTGGAGCGTCACCCATGAAGAGCATACCTGTCAAGTCAGAGGTAGGACGGACGATCGGTTTTTGTCGTCTGTCAAGGCGTCGTGCTTTGACGAGGCATGACAGACCACGAAAGGCGATGGTCTGTCCTACCTGTTCCCGCGCAGCCACACTGCTCTTGTGCCTGCTGGCCTGCACCGCGCTGACGGGCGGCGTGTGGGCGCAGGGGGAAACCCACCAGGCTCGCGGCAAGCGCGTGGTCAATGAAGCGCTGGCCGCTCTCGGCGGTGACGCCTTTCTGCACATGCAGGACCGCGTGGAAACCGGCCGCGCCTACTCGTTCTATAACTCGCAGCTTACCGGGCTTTCAGTCGCCACAGTCTATACCCGCTATCTGGTTCCGGTGCCGGGCAAGCTGGCTGTGCGCGAGCGCGAGAACTTCGGCAAGAAGCAGGACGAGGGCTTTGTGCTGCTCACCGAAAACGGCGCCTGGGAGGTCAACTATCATGGCGCCACGCCGTTTGAGGACCAGCGTTTCCAGAATTACGAGATGAGCCAGCTACTCAACATCTTCTACATCCTGCGGCAGCGGCTCTCCGAGCCGGGCCTGTCGTTCTACTCGCAAGGCTCCGATGTTTTCGAAAACCAGCCGGTGGAAATCGTCGATATTACCGACGCCCAGGGCAGGACCGTCACGGTTTATTTCAGCCAGTTCACCAAGCTCCCGTTGCGCCAGAGTTTCCGGCGCCGCAATCCGACGTACGGCGATTTCGATACCGAGGTGACGGCCTTCGCCAAGTATCGTTCCGCGGGCGGCGGCGCACTGTGGCCCTACGACATCCGCCGCGAGCGCAACGGGGACAAGATCTACGAGATGTACTCGGAAAGCGTGGAGATCAACCAGGACCTCGGCGACGAGTTGTTCACCTTGCCGGCCGATGTGAAGCTGTTGCCGAAGGCGCAATAGTGCCTGCGGGAGAAGTGCAGGCGCCGGGGCGCATGAACCTGATCGGCGAGCACATCGACTACCACGGCCTGCCGGTGCTGCCAGTGGCGATTGACCGCCGCATCCGCATTCGCTTCCGCGCCCGCAGCGACCGGCGCATCTGTGTCTCCAGCGCCGCGCCTTTCGGCCGGCGCGAATTTGTCTGGACCGGCGACTTACAGCCCGTGGCCGCCGGCGATTGGGAGAACTACCTGCGCGCCGCGGCCGGCGTGGTCTCCTCGCGGTGGGCTGTGGGCGCCGGCGTGGATGCCTGGATTGCCTCAGACCTGCCGCCGGCGGCCGGGCTTGCTTCCTCCTCAGCGCTCCTGGTGGCGTTCACGCTGTGCCTGCTCGCCGCCAGCGGCATCGAAGCCGGATTCGAGGAGCTGATGGCGATTCTTCCCGAAGGTGAGCATTTCGTGGGCACGCGCGGCGGGGGCATGGATCACGCGGCCATTCTGGCGTCGCGCGCCGGCTGCGCCTCGCTCATCGAATTCGAGCCGCTCGCCGTGCGCCACATCGCAGTGCCCGGCGATTGGGCTTTCCTGATGGCGCACAGCCTCGAAACCGCGGAGAAATCGGGAGGCGCCCGCACCGCCTACAATGCGCGCCGCCAGGCGGGCACGGCCGCGCTCGCACGGCTGGGCATGGCCGGCTACCGCGAGGTAATCGCCGCGCAGCAGAGGCATGACGAATTCCTGGAGCGTCTAGACAGCGTGGAGGAACGGGACGCCTTTCTGCACACCATCTCGGAGACCGCGCGCGTGGCCGGCGCCGTCGCCGCCATGGAGGCCGGCGACGCCGCCGACTTCGGCCGTCTGCTCAACGAATCGCAACAGAGCCTGCGCGACCGCTTGCGGGTCAGTTCCCCCGCGCTCGATCGCCTGGTGGATGCCGCGTTGGCTTGCGGGGCGCTGGGCGCACGGCTCACCGGTGCGGGCTTCGGGGGCGCCATCGTCGCCCTGAGCCGCAAGCCTGATTTGGCGGCCCTCCGCCGCGGCCTCATCGCCAGTTATTATGCGGGCCGCGCCGATTTCCGCGAAGCGGAACACTTGATTGACGCCGTGCCAGCCGCCGGAGCCGGCTTCGAACCAATGCTGTCCGGCTGAGTGCTGGTGCGGCCAAGAATAGCTGAGATGACTCTCGGCTAAGCCGCCTTGACAGGCCGCGCCAACGAGTTAGTGTCATGTCACCCAAGTTCGCAACACGATTCCGGAGCCTTGTATCAGGGCACCGCTTCAGCCGTGCCAGCGAGCTTCTACATTTCCGAGCGTTCGGCGGCGGCTCGCCCTGCCAACCCAATCGTGCGGCTTTGTATCAGGGCACGGCTTCAGCCGTGCCAGCGTAGGGCCTGCCGAGCATGGCCTTTAGGCCCCGTCATAGAGCGATAGCTCTATCGAGTCTCGTCAATGAACTTCAGAGACGGGACACTCGCAGTGGGCCGGCACTACACTGAAAGGCATGGGAGCCAGCCGCATCTTGATCGCGCTGGGCGTGGTGCTGATCGCGGCCGGAGTATTGATCCGCGTCGCCGGGCGGCTGCCCTTCAAGCTGGGCCACTTACCCGGCGATATCTTCATCCACGGCAAGAGCGGCAGCTTCTATTTTCCCCTCACCACATGCATCCTGCTGAGCGTGGTGCTGTCGTTGCTGCTGTGGGTGCTGCGGCGATAACGGCTTCCGGCCAACCACTCCCTAACGGTCGCAGTTCCGAACGCCAGCACGGCGGCGGCGTGGTGACGCGATATCTCGCGCTCAGTACTTGGGCACGCTGGGGTCGACTTTGTCGGACCAGGCCAAAATGCCGCCCACCACATTGCGGACGTGCGCGAAGCCGGCCTGGCGCAGGATGCCGCAGGCTCGGGCGCTGCGGCCGCCCATTTTGCAGTGAATCACGATGTCCGCGTTTTTATCGAGCTCGCCCACATGCCTGGGGAACTCGCCCAGCGGGATGAGCTTGGCCCCCGGTATGCTGGCAATCTTGTATTCGTGCGGTTCGCGCACATCGATGAGCACGAACTGGTCGCCGCGGTCGATCTTCTGCTTGAGCTCGGTCACGTCGATTTCGCCGTCGTTCAATTTGGCCTCCTGAGCGGGCGTGGCCTCTTGCCGGGGCACCCCGCAGAATTGATGATAATCGATGAGCCGGGTGACGGTGGGATGCGCGCCGCACACCGGGCACTCGGGATTCTTGCGCAGCTTCAACTCGCGGAACCGCATGCCGAGCGCGTCATAAAGCAGCAATCGCCCCACCAGCGGCTCGCCGATGCCCAAAATCAGCTTCACGGTTTCGGTGGCCTGGATGAGCCCGATGGTGCCGGGCAATATGCCTAGCACGCCGCCTTCGGCACAACTGGGCACCAGGCCCGGAGGCGGCGGCTCGGGATAGAGGCAGCGGTAGCACGGCCCGCCTTGGTAAGCGAACACGGTGGCCTGGCCCTCGAAGCGGAAAATCGAGCCATAGACGTTGGGCTTGCCGAGCAGCACGCAGGCATCGTTCACCAGGTAGCGCGTGGGGAAATTATCGGTGCCATCCACCACGATGTCGTAGTCTTTCAGGATCTCGAGCGCATTCTCGCTGGTGAGCGCGACTTCGTGCCGCGCGATGGCGATATGCGGATTGATAGCCAGCATCTTCTCCGCCGCCGAATCGAGCTTCTTACGGCCCACGTCTTTGGTCGAATGGATTACCTGCCGCTGCAGGTTGGTGAAATCGACAACGTCGAAATCCACCAGGCCGATGCGTCCTACGCCGGCCGCCGCCAGGTACAGCCCGAGCGGCGCGCCCAGGCCACCGGCACCCACCAGCAGCACTTTGGCCGCTTTCAGCTTCTGCTGGCCCTCCATGCCCACTTCGGGAATGATCAGGTGGCGGCTGTAACGGAGGATCTCTTCATTGGAAAGCGCGGTTGCGGCATCTTTCGGGAGCGGCGGCGCGGCAACGGTTGCGCCGCCGGCGATGGAGGGCACCAGCGAAATGGTATCGCCCTCCGCCGCGGGCGTCGCCGTTTTGCCCAGGTAGCGTATGTCTTCGTCGTTCAAATACACGTTGACGAAGCTTCGCAGCCTGCCTTCATCGTTGAAAATCTGCTTGCGCAGGTCCGGGAAGCGGCCAGTCAGCGCATCGAGCGCCTCGCCCACGGTTCCGCCGGGAACAGTGATGCTGTTCTCTTTGGCGGTGTACTGCCGCAGCGGCGTGGGGATCAGAATCTTCGGCATGTCAGTACTGCAACTCCTCTCTGGCGGCTTCGGTGCGGTCGAAGTTCGGCAGCCAGCTATTGGCGTGATGAAACTCGCCTTTTTGCACCGAGAGCACCACGAACGAATACCAGGGGCAGGAATTCTCGAGATCGGTTTTCGAAAAATACGCGTCGCAGTCGGGATGCGAGTGGTAGATGCCGATCAGGTCCATGCTGCGCTTGCGCGCGGCGGTGTCAGCGGCAAGCAGGTCTTCCGGGCGCAGCTCATAGCGCGCCGCCTGCTCGCCGGCGAACGCGTTCTCCAGCCGCAGGGCCTCGCGCACCGTCTTCGAGTCGCCATCGGTCACGCCCAGCATGGCTCCACAGCATTCATTGGGATAAGTCTCGACGGCATGCGCCAGCATTACCTTCCAGGGACCGGGTTCAATGCGGATCATTCCTCGTTCCAAAACCGTTCACTCAAGTATTTTTCGGCGCTGTCGCAGAGCACGGTGACGATGGTCGCACTCTCGCCGCGCGCCGTCAGTTCGCGCGCCAGCACAGTGGCGGCGTGCACGTTGGCGCCGGAAGAAATCCCCACCAGCAGCCCTTCCTCGCGCGCCAGGCGCCGCACCATGCGGTAGGCGTCCTCGGTTTCGATCCACACGTTTCCATCGGCCAGCTTCTCGTCGTAAAAACCGGGCACGATGGCGGTGGGCATGTGCTTCAGACCCTCCAGTCCGTGGAAACCGCTGGAGGGCTGGGCCGAGTAGCACTTCACCTCGGGCAGGTCGCGGCGCAGCCGGCGGGTGACGCCGGTAAAAGTCCCGCTGGTGCCCATCGACGCCACGAAGTGCGTCAGCGTGCCGTCGGTCTGCTCGATGATCTCCGGCCCGGTGCTTTCAAAGTGCGCCTTCCAGTTGGCCGGGTTGTTGTACTGGTCGGCGTAGAAATACGCATCCGGATCCGCCAGGTAGAGCTTGCGGCACAAACGGATCGCCCCGTCCGAACTTTCGTCCGCCGGGCTGAACACCATCTCCGCGCCGTACGCCTGCAAAATACGCTTGCGCTCCTCGGAGGCGTTCTGCGGCAGGCACAGCTTCACCCGGTAACCGCGGTTGGCGCCGATCATCGCGTAAGCGATGCCGGTGTTGCCGCTGGTAGCGTCCAGGATGACGCGCTGCGGGTTCAGGCGGCCCGACCGCTCGCCATCCAGCACCATGTTGAGCGCCGCCCGATCTTTCACCGAACCGCCCGGATTGAAGTATTCCGCTTTGCCGAAGATCTCGATGTCCGGAAATTCGCGCGCGATCTTGTCGAGGCGCACCAGTGGCGTATTGCCGATGGTCGCCAGCAACGGCTCTGCCTGAGTCCGCGCCAGACGCGGTATGGGAAGCGCTTGGGCCATACTGTACCTTTATGGATTCCTTGCCAGCCCCTCTGGATTCAACATCCATGTGGCTGCTGGCAAAGGAATTACCACATCCTCTGAGTCGTCCCATTATATCATCTACCCAATCTCTGTCAATAAAGTAGGGTATAGATGAAACTCGGGAGCCGTCGGCTATTGAAGCTGGCATGGGGCGAACGACGGCCAGCCTTGCTCAATCACTTGCTCAATCAATGGGAGCGAACAAGACCTCAAGGTTCTGCCCTTGCCTGGAAAGCTGAGGAGCCCTGGAGGCGATGTCCGAGAAGAACGTCTCTTGGTTTTTCGGAGCGATCAGGATCCTCTTGGAGCCATATTCAATCTCGACCCGATCCAGCGACATTGCGAGTGAACTGCTGGTATCCGATGAGGGGCGAACCGACGTGATTGTCGAATAAGGGATGCGGCGCGTTGTCAATCCGGCCCGGATGATGAGAGTATACGCGGCCGTTTCGTACCACTGGGGCCAGCAAAAACCAAAAACCAGCACGACCACGAAACCGGATACGGCGTAGCCCCACGGCGTCGACGTCGTAATGGCGCCGACACAGGGCACGACGAGCCCGGCCCCTAGTGCTGCCCCAATCCACCAATCCACCTTGGCCGCGTGTCGCATGTGCGCCTCGATTCAGCCTAGCGCCGGCAAGGAGGCGCGGCAACTCTGTGATGAAGCGATTGGCAGGCATAGCGCGGGCAAACTGAAAAGCATGCTCCACCAGTGCTTCGCATGGAATTGGTGGGGAGTGTTTAGCTTGCCCGTGATGCCTCTCTGCTACGATAAGAAAACACCCTTGATCGATACTGTTCCCGGCATATTGGCGCGGATTGTTGCCCAAAAGCGCGCGGACCTCGCGGCGAAGCCGTCTCCTGTCGCGGAGTGGGAGCGGCTGGCGGAAACGCGACTGCCCGACCGCCGCGATTTTCGCGTGGGGTTGCGCGTGCGCGTGCCGGCGATCATCGCGGAAATCAAAAAGGCATCGCCCAGCAAGGGGCTGCTGGCGGCGGATTTTGCGCCCGCACGGATTGCCGCGGATTATGCGGGCGGCGGCGCAGCGGCGCTTTCGGTGCTGACCGACGAGCGCTTCTTTCAAGGCAGCCTGGCCGATCTGGAGCAGGCGCGCGCCGCGGTGAAAGTGCCGGTGCTGCGCAAGGATTTCACCATCGCGCAGGAGCACATCGTGGAGGCTGCGGCTCACGGGGCCGATGCCATCCTGCTGATCGCCGCCATCCTGAGCGAACGCGAGCTGCGCGATTTCCGCGAAGCCGCCGCCCGCTGGCAAATGGCAGCGCTGGTCGAAGTACACAACCGGCGCGAACTCGAGATGGCGATTGCGGCGGGCAGCGATATCATCGGCGTCAACAATCGCGACCTCACCACTTTCGAGGTGACGCTGGAGACTTCGCTCTCGCTCGCGCCTTTCATGCCTCGCGCCGCGCTGGCGGTCAGCGAAAGCGGCATACACAGCGCGGCCGATATCGGCCGGCTGCGCGCCGCCGGCTACTCAGCGTTCCTGGTGGGTGAGCACTTGATGAAGTCGGGCGATCCTGCCGGCGCACTTCGCGAGCTGTTGCTATGACCGCGAGATTTGGCGCCGCCAGCAACCGCTTCCTTACGGTCGCGGCTCGGATTCGCGTTCGGAGCCACGACCGTGAGGGAGTGGTCTGCCGTAATCACACGACATCGCAACAACGAAGACCTGGTGCGTCATGATCGTCAAGATTTGCGGCATCACCAACCAGGCGGACGCCACGGCGGCGATAGCGGGCGGCGCCACCGCCATCGGATTCAATTTCTATCCGCGCAGCCCGCGCTACATCGCGCCGGAGCGGGCGGCCAAAATTGTCTCGCCAGCGGGCGTGCGGCGCGTCGGCGTGTTCGTCGATGAAGCGCCGCCGCGCATCGAGCAGATCGCCCGCGTGGTCGCGCTCGATGTGGCTCAATTGCACGGCGCGGAAACGGAGGCGGGCTATCCGGCGTCGCTCCCCGTGTGGAAGGCCGTCCGGGTGGGCCCGGACTTCGACTTCGCGCCATTCCACGATTGCCCCGCCGAGGCGCTGCTGCTGGATGGGCCAGCGGGCGAACTGTTCGGCGGCGCGGGTGAGCCGTTCGACTGGAAGTTGGCCGCCGGCGCGGGCAGGCCGATTATCGTGGCCGGCGGCTTGGACGCCTCCAACGTGGCGGTGGCCGTCGCGCTGGCCCATCCGTGGGGCGTGGATGCCTGCTCCCGGCTGGAATCTGCGCCGGGGAAGAAGGATCATCAAAAAATGACCGATTTCTTGCGCGCGGCCCGGGAGGCGCTCGGCGAATGAGCCCGCAACCGGATTCGACCGGCCACTTCGGACCCTACGGCGGCCGCTTTGTGCCGGAAGTGCTGATGGCGCCCATCGAGGAACTGGAGCGCGCCTACCTGGAAGCGCGCCAGGACCCTGCGTTTCAAGCCGAGCTGAGCGAACTGCTTCGCACCTATGCCGGCCGTCCCACGCCGCTCTATTTCGCCGGCCGGCTTTCGCGCACGCTGGGCGGCGCGCGGCTCTGGCTGAAGCGAGAGGACCTGCTGCACACCGGCG
>JBAVYH010000182.1:0-8140 GCA_049698695.1 Bryobacteraceae bacterium | reverse complement strand
AGTGGAGTGGTCTTCACATTCTTGCAGGCTCCACCTCCTGCGACGGCCACTGCGAAGGCCGCGGCGCTGACATTATCCGGCATTTCGAGTACTCCAATAAGGTCGTACTCCCCGAACGCCATCCAGAAGGATCCGACCTTGCCGCCGAGCTTCTCGACCGCCTTGCTCACCGCCGACACGCGGTCCTGTGGGTGCTTGATCATGGCGGCCCATGCTTCGGCGCTGTACGATATCTGAAACAAGTAACTGGCCATTGAAGGCCCTCCCTTCGGCCGGAAGGTCCCTTCTTGGGCTCCCGGGCTCTGGTGAGTATACACCCGCCGCCTTTCCTTATCTAGCGTGCAACCTTGGGTGCCTGGATCCGCGGCTGGCTTCCGATATTGAACATTAACGTTGCGACTTGTGACACTCAGCGGAGTCTCCGCACGCCTCCCGAAACGAGGTGCGACACCGACCAAGTGTTGCTCCAGATTGCAAGCTCGGCTGCCTCCAATTCCTGCTCTTACTGAAGTGAATCCAGAGCGACAACTTTCTAGGAGCACACCGACTGGTAGGATGAAGGGGCTCTTCGTGTTTCTGAATTCGTGAATTCTCAGGGATAGGGAAGTGTCGGGCAGGTTTAAGAGACTTCAATGGAACAGCAAGCTACAGGGAATAGGTTCCACGTTCTCTTGCCTACTCTGGGCAGCGCAGGCGACGTGCATCCGATGATCGCACTAGGAATAGCGCTCAGGAGACGGGGACATCGCGCAACGGTCATTACCAACGAAGTGTTTGCGGATTCTGTGCGCTCAGTCGGACTGGAATTCATTGCCCTCGGCACAGCTGCTGAGGCGCAGGACACGGTTGCTGATCCGCGTCTCTGGAATCCCGTCAAAGCCTTTCAGTGTATCGCCGAGCGGGTATTGATGCCAAACCTTCCCCGCCTCTACGACATCATCGCCAGCCATGCCGGCTCCAACCTGGTTGTGGCGGCGCCAGGCACTTGCTTCGGTGCACGGGTGGCACAAGAAAAGCTCGGCGTGAGCCTGGCGACAATTCATCTTCAACCGGCGATGATTCGCAGCCTGGTCGATTCCGGGCGGCAAGGCCGCATCAGGATGGGCCCCCGCGTCCCACCGCTCATCAAGAAATCTCTGTTCTGGCTCATCGACACCTTCTTCGTAAACCGCCACGTCTTACCCAAACTCAATGAGTTCCGCGCACGACTCGGCCTAAAGCCGGTGGAAAATGTTTTTGACGATTACCTGCATTCCACTCAGCTGGTGATCGGATTGTTTCCCGAATGGTTCGCGTCTCCTCAACCTGACTGGCCACTGCACATACACTTGACCGGCTTCGTGCTCTATGACGGAATCGGGGAACCCGAAGCGGCCGCAACCGCGGAAGAGTTCTTGGATGCCGGGCCGCCCCCAGTCCTGTTTACGCCTGGATCGGCAACCGCAGGTCAGGAGAGATTCTTTCTAGAATCTATGGAGGCGTGCCGCATTGCTGGATTTCGCGGGATGTTCGTGACGAACTTCCCTGGGCAGCTTCCGACAGATCTGCCACCTTCGGTGCAAGCCTTCTCCTATTTGCCGTTCAGCCGAATTCTCCCGCGTTGCGCCGCGCTCGTCTACCACGGCGGGATCGGCACGCTCGCCCAAGCCATCAGGGCCGGGATTCCGCACATTGTTGTGCCCAATGCCCACGACCAGCCAGACAATGCTCTCCGAATCGAACGTCTGGGCTTGGGACGAGGTCTCTATCCGGAACGGTACAGAGCGGCCACTGTGGCGCGAATGCTGAACGAAATAATGGGGTCCAGCCAAGTGAAGCAACGCTGCCAGCACTACGCTCAAGAGATTGATCCAGAAACGACGCTCCGGCGGACCAGCGAACTGATCGAGCAACTCGGACGCCATTTCACACACTCCGAGATTAATCGAGAGCATCGTTCTTGAATTCGGTGGCAGGACGTCTGGCCAGACATTTCAAGTTGTCGATATCAGGTCTTAACGGGCCGATTCGCGCAATTGCGCCGGCCTTCCCCGAACGCAGTTTCTGGAACACGAAGGCACAAGTCCGACGTGCCGACAACACATTGAAACTCTCTCGGAGTTGGCCGATAATCTGGAAGGCAGGCCGCGTATGATTTAGAAGTTTTCAATTGTGCGGGTAAGCATGGCAAAGCGTAACAAACAATGACACCCAAGCGATCGCAACAGATCAGGATCGTCATCGGCGAATTGGAAACCACGCCGGAAGACGAGCGAGCCGCACTGTTGGACCGGCTGTGCTCAGGTGATCCCGACCTGCGCCGCGAGGTCGAGCATCTTTTATCCGATAGCGCTATGACGAAAGAAGCGATGCGAAGCCTAGCTCCACCGACAGAATTGTTGGCCCTCGACACGCCGCATCTCCAGGAACGCTTCGGGCACTATCGGATTGTTCGAAAGATCGGCGGGGGCGGGATGGGGGCAGTGTACGAAGCGGTGCGAGCGGACGATTTTCACAAGCGGGTCGCGCTGAAGATCATCCGACAGGAGTTCGATTCGGTAGTTGCCCGCGCGCGCTTCCAGCAGGAGCGCCAGGTACTCGCCAACCTGGAGCACCCTTTCATCGCACGGATGCTCGATGGCGGCGAATCCGAGGATGGCAGCCCCTACCTGGTTATGGAATTGGTGCAAGGGGAGCCGTTGCACAGATACGCAGCAAAACTCGACCGTGCCGGCCGCTTGCGCCTGTTCCTCAAGGTCTGTGAAGCGGTCGAATACGCTCATCGCAATCTGGTGGTGCATCGCGACCTCAAACCGGGCAACATTCTGGTCACGCCCTCCGGCGACCCGAAGTTGCTGGACTTCGGTATCGCCAAGCTGCTCGACTCCGATGTGACCAGAACCAAGACCGGGTTTTCCGGCTTGACGCCGGACTACGCGAGCCCGGAGCAGGTGCGGGGGCTTCCGATCACCACCGCTTCCGACGTCTACTCGTTGGGAGTCATCCTTTACGAACTCCTCACGGGTCGCAGACCTTACACCTTGCAAACCGGCGCGCCAATGGAGATGGACCGGATCATCTGCGAACAGCCGCCGACCGCGCCTGGCCTGGGAGATGAGCTCGATCATATTATCCTCATGGCGCTTCGCAAGGAGCCCTCACGACGCTATGGGTCGGTTCAGCAGCTGGCCGAAGACATCCAGCGCTCCATGCAGAACCTCCCGGTAAGCGCCCGGCCCGATACATTCTGGTATCGGACTGGCAAAAACGCCAGGCGCCACTGGGCCGGGCTGATCTCGGTGGGAATCGCTGTCGCCGGGCTTCTCGTCGGGTCGGTTCTGGCCGTCCAGCAGGCGCGCCGCGCCGAGCGCCGGTTCACGCAGGTTCGCACCATCGCCGGTAAGTTCCTGTTCGATTTCCACGACGATATCCAGTACATTCCGGGAACCACCAAGGCTCGCGAGCACATGGTCAGCACGGCCCGCGACTACTTGGACAGCCTCGCGGCCGAAGCGGGAAACGACCCGCAGTTGCTCCTGGAGCTCGCCACGGCCTATCAGCGGCTGGCGGGCATTCAAGGCCAGCCGCACATCGCCAACCTCGGGCAGACTGGCCCGGCGCTCGACAGCTACAAGAAAGCCATTGCGATTCTTGAAGAACTGGCTGCCCGCAACCGCACTCGGGAAGCGCTTCGCAGGCTGGCGAACGTCTATACGCTGCGAGCCGAATTGCTGCAATTCATCTCCCGCCCAAAGGAAGCGCTCGCCAGTGCCACGCATGCCTCTCAGCTCTCCGAAGAGTTACTATCCAAGCCGGCCGTGGAGCAGGCCGACTATACGGTCGCAGCTACGGCAGTGACGGACTTGGGCAGTCTTCGCATGGCGGTGGACGACCTCAGCGAGGCGGGTACCGACTACGGGAAAGCCGTCGAGTATCGCCGCCGGGCGGTGCAGGCCTATCCAAACACCGAGACGCGTTACGCCTACGCGGCTGCACTGGAGCATGCCGGCTATGTGTTGATGCGTCTAGGAGATCTGGCTGGAGCACTCGATCGATATCACGAAGAAGAAAAGATCATCGATATCCTCTCCCGCGACAATCCGTCGGATGTGCGCTTTCAGCGTCTGCGTCTGCTCTTGTATCAGAACCTTGGAAACGTGTACGGCACTACTGAGCAAGCCAGCCTAGGGCAGAGGTCCCGGGCGCTCGGTTATTATCGCCAGATGCAGGCCTTGGCTCAGGAAATGTACACTGCCGATCCCAATAATCAAACGGCGCTCTCCGACCTCATAAACTCGCTGGTAAAATCCGCGAACGTCATCTCGCAGGATACGGACCCGCTGACCAAGCTTGAGCTCGATCAGCAGGCTCTCGCGCTCACTCAAAAGCTGGCCGCCGGTCCGCAGCGGGACTACCATCGGATCGCCGCTCTCAACGGGATCGTCGAGGCTGATACGGCCTTGAGGGATTTCTCCGCCGCCCACCGCGCTCTCGACGGGTTCGAGACCCTGGTTCGCAATCAAACCGGAAACCTCGCTGTGCAAAGCAGTCAACAAAGAAACCTGGCGTTGGTTTACGAACGCCAAGCGGAGTTGGCGCTAAAGGAACATAAATTGGATGCGGCCCTGATAGCCGCCTCCAACGATCTCAAGTACATGGGCCAGCGTTTCGCCGATCATCCGGAAAGCATGTCTGCCCTCGCAGACCTCAGTGAGGTGTGGGACCTAATGATGCTCATCTACCAGCAACGGGCGGACGGGGCCCAGATCCGGGCCTGGCGGCAGAAGAAGCTCGACGCCTGGACGGATTGGAATCGGCGCCATACCCCGAACCCCTATTCGAAAGCCCAGCAGGAAGAGGCTGCCGGCGCCCTGACTGCAGCTGACGCCGGCACGCGCACCCAACCGCAGCGCCACTAAGGGCACACAAAGTTGCGTCGTCACGCCACAGCCGAAACGCCTGCTGCCCGTTGGTGTAAGAGCGAAGATGGATATAGATCATCCGGCTGGTCCGAGCCGCAATGTGGACCGAGCCTCATAAAGGATGGTAAGCCCACCTGCTGCCTGTTAACGCCAGCCTTCCGTCCACCCGGACGAAAGACGCCCTACTTGTAGAACCGAGCGCACGCGATCAGGAAGTCCGCTTCTGGGAGATTACTCCGATCCGGGTTTCGCACGCGCTGATCGCGCGACGCCGCTGCCGGCGCGCCGTGGCAGCCGTGGCAAGCGTACCGATATGGCGCGATAACGGGCTAGAACTGGGCGGCCGAGCGGGCGCTTCGACATCCGCGCGCTCAAAAGCCAGCCCGCGCATACGGTCCAGAAGGGTGGGCAATCAGCGTCGTGGCTTTGTAATAAGGAGTTTCGCCGGCAGGGTCGTTCCACACCCGCAACGCCGTCCGCCAGGCGCCGTTGCTGTGGAGCGAATCCGCTATGCCCAAGCCCATATTTCGGTATTCCGAGCCCTATTGTCACGCCACTGCAACAGAGCGCCAGATCAAACGATGTGCAGTTCTTGCTGTTTGCTGTGCGGTTTTTCCTACCTCTGTGGCGTCGTGTGTGGCAGGAATGGGATGCGCTGACCTTGCAGCGCACTTGTGCTCGCGCGCCACCAGCAACTGGCGCAACACCCCCGGCGCATCCGTGGCTGGCCCCAAAGTGGCGACAATGCCGCAGCCCTTGTCGTGCCGGAGGAAAAACGACTACACTTGTTCCGGAGTGTTTATGCCTGAGCCTAAGCGTTTTCTGCTCCCGTTGATTTTCCTGACATCCGCTGCACTGTCGGCGCAAACCGCCGCTGGTTCCATTCAAGCCACCGGCACGGTTACCCTCAATGTCAATCCCGACCAGGTACAACTCAGCCTGTCGGTGATCACAACTGCCTCCACCGCCAGCCAGGCGGCGCAGCAGAACGCGGCCCAGACCAACGCCCTCATCACCGCGCTCAACCAGGTGCTGGGACAGGCGGGGAACATCCAAACCGTCGGCTACACGCTCTACCCGCAATACGGCAACTCGGCGAATCCGTCCATCGTGGGCTACACCGTTTCAAACTCGCTGCAGGTCACCACCACCGTTCTCAGTCTGGCGGGCTCGCTGATCGACGCCGCCAACCAGGCCGGCGCCAGCAACATCGGCGGGCTGTCGTTCGGCTTGCAGAATCCCGATCCCACCGTGCAACAGGCGCTGGCCGCTGCTGCTAAACAAGCCCTCGCTCACGCCGGAGCTATCGCCTCCGGGCTGGGCGCCAAGGCGGGAGCGGTGATTTCGGCGCAGCAAAACGCATCCGTCACACCCCTGCCGGGTTCGGCCACACCGGCGGCCGCGGCGTCCACGCCGGTGCTCACCGGCACGGTAGGCGTCAGCGCCACAGTGACCGTTACCACGGCTCTTTCGCAGTAAATTAAGGTACAACTCGTCCACGTATTCCACTTCAACTCTGACGTGTCCGCTGAGCAGTTTAGAAATGGCGGGTGTGTCCGAGATTCTGCGGAATCCCGAGGCCCTTTGCCCGGCACGGCGTCCAGTTCCTTGAATGCTGAGGTGAATGCGTTCGACAGGCTCCAGGCCGTACGCGCGTGGAATTCCTCGTGCGCCGGCTCAAAGTAACACCCGTGGACGGCCCGCGCCAGGTGTCGGGGTATCTCCAGTTCGCCCTGCACGAACGCCCGGTAGATGACGAGCTTGGCGGCGTCATTCGTGAGCGGAGCCTGCTGGACCAGTTCGATGTGTCGGGCGAGCGGCTCGAAATTGCGCTGCATCCGGTCCACGCCGATGGAGACGGCACCGACCAGGCTGAAGTTCTTCGAGTGCTTGGCGAGCACGGGCGTGAACGCGCTTGGGACGATGTTTCCGGCGTTGCACAGCGGCGGCCAGAGGCGGGCGATTGCGGGACCGTCTCCGTCACGACCTTCGGAGGCCGGGCGGCGATGAACACGTAATCGCCGGCGACCAACAGGTCCTCGGCATGAGACACACGCCGCACCGCAAGCGTCCTCTGGGTGTCCATGTGCTCTTAAGTATAGGTTTTCCTGACGTTCTGGCAATCCCGCCTCTGTGCATAACGGACATCTTTGTCTTACAATGGGCTGTCGCTTCCGCAAGGAGAAACCTATGGCAAGGCCCCTGACGGGAATGTGCCCCAAAAAGGGATGTTCAACGTATTTTCGACAGCCAAGCAAACCGCAGAAATTCTGTGGCAAGTGCGGGACGGAGATCCTCACCGGCTGTCCCAAATGCAAGAAGCCGCTAAGTGAAATGAAGGAGAATTTCCCAGAATACTGTGAATTCTGTGGCGCAGTTCTAAAGAGCTGAAGCATTCACCCCTCGGTCCACTGTATCTTCGGCATTTCAAGCCCCCGCTCCACCAGCCCGAGGATGAAATAGACCAGTGCGTCCACGAGGTCGTCGTGCGCCTCGACGCCGAAGCCGAACACTTGCGCCAAGAGCTGTTCGCATCCGCTTCGGGGAAACAGCACCGTGCCGTTCTTGATGCAGGGAGCGACGACCAGCAGGCGGCTGCGCTTGTCGGCCTGCGGCTTCATCGGTATGACGGGAAGCAGCGCGCGTTCCAAATCCTGTATCGCCGCCTTCTGGTACGCCACGTCCGCGACGAAGAAAATGTTGGCGCCCGCGCGCTCGCGAGGGCCGACTTCCAGACGCCTTCGCGCTTTGAGATTTCCCACCACGTCATTCGAAAAGTGTTGGGCGTCGAGACGGAAACGCCCGGGAATGTCGTCCTGATTTTGCCGAAGGCAGCGGCACAGCGCTTGGTGGAGGCTCGCGATGAAACCGGGCGCGTCGCCGCGGTTTTGCAGGCAGCCGCGTACCTCAACGGCGTTCCGATATCGTTCTGGCCCCTCCACAACCGGGAATACCTGGTGCTTCTGCGGCCCGGCCGCTTCCGGCTCCTGCTCCACACTCTCTTCTACGCCGACGAAGTCCGCGCCCTGGATGAGTTCCGCACCGAGGTGGAGTGGGTGTCGCCGCGCAGTTGGAACTGGCCGGTCTGCTGGTAGAAGCGCTGGCGGCGCGCTTCGAACCGGCCAAGTATCGGGACACCTACCGGGAGAACCTGCGGGCGATGCTGGACGCCAAGATCCGGGGCGAGGAACTGAAGCGGGAGGAGCCAGCACCGGTGCCCGAGGCGGTGCTCGACATTC
>JBAVYH010000181.1:0-71294 GCA_049698695.1 Bryobacteraceae bacterium | reverse complement strand
TTCCGAGACCATCGCCCGCAGCAAGAGCGAAAAGCTGGAGCTGCACCTGGAGGCGCTCTATGGCCTGCTGCGCGACCTGCTGATCCTGTGCGAAGGCGGCGGCGAAATCCGCAACCAGGACATACGCGGCGAGCTGGAAGCGCTGGCTGCGAAAGTGGAGTTCGCCTGGATTCGCCGCGCGGTGGCGCAGGTGGATGAGATCGTGCGCCTGCTGCGGCGCAACATTCAGAAATCGATCGCGCTCGATGCGCTGATCGTGACTTTACGCGCAGCGTGAAGTAGGACAGACGATCGGTTTTTGTCGTCTGTCAAGCCGTCGTGCACCGCGAAGCATGACAGACCACGAAAGGCGATGGTCTGTCCTACCTGTTCCCTAGCTCACGCGACGCACGCCGACAGCGTTTCCCAGAATTCGGGGAAGGAGACCGAGGCGGCTTCGGCGCCTTCGATGACGGAAGCGCCGTCGCCAGAGAGCGCGCCGACGGCGAAGGCCATGGCGATGCGGTGGTCGCCGTGGGAAGCGAACTCGGCGGCTCGGAACTTCTGGCGGCCGGGGATCGCCATTCCGTCGGGAAGCTCTTCGGCTTCGATGCCGGCGCGGCGCAGGTTGTCGACCACGGTGCGTATTCGGTCGGTCTCCTTGACGCGCAGCTCGGCGGCGTCCTTCACGATGAGCCCCTGCTCGGTAGCTGCACCGAGCACGGCCAGCACGGGAATTTCGTCGATCAGCGCCGCGGCCAGCGCACCGTCAATCGTGCCGCCGCGCAATTCCGAATACCGCACCACGATATCCCCCACCAGTTCGCCGTTGTGACTTTCGAGTTCGGGGATGCGGATATTGGCGCCCATCCCCACCAGAAAATCGAGCAGCGCGGAGCGCGTGGGGTTGAGGCCGACGCCGCGAATAGTCAGCTCAGAGCCTGGCACCAGCATCGCGGCCACGAGGAAGAACGCCGCCGACGATAGATCCGCGGGGACGGCGAGCTCGCGCGCGGTAAGCTTGGGACGGCCGGTGAGCGCGATGGTGCGACGCTCCACGGCGAGATCCGCGCCGAATTCACGCAGCGCGATTTCGGTGTGATCGCGGGAGCGCATCGGCTCGGTGACGGTGGTGCGACCGGCTGCATACAGGCCGGCCAGCAGCACGCAGGTCTTCACCTGCGCGCTGGGCACGGGCAGCACGTAATCGATGGGATGCAACACCGCGCAGGAGATTTCGAGCGGCGGGAACCTATCCTCGCGTGCGCAGATGCTGGCTCCCATCTGGGCGAGCGGCTGCATGATGCGCTGCATGGGCCGGCGCGACAGCGACTCATCGCCGATCAGGCGGCTCGGAAACGGTTGCGCGGCCAGGATGCCGGAAAGCATGCGGATGGTCGAGCCGGAATTGCCGGCATCGAGATCGCCGGCGGCCTGCCGCAAACCGTCCAGGCCGCGGCCATGGATGACGAACTCGGTGCCGGAGCCCTCTACTTCGATGCCGAGCGCGCGGACGCAGCCGAGCGTCGAGTGGCAATCCGCGCCAGTCGAGTAGTTGCGGATGCGGGTTGCGCCTTCGGCGATGGAAGCAATCAGCGCATACCGGTGCGAAATAGACTTATCGCCCGGCAGCGTGATGGTGCCGGAGAGCGAAGAAGCAGGGGTGATGACCTTTCTCATGCGGATCTTTTATTCTAAAGCACCGCCCAAGAATAGCCTCGCACGCCACGTTAGCCAAACCTAGCAGCCCGTGGCAGGAGTCCCAAAGCACCGCTCCCTTACGGTCGCGGCTCCGATGCGCAGCAGAGCCGCGACCGTCAGGGAGCGGTCTTAACCAGCGTCTTTTGTGCGGTCGCGAGGGGCAGAAACAGGGTCCGGGGCTGGCCCGCGATCGGGCGGAATCCGTATCGCTGGTAGAACGCGGCCGCCTGATCGTTCTTGGCATCAACCAGCAGGGCGAACGCGGCCGCTGCGTCCTGAAGGGTCCGATGTACCGCGTTCATCAACATGAGTTCGCCCAAACCGCGCCGTTGGTGGCGCTGGTCGACGGCGAGGCGTCCGATACGAACCGCCGGCAAGGTGGGGTACCGCGGCAATCGCTTCGCCTCGTGCGGCGGAAGATCGATCAGGGGAATGCTCGCCGCCGATAGGGTGTAGTAGGCTGCCACCCGGCTAGTGGCGGTTTCAACCACCACAAAACAATTGGTGATTCGGCGGCGGACATCTTGGGTCGCCTGAGTCTGGAAATACCTGTCGAGAGCGTCGTCACCGCAGCGGAACGCGGCGCGGTCATGCCCGTCGCCGAGCGTTTCGAAGCGAAACGGGGCAGCGGTCATACCACGCCGAACAGTTGGCGGTACCGCTTGGCGGCTCGCTTGAGGGCGGGTGTCGGCGCGGGCGGATCGAGGATCGCCGCGGCGATCTGGCGCTGGCCCTCGATCGAAAGGCGGATGATCTCGGTTTGCTCGATCGCCCGGCACGCCATTTCATCGGCGGCCGCCACCACAAAATCCGTCAGCGTGCGACCCTGGATTTCGGCGGCACGCTTCAGGCGCGCCATCACGTCGTGCGGCAAGCGCGCCTCCAACCGGGCGGTCGGTTGAGCTTCCTGCTTCATCGCATTTTCAATATACGGCAAAATGCCGTATCAGTCAACGCAGGGTGTTTGGCGCGGCACCCGAAAAACTTGCTCTCCTCCACCAAACCTCCCGTGCGAAAATGCGTCTAACGAGTGCATAGCCAACGTATTAGGTATTTATATGGCCACCCTATTGCATGACTTGCGGTATGCGTTCCGCAACTTGGGGAACGCGCGCGGATTTGCCCTGGTTGCGGCTGTCACGCTGGCCATCGGCATCGGCGCCAACACGGCGATTTTCAGCATCATCGATACCATCCTGCTGCGGCCGCTGCCGTATCGCAATCCAGGTCAGTTGGTACGCCTGAATGAGACCGAATCGGCGCCGGGAAAGTACCCGTTTGCTTTGCCGGATTTCGTGGATTGGAAGGCGCAAAACAGCACCTTCCAGGACATGACGCTGTTCGCGTGGCCCAGCGACATGAACCTCAGCGCCGGCGGACGGCCGGAGCATGTTCTCGCGCTGCCCACGGAGGCGAACTTCTTTTCCCTGCTCGGCGCCAGGCCGCTGCTGGGCCGGACCTGGGCCGCCGGCGAAGACGTGCGGGGCAAGGATGACGTGGCGATCCTCAGTTATGGCTTGTGGCAAAGCCGTTTCGCCGGAGATCCTCACGCGGTGGGCCAGTCGATCGAGCTGAATGCGCGGAAATACACGATTGTGGGCGTGATGCCGGCGAGCTTCCGCTTCCCGTGGAAGTCGCAGCTCTGGATTCCACAAGTCATGGATACCAAGCTGTACGGCGGGCGCGGCAGCCACTGGGCGAATGCTATCGGCAGGATGAAGCCCGGCGTCTCGGCCAAGGCCGCCCTGGCGGATCTGAAGATCATCGCCGCGCGCCTCGAAAAGCAATATCCGGGTTCGAACGGTAAGGTGGGCGCCGCGGTGACATCGCTGCGCGACGATATGGTCGGCGATTCCCGCGACACGCTGTTCCTGATGCTGGGAGCGGTCGGCCTGGTGCTGCTGATCGCGTGCGCGAACGTGGCGAACCTGCTGCTGTCCAGGGCCCTGGCACGGCAGAAGGAAGTAGCCATCCGCAGTGCGCTGGGTGCATCTCGGGTTCGGCTGATGCGTCAACTGCTGACCGAGAGCTTGCTTCTTTCCGTGGCGGGCGGCGCGCTCGGCCTGCTGCTGGCATGGGGCGGCGTCAGCCTGTTTTCCAGGGCCAAGAGCTATGGCCTGCCGGAGTTCAACGTGGTGCAGGTAAACGGAACGGTGCTGGCGTTCACGTTTGCGCTGGCGATTGTGACGGGCGTGTTGTTCGGCATGTTCCCGGCGCTGCAGATGTCGCGGCCCGACTTGCACGAGGAATTGAAAGGCGGGGCCGGGAGTTCCGTCAGCCCTGGGCGGCGGCGACGGTTCACCAGCCACGCCCTGGTAGTGGCCGAGATTGCGCTCTCTCTCATCCTGCTGATTTCAGCGGGTCTTCTGCTGAAGGACTTCGCGGCGATGCGCAGCCTCGACATCGGCGTGCGCCGCGCGGGCGTCTGGACCGCGGCCGTCCAACTGCCCGAGGCCAGCTACAAAACCGACCGGCAGAAGTACGACTTCTCAGAGGCGCTGATGGAACGAGCGCGGCGCGTCGGCGGAGTGGATTCGGTAGCTTTGAGCGATCACCTGCCGCTGGAAGGAGGCAGCAACTACTATGTCAAGCTGCGCGGGCAGACAGGCGAGATGAGCAACCAACTGGTAGAGAGGCATAGCGCCTCGCCGGAGTATTTCCATGCCATGGGAGTGCGATTGCTCCAGGGGCGCGTGTTCACGCAGGCTGACATCCAAACGGCACTCCAGTACGATATGCGCCTCGACCCGATCTGGGAGAGCGGCACCACGCCGCCCGCGGATGTGACCAACGGCATCGTCTATCCGTGCGTGATCAATGAGAGCATGGCCCGCTACTTCTGGCCGAATCAAAGCCCTCTGGGAAAGATGTTTTCACAGGGCAGCGACAACGGCCCGTGGAAACAGGTGATTGGCGTAGTGAGTGACGTGCGGCAATGGGGCCTCACTCACAGACCTCTGCCGGAGGCGTTTGACGCCTTCGACGGAGATTCGCGCCTGTTTCTGGTTCTGCACACCTCCATGCCGCCTTCCAGCGTGACGGCGCAGGTGCGGCGCGCGCTGGCGCAGATCGATTCAACCTTGCCGCTTTACAGCGTGCGCTCGATGGACGAGGTGGTGGCCGGCCAGGCGGAGGGGCAGCAATTTCTCAGTCTGCTGGTAGGCTCGTTTGCGGCGCTGGCGGCGCTGCTGGCGGCCATCGGAATCTACGGCGTGCTCGCGTACGCGGTGAGGCAGCGGACGCGCGAGATCGGCATACGGATGTCGCTGGGGGCGAGCCGCGGACGCGTGCTGGGAGAAGTGCTGCGCGAAGGCATGCGCCTGGCTGTGCTGGGCCTGGTTGTGGGGATTGCCGGAGCGTTCGCCGCCGGCCGCGTGCTGGCGAGCCTGCTGAGTGAGGTCAAACCGGGCGACCCGGTGATCTTCGCCGCCACCGCTGCACTGCTGGCCGGCGTAGCGCTGATCGCGTGTTACCTGCCGGCACGCCGCGCCGCGCGGCTGGACCCGATGGCCGCGCTAAGGTACGAATAGGGCTGCGCAGTAGCTTTCAGGAGCACTACGGCTATTTCATCTCCTGAATCAGTTGCTGGGCTCGCGCGATCTGAGCGGCGGTTCCGCGCACCGCCAAGACCCGGTGCAAGGAGCACGGCATTGTCCCAGACATTTGCGTCGCAGTCCGGATCTTATTGGTGATGTCGCTGAGCTGTTGTGGCGTCGTTGTTTGTGCCAGGTGAAAGACGCGCGCCAACTGGTCGTTGCCCGGCACCTGAAACTCGTCGGCGGCCGTATCGTGGTCTTGGGCCGCGGAGGATTTTCCGCCGGCAGGCTGATCGAGCTCACCCACCAGCCAATCGGCCAGCGTGGCCTGGCCGGCGGTTCCGCGCATAACCAGCGCTCGTGGCGCGTTGCACACAAGCAGCCGACTCACCTCCGCAACCACGCGGATGGCATTGCCGATTTCCTGAAATCCTTGCGTCGTATCGGTGTGGGCAAGGCGAAACACGCGCACCGCGGTATCGGGTGCGCCAGCCTGGTAATCGTACTCGGCTGTCTCGCGGCTCGGTGCAGCCGGTTGATCGAGTTGGTTCAGCAGCCAATCGGCCAGCGCGACCTGGTCGGCGTTTCCGCGCAAGGACACAGTTCCTTGCGCGTTGTCCGGGGCTATGTTCATTCCCGCCACGGTGCGAACGGTGTTGGCCATTTCCCGAATGTCATTAGGCGTATCGGCCTGGTTGAAGGTAAACACGCGAACTACCAGGTCCGGCGGCGTGGAAGTTTGCCCCGACGCGAATGCGGCGAACAGGGCTGTAAGTGCGAATCCGAGAGTTGTTAGGCGCATAGCACTCCTTAGGGGAACGCCGGGCCGGGCATGCCCGGCCCCTACGGCGATAGACGCGGCGTACCGGGCAAACGTGGAAGCCATTGGCGGCAATGCCGCGCAGTTCGGGCCCGGCGAAGTGGAACGCGCGCGGCGAGGATCCACCAGCGCGCAATCGAACGGGGCGGGGTCGTGGTGTTGAGTAAGATGAGAACTTGGGCGCCCTAAGCTGTCTGATGAACAGGTTCGCGGTGCAATCGCATGAGTTGCTCGCCTCTCAAGGCGACCATGGCGTAGGTTTTGCCCTCGCCATCGGAGAACTCAACTTCGTAGACGTCCGGAGCCCAGCTCTCGACCACCGTGCCGACCTGGCCGCGGACCAACCCTCCTCGGGCAGATCCTTGACCAAGGCCACCACAGCGTGCATCTCGATCTCGTTCATGACGAACCTTCCACCTATAGTACAGAACAACTCGTCAGCCACGGCATGTCCTGCCCGATGGTGCCGACAACAAAGTTACAGCGTCTCCTGTTCTCCACGACACGGCGAGTCTCTGAACGTACCATGGACGTCCTCTCCAGCCTGCAATGAGCCCCGGAACGGGGCGACATAGAATAGCCCAGCGCGCGAGCGCTGGGAATTCGGCATCGAATCGCGAAGCCCCGGAACGGGGCGAAAGCGAACGGCCAGACGGCAAGTGAACGCGCGGTCGCTCTTCCGCCCCGTTCCGGGGCTGGACGATTTCATGGCTGGTCCCAGCGCTCACGCGCTGGGCTATGTTCTTTCGCCCTGACGGGCTGGCCTTACGTTCCTCGTGTCCAACTTCTGTGTCCCGCGCTCCTTCCCGCGATTACTGCAACTACTCGTCCCGGTGCCCTCATCCCTCCCACCCGAACGCATACCGGAAGCCGTTGGCGGCAATGCCGCGCAGTTCAAGTTCGGTGAAGTGGAACGCCCGCGCGGCCAGGCGGTATTCATCTGTTAGCGTGCAGCCGAACATGGCGGGATCGTCGGTGTTCAGGATGATCGGTACTTGGGCGTCGTATAACGCGCGAATCGGGTGGTCCTCGAGACGCTTCACCACGCCGGTGACCAGGTTGCTGGTGATGGAGATTTCGAGCGGGATATCGCGGTCGCGCAAATGGCGCAACAGGGCGGGGTCGCGCACGGCGGCGATCCCGTGGCCGATGCGTTCGGCGCCCAGGCGCAGGGCGGCCCAAACGGATTCCGGTCCGCCGCTTTCACCGGCATGAGCGGTGAGATGCAAACCGGCGGATTTGGCGAAAGCGAAGACATCGGTGAACCATTCGGCCGGCCCGCGTTCCTCGCTGCCGCCGATTCCGATGGCCACCACGCCGCGGTCCTGGCGCGCGGCCGCCAGGCGGGCCACCTCCCATGCCGGCTCGACGCCGAACTGGCGCACTGCATCCAGAATCCAGCGAACGGTCACCGGCGAGCAGCGCGCAGCGTCGTGAATGGCGTCGAAAATGGGGGCGAATTCCTGTTTCTTCCAGAGCACCACGCCCGCCGCAATGATGATTTCGGCGTAGCGGACGTTCTGCGCGGCCAGGCGCTCCAGCAGGCGGCGGGTAACGAGCGCATAATCTTCGGGCCGGGCCAGGCGCACCACGACCGCGCCGAAGGTTTTCAGGAATGCGGCGAAGTCCGGGTAATGGTAGAGCGCGCGCAACTCCGCGAGCGGTGTTGCCGGGTCCAGCTCGTGCAGCGTCTCAGCATCGGCTGAGCCCTCGAGGTGCAAATGCAGCTCAGCTTTGGGCGCTTGCGCGGCAAAATCCTGCATAGTCGGCTATTATTGAGATTCGCATAACACGACGGGACCTTGTCAGCTCTCATGACCGCGGCAGAGATTGAATCCATCGTGGGTGGGTATCACGGGGATGCCTTCCGGATCCTCGGCCCCCACAGCATTCGCAGAAAAGTCGGACAGGCGCGCTGGGAAGTGCGCGCGTTCCTGCCACAGGCTGAGACCGCCGAGGTATTGGCTGACGGACAGGCCTGGCCGATGGAAAAGAAGCACGCCGAAGGTTTCTTCTGCGCCCAAATGGCGGGCGAGCCGCAGCGGTACACGCTACGCGCGCACTTGTGGGACGGGCGCGACGCAGAGATCGAGGACCCGTACCGTTTCGGCCAATTGATCTCCGATACCGAAATCTACCTGCACGGCGAAGGCACGCTGCATGAAGCTTATCGCACGCTGGGTGCGCACCTGGCGGAAGCCGATGGCATTCGCGGCGTGCGCTTCGCGGTGTGGGCCCCGAACGCGGAGAACGTAACCGTGGCCGGAGAGTTCAACGAATGGGACATTCGCCGCCACCCCATGCGGCGCCGCAATGGCGGCGTCTGGGAGCTTTTTGTGCCGGGCCTGGGCGAGGGCGCGGCGTACAAGTACAACGTGCGGTCGCGCTTCGCCGGCCATCAGCAGCTCAAGGCCGATCCCTACGCCTTCGAGTGCGAGACGCCGCCCAAATCGGCGTCAGTGGTGTGGAACATCGACCGCTACCAGTGGAACGATGGCGCGTGGTTCGAGCACCGGGCGAAAACCGACTGGCTGAAATCGCCGGTTTCGATTTACGAGGTTCACGCCGAATCGTGGATGCGGAATCCGCAGGGCCAGCCACTGAGCTACCGCGAGATGGCGGTGAAGCTGGTGGAATACGTTACCCGGATGGGCTACACGCACATTGAGTTGCTGCCCATCATGGAGCACCCGTTTTCGGGATCGTGGGGCTACCAGGTGATCGGCTACTTCGCGCCCACCGCGCGCTTTGGCACGCCGGACGATTTCAAGTACTTCGTGGACCGCTGCCACCAGGCAGGCATTGGAGTGCTGGTGGATTGGGTGCCCGCGCACTTTCCCAAGGACGCGCACGGGCTGGTGTTTTTCGACGGCACCGCGCTCTACGAACACGCCGACCCGCGCAAGGGCGAGCACCACGACTGGGGCACGCTGATCTTCAATTACGGCCGCAACGAAGTGCGCGCCTTCCTGATTTCCAACGCCCTGTTCTGGCTCAAGGAGTATCACATCGACGGGCTGCGCGTGGACGCGGTGGCCTCCATGCTGTACCTGGATTACTCGCGCCAGGCAGGCGAATGGCTGCCGAACCAGTTCGGCGGCAATGAGAACCTGGAGGCCATCGACTTTCTGCGGCGCTTCAACGAGCTGGCGCATCAGTCGCCGGGCGTCTTCACCGCGGCCGAAGAATCGACCGCCTTTCCCGGCGTTTCGAAGCCGGTCTATCTGAACGGACTCGGCTTCACCATGAAGTGGAACATGGGCTGGATGCACGACATGCTGGAATACTTCAGCAAGGACCCGGTGTACCGCAAATTCCAGCACAACAGCATCACCTTCAGCCTGCTGTATGCGTTCACGGAAAACTTCGTGCTGCCGATTTCGCACGACGAAGTGGTGCACGGTAAGAGCTCGCTGTTCAGCAAAATGCCCGGCGACGAGTGGCGACAGTTCGCCAACGTGCGCGCCTTCCTGGCTTACATGTGGGGGCACCCGGGCAAGAAGCTGCTGTTCATGGGGCAGGACATCGGCCAGCGCGAAGAGTGGAACAGCGGCGGGCAGGTCCGCTGGGAATTGCTCGAATTCGACTATCACCGCAAGCTGCAGGCGCTGGTGCGGGAGCTGAACCGCCTCTACCGTTCCAGCCCCGCGCTGTATCAGGTGGATTTCAACTACCGCGGCTTCGAGTGGGTTGATTTTCGCGATTCGGCCAACTCCATCATCGCTTTCTTGCGGCGCGCCGAGGATCCCGCGGACTTCATTCTCTTCTGCTGCAACTTCACGCCCGTGCCACGCACCGGGTACGGGTTCGGCGTGCCCGAAGAGGGCTTTTACGAAGAGATTCTGAACACCGATTCCGAGTTGTTCGGCGGCTCCAACCTGGGCAACGGCGGGCTGGTGTCCACGCGGCCGATTCCCATGCATGGCCGCAAGTGCAGCATCGCGGTGACGTTGCCGCCCCTGGCCGTGGTGGCGTTCCGCAAACGGTGAGGGAGTGGCTTGGAGGGAACGGTCGCAACCGCGACACCAACCGCTCCCTCACGGTCGCGGCTCTGAAACAAGACGGTCGCGGCTCTGTAACAAAACGGTTCCAGGGACGGCGCTAGGCCAAGGCTATAATAGAGACGTCGTGGCGAAACCCAAAGAGCTCGAGGCGCGCCTGGAGCGCACGGAACAGCAACTGCGTCTGTTCCAGAAAATCAGCCGTTTCATGGTGCGGGAAATGAGCCTGCAGGAAGTGCTGCAGGGGGTGGTCTCGCTGGTGGTGGAGTTCACGCAGTGCGATTCCTGCCTGGTGTACCTGGCGGATGGCGAGGAACTGGTGTTGTGCGCTTCCAACACGCCGCACCCGTCCACCATTGGCAAGGTGCGGCTGCGGCGTCAGGAAGGGCTGACCGGCTGGGTGGCCAATGAGCGTCGGCTGGTGGCCATCTCGAGGGAAGCTTACAAGGACCCGCGCTTCAAGAAATTCGGCGAGCTGCCCGAAGACACGTATGAGGCGTTTCTTTCATCTCCGGTGATCGCACGCAATCGCGTGGTGGGGGTCATCAACGTGCAGCATCGCCTGCCGCACCAGCATACAGGGAGCGAGATGGAGGTGCTGACCACGGTCGGCGAGCAGATCGGCTGCGTGCTGGTGCTGGCGCGCATGTCGCCGGACGCGGTGGATTCGGCGAACCATGTGGACCTGGTGCTTTCCTCGGGCCCGGTTTCGATGAAACAATAGAAGCATGAGGTTCGGCGCGGTTCGATGGCTCCGCCTGGCGGCCGTGGCCGCGGCGCTGGTTGCTCCACTTGCAGCACAGCGGTGGGAGACGAAGTACCTCTACGATCAGGACAAGACCGGGCTGGTCTTCACGGACCTGGCTTTCCCTTCGGCGCAGCGCGGCGTGGCGGTGGGTTTCATCACCGACGGGAACCACGACGCGCCGGTCTCGCTGGTGACCTCGGATTCGGGCGAGCACTGGCAGCGGCTGCCGCTGGCGGAGATGCCGGTTTCCTTGTTCTTTCTCAATGAGAACCTGGGCTGGCTGGTGACTACCAAAGGCCTTTGGCGAACCACGGAAGCCGGCAAGAATTGGGTCAAGCTGCCCAAGCCGCCGGCGGAAATCCTCCACGTCTCGTTCCTAGATGAAAGCAACGGATGGGCGGTGGGCGCGCGGAAATCGATTCTGGAGACGCACGACGGGGCGCGGCATTGGAAACCGGTGGCGGCCGCTGCCGAACCGCCGGGCGATCCGAAGTACAGCGCCTACACGTGGATTGCTTTCGCCAACCCGGAGACCGCGCTGGTGACGGGCTGGAATATACCGGAGCGCCGCTGGGGCGACGAGGAGCCCGACTGGATGGACCCGTCGTCGGCGCTGCTGCGCTCGGATCTGCCCCACTTGAATTACACCCTGACCACGCACGACAGCGGCAAAACCTGGAGTTCCCGCGCGGCCTCGTTGTTCGGGGAACTGGAACGAGTGCGTCTGTTGCCGGACGGACGCGGCCTGGGGCTGACTGTGTACTCGCAGGGCTTCCATTACCCGAGCGAGGTCTACCGCCTCAACTGGCACACCGGCAAGAACGTCAGCATTTACAAGACCCCGGACTTTGCCGTCAGCGACATCTGGCTGGCTGCGGATGGCACGGCGTACCTGGCCGGCACGCTGGTGCAGGGGAAGTTGCGCGATGTGGTGCCGGGCAAAGTGCGCGTGCTGGCCAGCAAGGATTACGCCGAGTGGAAAGAGGTGCCGGTGGACTATCGCGCCGAGGCCCACCGCGTCATCCTGGCGGCGGTGGACGAAGGCAACATGTGGATCGCCACCGACATGGGCATGATCCTGAAACTCGTGCAGGCCCGATAGGGCCTGTCGATTTTGAGATCCGATTCCCTTCCCAACAAGAGCGCTTGGGGTTATAATCCAACTGGTTTAGAACCGGAGTTTTGGGAGGAGAGTTGCCATGACCCGATGCGGTCTTTGGATGGCCGTTTTAGTCGTTGCCGGAGTCGCCGTTGCCGCGGCCCAGGACGTGGACACCGACTATCAGAACTTGCAGGAAGCGGTAGCCAAGAAGGATGTCGCGACGATCAAAAAGCTGGCCGCCGAGACCAGCGCCCTGGCGCGCCAGGAGATGGCGAAGCCGGAGGACACTGACCCCGACGCCGCGAAGAAACGCCTCGATGACTTGCGGGCCATCGACACCTACACGGAATATGCGCTTTATGCCACCGCGGTACAATCCGAAGGGTCCGTCATGGTGGACCTGATTGCCACGCTGGAGAAGCAGAACCCCAAAAGCAAGTACCTGGACCTGGGCTACGGGCCATACCTGGCAGCTCTCGCCAAGACCGGCGCCACAGCGAAGATTCCGGAGACTGCCGAGAAAGCCCTGGCGAACTTCCCCGAGAATCCATACCTGCTGGACCCTCTTGCCCGCAACGCGGCTTCGCATGGACAGAACGATCGCACCATAGCCTATTCCACCCGCATCATCGCGCTGTGGAACTCGCATCCCAAGCCGTCGGAAGGGGTGAGCGAGGCCGAGTGGAACCGCGAGCGCGACGCGACGCTCGGCCCCTCATATTACATGGCGGGCATGGCTTATGCCGCCACATCGCACTGGGTCGACGCCGATAAGAACCTGCGCGCCGCGCTGCCTTACGCGAAAAATAATCCAACGACCTATGCGAACGCGCTGTTCCAGCTCGGGATCGCCAATTACAACCTGGGCAAGATGACTCTGAGCAAGGCGAGGGTTCTGGAAGGCGCCAAGTTCAGCGAGCAAGCCGCCGCCATTCAGACTTCGGTGGCGCAGCAGGCCTGGCACAATGCCCAGGCGATGAAGGCCGAAGCCGCTGGCATGCGCTGAGCGGATGGGCGCGAACAGCTTTGGCACGCCGGTGCGTGTGCGCGCGTGAGGACAGGCAAAGGCGAGGGTCGTTTCGCAGCCAATGCATCAACCGCTCCCTAACGGTCGCGGCTCTGAAGGTGCATGGGAGCCGCGACCGTTAGGGAGCGGTTGCCGGCAATTAAACTGGTTATTTCCGGACAGGCACTGAAACTCGTGGCTACCCGAAGAATTCTCGTCACCGGCGGCGCCGGATACATAGGTTCACACACAGTGCGCCTGCTGCTCGAACGCGGCTACGACGTGGCGGTGGTGGATAACCTTTCGAAAGGGTACCGGGAAAACGTACCGGCCGGGCGCCTGTACGAAATGGATATAGCCGATACGGCTGCCATCGAAGAGCTGATGCGGCAACAGAGGACCGAGGCGGTGGTGCATTTTGCGGCCTTCATCGCGGTGGGCGAATCGATGGCAGAGCCGGAACGGTACTTCGTCAACAACGTGGCGGGCTCGCTGTCGCTGCTGGCCGCCATGCTGTGCGCGGGCGTGAAGCACATCGTGTTTTCCTCCACTGCGGCGGTGTACGGCAATCCGCACGCGGTTCCGATCCTGGAGACTTTTCCTATTCAGGCGGTGAGCCCGTACGGCGAATCGAAGGTGATGGTGGAAACGCTGCTCGGCTGGTTCGACCGGATCCACCATCTCACCAGCGTCTGCCTGCGCTATTTCAACGCCGCCGGAGCCGCGCCCACGGGCGGGCTGGGCGAACAGCACCAGCCGGAGACGCACCTCATCCCGCTCATCCTGCGCGCCGTGCTCTCCGGCAAGCCAGTGACGGTTTTTGGCGAAGACTACGACACGCCGGACGGAACCTGCATCCGCGATTACATCCACGTGGAAGACCTGGCCGAAGCCCACATCCTGGCGCTCGAATACCTGCTGGCCGGCGGCGCGAGCGACCGGTTCAACGTGGGAACGGGCGCCGGCCACTCGGTGATGGAAGTGATTCAGGCGGTGGAAGAGGTCACCGGGCAGAAGGTGCCGTATGTGACGGGAGCGCGGCGCGCGGGCGACCCGGCGCGCCTGGTGGCGGGTTCCGACAAACTGCGCGCCACGCTGGGCTGGCAGCCGCGCTCGAGCGAGTTGAAGACCATCGTGACCCACGCCTGGGATTTCGCGCGCTCCCACCAATAACGGCTTCGGGGATGAAACCGGCATTCTTCAAATCGGCGGCGGACTTTCGCCGGTGGCTCGACCAGCACCACGCTACCGCGCGCGAGCTGCTGGTCGGGTTGTACCGGAAAGAGTCAGGCCGCGGCGGCATCACCTATCCGGAGGCGCTGGACGCAGCGCTCTCGTTCGGCTGGATCGACGGTGTCCGCAAACGAATCGACGCGGACGCGTACACGATCCGGTTCACGCCGCGGAAACCGGGCAGCATCTGGAGCGCGGTAAACATCGAGCGCGTTCGGGAACTCACCTCTCAAGGGCTGATGCAGCCGCCGGGACTGCGCGTGTTTCGCGAGCGCGACGAGCGGAAGACGCGGCAGTATTCCTACGAGCGCGAGCGCGGAAAGCTCGATCCGGCGCTGGAGGCGGCCTTGCGCGCCAACTTGAAGGCGGCGTCGTTTTTCGATGCGCAGCCGCCCGGCTACAGGAAAATCGCGATCTTCTGGGTGATGAGCGCGAAGCAAGAAGAGACGCGCGCGCGAAGGCTGGCGCATCTGATCGAGCGCTCGGCGAGCGGGAGCCGTATCGATCTGCTCAAGCCTAATCGGAAGTAACGGCAGGTGGCGTGGCCGAGCGCCCGTTGCGTAAGGCTTGGACGTTTCACGTGTTACGGGGGGCGCGGCGAAAAACTGTTGACAATCTCACCGGCTTCGGATAGAAGTTAGCGATGACAAAAATTCGATGCCTCCTTGTGATTTTCAGCTCCTTGGTTCTCACCGTGGCTCTGGCCGTGGCGCAACCGCCCGAGAGGGACATTTCCGGCAGGCGCCACCCCAACCTGGAGGCGGCGCAACGGCTCACCCACCAGGCTTGGGAAAAGGTCGTAGCCGCGCAACAGGCCAATGAGTTTGACATGAAGGGACACGCTCAAAAGGCGAAAGAGTTGCTGGACGAGGCCAACCGCGAGCTGAAGCTGGCGGCCGAAGCGGCTAACCGCAGGTAGAGGCTGCACGCGCCCGTGCGGGCGTCTCAGCAGCGGTCCGCGGGCGGCGCGGGCAGCTCCTGTGGCGAAAGAATGCGCGCTTGCATCCAGCCGGCCTGGCGGAGCCGGTCGGGCGAAGAAGTGAACGCCAGCTTGTAGCTGGTTTCCTCGAACGGCTCTTCCGCCGCGGGCTTCGGTTGCGGGTAGACCAGCGCCAGGTATCGCAGGATGGCGTAGATGTCGCCTTCCTCGGGTTGGCGCAGGCTGTAGCCGTTGGAGCGGAAATGGACGGAAGCGCCCTGAGCGGAAAGCCGCCACGCCAGGAAAGCGCAGCAATGCACGGCGTGTTCGAACCAGGCGTCCAGGCTGGGCGGCACGTCGCGGTCCAGGAATAGCTCCACGGTCCGCTCCTGCTCGCGGGCGAATTCCCGCACCTGCAAGGCACCGACATGCGCGGTGGCTTTCCAATCCACGTAACGCGCGCTCTCCAGCGCTTCGTAGGGGCGGATGCGGTAGAAGTCGCGCCCGAGGCCGCGATAGTAGGCTTCCATTTCCTCGGCGATGGCGGGCAGCATCTGCTCGAAACCTGGCAGCGGGTCGAGCGGTGGGTAGACCAGCGTCTCGCGGCGCAGAGTGACCCGCACGGTCTTGCGGAGGAAGCCGAACGGGAACGAGGTGGAAAACGCGAAGCCGTTTTGGCGATAGGCGCCGCGGCGCGGAAACCGCACCTGCACGATCTTCTCGAGGGCGGCTCCGGCCGGGATGAGGGGAAAATACACGGCCGACTCGAAGCGCGCCCCGGCCGCATCCGGAATGCCTTCCACGCGGACGGAAAACGAGGGCATCAACCACTTCAGATTGCGCACGCGCATTTCGCCGGGGAAGGCGCGGCCGGCGGAAACGTGTTCCGGCGCCACGAAGTCCACTTCCAGCCCGGCCAAAGAGAGGCGGCCAAGCAGACCGGAGACCAGCAGCGTCGCCAGCATCGCCGCCAGCACCAGGTATAACAGGTTGTTGGCGGAGACAACCGCGCCCAGGGCGGTGACCGCGAGTGCGGCCAGAAACCACAACCCGCCGCGGGTGACGCGGTAACGAATGCGCCGCTCGAGCGCGTGCCGGAAACTCTGCCACCGTTTTGGCATGCCCGGTCCGATTCTACCGCCGGCCGGCGGGCGGTGCATTACAATCGTCATGTATGCGCCGCAGCCTTGTTCTTGCGCTTGCTTCGGTGGCGATGGTGTTCGCCCAGAAGCGGCCGTTCGATGCGAACGCCCTCATGGAATTGAAGCGGATCTCGGATCCTCAGATTTCGCCCGACGGTAAAACGGTGGCGTTCACCGTGCAATCGGTCGACCTGGCCGCCAACCGCAAACCGCAGCAGGTCTGGACGGTGCCGCTCGAAGGCGGTGCGCCGCAGCAGATCACGCACAACGGCGACAACAACAGCCGGCCGCGCTGGTCGCCGGATGGCAAAAGGATCGCCTATATCTCCGACCGCGGCGGCTCCTCCCAGATCTGGCTGATGGATGCGGACGGCGGCAACGCCAAGCAGATCACCAGCCTGGCGACCGAGGCCGACGCGGAGATTTTTTCGCCCGACGGGAAGTACTTGGTTTTCGTGAGCACCGTCTATCCGGAGTGCGGCGCCGACGACGCGTGCAACAAAAAGAACCTCGACGCCGACGCCGCCAATCCGGTGAAGGCGCGTGTTTACACCGAACTGCTCTACCGGCATTGGGCCGCGTGGTCATCGCGCCGCCGCAGCCATTTGCTGATGGTGCCCGCCGGCGGCGGACCGATTCGCGATCTGACGCCGGGAGACCGCGACGTGCCGCCGTTTTCGCTCGGCGGGCCGGACGACTACGATATCTCGGCCGATGGCGCGGAAATCTGCTATGCGGAGAATCTCGATCCGGTGCCCGCTGTCAGCACCAATACCGATTTGTACGTGTTGCGCGTTACGGGTGGCGCCGAGCCGCCGCAGGCGGTGAAGATCACCAGCAACCCCGCCGCCGATGCTACGCCGCGCTATTCTCCCGATGGCAAATACCTCGCCTGGCGGGCACAGGCGCGGGCCGGCTACGAAAGCGACCGCTGGCGGCTGATGCTGCTCGAGCGGTCCACCGGAAAAGTCACCAGCCTGACCGAGAGTCTCGACCGGTGGGTGAACAGCTTCGTTTGGGCGCCGGATTCGAGCCGCCTGTTCTTCACCACCGGCGACCGCGGGCGGCAGGCCATTCAGTGGATTTCGGTGAAGGGCGGTGAGATGCACGTGGCCGCTGCGGGCGATAGCGAACTGGACGACATGATGCTGGCGCCCGACGGCAAGACCATGGTCTACACGCAGCAGACCGGCGCCTCGCCGGTCGAGATCTATCGCGGCGCGTCTTCCGGCGGCGTTCCGGTGGCCCTCACCCATTTGAACGACGCGGAGCTGAACTCGCACCAGCTCACCCCGCTCGAAGAGTTCTCGGTGGATGCGCCCGATGGCGCGCGCATCGACAGTTTCCTGATCAAGCCCTACGGCTTCGACCCTGCACGCAAGTATCCCGTGATCATGCTGATTCACGGCGGCCCGCAGGGGAACTGGGGATATAGCTGGACCTACCGCTGGAACGCGCAGGTGTTCGCCGCCGCCGGTTACGTGGTGGTGGAACCCAACCCGCGGGGCTCCACGGGCTACGGGCAGAAGTTCATCGACGAAATCAACCACGACTGGGGAGGCAAGGTGTTCGACGACATCATGGCGGTCACCGACCACGTGGTGGCCGACGTACCGTACGCGGACGCCAGCCGCATGACCGCGGCCGGAGGGTCTTACGGCGGCTACATGATCGACTGGATGCTGGGCCACACGCAACGCTTCAAGGCGCTGATCACTCACGATGGCGTCTACGATCTGACCAGCGAGTTCGGCGCCACCGAAGAACTGTGGTTTCCACTGTGGGAGATGGGCGGTACGCCATGGGACAAGCCGGATGATTACCAGAAATGGTCGCCTTCCAGCTACGTGACGGAGTTTCATACGCCGACGCTGGTTTTTCACGGCGAGCTGGATTACCGCGTGCCGGAAACGCAGGGGCTGGAGCTGTTCACGGCGCTGCAACTGCAAAAGGTGCCATCCAAGCTGGTGGTTTTTCCCGATGAAGGACACTGGGTGTTGAAGCCGCGCAATAGCTTATTCTGGTACAAGACGTTCCTCGATTGGCTGGATAGCTGGGTAAAGAAATGAAAATTGCTCTTGGGGTGGTGCTGGCGATAGTGGTAGCCGCTGTCGCGCTGCTGGTGGCGATTTCCGGCCACACGGCGATCCAGGTGAACCCGGCAGTGACGAGCATCGGTTTCAGCACTCCGGTCACGGTCCGGCTCACCAACCCACACGGAGTGCGCGAAGTGCGCGGGTTGATAACGCAGGGAGGCGTGGAGTACCCCGTGTTCGTGACCCGTAGCGCCGCCACGCGCCTGCTCTGGCACCGGCACCTAGCGCCGCGTACGGTGACCTTCAACGCGGGCAAGAGCCAGGCGGCGAACCTGAAAGAAGGTCCCGCGCGGCTAGTGGTGGAAGCCGTGTCCAACGATTTCGCCGGCCACACCGATTCCGCGGCCTTCGACGTGACGGTGGTGCTGGAGCCGCCGCGCGTTTCCGCCGACGGGGAACGGCACTACATCAACCAGGGCGGCGTGGAACTGGTGATGCTCACGCCGGGCGGCTCCTGGAACGAGGCCGGCGTGCGCGTCGGCAGTTACACCTTTCGCAGTTTCCCGCTGCCAGGCCACCCCGGGCAGCGGTTCAGCATGATTGCTTATCCCTGGGACCTGGCCCCCGACGTGGTTCCGGTGGTTTACGCGCGCAATGCGGCCGGCGGCGAAGCGACCGCGCCCGTCATCGTCACCATCAAGCCGAAGAAATTCCGCGCGCGCGACTTTGAACTGACCGACGCCTTGATGGAAAAGCTGGTGAATTCGGTGGATCCGAGCGGCACCCTGGCGCCCGGCAAAGACCTGCTGTCGCGCTTCCTTCTCATCAACGGCCCCATGCGCGGCCGCAACAACCAGCAGCTTGCCGATCTGCGCCTGCAGACGGAGGAGAAGATTCTTTGGACGGGCGCGTTCCTGCACTGGGGCAAGGAAGAAGCCGACTTCGCCGACCTGCGCGACTACATCTACCACGGCCAGAAAGTGGATCGGCAGGTGCACCTAGGCTTCGATCTTTCCGACGTGGCGAACGGACCGGTGTTCGCCGCCAATAACGGGCACGTGATTTGGGCAAAGGACCTGGGGATCTACGGCAACTGCATTGTGCTCGATCACGGATACGGCGTGCAATCGATCTACGGACATTTGAGCCAGATCCGCGTCAAGGTGGGCGATTGGGTCGATAAGGGCCAGCCCATGGGGATCGCGGGCGAGACCGGCCTGGCGGGCGGCATTCACGTGCATTTCGGCATGCAGGTGGATGGCGTGCAGGTCAACCCGCGGGAGTGGTGGGACGAACACTGGATCCACGACCACATCCTGATCCGCCTGCAGCCGGGAGCCGCGGGCGGCGAGACGGCCGCCGCAACGCACGCGCCGGCGCATCCGCATCACCACAAGAAAAAGCGGTGAGGCTCTGGTGATAGGGTTGCCGAGCGGCTCGGCCTGCGTTCCGAAAGGGGGCTGATCGCCGAACACAAAGGAGGTTGTGCTAAATGAAGCTGGAAGGTGTGGCCGTGCCGCATCGTGCAACGCAAATTCTCATTTGCACCGTTGGGGGGCACGGGCCAGCTTGTAAACCAATCGAGAATCGCGACCGCTTCGTTGCGCTGAAAAAGTTACTCGATGCTGCAAAAGAGCGGAGGGCCGTCGACCTAGTCGTGCTGCCTGGAGGGTATTTCTTCGCTGCTCAAGAGAATCCGGACGAGATGCCTCTGCTCAGAGAGATTTGGGCGGCGATCGAAGAACGGAGTATCGCGGTCTGCTTCGGAGTTGACACGGGACATAAGAGACCTAACAACAAGAAAGCCGTCAAGGAGCAGCGTCTTCCATCGCATGGGTTCGCTTGGACTCCGGAGCGGGGACATGTCGGGCCTTGGAGGCAACGCAGCACGAGTAGGCTGGACCAGAGAGACATGAGCCCGGATCTGGCCAACGAGGAGCGATACATCCGTGTAGGCACACAACGGGTCGCGCTGCTCATGTGCGGGGAGTTGTTCAATCCGAAACTCCGGAGCGCAGTTCAGGCACAGGGGATCACGGTTGCCGTGGACATGGCGCACACCGGCAGAGGGTTCAGGTTTGCAGGCGCAGCCAAGCGGTGGAGTTCCGCGAAGCCGATCAAGGCGGTTCTGATGTCGTGCCACGCCGAACGCGTTGGAGCAGCGAAGCGCTGGTCTGTCGCGGGGAAGTACAAGACCGCACGCAGCGCAACGGTGATAGTTGATGCACCGGTCAGGATCGAGGGCCTCGTGGTGTCGGTGCCGTAGGGGTCACTCCTCCATTGCTGACCAAATGGCACGTTTTAGGTGCATTTGGGCGTTATGAGACTTATGTGGCGGCCTCTTGCTTTCAGCGGGCGCCAATGGGGTCGTAGGAGCTGAGCGTTATCTTTGTGCCATCCTCTCTGAGTGTCGCTTCCTGAAGCATCTCGACCACGCTCAAATTACCTGCGGCCAACTTCTCTATGGATTCGAGCGACACCAGCATTTCCATGCTGTCCGAACTGTGCTGGTACTCATTCTCCCTGGCGAAATCACGATGCATGATCGTCCAGTAAAATCGAACTCCGTGAATTGCGGCTGGCAAGCCCTGCAGTCTCACTGCTGCCAGCTTGATCTGTGGCAAGAGGTGTTCGATAGAACTTGCAATGCGCTGGTTCTTGGAGACGCTGATCTCGTTATACACTGAGTCGTCGCCGATCAGATTATCAGGGATGTAGAGGTCCTCTCCCACCTTTTCTAGCTGCGGCCTTCCTGAAGAACTGACCTGGCGGATCGCGGACAAGACCTTCATGCGACTATCAGTAGGCAATCTAGCGAGCTCCGGGTACACGTCCAAATAGGTCTCTACGAGCCTCTTGTCGTTCTCAACCACGTACTGTTCGACGGGCTCCCCTGGGCTGAAGAAAACGGCGAAAAACATGTGATTGAGCGACTCGGGCGTCTGGCTCTTGAGGTCCGTGAAGTTCAGTCTGATCTCGTCCTCCTTGGCTCGGGGCACCTTAGGCCCCCAGAGCTTAACCTGAAGCCGATCCCTGGCATCATCGAAATGGAGGTCCTTAACGGTGAACATCCTCGGGGGCGCGGGCACGAAATACCGGCCCTGCCAATCGGCGTTCCCGCCGATTTTCACAAAATCCTTTTCTGCGGTGATGTCGGTTTCGTAAATCATTCGATAGTAGGCCGTTTGCCTCGGCCTCCCGAACAGTTCTTGATTTGCCCGGAGGACAAACTGCTTGCCCTTGAGCGAATTAACATAAGCCCGGAGCCCTGAATCTGCCGCGATACCCCGTCCACATACGAGCAGGCCCACAACAACGGCAGTAATCCTCGCCGCAGCCAGACGCATAGCGCGGACTCCTTTCGTAGCGATAGTAGCACCGCGTTTAGCCGACCAGTGACCCATTCAGACGCAGGAGGAAAGTGCGCGGCAAGGAATCCCTTGTGGAACGGAGGGCAACCCCGGATCGCACGGTAGAAGCGCACGCGAATTCGCCAACGCGCCCAAGCTCCCCAGCCGCCCTCAGAGAATCCGTTCCATCAGCGAGATGAGGTAGTCGCGGTCAAAGGGGCCGGAGTGGTACGTGCGCGCCTCGAAGTAGCGCCACATATTTCGATTCGGCTCCATGGTGTAAAAGAGCGGCTGCTCTTCAATCAGATCCTTGTCCAGCATTTCCTGGTTGAAGGCGCGCACGGAACCCTCCAGAATATAAGGAATCCGAAAGTCCTCGGTCGAAATCAACTCGGCGGTGGCCGCGAAGCTAACCTGTAGGATGCGGCCATGGACGTTGATCTGCACCAGGCTGGGCGAGTAGTCGCTGTAAGAGTTGGCGCCATATTCGGGCGGGTCCAGCAACACCAAGTGGTCGTCCAGCGCACCGTTGACGGCAGCCACGAAGTCCGCGCAGACCGAGTGCAGTTCGCGTGCGGCGGCGCGCCGGAGCGTTTCCACCTCACGCACGCGGCGCAACTGGTGCTCGTCCTTTTCCGCCAGCGATCGAATGCGCTGCGCCAGCCGTTGCAAGCGATCTTCATTCAGCCATGAGAGCGGGCGCCGCACCAATGTATCCTCTCGTACCATAGTGCCCGACCGGGTGTGGGCGGCGCAATGCCCGCCTAACGGCGGCCGAGGCCGGCGATCAGTTCGCTGGTTTGAAACAGATCCACCGTGTCCAGATGCACGGCCAGCAGAATGGTGTCAGCCGCACCCGCCGACAGAGACCTTTTGCCTTTCAACACGTTATGGATGTGGGGCTGGGAGAGACCGGTTAGCCGGGCGGTACCCCGCTCGGTGAGTTCACCACTGCGGATTCTTTCCCGCAGCGTCGAGATCAGGCGCGATTGGAGTTGCCTAAAACCGGGCATAGGGGTAGGTGGGCCACAGGCACTATTCCTCGCGGAAATAGTCCAGTACGAAAAAGATTGAATCCCAAGAATAATCATCAAAGACGGAATTAGAAATCGGTGTCGCGTTTAGGCAGCATAAATGACTAGTAGTACTAGAGATAACGATACACGTGGCGATTCATTCAGACCGCTTGGCATTAAATGTAAGTTTGAAATGATTTGACGTTTTCTATTGTCGGCGTAGATTGGTGAACAGTTAACTACAGCGGTGCGGCTGAACCTTGATGGGGCCGTTACCGGGAAGGACATTCTCAAATAATGCGGTGGAATCGGTCAAACGCGGTTGGTGTCGCCAAGGCATCGTGCGCGTACTGCCATGGATATGGCACGCGTTTTGTGAGGAACGGAAAGGAAGTGCCCTGCAACTGCGCCTTGCGGGCGATCTTCCGGGCCTGTCTGGCACGTTTTCGCGAGTGCTCCGAATCGGGAGCCTACTTCGGCACGGTGTCACTGGAGTTTTGCAGCGGCCGCAACAGCCGGCGCGTCTATTCCCGGAAGTCGGAAGAGTTCATGGCAGACTTTTGCCTCGTCAGCCGCCGCGCATTGGACGGGGCGGAGCACCGGATATTCCGCTATCATTTCCTGCTGGGTGCGGACTGGAGATTGTGCTGCCGCAGACTGAACATAGATCGCGGTAATTTCTTTCACTCGGTTTACCGGATCGAACAGAAGCTGGGCCGGACATTCGCGGAGCTGGAGCCGTATCCGCTTTACCCGCTGCGCGACTATTTCAGCGGTGTGATTCGCCGCCGGGCGCTGCCGCTGTCGGCCTGAGCTTCGTGCGCCGCGGCCGGAGATGCGTGCCGGCCGCGGCGCGCGAAGGCGCATGTTGGCCGCGCGCGTTTGGCTGCGGCTAAACTGGAAAGATGCCCGCCCGCACTGACGAGGTCTGGAAAACATCCGCCGTCGCCAGCACCTACCTGGAGGGAGTTCGAGGTGCTATCCCCCTGGCGCAGGAGCAGTTGGACGTGATGTTGCGGCTACTGGCGGCGGGGGGCCGGCCGCTGCGGGATTTTCTCGACCTCGGCTGCGGCGACGGCGCGCTTGCCGGCACGATTTTCGAGCGCTTCCCGCAGGCGCGCGGTGTGCTGGTCGACTTCTCCGAACCGATGCTGGACGCGGCCAGGACTCGCTTCGCGCGACAAAGCTACGCTGTGCGCTGCGCCAACGCCGATTACGGAACCGCATCCTGGACCGCGTCGGCGGGTGCATTCGGCCCTTTCGACGCTATCGTGTCGGGTTACTCCATTCACCACCAGCCGGACAGCCGCAAGCGGGAAGTTTATCGGGAAGTCTTTGGTCTGCTCGCGCCCAGCGGACTGTTCCTCAACCTGGAACACGTCGCTTCGGCCTCGCCATGGGTGGAGTCGGTGCACGACGGCCTTTTCCTCGATCAACTCGAGCGGCACCACCCCGGCCGCAGCCGCGCCGAAGTGGAGAAGACCTACTATGATCGTCCCGACAAGGCGGCGAATATTCTGGCGCCGGTTGAAGCACAGTGCCAGTGGCTGCGCGAGATCGGCTACACCGACGTCGACGTCTACCTGAAAGTGTTCGAGTTGGCTGTATTCGGCGGCCGCAAACCGGCGGCCGGCGCGTCATAGCGTGCGAGGGGGGCGCCGCCACACAGCAGCCGCAGATCGGCAACGCTCGCCTGATCTCCGGCGAAGCGAAGTGTTGGTTCGTACCGCCAGAACGGTGCACCGCCGTGTTCCCAATCACGAACACACGCTCGCCTGGCTTGCTCACCGGCGTTCCCCTCTCGCCCCTGAAACCCGCTACGAATGCCGCCGCATCTAACAGGTGAGAGGACCTGCAAAAGGTCGCTGAAATTCGATGCCTGCGACCGTTCATGTTCGTAACGGCAACCGGCGCTGCCAGTATGCGAAATGCGGCCGTGGGTCTTTTTGGGGAGACTGAGATGAAACGAACACTGTATCTGGGCCTCGTTTCGGCAGGTGCTCTGTTGTGCACACAACTGGCGCTCGCCCAAAATTCCGGCGGTGGCATGCCTCCTGGACAGAACCCTTCGGCACCCCCGGCTTTCCCAAGCCCAACCAGCCCAACCATACCCGGCCAGATTCCGGGAATGAACGGTTACCCGGGTCCAAACACGCCTGCGTCAACGGGGTTAAAAGTAGATGACAAGCTATTCGCCAAGTACGCTGCCGTGGGCGCAATGGTTGATCTGGAACTCAGCAAACTCGCTACGGAAAAGGCATCGAGGGACGATGTCAAGGAATTTGCACAAAAGATCGTCACTGACAATGCAAAAGCGAACGAGCAGTTAAAGCAAGTCGCGAGTAAGGAGAACATCCCGATCCCGGACGCGCTGGGCTCCAAAGATCAATCGCGAGTCACCAAGCTCTCCAAGCTATCTGGCGATGCCTTCGACAAAGCCTACGTGAAGGAACAGTTGAAGAATCAGCAGGCGGAGGTCAGGGATTTTTCCGCTGAGGCGCAACGCGGCACGATTCCGAATATAAAAGCATTCGCGTCCAATGTACTGCCGACCCTGCAGCAGCACCTCGAGCTGGCGAAGAACCTCAACAAGTCCGAAAAGAGCGCGGCCAAGCAAAACTAAGGAGCGATGGTGGCTGGCGGAAAGAAATTGCCAGCGCGGGATTCGAGTTGGCGGTATTTGGCAGCCGCAGACCGGCGGCCGGCGAGCCCTAACGTGCGATGCGGGCGCCACCGCCGCGCATCAGGCGCAGCACTTCGTCGAGCGTGGCCATCGAAGTATCGCCCGGCGTGGTCATCGCCAGCGCGCCGTGGGCGGCGCCGCAGTCTACCGCCCACTGCGGCGGCTGGCCGGTGAGGAACCCATAGATCAATCCCGAGGCGAACGAATCGCCGCCGCCGACGCGGTCGAAGATCTCCAGGCCCGGCCGGTGTTTGGCCTCGTAAAACTGGCCCTCGGCGTGGCAAATCGCGCCCCAGTCGTTGCGCGTCGCCGTGCTGGCCTTGCGCAGCGTGGTGGCGACCACGGCGAAGGGAAACTCGCGCAACACCCGCTCGATCATCTGCCGGAACGAGGCTGCTTCGAAATCGCTCAGGGTCTCGTCGACTCCGGGCACCTCGAAGCCGAGTGCCGCGGAAAAGTCCTCTTCATTGCCGATCATCACGTCCACCAGCGGCGCGATGCGCCGGTTGACCTCCTGTGCTTTCTGCTTGCCGCCGATGGCTTGCCAAAGCGAGGCGCGGTAGTTGAGATCGTACGACACCACTACCCCATGGCGGCGCGCCGCCTCGATGGCCTCAATCGCCACGGCGGGTGTGGATTCGGAAAGCGCGCAAAAAATGCCGCCGGTGTGAAACCAGCGGGCGCCGTGCCGGCCGAAGATGGCCTCCCAATCGATCTGGCCGGGCTCGAGCTGCGAGACGGCTGTGTGACCGCGGTCGGAACACCCCAGCGCCGCGCGCGCGCCGAATCCGCGCTCGGTGAAGTTCAAGCCGTTGCGCACGGTGCGGCCAACCCCGTCGAAGGGCGCCCAGCGGATCAGCGATTGGTCGACGCCGCCCTGGTAGATCAGGTCCTGGACGAGCCGTCCGATCGGGTTATCGGCGAAAGCGGTGACGATCGCCGTATCGAGGCCGAAGCAGCGTTTGAGGCCGCGCGCGACATTATATTCGCCGCCACCCTCATAAACGTCGAAACTGCGGGCTGTGGCCACGCGCTTGTCGCCAGGATCGAAGCGCAGCATTACCTCGCCCAGCGCCACCAGGTCCCAGCGGCAATCCTGCTTAGGTTTGATCGTCAATGGCATGGCGCACCGAATCGCTAGGATAGCAAGCCGGAGGTGGGGCAGGCCATCGCTTTGAGTGGCCTGCAGACGCTGGTGCGAGAAAGTGCGTTGAAGACTTTCCCGTCTGATCGGACGAATTGCTATCTATTGCTTCGTCGCAGAAAGATCCAAGCCTTGCCTGGAGTCTCACGCCGGATCCGGAAACCCTGAATCGATACGTACTACTTCTCTGGTATCATACGTATATGGCGAAGCTCACGTTAAGCGTGGATGACCGGGTCGTCTTGCGGGCCAAGCAGTACGCGAAACGCCGAGGCGTCTCCGTATCGGAGATGGTTGAAGTCTACTTGGCTGCGGTTGCCGCACCTCCTTCTGCCGCCACGGATGCTGCTCCGATTCTGCGTTCCGTTCGGGGAGTATTAAAGCATGCGGACATCGCCGGGTACCGGAAGCATCTGGCTGCGAAATACCGATGAAGAGAATCCTTTTCGACACCAATGTCGCCCTCGACGTTCTGCTCGACCGGCAACCTTATGTGGAAGCCAGTGCAGCAGCCTGGGCCGCCGTCGAGACAGGCAGCACGGAAGGGATGCTGGCGGCCCACGCGGTAACGACCATCCACTATTTGGTCCGAAAAGAGATGGGCACGATCAAGGCCGGGCGAATCGTTTCGTCGCTCCTGAGAGTTTTTGGAGTAGCTGCCGTTGATGGCACAGTCGTCCAAGAGGCGCTGCGATTGCCATTTTCGGACTTTGAGGATGCGGTTACCGCGGCCGCAGCGCGATTGGCGGGTTGTGAGTACATCGTGACGCGGGACCCGAAAGGGTTTCGCGCGTCTCCGGTCCGCTCTCTCACGCCAGAAGCCGTAGTACCGCTTCTAGGCATGCAATGAGCCGGAGAGGGAGCTGAAACCCGCCGCGCTCGCTCAGCCGCGCCGTGCCGCCTGTTCGGCCAGGAGCAGCGCGCCCAGCACGCCGGCGCGATCGCCCAGCTTCGGAAGCACGACGAAGCTCTCCATCTCCTCGACAATCTCCGCCGCTTCGATGTACCCGTTCAGCAGCCGGGCCAGTTCCGCGCGCACCATCGGCAGCAGATCCGGTTGCTGCAAGACGCCGCCGCCGATCACGATGCGCCGCGGCGAAAGCGTGCACACCAGGTTGTGCAGACCGAGCGCCAGGTACTCCGCTTCCAGCGCCCAGGCCGGGTGCGCCGGCGGCAGCTCGCGTGGCGCCATGCTCCAGCGCGCGCGCAGTGCCGGCCCGGAGGCAAGGCCCTCCAGGCAATCGCCGTGGAACGGGCAATCGCCGGCGTAAGGATCGCGGGTGCGGTCGTGCGGAATCCGCAGATGGCCCATTTCCGGATGGAGCAGGCCGTGCAGCAGTTTTCCATTGACCATCGCGCCGCCGCCGATGCCCGTACCCACGGTGAGGTAAATGAAATCGGTCAAGCCTTGAGCCGCTCCCCACCGAGCCTCCGCCAGCGCTGCGCCGTTCACATCCGTGTCGAAGCCCACCGGCACGCCCAAGCATCTGCGAAACGTGCCTGCCACGTCGGTTCCGCGCCAGCCCAGCTTGGGAGTGCAGGTGATGTAGCCGAAGGTGGGCGAGCCGGGGTGCGGATCGAGCGGTCCGAAGGATGCAATTCCCACCGCTTTCAGCTCGCGGCCCGCCTCCCGCCGGAGAAACTCGACCGCCGCCTCCAGCGTCTCCGCCGGCGTGGTGGTCGGAATCCGCGTGGTGATCAGATCCTCGGGTGTGGTGCCGATCCCGCAGACGAACTTGCTGCCTCCCGCTTCGATTGCGCCTAACACGTTATCGATTCGCTCCTACTGGCTTAACCCGCCAGGCCGTATCCGATTTGCGATGATAACATCGCTGCCGCTTCGCGGTGTGGTTCTGTGTTTGGTGTCCCGTCTCTGAGGCTCGTTGGCGAGACTCGATGGAGCTAGCGCTCCGGCACGGGGCCTAAAGGCCATACTTTGTGGGTCCTCCGCCGGCACGGCTTAAGCCTGGTTTTAGCCAGGCTTAAGCCTGCCAACGCCCGTTTGTCGGCACGTCTTTTCACAGCCCTTGAGCGGTCGAAGAAGTTCTTCTACAGTCCGCCGAGGAACTCGTTAACCGCCGCGGCGAAGACTTCGGGCTGCTCGTACTATCGCGCGCTCTTGACCGTGGCGGGCACAAGTAACTGTAGGCGACAAACCAGCCAGGTGGACTCGTGGTGCTCTGTGCGCATTGGTGCTAAGCTCCCCAATATTATGACTGCAGAAGCTGCAACCATTCTAGAGGGCTTCATCAGTGGCGCTATAGGTGGTAGCCTCGCGGTGATTGGTGCCCTGTGGGCCGTACGCAATGGCATCCGCAACTTGGAGGACGTCGAAATCCGTCGTCACCGAGTGGCCTGCGTTACAAACCTGTACGCGTTATGCCCGATCTTCAGCAACACCCCTCCGGGCAAAGTGCCCAGAGACCAAGATGTTGCCGCGTTCTCTTTTGAGATAAACCGAGCCAAGCTGCTTTTCGCCGGAGCCCCAAACGTTAGAAATGCCATCCGGGACTTCCACTTGACCATCAACAAGGGCGTGGATGCCAGTCCGCAGCTCTTTGCGTTGATCAAACGCATGGGCGAACATACGAGGCTTCGCCTTGATCAGTTGAGTGATGCCGATCTCACAACCGTTTTAAATGTCGAGATTAAGCGACCCGCAAAACCGTAGCGACGACGGAAAACTTGTGGCAGGAAGCTGTGTGAAACAGGTGATAGGGCACGCGCTTTCTCTCGCACCCGTCTTCTGATTTCAGCTTCGGTTTCGCTGGGCGCCCGTTTCTAAAGTCGGATTTGGCGACTTCTCGCTCATGTGGATTGCTTCCGGGTGGGCGATGACTGAGCGGCGCGGGTAAACCGTCGGCCAAACCCCAAGTCCCCGGCGGCCGTGGGTAAGGCAGGTCGGCTAAGCCCGATGTACCACGCACAATCAATCGAACATTGGAGGGTCCGGATAGTTCTCCCCCCGATCAACGGCGTACACGTCGGTTTTGATGGTTATCGAGAGCGCATCAAGGCTGCGAAACAAAGTCTCCGCGGTCACTTCAAGAGCCGTCAGATCTCGCGAAAGGGATGCCTTGCAATCGCCGGGAATTTCGTATCGTATGACCTCGCGGGGGGGCGCGAGAATTCTCTGGATTGCGTTGTCACCATTGGGTGGAGGATGAATCGTGAACCTACTGGACTGCGCGGACATGCGTGGGAACTCCAAGGGTGGCAAAAAGGCGATTGGATTCCTAGTAACGGGTTGTTGGATTTTCAATTCGCGGCCGAGATCCTGAAGTTTCTCGGATTCGGCGACGAACGCCTCTGCTGCCAGATACTTGACGATCGGCCGATCAGCTGAGTGCAGGAAATAGTTACTCCGGTTGTTGAGCGCGTCTGGCCGGATACACCAGATTTCTCCGGCCTCACAAGGCGAGCCCTCCACTGCAAAATAGAGCGCTACAAGGATACTCTCCGTCCAGTCAAGCAGTCTGGTTGGCAGGCCATGGTGCTGCATGAGCAGCAGCCACCGAACGTGGTCATTCCATGATGGTACGTTCGCCTGCACGGAGCCGGCACGAAGGCGAAATCGCTCTGCCAGCCAATATTCCCGATAGCCGCCCCTGGTCGTGGGCGGGACTCGAAAAACGGTCGGAGTCAAAGTCCCATAAGTCTTGGCATGGCCTCGGAACCAGCTAATTGGGAGTCTCGTCCCAACCGTGACTGCCTGCTCGATCGTTCGGAGTTGCGGGCTCTTCGGTGCTAACGCCTCCTGCTCGATGCTCATGGATTGATATTAGTCTAACGAGTCTCCGTGGTTTTAGTGACGCCCGGGCCAGCGAAATCACGCCGTGCGGTCGGATTACGCGCCACTTCGGAAGTCGGCAGCCGACACCTTGAAGGGAAACGCCCATCTTGGAGACTGACCTACTCCCAGGTTCTGACGACAATGCGCCCGCAAGCGGGCGTTGACAGGCTGAAGCCTGCCCCACCTTACTCAGCATGGCCGAACCCGCCCAGCCGTCGCTAACTCCCGCCCTCCACCGGCCACTTCCCCAGCACCCAATCCAGGGCCTCGGCAGGAGTACGGAGGCGGTGTTCCAACTGCGCATCTTCGACGGCCGATAGGATCTCGCCGAAACGCGGGCCGGGACGGTAGCCGGCGGCGATCAGATCGGCGCCGGTGATCAGCGGCGGCGGCTTGAGCTCGTCGGCGGTCATCTCTTCAAACTTGTGTTTTACCAAGTCGTAGGTTTCCAGGTGGCCGCTGCTGGCCAGGCAGTCCAGGCGGTGCAGTTCGAGATGTTCGTCGAAGCGGGGCAGGCGCATCAGGCGCTTGAGCGTGCTTTCTTTCATGCGGCCCACGTCTTTAAAGTGCATGTGATGGGCCACCAGCGATTCCACCTGCTCGATGTCATCGCGCGAGAATCGCAGCCGGCTGAGAATCGCGCGGGCCATCTCGACACCTTTCTCGACGTGCCCGTCAAAGCGGATACGGTCCGCCACGCGGAAGACGGGCGGCTTTCCCACGTCGTGCAGCAGCGCGCCCAGGGCCAGCGTCGGCGTGGCACAGCCGAGTTTTTCAAGCAGCAGGCGGGTGTGCGTCCAGACGTCGCCTTCGGGGTGATATTCGGGCGGCTGCGCGACGCCGTGCATGGCGGCCACTTCGGGCAGCAGCACGGCCAGCAGACCGCTTGCGTCCAGCAAGTCCAGGCCGTAGGCGGCGCCGCCTTCGGTGAGGATGCGGACCAACTCGTCGCGCACGCGCTCGGCCGACACCCGCGCAACCAGGGCGGCATGGCGGCGCATGGCCTCAAAGGTAGCCGGTTCAATCGAGAATCCGAGCCGGGCGGCGAATCGCACGGCGCGCAACAGGCGGAGATGGTCCTCGCGGAAGCGTGCGTCGGGATCGCCGATGGCCCGCACCAGCCGGCCGTCGAGGTCGGCGCGGCCTTCAACATAATCCAGCACTTGCCCGGTCTCCGGATCCATCATGAGGCCATTGATGGTGAAGTCGCGGCGCAGTACGTCGGCCTTCGGGTCGGCTTCAAAGTGCACGGCGACGGGCCGGCGGCCGTCCTCATATTCGTGGTCGCTGCGAAAGGTGGCCACTTCCACCTGCGCAAAGGCGTCGCGCACCAGAACCACGCCGAAGTGCGCGCCCACCAGGCCGGATTGCGGGAACAGGTCCATGATGCGGTCCGGCCGCGCGTCGGTGGAGATGTCGAAATCTTTGGGGCGCGTCCCGCGCAGCAAATCGCGCACGCAACCGCCGACCAGATAGGCCTGGTGCCCGGCGGAGCGCAGCCGTGCGATGACGCGGCGCGCCAGCGATTCCGCCTGCGATTGCGGCATTTCAACCCCCTCACCACATACTAATATGTCGAGCCGAACTCTACGCGAGCGCCGCCTGATCGCGCGGAAATGCGACCTGCCTGTGGTACGCTACGGCTGCATGCAGGAACAGAGAGGTGCACCGCGGAGAGAGCCGAAGGCCTCGATCAGAGCATTCGCGATCTGCGCCTTCGCGCTGTATGCCGCTGTAACGCTCACAGTGATGGTCAGGGTCATTGTGCGGGAGAGCTCCTTCGAGCAACTGGAACCCAACGAAACAACCGATTCTTTTCTCCAGGTTCTGGATGCGCCTCAGCCCGGCTTGCTCGTCAAAGACGGCTTGCGAAGATACGGCCCGCATCAGCGTCTCTTGTTCGTCGGACCGGCCCGTGAGTCTTCCACGTTGCGGGTGTACTTCACTATCGCGTATCTTGCCTACCCGCGGCCGGTCGCGGCAATCTTCTGCGGCGAAGCAGGTGAAAGCCGCGCGTTCACCATGGAAAAGGCCCCGCGGTCCGCCGAGATTGCCGGGTTGATCTTTTTCGATACCGGTCCCGGGCGCTGGGCGGTTGGCGGAACGCAGGTGACGTCCAAACTCTATATGGCACCTAATAACGGCGCGGCCTCATGGGAATCTTGCTGTCGATAGTCGCCCTTTCGATTGCCTTTGCGGGAGGCCTCGGGATGGTCTTGCTGCTGCGCCGCCACCCTGCCAGCCCCGACATATGCGGTGTCTGCGGCACCGCGCTCATCTTCGGCGCGGGCCTGGTCTCCCTATCCTCTTTCTGCCTTGGGTTCCTGATTCAGGGCGTGCCGCTCCGTTGCGCGGTGACCGCGGTTTGCCTGGGCGCCACAGGCTACGCGTGGAAGCGGCGCAACTGGGCGTTGCCAGCTATGCCGAGACTTCCGTTCCGCGCCCCGCAGGCAATCGCGCTTGCGCTGGTGACCATTCAACTGGGTTTCGTCACCTGGCTTTCGTTGTATCGCCAAAGCCTGGGGTGGGACGGATTGTTCAACTGGGAATCGAAGGCCAAGGTCGCATTTTTGAACGGCGGTGCCATCCCGCTCCAGTACTACACCAGCAACTATGAGTTCTTCCACCGCAGCTATCCGCCGCTGGTGCCTCTCCTCGAAGCGTGGATCTATGGCTTTCTGGGCCGTATGGATCAAAGCATGATCAAGCTGATCGGCCCATATTTCTATCTGGCCGCCGAGCTGCTTCTGCTCTCCGCGGCAAACCGAACGAACCAGTGGCGCTGGTCCGGGATCTTTGTGCTCCTCCCCTTCCTGTTCGTGCCGGCGTTGGCGATAGGCCAGGGCAGCGCCTCTTCCGGCTACGCCGACTTTCCGCTCTCGGCGGTGTACCTGTGTGCGGTGGTGCAGTGCGTCGAATACTGGCGAACCCGATCCGTGATATCGACGCGGCTGTTGGGTTTGAGCGCGGCGCTGCTCCCTTTTACCAAGGTCGGGGGCATCGTCCCGTTATTGTGCCTCGCGGCCGCCATTGCCCCCCTGGTTGCGACGGAGCGGAACTGGAAACTGGGAGCTTGGGCGGTCCTTCCCGGGTTTGCGCTATGGCTCGGTTGGTACGCATTTATGGGCAGCGTGGGCGTGCCGCGTTACCCGGATTTCGCGGGTTTCACGCCCGCCGTCTTCGTATCGCATGTGAACCGGGCCTGGCCGCTCGTCCGCTGGACGCTGGAGGAATTGATTGCGTTAAGACGTTGGAGCTTGCTGTGGTTCCTCACCGCAGGCGCTTTGTCTTATCTCGCCCTGCGCAAAGGAAAATCGCGCTGGTACCCCTGGGCCGCAATGGTATGTATGCCGCTGTTGCTGTACCCGTGCGTTTATTTCTTCAGCGCGTGGAACCCGGTGGAGCCGCAAGTGAAAATCTCGCTGCCGCGGCTGTTCGTTCACATCGCACCGGCTGCCGCGCTGCTGGTCGGAATCGTCTTCTCGGAGGTGACGACGCCGGAGAACGGGGCGCCTTCCTCGAGTGAACCCGGCCCGCTCCGAAGCCCTAGACCGCCGGCAGGCTGAGCCTGGCACGCGGCGGAGCGCAGCCGTGCGATTCGCCCGGCGCGACCGGCGAACCTTCCGCGCTTCGCCGGCCGGCTTTGGAGAATTTCGAACCCCGCACCATATGCTAATATGTGGAGGCCAACTCCACCCGGAGGCGGGGATATCAGTTTGGGGCGCAGTCCCACGTAAGGACAGATCGCTTTCCAGTTCCAACCCGTCAGCACCTCGCAGGCGCGTTCACAATTCGCCAGAGTGCCCCAACGGCCGAGCGGGAGAAACCACTCAGTGACCAACCAGCAACGTCCGGCGGCGGTGAAAGTCGTGGTCGCCACCACCGTGATGCTGTCCTTTATTTCGTTCTGGAAGGCGGCGGCAATCGTCCTGAGCGACCTGGCGAGTTCCGCCTATTACGCGGGCGGCATCGCCGAGCAGGCCGTCGGCAAAGCAGCGCCGTGGTTCATCCTGTCGATCATGCTGTTTTCCTACGCGGTCCGCGCCATCTACATCGAAAGCTGCTCGATGTTCGTGCGCGGCGGCGTGTACAAAGTGGTGCACGAGGCGATGGGCGGCACGCTGGCCAAGTTTTCGGTGTCGGCGCTGATGTTCGATTATGTGCTTACCGGCCCCATCAGCGCGGTGAGCGCGGGCCTGTATCTTGGCGGCCTGATCAATGAAGTCGGCCCTCGACTGGTGATGACCGGCCTGCACGTCAACACGCAATACTTCGCGGCGGCTTTTGCGGTGGTGGTGACGCTCTATTTCTGGCGCAAGAACATCATCGGCATTCATGAATCGAGCGAGAAGGCGCTGCGCATCATGCAGGTCACCACGGTGATGGTGGTGATTCTGATTCTCTGGTGCCTGGCCACGGTTCTGAAGAACGGTTACAACCCGGTGCCCTTGCCGACGCGGGCCAACCTGCACTTCAGCCCGGATGCGCTGGGGTGGCTGCGCGGCACGCTGGCACCCTCGATTACAGCGATCGCGATCATGATCGGCCTGGGCCACTCGCTGCTGGCGATGAGCGGATTCGAAACGCTGGCGCAGGTCTACCGCGAAATCGCGCACCCCAAGCTGAAGAATCTGGAGCGCGCCGGCACGGTGATTTTCCTTTACAGCATGGGTTTCACCTCTCTGGTTTCGTTCTTCGCGGTGATGATCATTCCGGACAATGCGCGGCCGCAGTTTCTGGACAATCTGATTGGCGGCCTATCGATGTACCTGATCGGGCCCGTACCGTTGCGCATGCTGTTTCACGGCTTTGTAGTGCTGGTGGGAACGCTGATTCTGTCGGGCGCGGTGAACACGGCTATCATCGGCTCAAACGGCGTGCTCAATCGCGTGGCGGAAGACGGCGTGCTGCCCGACTGGTTCCGGCATCCACACAAGAAATTCGGCACGACGTCGCGGCTGATCAACCTGATTGTCGCGCTGCAGATCATCACCATCGTGATCAGCCGGGGCAACGTCTATCTGCTGGGCGAAGCTTATGCGTTCGGGGTAGTGTGGAGCTTCGCGATGAAAGCGCTTTCGGTGCTGGTGCTCCGCTACAAGCAGCCGGAAAATCGCGATTGGAAAGTGCCGCTGAATTTCCGCATCGGAAAGACGGAAATTCCGCTTGGCCTGACGGCGATCACGGTGGCGCTCTTCGCCCTGGCCATCATCAACGTGCTGACCAAGAAGGTGGCGACCATATCGGGGATAAGCTTCACCATCGTGTTTTTCATCATCTTCGAGCTTTCCGATATCTACAACCGCAAACGCAGGGCGGCGCATGGGGCGGAGATGGAAAAATTCCGGCTGGACACGCCGGAGGAGGTTTCGGCCGCGTCGGTGAGCGCGCGGCCGGGCAATGTGCTGGTGGCCGTCCGCAACCCCAATCGCCTGCAACACCTCGCGCGCATTCTGCACAAAACCGACACACGCAAGATAGACATCGTGGTGCTTTCGGTGCGCCCGGTGACGCAGGCGGCGTCAGGCGAGCACGCGCTCGATACCGACCAGATCTTCGCGGGTGCCGAGACCGAAGTCTTCAGCAAGGTGGTGACGCTGGCGGAGAAGGCCGGCAAGCACGTGGAACTCATGGTGGTGCCGGGCACGGACCCTTACGAGGCGGTGGTGCAAACGGCGGCGCGGCTGCGAAGCTCGCGCATCGTGATGGGGCTGTCGCCCAAGCTGACACCCTCCGAGCAAGGCGCGCTGGTGGGCAACTATTGGGAACAGTTGCCGGAACCGCGGCCGTCCCTTTCGCTCGAGCTCGTGCTCGAAAATCAGAAGGACGTAGTGTTCTTCAACCTCGGCCCACACCCGCCGCGCCTGTGGCCGGAGGACGTCGCGCTGGCGCACAAGCTGTGGCTGGAGCTGAGCGGCATGGGCCCCGGATCGCGACTGCACCACCGCGACGTCATCGGCGTCGCCCTGCGCCGGATGAACGACGAGTTTCATTCCGACCGCAAGGGAGAGGTAATCGGCGACGTGCTGCGCGAACTGGGCAACGGCCACTCCGACGAGCCTGGCGGAAATGGCGGAGGGCGGGAGTAAGGACAGACTTCCCCGCCCCAATGCGCTATCGTTGCGAGCCATGAACAGGGTGTCCGCCCCCCGGCTACTGTCATGCCCCAAAAGTTCGTAACACGACTCCGGAGTCTTGTATCAGGGCACGGTTTCAGCCTGGCTAAAGCGTGCCCCACGAGGAGGTTAACCCGCCATGCTCACGGGACCATCGAACGTGCGGCCGTCACCGGCGAACCGTTGCAGCGTTTCGGCCAGTTCTTTGCGCCGGATGGGCTTCGCCAGGTAGCCATCCATGCCGCAGCTCAGGTAGCGCTCCTTGTCGCCCTTCATGGCATTCGCGGTGAGGGCGACGATGGGAATGTGCCGGCCGCTGCCCCGCTCGGAGCGGCGCAGCGCCTGGGTAGCTTCGATGCCGTCCATCACCGGCATTTGCACGTCCATCAGCACAATGTCGAAGCTTCCGGCGGCAAGCGCCAGCAAAGCCTCCCGCCCATTGGCGGCGACAACCACGTTGTGCCCTTCCCGCTCGAGCAGTTTGACCGCTAACTGACGGTTCACGGGATGATCTTCGGCGAGCAGTACGCGCAACCGGCGCGCCGGTTCGGCCCGCGCCGGCAGGGCAGGGTTCGCGGCGGGCTCGCTGTTCCGCGGCTGCCCGGCTGCCTCGGCGTGAATCGTGAAGCGAAAACAACTGCCTTGGCCCGGCTGGCTTTCGACCGAGATGGAGCCGCCCATCATCTCGACCAGGCGCGCCGAGATCGTCAGGCCAAGGCCGGTGCCGCCGTAGCGGCGGCTCATCGATCCGTCGGCCTGGGAAAAGGCCTGGAAGATGGCGCGCTGCTTCTCCGGTGCGATGCCTATGCCCGTGTCGCGCACAGAGAACTCCAGCATATCGGCTTCGCTGCCTCCGGACTCCACGGTAAGGGTGATCTGGCCCCGTTCGGTGAACTTGACGGCGTTTCCGAGGAGGTTCAGCAGGACTTGGCGCAACCGCATGGGATCCCCGATCACGCGCTCCGGAACGTTCGGATGAATTTCGGACTGCAGCTTCACTGGCTTGACCCGGATCTGCCACACCAGCACCTTCGTTACCTCCGTGACGCAGCCCCGCAGATCGAACGCGATGGGGTCCAACTCCATCTTTCCTGCCTCGATTTTGGAAAAGTCCAGAATGTCGTTGATCACCGTAAGCAGCGCATCGGCGGAGCTCTGCACCGTAAGCAGGTATTCGCGCTGATCCGCGGTCAAGGTGGTATCGAGCGCCAATTCCGTCATTCCCAGGACGCCGTTCATGGGGGTCCGGATTTCGTGGCTCATGTTGGCGAGAAACTCGCTCTTGGCGCGGCTGGCTTCCTCGGCCCGGTCCCTCGCCTCGACCAATTCCGCATTCACCCGGCGCAATTCCGCGGTGCGGCTCAGAACCTCCTCTTCCAGGCTGGCGCGGTGGAGTTCCAGATCGCGATCACGCCGCTGAATCTCGCCGAGCATCTCATTGAAGCCGTCGATCAGCGCGCCCAATTCATCATTCGAGAAGTGGTTGGCCCGGATGCCGTAGTTGCGAAGCACCGTCACGGCCTTGGCTGTCTGCACCAGATGAATGACCGGTTCCGAAATGAGCCGCTCCAAACGGGAGGCCAGCAAATAGGCGATGAAGATCGAGATCAGCACTACCACCGCTACGGTCGGGCCGGTGCGCGCCAGCCGATGCCAGAGCGGTTGCAGGTCCGAGTCCAGATAGACGGTTCCGATGGTCTGGCCCGCCAACTCGGCGCTACGCACGGCAATCAAACCGCCCTTTTCAAAAGACGTTCTCTCTGCGCCTGGTTCGGCTGGAACCGGTGCGCTAGATGTGCCGGCAGCCCGGTAGCTGGCGAATAGCTTGCCGTCGGCCGAGTAGATGCAGGCCGCCCGCACGGAAGGGTAGGAGCGAAGGGACCGCAAGGTTTCGCTGGCCGACGCCATATCGCCGAAGCTGAGCGCGGCGGTGCTGTTCTGACCGATCAGGCCGGCCAGGATGGCGAGCTGGTTTCTCATCGCGTCGCAAGTAGTGGCGATGTCGGCAAACCCCAGCAGCACGCATGCCGGCAACAGCACCGCCACCACGGTTAGCAGGATGATCGCCCTGAGTTTATTGCGAAGGGACAGCCGCTGGATCGGCCGCAAGGGCTGAAAACTCATCGCCGGTTCCCCCAGACCTTGGTGGCCAGGCTCAGCAGCTTCGAGCTGAGCTGCAGTTGCGCCCGTTCCGCGGCTTCGAGGTTGACGGCAAAGCGGATTCTCCGCTCCGCGACCTGGAAGCCGATGATGCCGCCGCTTTGGCAGAACGCCGGTGCGTCCCCCACGGTGAGAACAGCTTTGCCCTCGAAGCGCCTCAACAACAGCTTCAGCGGTGTGGCCGACGAAGCCACAAACACGATCTGACAGTCGAAGGTGTCTTCCGGCCGATTGAACCGGCGGACTACGACGCCACGGCTGCCGAGCGTTTTTCCCGCCAGCGTTTCGTCGATCAGCGGACCAAATGGATCGGTGCCCAGGATACCGATGCAGAACCGCGTTCCGGGCGCATTCACCGGCCACTCCACGAACTTCGCGAAGTTATAAAGGAAGGCCGCCTTGACCTGGTACTCGGTAGGCGCCTGCGCAGCCAGCGGCAGGGCCAGTGCCACAAGAAACGGGCTTATGGCCCACAACACCGCCCCGGCCTTAGACCACGGGCGGGACACCGGACGCGTGCGCCCATTCAAAACCGGAGTACCACCCTTCCGAATATGCTGCGTGGGATCTCGGTGCCGACGATCCCATATTGGCCTCCGAATTCGAGGAACCCCGGTTGCAGCAGATTCTGTCCCACCAAGCTGACTTCGGCCGACTCGCCGAGCCGCCGCGCCAGCCGGATATCCACTCGCCAGTGCGCCGGAATGCCGTTTCCCGGCAGCCGCGCCGTCCAGGAGACGGTTTGATCGAAGCTCAGCTTGGCCGGCAGGTTCAGCAGGGAGCGGGTCTGCCAGGTGTACTCGGGCGAGCAAAGCGCCAAGGCGGGACTGAACGTATCTTCGGAACCCGGATTCACCCGAAAATTCACGTGCAACATCGAATACGCCGGGCTGATCCGCCAACTCCTGGTCACGTTCCAGTTAGCGGCCAGCTCGCCGCCGTAATCGAACGCCTTCCCGCCGTTCGCGTAAATATAAGGGATCTCCATTACATAGCCGCTGCCGTACTGCGCGAGGGCCGGCGGCAGCGGCGCCATCGTCTCCAGGTCCTGGTAGAAACTGACAAACGTCGCCGCGTCCAGCGACAGGTTTCGACTGAGCTGCGCCCGATATCCGGCTTCGTAGTCCGTCATGCGCTCCGCGTTCGCGTGGGGATTCCCCAGCAGGTACAAAACCGCCGGCGTGCCCGCGGCCAGCGAGACCGTACCCAAGACGACGTCAATCTCCGCCTCAGCCCTCGCCGGTTGCCGGACGGCGCGCCCGGCCGAGAGCCAGAACGTGCTGCTGGGCGTGGCTGTCCAGGCCAGGCGCGCGCTCGGCTCCACATCGAATCCCGTGTACGGGTTGTGTTCGACTTTCGTGCCCAAGGTGAGCCAGAGGCTATCCGTGACGCGGATTTCGTCTTCCACGAAGGCGCTGTACAGTGCGTCTGCGCTCACCCGGGGCGAAAAAGAGATCCAACTTTGTGAGCTGAGATCGGTAACCGTCCGCCGGTATCCAACTCCCCAGACCACCTCCTGCCGGCTTCCCATCCGATGACGGTTCTGGTAATCGAAATCCAGACTGGTCTCGGCGATGGGCAAGCCCAATTCCGTGCGGTGATAAGCGGAGTAGTAGACTTGCAGAGATTGGTCCGCGCCGTTATCCGAAGTTCTGGTCCAACGGCCTAGTATGCTACCGCCGCCCGCCTCCTGGCTTTGCCAGAACGGATTGGCCCCCGGCAGAGCGAATAGCGAATCCGTGGTGTGGCCGGCCTGGTTATAGAAGAGGTCCCCTTCCACAGTTAAGGAATCGCGCTGGCCAATACTCCAATCGGAGCGGAATCCTCCGTGCGCCCGCTGCCAGCCATCGCCTCCTCCGGCGCCATCGGATTGAACCGAGTCGGCGACATTGTTGTACGCGCCCCAAAGCCGGTAACTCCCGCTGCTGCCGGCGCTTCCGCCGTACGATAGGCTGTCGGCCGCATGCGTGTAAGAGCCCGAGCCCAGGCTTGCCACCCCGCCGCGCGTGGCCTTGGAGGATTTGGTGATGATGCTGATCACGCCATTGACCGCATTGGCGCCCCACACCGATCCGCCCGGACCGCGGATCACTTCGATGCGCTCGATCTCCTCGATAGGCAAGTCGATCTGGTCCCAGTAGATGCCGGAAAAAGCCGTTGTATGCACCGACCGCCCGTCGATCAACACCAGCACTTTGTCCGAATAGCGCGCGTTGAAGCCCCGAATGCTGATCGCCCAACTGCTGCCGTCAATCTGCGCCACGTCGACACCGGGGACCATGCGCAGCAGGTCCGGAATGTTGGTGGCGCCGGACCGCTGTATATCCTCTTGCGTGACCACGAACACCGCGGCCGCGGTTCGTGCCAGCTTTTCCTGCTTCTTCGACACGGTGGTCACCTGCGTATCGAGAAGCTGCTCCAGCGAGGCATCCGCGAGATCCTTCTGGCACCATCCCACGCCGGCCGCGAGGCTCGCCAACGCCAACAGCTTTCCGATCGGGGCCGGGCGCGGCTTCACGCGAATTCGGCTCATGCCTGCTTATCGGCGTTTTCCGGCGGGGAGTTTAGCCGCCGCAATGACCGCCGCCTACCATGTGAAGCACACCGTTCCTGTCACCGTCACCGGGGCCGTCCTCCAGCGAACCAATCACGTCACGCTGGTGCCGAACGGCTCAGGGTGCGAGATGCAGGTGGTGTCGAACTACAGCGGATTCGAGCACAACGACCAGGATGACTTCAAGAAGCGCGTAGATCAATTTCTGGCGAACCCGAGCGCTCCGCCCCCCGCCGACGCCGCGAAACCGGAAACTCCTGCCAAGTGATTCCGGCGTGACGCCGCACGCTGGCGTGCCGGCGTCGGGTCGCGAATGCTCTAGGGCGCCGGCTGGCCGCTGTCTCAAGCCGGGCGGCCGGCGGTCAGATGGCCGCGGGGGCTTCGCGCGGCGCCCCGGCCGCAGTCTCGCGGCCGCGCAGGCCCTCCTGGAGGCGCTCCATGTAGACGTAGATCACCGGCGTAATGTAGAGGGTGAGGAACTGGCTGACCACCAGGCCGCCCACCACTGCCAGGCCGAGCGGCTGTCGCGCGTCGCCGCCTTCGCCGTAGCCCAGCGCAATGGGCAGCGTGCCGAACAGGGCCGCCACCGTGGTCATCATGATGGGCCGGAAGCGCAGCATGCAACCCTGCCAGATGGCTTGCTCGGCCGGCAGCCCTTCCCTGCGCCTGCTAATCGCGAAGTCGATCATCATGATGGCGTTCTTCTTCACCACACCGAACAGCATGATGATGCCGACAAACGCGTAGAGGTCGAGCTCCTTGTGGAATAGCAGCAGCGTAAGCAGCGCGCCAAATACTGCCGAAGGCAGGCCGGAGAGAATCGTGATCGGGTGAATGAAGCTCTCGTACAGCACGCCCAGCACGATATAGATCACCAGAATGGCGACGATCAGCAGCAGCGTCAGGTTGCGGAAGGAGTTCTGAAACTCCTTCACCGTTCCCTGGAAGCCGGTGCTGATGGTGGAGGGCATGCGCAGATCGAGGATGGCGTTGTCCACCTGGTCCACGGCCTGCCCCAGCGAGAAGCCCGGCCGCAGGTTGAACGATGCCGTCACGGCCGGCAACTGGCCGAAGTGGTTGATGTTGAGCGCACCGGTCTGGCGGTGCGTGTGGGTGACTGCGTCCAGCGGCACCAGCGACCCCTGGGACGACCGGATGTAAAGCCGCGACAGCGCATCCGGCGTGCGCTGGTATTGCTTGTCGAGCTCGAGAATCACCTCGTACTGGTCGGCGGGCGCGTAGATGACCGAGACCTGGCGCTCGCCGAACGCGCTGTACAGTGCGTCCTGCACCTGCTGCGCCGTCACCCCCAGCGCCAGGGCTCGGTCGCGGTCGATATCCACCATCAACTGTGGCGCGGCGATATACAGGTCGTCGCTGACGCCGACGAAACCGGGGATCTGCTTCATTTTGGCGGTAAGCCGCGGCGCCCACGCGTACAGCTCCTTCAGGTTGGGGCTCTGCATGGTGAGCTGATAGGCGGCTGCACCGAACTGGCCGCTAACGGTAATGGGCGGCGGGTTTTGGATGATCGGAAAGAGCGCCGGCACGGCCATCACCCGTGGGAGCAGGGCTTCAATCGTCTGGTCGACCGAGAGCGCGCGCTCGGCGCGGGGCTTCATGTGCGCGAAGAAGAACGCCTCATTGCCGCCAATCACGAACGAGCCCACATCCTCCACGCCGGGTTGGGCGCGCACGATTTCGGAGATGGCGCGGTGGTGGCGGGCCATGTTCTCAAACGAGATGTCCTGCGGCCCCAGCGTGATGCCGAAGAAGAAATCCGAATCCTGCGACGGAATGAAGCCGGTGGGCATGGTTTTGAAAAGGTAGACGGTGCCCACCAGCATCGCCAGCGCGACCCCTAGCGTCACCAGCCGCCAGCGCATGGCGATCGCGAGCGTCAGTTCGTACCAGCGCGCCATCAGGTTGAAGCCTCCCTCGAGCACGTGGTAAAGGACGCCGTGGCGCGTTTCGCGTTCGCTCCGCAGAAACCGGCTGCCCAGCATTGGCGTCAGGGTCAGCGAGACGAAACCGGAAATCAGAATCGCCACCACGATGGTGACCGAGAACTCGTGCAGCAGCCGGCCCACGATGCCCGCCATGAACAGCACCGGGATGAATACCGCCACCAGCGAGAAGGTCATGGAGAGAATGGTGAAGCCGATCTCGCGCGAAGCGGCGATGGCGGCTTCCATCCGCGACTTGCCCATCTCCATGTGGCGCACGATGTTTTCCAGCATCACGATGGCATCATCCACCACGAAGCCCACCGAGAGCGTGAGCGCCATCAGCGAAAGATTGTTCAGGCTGTAACCCAGCAGGTACATCACCGCGAAGGCGCCGATAATCGAGAACGGAACCGCGGCGCCGGGGATCAAGGTGGCGGAAATGTTGCGCAGGAAGAGGAAAATCACCAGCACGACCACGCCCACCACCAGCGTGAGCGTGAACTCCACGTCGTGGATCGACTGCCGCACGGACTCGGAAGCGTCGAACGCCACTGAGAGCTTGACGGCCGGAGGAACCTCCTTTTCGAACTCCGGCAGCAGCCGCTTGATGTTATCCACCACCTCCACTGTGTTGGTGCCCGGCTGGCGGTTGACGGCCAGAATCACACCGCGCTGGTTGTTGTACCAGGCGATCAACTTGTCGTCTTCGACGCCGTCGACCACGTTGGCGAGCTGATCCAGGCGCACCGGCGCGCCGCCGCGCCAGGCGACGATGATCGGCCGGTAAGCCGCCGCATTGAGCAGGCCGCCGCTCGATTCGATAGTGAACGCCTGCTTGGCGCCGTCCAGCCGGCCGGTGGGCAGATTGGTGTTGCTGGAGGCGATCGCCGCCTGCACTTCATCGATGCCGACGTTGTGCGCCGCGAGCTGGTTGGGATCCACCTGCACGCGCACGGCGTACTTCTGTTCGCCATAGACCTGCACGCGCGCCACGCCGCTCACCATGGAAATGCGCTGGGCCAGCAGAATATCGGCATAATCGGTCACGGTATAGAGCGGGAGAGTGTCGGAAACCAGCGCCAGGTAGAATACGGGCTGCTCGGCCGGGTTGACCTTTTCATAAGAGGGGGGACGCGGCATGGTGGCAGGCAGTCTCCCGCCGGCCGCCGCGATGTGGGCCTGGATATCCTGCGCCGCGGCGTCGATGGTGCGGTCGAGCGTGAATTGCACAGTGATCTGCGTGCTGCTCTGCGAATTCACCGAGTTCATCGATTGAATGCCGGCGATGGTGGAGAACTCGCGTTCCAGCGGCGTGGCGACCGAGGATGCCATCGTCTCAGGGCTTGCGCCTGGCAGAGCCGCGTTCACCTGAATGGTGGGGTAATCGACGCTGGGGAGCGCGGCCACCGGCAACGCGCGAAACGCCACCGTCCCGAATACCAGGATGGCGAAGCACAGCAGCGTCGTCATGATCGGGCGATCGATGAAGATGCGCGAGAGGTTCACAGCGGCCCCGTTCCCAGCTTGGCTGGATCGACTGGCGCAATCTGGGCGCCGGGGAAGATGCGCAATTGCCCGTCGATCACCACTGTCTCGCCCGGCCGGAGGCCGCTCGCGATCACCACCTTGCCGCCCCAGGTGCGGCCCATCGTCACCGGGCGGATTTCCACGTGGTTATCCGCCTTGACGGCGTACACAAAGTATCCCTGCTGGCCGCTTTGCACAGCTTCGGCCGGCGCCACGACGGCGTTCTGGATGGTATCGAGCGTGAGCGTGGCGGTGACGAACTGGCCTGGCCACAACATGCGATCGGCGTTTTCAAACGTCGCCTTCAGATGAATCGTACCGGTGGTGGCATCCACCGTATTGTCGATCACCGAAAGATAGCCGTTGGCAGTGCGGCCGGGGTCGTCCTGCGACTCGACGCGCACAGCCAGCTTGTGACCCTCGCCGGCGAGCCGGCGGATGGCTCCCAGGTGCTGCTCGGGTACCGCGAAGTCGACAAAGATCGGCGACACCTGGTGAATCACCACCAGCGGCACGTCGTTCACCTTGACCAGGTTGCCCGGGTGCACCAGCAAGTTGCCGGTGCGGCCGGAGATGGGCGCGCGAATCTGGCAATAAACCAAATCGAGTTTGGCTCGCGCCACGGCTGCCTGGTCGGATTCGAGCGCCGCTTTAGCGGTGTCGATAGTCGCCAGGGTGGCGCGTGCGGAAGCATTTGCCGCATCGGCGCTGGATCGCGCCTGGTCATAGACCGAGTGAGACGTAAGCCCGCCCTTGTTCAGTTCCGCCTGCCGCTCGGCATCGCTTTGGGCGAAGCGGGCGGTCGCTTTGTCGCGCTCGAGCGTGGCCTGGGCCTGCACGATCTGTGCCTTGTCCCGCTCCACCGCCGCCTCCGCCTGCTGCAGCGCATCGTCGAAAGGGCGCGGATCGATCTCGAACAAAAGGTCGCCCTTGGCCACGTTTTGCCCTTCGGTGAAGTGCACCGACATCAACTCGCCCGCCACCTGCGATTTGGCCTGCACAATCGCCGAAGCCTCCACCGTTCCTACCACTTTCACCTCAGTGGGCACGGATTCCTGCGACACTTTGGCAACCGATACCGGCACCACCGGCATGCCGGTCATCCCAGGCCGCGCCGCCTGCTGCTTGCAGGCCGGCAAAGCCAAAGCCGCGGCTATCAGAAACAAGATTTTATTCACTGAATAATCCCCGGAATTCGCAGTGTACCAGGAACGCGCCGGGGTCCGCGCGCGGGCGCGATCGAGGGGTGTACGAAGCATAAATGCGGCTGCGCAGCGCATACGATCCACGGACCAGGTTTGTCCTTGGGAAGCAGTTTCACAATAACAGGCGACATGCCCGAAACTGGGCGGCCGGGCGGATTTTCTTTACAATAGGAACTCCGCCCCTGCGATGGACAATCTCACCCACACGGCGATCGGCCTGTTTCTGGCGCGAGCCGGCGCCCGGCGGTGGACGCCGCAGGCAACCGCCATTCTGCTGGTGGCGTCCAACGCGCCGGATATCGACGTTCTCGCGGGTGTCGCCGGCCCGCTCGCCTACCTGCACTATCACCGCGGCCTCACCCACGCCTTAGCCGCTATGCCGGTGATGGCCTTGCTGTCAGTTGCCGCGGTGCGGCTGGCGGGGCGGAAGCCGCTCTATTGGCCGGGCGCATTGGCGGCGGGGATGCTCGGTGTGGCCGTCCATCTGTTGCTCGATTGGACCAACATCTACGGCGTGCGGCTGCTGCTGCCTTTTTCGGACCGCTGGCTGCGCCTGGATTCGACCGCGGTGGTGGATCTGTGGATCTGGGCGATTGCGGCAGTCGCCCTGGTGGGGCCGTTTCTGGCGCGCATGGTCGGCGCCGAGATCGCTTCTAAGGCTGTGAAGCCGCGCCACCATGGCCGCGGCGCCGCCGTGTTTGCGCTGGCCGCCATCATGGCGCTCGATTGCGGCAGGCTGGTTCTGCACGGGCGCGCCGTAGCCATGCTCGAGGCACGGACCTATCAGGGAGACTCGCCGGCGCGAGTGGCGGCGCTGCCCAATCCGTTCAACCCGCTGCGCTGGCGCGGCCTGGTCGAAACCCCCGGTTTCTATGCCGTTGCCGACCTCAATGTGGCCGGGAACGTCGATCCCACCCGCGCCCTGATCCTGTACAAACCGGACCCAGACCCGGCCTTGGACGCCGCGGCGCAGTCGCCCGTCTTTCGCCAATTCCTGCGATTCAATCAATACCCGCTGTGGCGTGTAACGCCGGCTCCCACTCTGGAAGGCGGCAAGCTGGTGGAGCTGTTCGACCTCCGCTTCGGCACCCCGTCGGCTCCTGGTTTCCAGGCCACGGCATTGGTGGACGCGCAGCTCAAAGTACTGAACGCCAGCTTTGGCTTTGGCGTCCTGCGCCCCCGCTGAGCGCCTGTCGGGAAATAACCGCACCATCGCTCCCTGCGCTATGGCGCAGGTCCTCGACCTGCGAGGGGCAGATCCCCACCTATCCCGCCGCAGGGGCCGGCGTGCCCTAGGCGCGCCCAGCCCGGCTTTCAGCGCGGCGCGGCTTTCTGCGACACCCGCCTATGAAATCGCCCCCTAAGGCATTCCCGGTCCCCGTCTAAGGTCTGTGCTCGATTTCTCAAAACTCCTATTCATTCCAGAATCAAATGGTGCAGACCGCCGACACAAATACGGTCCTTGACAAGAACCAACTCCGGGATATCACCATGGACGACCCCGAGCTGATGCGGGAGATCCTGGCGGCGCTGCTCGCCGACACCTCGCAGCAGATAGGCTTGCTCGACGCCGCCATCCGCGAACAGAACACGGCGCAGTGCATGCGGCTGGCGCATTATTCCAAAGGCGCGTGCGCCAACGTGGGCGCCAACCGCGCAGCGGGCATGTTCAAGCATATTGAACGCAAGGCGGCCGATGGCGAGTTCTCCGAATGCGGTCAGTCCCTGGCCTCGCTGGCGAGGGAAATGGAACTGCTGCGCAGCGAAAGCGCGGCGCTGTAGGCCTCTTTGTAACAAGCCTCTCGCGTGTAATGTTCGGAGCCGCGAGCGTGAGGGACAGTTGAGGTTCAGGCTACCGAAATTCGCCGCTATGGCGGGGCAGCCTCCGAAGACGCGGCGTCAGCCGCCGCCGTCTGGCGCACTCTACAATTGAGTGGAGGGCGCCCGGGAGTGGAGAACAAGGAAATCGCGCGCGTGTTGTGGGAGACGGCGGATCTGATGGAGATCGCCGCCGAGGACGGGTTTCGCATCCGCAGCTATCGCAACGGCGCTACCGCGGTGGAAGGCTATCCCGAGCGCATCGCCGATATCCTCGCCGACCCGGCGCGCAAAGTCACCGATATCCCCGGCATCGGCAAAGGACTGGCCGCGGTGCTGCGCGAAATCGTCGATCATGGCTCCTGCGAGCGCCGCGATCTGCTGCTGCAGAAGTTTCCGCCCACCACGCTCGAGTTTCTGAAGATTCAGGGACTCGGGCCGAAAAGCATCGCGCTCATCCTGGAGCATTACCGCATCAGCACGATGGATGAGCTGGAGCGGCTGGCGAAAGAGGAAAAGCTGCGCGTGCTGCCGCGCATGGGCGCCAAGCTGGAAGAAAAGGTGCTGCGCTCCATCGCCCAGTACCGCATGCGCAGCGGCCGCTACCTGTTGAGCTACGCGGAAGGCGTCGCCGAGGAACTGTCCGGCACGCTGCGCGGCCCCGGCGTCGACAGCATCACTCCCGCCGGCAGTTTGCGCCGCGGACGCGAAACCGTGGGCGATCTCGACCTGCTGGTCACCGGCCCGGATGCTGCCGCCGCGCTTGACCGCTTCGTCGCCTGGCCGCGCGTGGAAGAGGTATTGGGCCGCGGCGAAAACAAAGCCAGCGCCAAGGTGGGCCGCGAGGGACTGCAGGTGGATGTCCGTGCGCTGCCGCCCGCCAGCTTCGGCGCCGCGCTGCAATATTTTACCGGCAGCAAGGATCACAACGTGGCCCTGCGCACGCGCGCGGTGAGGATGGGGCTGAAGCTCAGCGAGTATGGCCTGTTCCGCTCGGACAACGATGCCCGCGTGGCTGGCGAGACCGAAGCCGGGATTTACGAGGCGGTCGGCCTGCCTTGGATTCCACCGGAGCTGCGCGAGAACGCGGGTGAAATCGAAGCGGCCGAGCAAGGCCGCTTGCCCCAACTGGTGGAGTTAGCCGACATCCGCGGCGACCTGCACATGCACACCGTCGAGACCGACGGCCGCGCCACGCTGGAAGAAATGGCGGCGGCAGCCCGCGAGCGCGGTTACCAGTACATCGCCATCACCGACCATTCAAAAGCGCTCGCCATGGCCAACGGCTTGGATGAGAAGCGCGCCGTCGAGTTCGCCCGCCAGGTACGCCAGATCAATCGCGACGGCCTCGGCATCCGCATCTTCTCCGGCCTGGAGTGCGACATCCTGCGCGATGGCGCCATGGATCTCGCCAACGACGCGCTCGCCGAACTTGACCTGGTGATCGGTAGCGTCCACAGCCACATGAATCAGGAATCCGCCGAGATGACCGACCGCCTGTTGCGCGCGCTCGAATGCCCGCACCTGCGCATTCTCGGCCATCCCACCGGCCGCATCCTGCTGCATCGCGATCCGTTCCCGTTCGATTTCGAGCGCGTGGTCGCGGCGGCAGTGGCGCGCGATGTGTGGCTGGAGATCAATGCCAGCCCGGAGCGGCTTGACCTCCACGGACCGCTGATCCACACCGCCAAAGCCAAGGGCGCGCGCTTCACCATTTCCACCGATGCCCACCATCCCCAGCACCTCGCCAGCATGCGTTACGGCGTGCTCATGGCGCGGCGCGGCTGGCTGGCAAAAAGCGACATTATGAATGCCCTGCCGGCGGACAAGTTCGCCGCTGCGCTCCAGAAAAAATCATGAAAATCACTTCTTCCCGCGAAGTCTACAAGTGCAATTTGTTTCGAGTGACCGAGGATCGCGCTTCCGATCCCAAGACCGGTTTCAGAATCAAGCGCTCCATTGTGCGCCACGCCGGCTCGGCGGTGATGATGGCCGTCGATGACCGGCGGCGCATCCTGCTGGTGCGGCAATACCGGCTGCCGGCCAAACGGTATATCTGGGAGTTGCCGGCCGGCCGGCTCGATCCCGGCGAGAAGCCGCTCCAGGCCGCCAAGCGCGAGTTGATCGAAGAGACCGGCTACCGCGCGCGGCGCTGGACCAGGCTGGCACGGTTCTTCGTCAGCCCGGGCTACGTGGATGAGCGTATGACCATCTACCTCGCCGAGGGCCTCACCGCCGGCGTGGCGACACCGATGGACGATGAGCGCATCGAAACCCGCTGGTTCCCCGCCCGCGAAGTCGAGCGAATGATCGAAACCGGTAAGCTGGACGACGCGAAGACCATCGTGGGGTTTTATCGGTGGAAGAAGAAGTAACTCCGGTGAACACCGGCGGCAGGAGACCGCCGGCGCTACCGCCGAGCGTTGGGTGGTGTGCCAATTGTTTAGCGGATCGCTGAGCGGAGCCACTCGCCCTAAGGGAGCGGTAGCCGGGTACAATAGCGGCAAGCGGCCTTAATCAAGACCGCCGCGTCCGAAAAGGTGCCACATGCGTGCCCTCGCGAGTTTTCTGTTGATGGTGACCGTTCTGCCGGCTGGCAGATATGCCTTGGCGGCCGATAGCGCTGCGTCTTTGGTTGAAGCAGTGTCCCGGGCCGCAAGCACTGCGAACACTTGGGAAGCCGAGGGCCGGCTGCTCAGGCTGGAATCCGCCGAGGAGGGCGCTCCGCGGACCGCAGCCTTCTTTCGCATCGTTGTGGAACGCCTGCCCGTCCAGCGCGCGCACCTGGAAATTACCGGCGTCCCATCTCCACTCGTTCGGGTGTGCGACGGCTCTATCCAGTGGGGTCATCTTCCCGCCTCGAAGCAATTCTGGAGTGTCGGCGACTCGAGGATCAACGCGTGCGCCGAACCGTTCGACGAATGGCCCTATCTGGCGTCCGACCTGCACGATCCAGTAATCACCCGCCGGGAGCAATTGCAGCCCGACAAGAAGGTCATCGAATGCACCGTGGTAAGTGGAGATTATACCGGACCCGATACCAGTCGTTCCGGCAAACGCACACTCTGGATCGACGAAGTGACGAACGCCATCTGGCAGTACCGGGTCGAGCGCGGCACCTCCGCTTTCGCAAACCCTGAAGAGCCTGCCGTCCGCATTTATATTCTGCAGCACCAAACGCGCGAAGGTGCCAGGAAGCCCAGCGACTTCGCATTGAATCACCCCGACGGATGGGCGCTGCTCCCCCGCATTCCGCCTTTGCGCCTGGGCGACGGTGCTCCGCTAACCGGGGGAAACCAGGTTAAACCGACCAGCGGCGTGTACCGCATCGGTAACGGCGTCACTGCGCCAATCGTTACCTTCAAGTTCGATCCAACGTACACACGGAAGGCCCGGAGCAAACACGTCGAAGGAACAGTGGTTCTCTATCTGGAAGTCGGGCCCGACGGCGCAGCACATAACATTATGACTATTCACGCGCTCGATCCTGGCCTCGATCAAAAAGCCATCGAAGCGGTGAGTCAATGGAAATTCCGGCCCGGTATGAAAGACGGCGTGCCGGTCACGGTTGCGGCGACCGTTCAGGTCAGTTTCCGACTCGGGGACGACAAGAAGAAGAAGTGACTGCGGCGCCAACCGCAGCCTCTCTCCGGTAGATCACCGTCCCGCCTGTCTTCCCAACTTCGCGGTAGTTTCCCAACCACTCGCGCAAGTCGGGATAGTTGGCGATGGCCAGGCCCGGGTTGTAGGGTCCCAGACCATCGAGAATGAAGCTGGGCGCAGAGCGCGTCAATTCCGCGCGCCGTTCGCGCGGTGCGTCCGTTTCCACCGGCGCCGATTGCGTCAGGTGCCGGTCGGCGGGAACGCCGGTGAGGGGTTGCGCATCGAGATACATGGTTGCCGCGGGCAGGCGCGTGTAGACGTAATCTTCCGGCCGGTATCCCCAGACGAAAAGCGTGTCGCCCGGCTTGGTCATGCTGCGAACCAACGCAGCGGCGGCTCGGCTGTCGCGATCCATGGCGGTATCGCGCCAATTCGAATCGCGCGCAGCAGCCACATACGACGGAGCGAAACGCACTGCCGGAATCAGCAGCAGCGAACAGACGGCAACCCGCGGCCAGCCCTTCATCAGCGTGAAGCCGCGCGCCGCCAGCATCACCACCACCGGCAGCAGCAGGAAATAGTAGCGCGGGAAAAAGCGCATCCCCGCGGCGACGCCGGCGAGCGAAATGACAAGCCACGCCAGCCAGCGCGCCATTTGGCGGCGTCCGGAAGAAGCTGTGGCAACCGCTCCCTCACGGTCGCGGCTCCGATAGGCCTGCTTGATCCAACACCACGCCGCGGCTACCACAATTGCCGCGTGGAAGCCTGCCCAAGCGAGCGTGCGCAGGATGCCGTTGCGCAGCGGAGCACTTTCGAACGGCCTCGCGGCATAGAGCCGCCCCCAACGCCATACCTGCTCCCAATACGGCGCCAGCGCGTCCGTGCCGACCAACCACGCCAGCATCACGGCGCTCACCGAAGCGAAGCCGCCGGCCATCGCCACTATCCCGGCCGGGTTCCACAGCACGCACACCGCTGCCACCAGCGCTCCTTTGGGGTTGATCCAGAATGCCACCGCGGCCAGCGTGCCGCTCCAGAACGGACGCCGCGAGGCCAGCCAAACCGCCGCCAGGTGCGGCGCCAGCATCAGCAGGTCGGACGCCACGGGGATTGCCGCCGAAGGGAAATCGAAGCATAGGGAAAAGCCGAGCAGCCCCGTCGCCCAGAGGCCCTCGCGCACGCTCCATTGCTCGCGGGCGAACGCATAAGCGATCCAGCAGGCCAGCAGGCCGGAGCAAGCGTCGAAGAGCCGCAGCGGCCAACCCGGCAGCGCGCCGAACAGCAGATACGCCAGCGCCAGCAGCGGCGGCTTGTCGAACCAGATAGCGTGGTAGAGCGCCTTGCCGTGTAGAATCTGCTGCGCGGCTGCCAGCGGGTACGCGTCGCCTTCCCACAAGATGCCGGTGTGGCACATCCGGGTGGCCACCAGCGCGGCGGCAAGCAACCACCACAACAGTCGCGATTGGCGCAAGGTCACCTTGCAGTATAGACCTAGTGGCCTTGCGCCCGAGTGCGCGTGCCCAACCTCGAAGTCATTCTCTCGCGGTGCCTGGTTGCCAGGCGATGTCTTTTTCCAGCGCGAGATATCCGCAGGCGGTGACCACCAGGAACATAGTGAGCACCTCGCTGTCGCCGAGATTGTACTCGACGAAGCCTTCGGCGAGAACCGCCAGCACAACGGCAATGCCGCCGTGCAGAAGGAAGCGGCGGTCGTCGCGGCCCGGCGGCAGGCCTCGCAAACCGCGCCGGAAATCCACTACGATCCGGATCAGCAACCAGAGCATCACCAGCATAGTAGGGATGCCGCGCTCGGCGGCATACTGCAAGTACACGTTATGCAGGTGCCCATAATAACCCGAAGGCAGCGGCCGGCGAATGTCGCCCGGCAGCCATTTCTGAAACTGGACGTGCGGCTCCTCCGGGCCGAGGCCCAGCCAGGGGTGAGCTTCAATCATGCGCAGGCCCGTGCGCCAGACTACGATGCGGAACTGGTTGGAGTCCACCTTCTGCGGCTGGACGATGGAGCGGACGCGTTCCCGGATGGCGGTTGGGGAAGCGACCGCTGCTAGCACGATCAACACCGGCGCCAGCAGCAACAGCTTCCGCTTCCAAACCCACAGCAGGTAGAAGCCGGCGGCGGCGGTGGCGAACCAGACGCCGCGGGTTTCCGCCAGGAGCACCGCCAGCACGATCAGAAATGCGCACGCCGCCTTGAGCCAGATCCAACTTCGCGGCGCGCGAGCAAACAGCAGGAAGGCCGCCAGCATGATGAGGGCGAACATTTCCTCGGCGGAGAACGTGTTCCAGTGGCTGGTGAAGCCCTTGATGCGCTCCGCCACGTAGAAGTCGTAGAAATTCACGCGCAGGACGTGGGCCTGCCTGATTTTTCCCGCGAACTGCACGCACCCCCAAACTGCCGTCAAGGCCGCAAAGCCCGCCCAGACCAGGAACAGCCAGCGAATCCATTTCGAATTGCGCAGGCAGGAGAAAACCACCAACAATTCGGCGAACACGTAAATCTTCTTGATCTGGGGCAGCCCGGCGGCGAGATGGCCCGAGAAAACCCACGCCAGCAGCGTGCCGAACAGGAACAGCGCCAGGGGCCATTTGATGGCGGGCAGCCGCAGGCGCTCGCGGGAGATTAGCAACGCCGCCAACGACGCGCCCAGCAGAATCTGCGACACGGCGATGGAAAAGACGATAGCCGCGGCGGATGCTAATGCCAGCCAGCCGGCGGCGCGAAAAGTGGGTGAGGGTTCGGGGCTCATGGAAACCGAACTTCAGTATGCCAGAGGCCGCGCGCCGCGCGCTCCCAGCGTCAGTGATTGACGGCGGGAGGAACCATGTCGATGCGGCCGCCACCGTCCACGCGGACACCCATACCCCAGACCGGGGACGAGCCCGTGACGTACAGCGTCCCCTTCTGGCCTGCAAAGGCCGCCAGGCTCTTCGACATGGTGACGGTGCCCTCTTGAAGAGCGGGAATGACGATCTGACCGGTGCCGAGCGTGGTCCCCGCGCTGTTATAGATCGTGAGGCCCAGCGTGACCGAGCCGGTCGTCGCTGGATTGTAGACGTAGAGGGTGGTGGTAGCGGTCGAAGTGGCGTCGAAGGGCACCACAAACGGCGGCGTCAGGGAGACGGACGGGGAGACAAGATCCAATCCAACCTGGGCCATAGCCGCCACGCGCTTGGTTGCATCGCCGGTCTGGATGATGGCGAAGCCTTGCTTTTGCGGGCTCGAGCTGCCGTTGGTGGCGATGGTGACGGCGCCGTAAGCGGGAATCGTCACATTCTGCCACGAAGCGGCGGCGGCCGTCCCGGCCGCAATCGAAACAGATGCTCCCGCCCCCGAGAAGAACGAAAGCGAGGCTACCATCGGCGACGGATACGGGTCCAGCAAAGTGAAGCTGGTGGCAACGCCGGCGCCGTCCTCGATGAGGGGAATCAATGTCGATTGGCCGCCCGTCACCTGCGTGGCCGCCGCGGCAACATCCACTTCCACCGGGATGGCGACGGACACACCGGTGCCGGTCACGGTGATCGTGCCTAAGTACGCACCCACCAGCGTGAATGACGACGTGGCAAAGGTCACCGACAAGCTGGCGGGCTTCGCCTGGCTGGCGCTGAGGCTGCTGGATGAAAGCCCGATCCACGATTGGTTCGCCTTGGCGGTGAGAGAAACCGCCGCCGCCGATGTGGTGCTCAGTTGAGTGGTCTGCGCCGCCGGAGAGCTAGTTCCGATGGTCCAGCTCAGTTTGATGGATGCCGGCGCTGGTGCAACCGCGATCGGGGCCGCGGCGACATCCACTTCCACCGGGATGGCGACGGAGACGCCGGTGCCGGTCACGGTGATCGTGCCTAAGTACGCACCCACCAGCGTGAACGACGACGTGGCGAAGGTCACCGACAAGCTGGCGGGCTTCGCTTGGCTGGCGCTGAGGCTGCTGGCCGAAAGGCCGATCCACGATTGGTTCGCCTTGGCGGTGAGAGAAACCGCCGCCGCCGAGGTGGTGCTTAATTGAATGGTTTGCGCCGCGGGAGCGGCGGCGCCGATCGTCCAGCTCAGTTTGATGGATGCCGGCGCCGGTGCAACCGCGACCGGCGCCGCCGCAACATCCACTTCCACCGGGATGGCGACGGAGACACCGGTGCCGGTCACGGTGATCGTGCCTAAGTACGCTCCCACCAGCGTGAATGACGACGTCGCAAAGGTCACCGACAAGCTGGCGGGCTTCGCCTGGCTGGCGCTCAAGCTGCTGGATGAAAGCCCGATCCACGATTGGTTGGCCTTGGCGGTGAGAGAAACCGCCGCTGCCGAGGTGGTGCTCAATTGAATGGTCTGCGCCGCCGGAGCGGCAGCGCCGATGGTCCAACTTAGTTTGATGGACGCCGGCCCGGGTGTCACTGTCGCGGCGGGCGCGGGAGAGAGATACTGGCTCAAGCTCGGGTAGGCTGCGGAGAAGCGGCCATAGCCCGCTGTGAACGGGCTGGTCGAACACGCGCTCCCTGAGGGGCCATATGTCAACGTTCCGACGATGGATTCGTCCGGGGTGAACAGGGGCGAGCCCGAGGAGCCTGGCTCGATGCGGCCCGAGGTGGCCTGGATCTGGTAAAACATGGTGGCGGGCGCGAGGTCGGTGCCAACCTGCACGCTGGCATCCGCATTGCGCGACCCAAACATGATCCGCGTGTAGTCTTCCTCCGGATGGTGCACGCCGACCACCGGGCCACCCATCGCCAACGCGGTGGCACTGGCATTCCACCCGTAGAACGTCAGGTTGATGTTCGGCAACTGGGAAAGCAGAATCAGGCTGAAGTCGCCGCTCGGGATGGGAGCGCTGGCCAGGTACGTCGCGCCTAGAGTGGTCGGCAGGCCGGATAAACTCGGCGGCGTTCCATTGCAGGTCGCCGTCTGGTACTTCCAGAACACCTCGACCGTCTGCGCCATAGCCGCGGTCGGGATGCAGTGATTGGCAGTGAGGAAATACGGCTTGGAGTCGTGATTGCTGTTGTTGACCAAGGCCCCGGAACACTGATACATGGCGCCGCCGGACTGAAAGAGATACATTCCCACGCCGCTCGAGATTGAACCCCAGGGCGAATAGCAGGTGACATCGAGCTCGCAAGTGCCGGCCGACATGGCCTGCTGCGAAGCCATCAGGTGAGCGATCCGGGTGATCGAGAACGGAACGGCGTCCACCCGCTGGTCCGCCAGGTATTCGACGACTACCGTATCGGCAAAAACAGTGTGGCTCCAAAAGTCTCCGCTATCGTCAATTCCGGAGCCGGTGTAGGGTCCCAAGACCTGGCTGCGATCTTCGCTATACACCCAGACGGCGCCGCCGGCCGCGGCGAAATCGTGAAAATGAACCCGCACGCCGGAAGCGCCATCGGACTGAATCGCCATTCTCCACACGGCCTTGCCATCGTCCAGCGCCAGCCACTCTCCGCTCGATTGCGGAGCGCCATCGAGCGACCGCTCAATCCCCACCAGCGGCAGTTGCGGTTGGCGCACCAACGCGTCCAGTTCCGCTTGCTGGACAGCGCCGAGCCGGTAGGGGACCGGCGAAGAAACCCCGAGCCTGAAGCTCGGCGGCATCGCCCGTGGCGGCTGCACGATCCCGGCGCGCGCCTGCCGCTCCAGCCGTCCCAAACGGGTCAATGGCTGGCCGACGGCGGCTCCGGCGAACAGGGCTGACAACAGAACGGATTGCGCCAGGATATGGGTTGGTCTCATGTCGCTCTCTCGTTCTTCTCATCGCGCCAGGGCGGCAAGCGAAGAGAGCGAACTCGTCTTAGTGGCCTGCTTGGAAATGCAGCAGCGCGCGGGCGTCAAAGGTCCTAGACGGGATGGGACGAGTCACCGGCGCGGGGCGACCGGCGGGTCATCAGATTGGGCGATCGCCGGGTTTTCATGCGGGAGATTGCACGCTGCCGCGCGCAAAACTGCCCCAGCAATCCGCGGAGAATTACCGAGCTGAAGCCGCCGCTGGTTTCCCTTGAGATACGCGGGGGCTGAGATCGCCGTGGGCGAGGCACATAGATGGCGCCCGAAAAGGCCTGACTTTGCCGGGATAAGTCGACTGATGACGAGGCTTCGCGGGACTGAGTTGCCGGTGGCGACGTCGGCCGCTTGCGTCTGCCGGCCTACCGTGGCGGGGGATCGGGGGCGATGGTGCCCAGGCCGGCGTATTCTTCCTTCACCTTCACCGCCTTCTCGCCCTGAAAAGTGACAAAGGTGATTTTTCCGGGCGGGAGGCCGTAGACCCAATCTTCCGTTTCCACGCCGTCGGTGGTTTCGCGCCACTTGTGGGCGGGGCGGCCGAGCGCCATCACCACCTGGTCGCGGGTCATGCCGACCAGCGCGCGCTTGGTCTGGATGGCCGTCTTCACGGCGGGCGCGAGGGTTTCGGCGTAGATTTCGGTGGCGCTGTGCTTGTCGAAGTCGAGCACCGGCGCGAGCATCTTCTTCAACTCGGACGCCTTAATCGGCTCCAGCGGCTTGTGAAAGAGGAGCACCAGGGAGGTGCCGCTCTTGGCGTCGGAATCGCCTTGGGCGATGGGGGTCATGGTGGGATTGCTGGAGGGGCCGCCGCCGATCTGCCCGTTGCTGTACCAGTGGCGGCCGCCATTGTAGCCGCCATTGATATCGAGCACCAGGCGGTCGGGTTCGATGATGACCTTGGTGATCTGCACCGAGTCGCCCTGGCGCGCGGCCGGGCCCCCCTGCTTGGCGATAGCCGCCCAGGCGGCCTTGTCCCAGGAGCCATCGGCGTTAAACTCGAGCGGCTTGCGGGAACGCGGCAGCAGCACCTTGACCTTGGCATACTCGAAGTCCAGCCCGCGATCGATTTCGACGCGATCCTGCCAGGTCAGTTTGTCAGCGGCGCCAAGCGCGGGAGCCAGCGTCAGGATGCCAAGGGCCGCGATGGTTCGCATAGAATATCTTCCGCCGGCGGACCGGCCAGCGGTGAGATTTGCCGGCGCACGGGGGCTTTCCAAAGATACACGCACAATGCCACCATGGCGGCGGAGGTAAGCACGCTGGCTTCCGGGCCGTAATCGCCGCCGCTCCATAGCTTGCCCGCGGACCACGTCATGGCGTAGCCCGTCACCCTCATTGTAAGCCCGCTGAGATTCACGCCGAACAGCGGCAGTGTGAGGTTCCATCCGAAGTGGAGGCCGATGGGCAGCCACAGGTCTAGGCTGCGCCAATACGCATAACCGAACAGGATGCCGAACCCGGCGGTGTTGGCGATGGCGAACCAGGTGGCGTGCGGGTTATTGCTGTGGAGCAGGGCGAACACGACGCCGACGGGCAGAATGGTAGCAAAGGGCCCGGCCACGTTAAGCAGCACTTGAAAACCGTAGCCGCGAAAGAAAAGTTCTTCACCGGTGGCGCCCATAGCCAGCACGATGGCCAGGAACACCACGCTGCCCCAGGAACCGGGCTCGGACGCGGTGGACTCGATCCGGGCCGCCCCTACGATGAGTGGCGGGACCAGCACCAGGCACGCGGCCCCGACGCCACCGGCCAGGCCCAGGCCCAGATTGACGGCCGAAGCGCGGCGCCACCATAGCCCGGCGTCCCAGAGGCGGAGACCGTGGTGGATGCGCAGGGAAATCCAGTTGGCCAAGACCGCGGCGAGCAGCATCGCTGCCGTCACCCCAACCAGGTACAGGCCCAGCCATTGGGACACGGTCGCCAGCGAGAGCACCGCCAGGTAATACAGCGCGATATAGAGCAGGACTTGCAGGGCGATTCGGAGGGGGTCGGTGCGCGCAGCCATCGGGGCACTTCAAAGTCTAGCGCGATCCAATGGCAAGAGGGGCGGTCTTACTTTGTATCTGCTGGCAGCCATGCGGGAGTCATGGGCGGGCCTGCCGGAATCCTGGAGCGTTGGCTACCTGGCATCAACTCCAAAATCGTAAATAACCACCGTGGCGCCCTGTGCGGAGCCAGCCATCGTTGTGGTAGCAATGAATGCATATTCGCCGGACTTCAAGCTCGCCGACGGAGAAACCTTGTACGCGTAGGAACGTATCCTTTCGGCGTTGAACAGGGATGTTTTCTTGGCGTCATTGCCGTAGCTAATGCTTCCAAACAGTGCCACCTTGGCAACGGCAGTTTCCCGATGATCCTTCTTATCCTCCAAAGAAAGCAAGGAGAATTGAGTAGGGCTGGAAATCGAACGTTCATCGCCGATGTTGCTGGTTGGTGGGAAGTACATATAAAAGACAGGGTTCGCATCCTGGGTGCGCACGGCCGCGCGGGGCCCAGGTATTTCCGCCTTCATCGAGGCCTTGGCAAAACCCCGGTGCGTTTTCTCGCGCCCTGCGCCCACCCGGTCAATGAATACCATCTTCGACTTGCCTTCGTGTGTGGTGGTCATGAGGTAAACGCCGGGGTCATGCGGCGCCATCGGGTCCTCCGGGTCCTGTACACCTGGAGTTGGAGTCGCTAGGGCCGTTGGAGCCGACGGGTTACCGGCGGCCTTGGCCACAATCGCCGCAACCACTTTATCGCTGACACCTGCGCCCTTCAAGGCTATCAGGCCATCAGTGGAGGTGTCATAGCTACCCGGTTGCGTGTTGATGGTGGTGACAATCAGGTCTTCCGACAGGCCAGCTTTCACAAGCTTGACGACGGAGTCATTGTTAAGCAACTGCTGAGATACAAGCAGGGTGCAAAATGCCAGCGATACGAGTGTGAAAAGCCTCTTAGTCATACAGCTTCTCCTTAACCCGGAAGTTCCATTTTAGATTTACAGGTCCGATTCAGTATAAACCAAACCGCCATCCTTTGGTCCTGCGAATTGTGTCCTAACATTGGACAGTACCGCCCCCCGGGGCGGCATTCCTGCCACGCAAACGAACCAATGGAGTTACGTACGCCAGTGACGCTCGTCACCTGGCGGCACTCGACGCGTGTTATCGGGAGATAATCTTCACTGCGCTGGCCACGATCCGGGAGCCTTGCACGCGGCCGGTCACAGTCGCGATTGGCTTGAAACCGGGGCCTTGGCCGGCGAGCATGGCGCGGCCCCGCTCGTCGGCCTTGACAGCCGCATCGGCGAAAGTGTTGCCGCCCTCATCGAGATCCGCTACGCGCCCGTCGGCCAACAGCAGCGCGAAGGCGTGAGTGTTGCCCTTGATGGCGCAAGTGGGATCGGACTGCCGGCTCACCAGGTCGGCGATCTGGTGCGGCATCACGTCAGCGCGCTCGGTATCGAGCGTGTTCGCGTCCACCGTAATCCCCGAGGCCGTCGACCCGCTCGCGGCCGCCTTGGCATTCGTGTCGCCGGGGGGCGCGGGAAGAGCTTGCGGAGAGTGGTGCAGGTTGAAACGGGAGAAGTCGCGGCAGCCGGCGTCGATCAGGATGCCGCGAAAGGTTATCGGAGTTTCGGCCGGCGGCGCCGCGGCGCGCGCATGGTCCTGGTCCTGCTTGGATGGGCCGGGCGCCTGCGTTTGCGCCGCCAGGCAGGCAGCCGCCGCGACCGCCAGAATAGGTAAGCGGGTTTTCATCTCAGCCTCCCATTCTGCCACGTTATGATGGATGCGTGAGGCCCCGAAAGCCGGCGTCTGCCGGGAAGCACGTTTCGCCAGGCCCAGCCGCCCACTTGCCGCGCTGACCGACTATGGCCTCTTTTGCCGCAACGCCTCCGCACCGGCGCCCGATTCCCGCCTGGCTGCCGCAGGCGACTCTGTATTGCTTTTCGGCCGCCTGCCTGGTCTGGGTGCTGCACGGCTACCCGTTGCGCGATCTGGTCACTGCCATCGCTACGCTGGACTTCCGCTGGGTCCTGCTGGCCGTGGCTTTCGATCTTTCCGTCTACGTCTGCCACGGCTGGCGCTGGAACACGCTGCTGGCTCCCGTGGTGCGGCTGCGCTTGTGGCGCACCGTGCAAGCGGTCTACATCGGCCTGTTCGCCAATGAGCTGCTCCCGTTGCGCACCGGGGAAGTGATTCGCTGCTACCTGCTGGCCCACTGGAACAATTTCCGCATTTCGCTCAGCCTCTCTTCGGCCGCCGTGGAGAGGCTGATCGACGGGCTTTGGATGGTCGCCGCCTTCGTGGTGACCGCCGGTTTCGTCAAAGGGATACCGCGCGACCTCGCCCTCCTGGTACGCGCAGTGGCGGCCCTGTTGCTGCTCGGCGTCGGCCTTTTCTCCTGGGTGGTGTGGCACAAGCAGGAGGTCCACGCCATAATCGGCCAGCGCCGCGGGGCCTCCATCTTGCGCCACGTAGTGGAGGGGCTTCACCTGATGGGGAACGCATCCACGCTCGGCAAAACGGCGCTGGTCAGCCTGCTGTACCTGTTTCTGCAAGTCGCCACGGTGTGGGCGCTGATGAAAGCCTACGGTCTCGACCTTTCCTTTTGGGCGGCCGGCGGCGTGCTCGCCGTGGTGCGCCTGGGAACGGTAGTGCCCAACGGCCCCGGCAACCTGGGACTGTTCCAGGTGGCGTGCGTGGTGGCGCTGGGCTTGTTCGACGTGGAAAAGAACGACGCCAAGACATTTTCGTTCATCATGTTCTTTTCGCTCACCGTGCCTCTGCTGGTGGGCGGCGCGATAGCGACGGCGCTGGCCCGCCTCAACCTCGGCGAATTGCGGCTCCGCGCCACGCGGACCGCCCGGGCAGCGCGCCGCGAAAAGCGCCCCTGAATGAGAGCCGGCGTTATGCCGGATTCCGTTTCCGGCCTTGACGCGCGCGCTTACTGCGTCCGTCGCAAAAGGTGGTCGGCATCGGCGTAGACGCGGACGTAGTCGACCACCAGGCGCTGCGGAAACTCGGTGGTACCATCCGGCGGGCCGGGCCAGTCTCCGCCGACGGCGAGATTCAGCAACAGGAAGAAGGGATGGTCGTAGACCCAGTGAGTGCCGGCCGGCAGGCTTGACGGCGCGACATGGAAGTACGGTTCGCCATCCAGCAGGAACTGAATGCTGTCCGGCTCCCAAATAACGGCGAAGACGTGGAAGTCATCAGCGACCCTGCGGCCGGTGGTCAGCGTTGCCGTGCCGCCGATGCCGCCCTTGCCGGAGTAGCCGGGCCCATGGATGGTGCCGTGGATGCTGAACGGCTCCTTGCCGATGTTCTCCATGATGTCGATCTCGCCGCAGGCGGGCCAGCCTTTCTCGGCGAAATCGGCGCCCATCATCCAGAAGGCGGGCCACATTCCCTGGCCGTAGGGAATCTGCATGCGGGCTTCAATCTTGCCATACATGGTGCTGAACAGGCCCTGCGTCTTGAGGCGCGCGGAGGTGTAGACGCCGTTCGGCTTGGCCAGGGCCATGATGACCAGGTGGCCGTCGCCATCGAGGGACGCGTTTTCGGGCAGCTTGGTATACTGTTCCATCTCGTGGTTGCCCCAGCGATGCGTGCCCGATTCGGCGATCCAAAATGCCGGGTCCGGCGGCGCACCGGCCGGGCCGTCGAACTCGTCATGCCAGATGAGGCGCCACCTTTGCTGGGCCGCCAGGGGAGCGGCGAGCGCCGCCACCAAGGCCACAAGGCCGAAAAACCGCATAACTTATTATGGCCCGGCCGCGAATCGAGGTCCGAGTTTACCGATAATTGGAGAGAGCGATTTTTATGCTGATTCTTTGTGTATACGTGCATGTGAAGCCGGACGTGGTGGAAGCCTTTCGGGAAGCGACCATCGAAAACGCCCGCAACAGCCGGCGGGAGCCGGGCGTGGCGCGATTCGACCTGCTGCAGCAGGCGGACGATCCGGCGCGTTTTCAGCTCTACGAAGTGTATCGGGATGCCGCCGCGCAGGCGGCGCACAAGGAAACTTCGCATTACCAAGCCTGGGCCGCGAAGACGGCGGATATGTTCGCCGAGCCTCGCACGCGGCAGTTGTATCGCGCCGTCGATCCGGCCGACGGCGAATGGTAGAGACGGCGATTTGGTAGAGGCGATGCGCTTCGAGTTCGCGACAGCGGCGCGGATTGTATTCGGCGAGGGCGCCGCAGGCGAAGCGGCCCAGGCTGCGGCTGCGATGGGGCGGCGCGCCCTGCTGGTGACTGGCGAAAGAGCTGACCGGGTGGCGGCGTTTGCGCGGGCGCTTGAAGCAGCGGGGGTGACGGCGGCGCCGTTTCGCGCCTCGGGCGAACCGGCCATCGAGACGATTGCGGCCGGAACCATCTATGCGCGCGCCGAAGGCTGCGACTTGGTGGTGTCGGTGGGCGGCGGCAGTGCCATCGACGCCGGCAAAGCGCTGGCCGCGATGCTGACCAACCCGGGCGAGCCGCTCGATTACCTGGAAGTGGTCGGGCGCGGGCAGCCACTGCGGCAGCCTTCGGCGCCGTTTATTGCCATTCCCACCACCGCGGGCACCGGTTCGGAAGTTACGCGCAACGCCGTGCTGGCTGCGCACGAACGCGGCGTGAAAGCCAGCCTGCGCAGTCCGTACCTGCTGCCGCGGATGGCGGTGGTGGACCCGGAGCTGACGCTGGACCTGCCGCCGGCACTGACCGCGTCGACCGGTCTCGATGCGCTGACGCAACTCATCGAACCTTATGTCTCGGTGCGCGCCAACGCGATGACGGACTTATACGCAGTGGAGGGCCTGCGCACGGCGGCCGATGCGCTGCCGCGCGCGTGGGCGAACGGCGGCGACCGGGAAGCGCGCCGCGGCATGTGCTGGGCCAGCCTGCTCGGTGGATTGTCATTGGCCAATGCGGGGTTGGGCGCGGTGCACGGTTTCGCCGCCCCGGTGGGCGGCATGTTTCCCGCGCCGCATGGAGCGGTGTGCGCGGCGCTGCTGGCGCCGGCGATTGCGATCAACGTGGAAGCCTTGCGGCGGCGCGCGCCGGAGAGCCGGGCACTCGCCAGGTACGACGAGGTAGCGCGCTTGCTCACCGGGAGCCCGCACGCAACAGCGGCCGACGGCATCGCATGGATCGCCGCATTGTGCCGGCGCTTCGAAATCCCTCCGCTCGGCGCCTACGGAGTGACCGCGGCCGATATTCCGCTTCTGGCCAGCCGCGCCGCCGAGGCCAACAGCATGAAGGCCAATCCGATCAAGCTGACGCGCGAGGAACTTGAGGAGATCATCGGGCGTGCGATTTGAGCGCGAGGTAGGACAGACGATCGTTGTTTGTCGTCTGTCAAGTTGTCGCGCTTGAGCGAGCGATGACAGACCACAAAAGGCGATGGTCTGTCCTACCAACCCCATGACGGACTTGTAGAGGAGCTAACATGGCAAACAGTTTTGGTACGGACATACTGATTCAAGCTCAGGATCCGAAACTCGCGGCGTCCTTCTATGTCAGGCAGCTCGGATTCGAGATCACTGACGAGCAGCCCAACATGATCAGCCTTCACGGCGAGCACATCAATTTATTCATAGAGCGAGGCCCGGCGCTGGGGCCGGTGTTGGAAGTGACGGTCGGCAACGTCGAAGAGTCCAAGGCCAAGCTGGTAGAGAATGGCTGTGTGATAGTCAAGGATGAGCCGGATTTCCCGCGATGTTACATCAAAGATCCGTACGGATTGATTTATAACCTGACGAGGTAAAGAGCATGGCTGCACTCAGATCGTTCCTCATCCTGGGCTGTGTATTCGGTGTTCTATCTGCCGGTTTTGGACAGCAAGCGCCATCCAGACCGAAGAAGGTTCTTACGCCTGAACAGGAGGCCTTGCAGCAGCAGATGAAGCAGGTCGGAGCGGAGCGCGAGAGCCTGCGGGCCAAGGCGAAAGAGGCTTTCGAGCAAGAGATGGCGCGGGAAAAGGCCGGCGACTGCCCTGACGCCCACAACACTTACGAATTCAACATGTGTTATCAAAAGGCGATTGCGGTCACGGAGCAAAATCTGAAGACCTATGAAGAAGCGATTCGCGATCTTCTCAGCCTGCAATATCCCAACCTCACCGGCCAGCCACCGATGCCGGGAGTTGCCGGGCCGGTGTTGACGCCGAGCAACTGGCGGCGGCATTCGACCGTGTGGAGGAGGCCTGGCACACCTATCTCGATGCGGCTTGCACGGCCGCTTTCCATCAGTTTGGTGGCGGCACCGGTGGCCCCAGTGCAGACATGGAGTGCCAACTCCGGCTGATGCGCGGCCACATGCGAGAGCTGGACACAATCTACTACATGCGGCTGCACATGTGAGTACGGCTGGCCAAGAAGACCGACTAAGGGACGGTTAGGAAATGATCGGTTCAACCGCCGGCAACCGCTCCCTCACGGTCGCGGCTCTGAACACGCGCTCTGAGCCGCGACCGTCAGGAAGGGGTTGGCGCAGTCGTTACGGGACGTAAACGGCCCTCGAAGCACAAGCCGCCGCTATAGCGCCAGCTTCGCAGTCTGGCGTGCGAGGCGCGCTTTGAGGCGCTGTTCGCGGCGGCGCAGCGCGGGCGAATCTTCGATCTCGAGCGCGGCCCGCGTCATCTCAAGCGCCATGGCGGGGTTGCGCTCGCGATGCTCGTAGTGTTTCGCTAACTCGGCCAGCGCCTGCGCTCGGTAGGGATTGCGCGCGGCAGCAAGTTCCGTCATCGCCGCCAGCGCAGCATCGCCGTGACCCAGGCGCTTTTCGAGCGCGGCGACGTCCCACAGCGTGCGGAACAGCAGGTGGTCCGGCAGGCCTGCGCCCACCGCGCGGCGAAACAGGCCGAGCGATTCTTCGCGCCGCCCCGCCTGCTGCATCCAGCGCGCCAGGCCGATCCAATCCGCACCGTGCCGCAACATTGCTGTGCCAGGGGAGCGGAAGGCGAAGGGCACAATCGCCGTCAGGCAGGCGAGCGAGAGAATGTCGATGGCGTTGTGGTGAAAGATGGGCACCAGCTTGAAGGCCTGCGCGGTGCGCAAGTATTCGAAGTAGCAGTACGGAATCATCTCGCCGGGCAGATCGCCCTGACGTTCCACGCCCAGGATCTGATTCTCCAGGTCCACCAGGCGGCAGCTTTCCAGGCGCAGCTTCCACAGGCGGCGCGCGCCGAAGAGCAGATCGAGGTGCTCCATGCGGCCGAACGGATCGGGCGGCGCGCCTTGCGCCCGGCACATGCGGAAGCGCGTTTCGAGCAGCGGCTGGTCGAACGCCTTGCCGTTGTATGTCACCAGTACGTCGAACTGCGCCAGGTGCTCAGCCAGCCGCCACAGCAGGGACGCTTCGTCGCCATAATCGCGCATGAAGAACTGGCGCAGCCGGAAGCCGGCAGTCTCGATCGCGCCGACGCCGACCAGGAAAGCGCAGGTGCCGGTGCCGCCTGCCAGGCCGGTGGTCTCGGTATCGAGGAAGGCCCATCGCGCGGGCTCGCTTAACGGAATGGCGCCGCCCGAAAGCGAATCGAGCAGGTCGGCGGGCAGTTCGGCAAGATCCGAAATGTCCACGCTGCCATGGCGGCGATGGCGCTCCCAGAGCTTTTCGGTTTCGAAGTGCTCGCCATGCGGCGTGCGCACCAGTTCACCCGAGATCAACTGCTCGATGGAGCAGGGTTCCATAGGTGCGGCGCGCGGTGCGGCGGGAGGCGCGGCGGCGTACTTGCGGTCGATGCGCGCGACGCGGCGGCGCAGGGCAGCGAGTTGTTGTTGAAGGTCCTCCACGCTTCGCCTTTTCTTTGCCCAATATAGCGGTTCGGCGCCAGGCTTTCAAGTCTGCATTCAATCTCTAGCTTGAAACATGCCCGGGCGTGAATGTGTTTCTCATCGGCTTCGGACGCATGTCGCCGGCCAGCGAAGACAAGCGACGGAAACCGATCGCCTGTCCTACCGGCGCGGCATTTTCGACGGACAAGATGTCCGGCCAGTTATGCGTGCCGCCACTTCGCCTGCACGGCCTATTTGAGAATGACCTTGGCCAAGCCGGTGTTGTTGGCGCTATCGGCGGCGCGCAGGACCACCAGGTGCTCGCCTGGGGCGAGGTCGGAGAGGTCCAGGATGAACTTCTCGCGCTGCGAATCGATCACTCCGTCAGCGGCCTCCATCGGCACCCAAGTGGCGGCGTCCACGGAGTACTCGGCGTGCCGCAATGGCGACGCGGCATCCACCGCTTCCCACTCGATGTGCGCGGAGGCGCCCGTGCGGCTGACACTCAGCAAGGTGACGGTGGGCGGCGTGTTATCGATCATCACCGGCGTACTGACCAGTTGCGCGTCGAGCGCGGTGGCCGGTGGGTTGACCTCGCGGTCGGAGGCGATGACGCGGAAGTAATACTGGCCGTCGGCCAGCACGTCGGCATCGAAGGTGAGGGAATTGTCGTGCAGGTCGGCCTTCAGCAACTTCCATTGGGTCTCGTCCGCGCCGCGGAAGTAGACGTTGTAGACCAGCCGGTCGCCATCCGGGTCATCGGCCTGCCAGACCACGGTGATCTGCTGCTGGGCGGCGCGCGGCATGTATTGGGTGGTGGTTCCGGCGGCGGAACCGGTGTCGCCGGAATCGGTGACGGTGACGCTATACGCCGCGTTGCCGGAGGAAGCCGCCGGCTTGGCGTTCTGGGAAACGGCTGCCACCTGCGTCACTACGTTGATGCTGTGGATTACCGGCGGCATATTCTGCGGCAGGTAAGCCAGGGTGACGCTGTCTACCTCCGGGGTAGCGCCGCCGCCGGACATCTCGGCTTTCCATTGCACGTAGCGGGCGTTGGGACTGGTGACGGGCGAGCCAGATGGAACGCGCAGCGGCTCGGACCAGTCGCTCCAGGTGCGATCGGGCTTGGCCGCGTTGCCGGAGCGGGTGCGGAAGGTGAGCGTGCAGCCCGCCGGCAGCTCGGCGCGCCAGCGCAAGCTGCCCCAGCGCGAGGCGGAGCCGGCATCATGCACCGGCGCTTCGTACTCGCCGGCCGCGCCGGGCGTTTCACCGAGACGGAGAATTCGGCCCATGTTGGCGGTGGCGGCAAGAATCGAATGACCGGAAGGCAGCAGGCGGGTGGTTTCGCTTTCGTTGGTCTGGGTGACCAGGGTGACGCGGCGATCGGGCGCCAGACGGTAAATGCGGCCGTTCAGATCGGTGGAAAACAAAATCTGCGTGCCGAGAGGGAGCACGTCATAAACGTCTTCTTCTTTCGAGCTCCAGAGCGTTTCCACCGTGTTGTCCGGGTTGATGCGGTAGACCGCGGATTTCTCCACGTTGCTGAGATCGACCGTGGGAGTGAATTGCGTGCTGACCTGCGGCACGCCCACGGCTGGCGTTTGGGGCTGGCCCGGCGGGGCGGCGGTGGGCGGCTTGAGTTCACCGCCCTGCCCGGTGGACTGCGCCTCCACGGTGATGCTGGTGGTGACGGCGGTTCCGGGCTGGCCGGCGCCCATGCTTTGCACGGCCTGGTTGGCGGCCTGCGCCAGCTTCGCCACCGAACCGCCCAGAGCGGCGGCGTACACGGAGCCATCGGGCATGGGAACGATGGCGCGGATCTCCGGCAGGTTGGCATTGTACAAGACGAAGGCTTTGTCTTTGGCGGAGATGCGGTAGAGGATGCCGTTCGGCTCGGTGCCGGCCAGCAGGCGGCCCTGGGAATCGAGCGCCAGTCCGGTGACGTGTGATTGGCCGGTGTCGTAGTACAGCTCGCCCTTGCCCGGCGCATTCACGCGGAAGACCTTGCCCTGATCGCCGGTGCCGACGAAAAGCGCGCCATCCGGCGCCACAGCCAGCGACCAAATGTAGCGGGTGTGCGGCGCGAAGTATTCCTCGGCGAGGCCGTGCTGGATCCGGTAGACCTTCCCATCCGGCGAGGAGCCGGCGTAGAGCGCACCGTCGCGGCCGATGGCGAGGGCGAACACCTCGGGCCGGTCGGCGGTCCACAGCAGGCTGGAGGCGCCGTCGCGGCCGATGCGGTAAACGCGTCCGCGGTTGCCGGTGGCGGCGTAGAGCGTACCGTCAGACGCTTCGGCTACCGCCCAGATGACCGGCTGATCGGAGCTGAAGACAGTTTCCACCTTGGGCGAGAGCGACAGGCGTCCCTCGCGGCTGAGCGAGACGCCCTGAAACCGGCCGCGGATGAAGTCGCTCCAGGAGCCCATTTCCCATGCCGTGGTGGAGCTGGCCATGGCAATCCAGGGGAGGAGCAGGGCGACGCCCGCAAAAATAACCGTGCCACATTTGCCGCGGTGTCTGGTTCGGGCAATCATGGTTTCACTTCCACTTGAATGGTTTTGACGCCGGAAATCATCATGTCGCCGCCATCGATCTCCATTTCCGCGATTTTGGAATTCCGCACCTGGGTGATGCCGGCGACGTTATTTTGCGCGGTCTCCAGCACCAGCGCCACCGAGGCGGGCGGGGCAGGCAATTCCGAGCCCTCCAGTTGAAACGCCGGTTCAGCGCGCCATGCCCGCACGTAAGCCTTATTGTTGGCGTGCAGGTTGTTGGCGGTGGCGATAACCTGGCCCGCGCTGTGCGGATTGGCGACAATCGCCGGCGCAAAATCGCTGAGATTGGCGACGGTGGCATCCGATACCGTGAAGTACAGCGGACCAGCCTGCGCACCGATCGGCACCCGGTAATCGAGCGTGCGCGCCGCCTCGGCGCCATTTTCGCCGGCAAGCAAAACGCGCAGGTGTACCACTTCGCCGGGCCGCACTTCGCGGCGCGACGCGGAAACCGCATCGATGGTCCATTCCTTTTTCTGATCGAACGCATCGACGTCCAGCGACACGCTCTTGAGCTTCAGCCCGTCAAAACCGCTTTGCATCACGAAGGCCAGCGGAATCGCCGCGCTCAAGGAGACCTGTTGCGCCGCGCCGGTGTCGCTGGAGAATAGGTTTTGAATGCGCAGCGGCGCCGGCGCGTTTTGAAACTGGATTTCACCGCTGACGCGGATGCTGGCGGCGCCCACTGCTCGCTCGGTCGAATCGATCACGGAAAAGACGGCCATTTGCAGCAGCAGCGGGGAGAGCAGCGGGTCGCCCACCATCTGCATGCGATAGCTGTTGATGGGGCGGCCGGCGCGCGAGACGGCGATGGAAACCGGAACCAGGGCCGGCAGCGTCCCCAGGTCGCCGGCAATGGCGGTGTCGTCATCCAGATGGATGGTGCCCAGCCATTCCTTCGATGTGGACAGCTTGAACGAGGTATTGTTGCTGGCTACCACGGAAATCACTTCGGCGCGCGCGAAGGGCAGGGCGGTGGGGCCGAGAGCGAGGAACCGGTGTCCGAACGCAAAGACGCGATTGCCTTGGATGAGGGTCACCGTGCCCTGTGCGCCCACGCTGAAATCGCCCGCCAGCAGCAGCACGGAGATCATCGAGCCGGGCTTCAGGTCCGCGGGATTGCCCATTTTGACAGCACTCTCGCCGCCGACGGAGATCATCTGCCGCGGCTCCAGGCCGAGCTGCCGCAATTGCGGCGTGAAGGCGTCGAGTGTGGCCCGGCTGAACCCTCCGAAACCGATCGGGGTGGCGATATCCACCATCCGCGCATCGCTCTGGAAGACGGGCGGCCTTGGGAAGATATGGGTGAGGTCGGCGTCGGCCAGCGAGACGTGGCCGGTTTTGGGCGCGGAGGCCACCATCGAGGGCCGCACCATTTCCTCGATGGGCCGGATGGCGGCAATCGGATCTTTGGCGAAGGGGAAAGCCATGGCCACCGCGCCGGCCAGTTTGCCACCGAGATAAATCGGGCTACCGCTCATGCCTTCCATCACCCCGTCGTGGTCCAGGGGTCCGCCGGAAAGGCGCGCCAGGATCAGCGATTGCTTGGGCCCGACGTTGTCCAGGATGCCCAGAATCTCAACCTCGAACTCCTCGACTTTGCTTCCCGTGAACACCGTGCGGCCGGTGCCGTGCATGCCCGCGCGGACGTCCTTGAGCGGGAAAAACGCGGTTTGCGCGGCGAGGCCCGCCGAAAACGCGAGAACGGCCGGAGCTACGCAACGAAGCACTTCCCTATTGTAGCCGCGCCGGCGCGACCGCTTGGCGCGCGGCGAGCCCGGGGACGCGCCACTCAAGCCAAAGCCAATCGGCGCAATCGATTCTTTTTATTGGCATTCTGGCGCCGGGCCTCCTAAAATCGAGCATGGTCCACCATCCATTCGGATCGTGAGGGCCATTTTCCGCCCGCTCTGGGCAACCCGTAAGGAGAAATTGTCAGTGACTCCGAAAGAAGTATTGGAATTTGCCAAGAAGAACGATGCCAAGCAACTGGATCTGCGGTTCACCGATATTCCGAGCTTGCAGCATCACGTTTCCTATCCGATGAGCGAGCTCGACGAGAGCAG
>JBAVYH010000180.1:0-7622 GCA_049698695.1 Bryobacteraceae bacterium | reverse complement strand
ACGCCTCCTGGCCATCGTTGGCCACTTTCACCAGGTGCCCTTGCTTCTCCAGCAGGCGCACCGCCAGCTTCTGGTTGATCGCGTTGTCCTCGGCCAGCAGGACCCGCAGTTGGCGCCGCGACTCGCCCACGGCCGCAGCCCCGGGGGACATCATCCGTACCGTGATGTTCCCCCCGCACCCGCCTGACAGAAAGAAACTTAGGATGCCAGGCAGGAACGCAGTCGAAATCTCCGCTTAATGCAGTGTTTGGAGGGCATCCGAAGTTCGCGCAAGTCTAGGAAACATGGAGCGGGAGACGGGGCTCGAACCCGCGACGTCCAGCTTGGGAAATTACGAGTGATTTGAAAAATGAAGAACATATGCGCCAATGATGTTGGATTCTGGCTATCCAAACCACTGAGTTTTCAACCGAACCCTGTGCCGGCTTGCTTAACGGAGTAATCGGAGTAACGGCAACCGCACCTTCAGACTCATCGCCGGAACACTTCAGCGACAGCCCATAAACAGGAGATCCGCCGGTGGCAACGGCACCTCAGAAAGGACTGATTGAATGAGGCCTACGGCGGAGGTGGATCGTGAGGTTTTCAACCCTTACGGTCTGTACGCAATCCATATACCTCTCGGGTTGGTTTTGTATTCAGGTGTCTCGTGGGGCGCAAAGTGCCTCTTTCGGCCGACCCACGTACCTTGTCCTTAGAGGAGCGGCTCGTCCTACGCGGTTCCCGTTGCCACTTCGCAGCGATCTCTCGCGCAGGGACATGGCGCATTGGCGTGCTGAGACATATACTCAAACATGAATTCAACAGGAGAACCCCGATTAACATGCCTGAGAACGTCGTAAAACCCGCTTCTGGGCGACGGCAGATCACTCGTGCTGCCGCGCTCGGCGGAATGTGGCTGGCGATGAGGCCGGGGATGGCTGCCGCCCCAGTCGCAGCGGACGCTGTCTTGAACGTTCATCAGTTCGGAGCGAAGGGCGATGGAAAGAGCGACGACACCAAATCGATTCAAAGCGCGATTGACGCCGCGGCTGCGCGTGGTGGTGCCGTGTTCCTGCCGCCCGGCGTCTATCAAAGCTCAGAATTGCGAATGCGGCCCCACGTATCGCTGACCGGCATTCCGGCCTGGGATTACGAGCGTGGATTCGGCTCGGTCATCCGGCTGGCGGATCATCATGCCCAGTGCCTGCTGAATATCACCGGCGCGTTCGGCGTCACCATCGACGGAGTCTGCCTCGATGGAGACAAACTCGGCGCGGGTGTTCACGGTGTCTGGCTTAACAAGCCGGATTACGGCAAGCAGGAAGACACGTTTCGCATCGAGCGGTCCCAGATCGCCAATTTCAGTGGCGATGGCGTGCGCCTGGCGCGCGCTTGGTGTTTCTCGATCCGCCACTCGATGATCGCTTACAACGCCGGCGACGGCATCTCGCTACGAGGTTGGGACGGATTCTTCCTCGACAATTGGCTTTCCGGAAACCAGGGGGCAGGATTTGCCGCGCGCGAAGAGAATGCCGCGTGCACATTCACTGGAAACCGCATCGAGTGGAACCGCGAAGGAATTCTGATTGTCGGCGGAGACGGCTACAACATCACCGGAAATTACTTCGATCGCGCGGGAACTTGCGGGTTGGCTGTGTTGGGCGGCGAGCAGATGAGTATCACCGGCAATTTCATTAAGCGCAGCGGGAAGACTGCGAAACCCGGCACATACGATTCGTCGCAGATCCGACTGGAGCGCACGCGCGGGATCACCTGTTCTGCAAACAGCCTCCAAGTCGGGCGCGACGATAACAATGCCGGCATTTGGTCGCCGTCTTACGGCATCGTTTACAAGGAGCTGCAAAACTGCGTCATCAGCAACAACGTCTTGCACAACGGCGCCCGCGAACGACTGATGGTGGATTTGGGCGGCCACGGCGAAGGAACCGTTGTGAAGGACAACCCCGGCTGTCTCTCGCCGCACGCCGGTTAAACTACTACCCCTTTTCCGCCGTGCGAAAAGCCGCAGCGCTACGCGAAAATCGCGGACGGATGGCGGGAGCCGCGAGCCGCGCGAAACCGCAAAAGCAGCATGTGCGCCGCTCGCCGAATCCAACGCACAGGGAATCGAGCGCGCTCTCGCGCCGCCGGTGGGCTCCCGCGTCGAGAGCCGTTGGTCGCTCGCGCCGGCGCCGCGGGACGCTGGCTTGTAGATGCCTACTTCCGTGGATGCCGTTCCCCGGGACGAATCACCGCTCGCGCTCCATCCATTGATGCCCCGCCGCACGCCAGCTTATGCCGCGCGGTCCGGTGCTCCGAGCCTCATCTTTTTCAGCCGTCCAGCCAGGTAGGGCTGCCGTAAGCTCTCAGAAGACACTGATGCCAAATTGAGGCAGCGGTGCCGAACAAACACGGTCGCGCCAGGGCTACTGTCTCTCAACTACGCACGCCCGCCGAAACCTCACGCAGGATCGGAAGAACCAGTCGTTTCACAGGGGGCCCCCCTCCATCATGCCGCGACTGTGGCGGCTGTCTTAGGGAGGGCGGCGCATGGGTTGCCGCCGCCAAGCCGGACGCCGGCGTTGCCGTTACCGGCTTCGGTGCTCGGCCGGGGCGGTACCGTGTTCGAGGAAGCCGTTGCGCGTCGGTTTACCATCGTCGAGCAGCACGTACTCGGCCGGCGCATCGAGACGGGAGGCCTTCACCGTGCGGAGCGCGTCGTTGCCGGCAACCGTGAGCACCATGTGCGAGGCATCGAGGGGATTGCTCGCGGCGTACACCAGCGCTTCCCGTTCCGACGCGTGGACATCGCCATCGATTTTGAAGCTCGCGCCCTGGTAGACGAGGCCGAGTTTGTCGGCCCAGGAAGCGAGGGCGGAGTTCGCTTCCGGGCGGCCGACGAAGACCACATCGCGACGGCGCAACAGATCGTCGGACGCTTCAAAGTCTTTGTAAACCGGCACCTGGCTTTCATACTGGTCGAGGAAGCGGGTCTGCATCTGCTCGGCCGCGTAACGGTTGGCGCCGGCTTCCCGCACCGTGCCGTACACGATGACGGCGGTGGCAAGGCGGCCCGAGATGTCGCTGGTCAGATAGGCCGGGCCGTCGGCGGGCTCGATAAACTCGAATGGCACGCCGGCCTTGTCGAGAAATGACTGCGCGGTCACGGTCTTAGTCGTGTTGGCGGCGAAGTACTCGGTCATCAGCTTCAGGAAGGCGTCGTCGCCCATCTTGCGCCGCAGGGAATCGAGGAACAGAACGCCCTTGGCCTGCTCGATGTGGAACCGGGTCATGGCATTCTGGGGACCGAGTTTCAGTCTGCGGTAGGTGGCGCGAAGCGCGATCAAACGCTTTTCCACCTCGTCCGATTCCAGAATCCAGTAGTAATTGGCCGCGCCTCCGACAAACCAGGCGTCGGCGTCGGAAGCCGGCAGCACCCAACCCTTCCAGAGACGGTCCTTGAGGGACGCTGATTTGGCGGGCGGTTTCGCGTCGGGTTCCGTCTTGCCGGCGAGACGCGCCTTTTCATTTTCCTGGATGGCGGCGCGCAAAGTCTCCGGTTCTTCGGCGAGGAACAGCGCGTAGCCCGAAGGGTACAGACCATCGTTCTTGGCATAGCCGGATCGCGGAGGCGTCCATTCGCGCTGGTTGGGCCTGCCGATTTCCGCCCACACCATCATGCGATTCGCCATGTCGGAGGTCGCCACTTTGGCGTCCATGGTGCTCGAGGCGACCAGAGGCGCGGTGCGAAAGGCGAGGAATGCGAACTGCTCGTCGATCTGGCCCTGATGCGTTTGGTAGAGCTTCAGCCAAGCGAGATCGCGAGAGTAGGGGACGTAGGGAATGTAGTCCGGTCCGCCTTTCGGATCGGGGTAGCTTTCGAGGCGAATGCCGAGGTCTTTAGGGTTGTTGTCGCCCCAGTAGAAGCCAGGTGTGCCGCCGAACCATTCGTTCTTCGAACTGCGCCACAATCTAGCCGTATTGGTGCCCAGCTCGTACATGGCGATCTCATCGTTCTTTGCGTCGCCGATCAGCCATTCGTTGGTGTAGAGGCCGTTGTTGCGTGTTCCCAGGTACTTCACGACTTCGTCGATGTTGCCGCCGTACTGGATGGCCAGGCGGGCGCGGAAGGCAATGGGAGTGCCTTGCGCGTTGAACGGCGTCTGGTTGATGGTGTTTTCGGTGAGGATCACGCCTGCGTCGTTCTGATACCAGTCGGTTCCGCTCTCGATGCCGCCGGGATAGCTCTGGATCAGCATGCGATGGCCGGCGGCGGGCTTGATATCGAGCATCACGTTGGTCTGTTCGGCAAGCGTGAGGGACCACCAGGTAACGTGGCCGATCACCATCTTGCCGTCGCGCGTGGCGGGGCCGGTGGCGGCGAAGGCGCTGCAATGGTCCGCCACGGAATCGCGTTTGCCGCCGGCGTAGGAGGGCTTGTCGAAGCTGAACCCTTCCAGGCCGGTAGCGGTGGTACCCACGGCGGACGCTAGGGTACTCAATTCCACCGTGACGTTAGCCACCACGATGTCGATGAGATCGACGCGGCGGTTGAGCCACCTGGCTCCGGCGTCGGACGCGCCCTCGGCGATGCCGCGCATCTCCTCCAGAATCTCGCGGTCGAAGCCGCGCAGAAAAAGCGCGTTGGCAGTGGTGCGATACTGATCCCACTGTTGACTGGAGCCGAGCTCGGCGGCGCAGCGGTCCAGGTATTCGGGAATCTCACGCGCCATCAGGTGTCCGTGCTGGTAGCCGCGTTCGTAAGGAGCGCCCTCGATGTGAAGGTAGATCCAACCCGCGGACGGATAGCGATAGGCGGGGCCGAAGGTCTGGACGGCCTCGCGCGCCGGCCACTCATCGGCGGAGGATACCTCGTCCAGACACACTCCCTCAAACCACGCTTTGCCGCGCACGGACCCGCCACTGCCGGCGGTGAGCACGATCGCGTCCTGCGCGCGGCTGGCGACGAATTCGAGCGAGAGCCGGGTCCACGGTTGCGTGCCGCCCAGAGAGGCCGAATGGACGTCCCACGGCATGGAAGCCATGGTGAGCGCGGCGCCGACGGCGATCGGGGAACGATCGAGATCTTCGACCGCGAGGTCTTCGGTGCGTACCCAGCCGGTGAGCTCATATCGCCTGCCGATGGTCAGCGCGATGGGCGCGAGGCGAACCACCGGCCCGGCACCAGAATCCGCCGCCTCCAGGCGCAACGATTTCCTTTTGCCGTGCAACACTTTCGAGTCGGGCGTCGCAGCGCCGCTGAGGGCGGACCACCCCTGGTTGGGTTTATCGAACGAGCTTTGGAATAACGGGGTTGCGGCTTGAGCAACCAGCGTCACGGACAGACAGCACACCAGGCGGAACATTCAGCACTCCCTTCGAACAGAATAACGCAGTGGGATGGGGGGCTTCGCCGCAGGTCTCCACCGGACGCCAAAGTCTCGGCTGATCAGCGCGGCCACGGGCTTGGCGTGAGCATGTAGGTGTAGACCATTTCGGACCGTCATCAAAAGCGCGAAGCGGTCAAAAAGCTCGAGTCCCTGGTGGCTCGAAAACGTCAACGAAGGCTGTCCGCGTGAAGCGTTCAGCAGGCTTATTGGAGTAAACGGAGCAAAGGTTGAAAACTCGGTGGCGCGTAAACCTGAGAAAAAATGGAGCGGGAGACGGGGCTCGAACCCGCGACGTCCAGCTTGGGAAGCTCGACAACCCTTTGACATCAACAACATAAACGCACAGGTGTTTGGTTCGGGTGCATCAAACACACTGGAGTTTTGCGATGTTTTTCAAACGGCTCTTAATGTAGTGACAATGTAGTGCAAGATTCCAGGGAATTCTGGACCTCCGGAAACGATCGCGACGAGAAGCCATCCCAGCTGGACGTCTACGGTGAGGAGACGGCGTACCAGGCGGCTCTGATGCACCTGAGTGTGGCTCGGTTTTTCCACGCGAGTATATGCTACCCCGTGCCCCTTTGCCCGTAAGTGATAGAAAAGTTGGTAGCGCTAACGGGAATCGAACCCGGTGACTGGCAGTCCGGTTCAGTCCAATTGGGTCTAAGTAGTAGTGTTTTCGGTCCAGTTCGGTTCGCAACCATGGCGCAAAGGGCCCTACGGAGGGCTGACGTGCTGCCCCGGTGCTGCCCCGCGGCCAGATTCGGTTGCTTGGATCCGCGGGGCAATTTCCCGGTCAGCAAGTCGAAAACTCGCTTCTCCTTGGCGCCCAGCACCTCGTCGCGGCTGATTGGGGGTGTGGCGCGGACAATGTTCTCGCTCGTGGGCGACGCCGACGTGGCTGACGTGTGGTTGCGCTCGACAGCCAAGCGGTTCATGCTTGATTTGAAAGGAAAGCCCTTCAATGCAACTCTCGGCGAAAGCTCTAGCGATCGTGTCAGCGATTCTCTGGGGCGCTAGCATACTCCTGGTCGGGCTCGTCAATTTAGCTGCGCCATCCTACGGCAGCAATTTCCTGCATGGACTCAGCTCCGTCTATCCCGGATTCCACGACTCACGTACGGTACTCGACGTGTTGGTCGGCACCGGGTATGGAATCGTCGACGGCGCTGTCGGCGGCTACCTGTTTGCCCTGCTCTACAACTGCTTTGTTCCGCGGGCAGAGAAGGCGTAATCAAGAAACCTCCTCAGCGGAAAGGTGCGGGCGGACGGCTTTGAGTGCGTCGGCTCTGCCGATGCCGCCGGAGGTCCTCCGACTTCCGTAAAAGAAGTCGCTCCGCCCACCAGGTGGACGGTTCAGAGGATGAATGTCTTTTGCTGGCTCCTCCTGATTCTCGCCGCGTTGTTGGTCGCAGGACTTTGGTTCCTAGCGGCCGTGATCGCCATAGACATCCGGCGCAAACGGCACTGGGGTCACGACTCTCGTCTCCCAAGAACCGGTAGTGTCTGAAATTAGCCGCTTCAAGTGCAGCGCACCAAGGCCGTGTCGCTCCAGCTTTGCATTGTGCAGTTCCCGTCGCCAAGGTACAGCTTCCGATATTGGTACATATCGTTCCGGAATCAGCCAAAGCCTCGCTCCGACCAATCCGCGGCTAGGGCGTGATACGTCAATATCGGTACTCAATTGCCTGGCGGCCCATTTCCCCCGCCGACTAGGGCGGTGCGAGAATCAGTTCATGCGAGCGCAGCTACAACGCGGCCAATCGCGCGGCGGGTGGGGGGCTGCTGTTACGTCATCGATTTGCATCCTACTGGTTGCACAGTCATGCGCGGCACAAACTAGCCCTGCGCCCGGGACCATCCGCGGCACCGTCGCGGACTCCTCCGGATCGATGGTGGAGGCCGCCATCGTCAGATTACAGGCGCCCGGGTCAACTGCCCTGCGCACTACTCTTACCGATCAGACGGGCTCGTTCCACTTCTCTGCGGTCGAGCCCGGGGCCTACACCCTCACCATCACGGCTGGTGGTTTCACGGACGAGAAGACCAATGTTTCCGTAGTTTCCGGGGAGAATCCACCGCTCCCTCCGGTCGTTCTGCAGATCGCACCCGCCATCAGCAAAGTGGATGTGACTCTGCCGCCGCACGAACTGGCCGTCCAGCAGGTGCACGCCGAGGAGAAACAGCGATTGCTCGGGATTGTTCCGAACTTCTACGTCACCTACGATCCGAATGCCGCGCCTTTGACCG
>JBAVYH010000179.1:0-50966 GCA_049698695.1 Bryobacteraceae bacterium | reverse complement strand
ACTGCACCAGTTCGCCGCGTTCTTCAGCGGTGACAACCAGCGCAGCAGCGGGAGCACGGGGCATCGCTCCTATAGTATGAACCAAGACCACCTAAAGGTAAAGCTATCTATGAGACACTATACTAGGTGCCGGGCTTACTCGCGGGCACAGCCGTCCGGGGAACGCTTGGCTGAAAGGGCTCCTGGTGAGTTCAGGGGCCTCTGTCGTACTGCTCATTTTAGGATGGGACTCTCTGCACCATGCCGTCCTCGCGCTGCTCTTGCTGATTGTGACTCTGTTCGCGGTGTGCGGTGTGCGCGTCCGGCACTTCCTGGCGGCGCGGTCGGCGCTGAGAGGAGGCATGATGGCTCTTGCCTGCCTAGCCGCGCTCGTCGTCTTAGCGCTGACCACGATTCCTGCGCTCGCGACGCGAATCGCTACTCGCCGAATGAGCCTGCCCACTCCCACATTCTCGATCGACAGACTCGACGGTACGGCAGTCGGTTCTTCCGAGTTTCGGGGGCGCGTCGTCGTCCTCGCTTTCTGGGAGATCTGGTGTCTTCCCTGTCGTAGGGAGTTGCCGCAGCTGGATAAGCTCTACCGGCGGTATCAAGCAAACCCAATGGTCGCGTTTTGGGCAGTCGACGTGCCGCAGAACGGCGAAACGCCGGAACAAGCGCGAGACTTCATGCAGAAAGCCGGTTACGCCTTGCCGGTTGCCGCCGGTAGCGAGAAGTCCTTCGCAGCCCTCGGCCTGGAAGGCTTCCCTTCGCTGATCGTCATCGACAAATTCGGAAGAGTGCGCCTTGTTCACACCGGCTACGATGGTTCGGAACAGCTCCAGGCTGAGCTCTCAGGAGAGATTCAGACGCTGCTGCGTGAGCGCCCTTGAGAGCGGGGACGCATTCATTTCCTACCGCCCCTTCCTTCGCCTCGCCTTCGGTTCTTCGAACACCGAGAATTGCAGCTTGCGTTCGTTGGCGTCGATGCGGACCAGGACCACGCGGATGCGGTCGCCGATGGAGAACTCGCGCCGGGTGCGTTTGCCCACCACCTTGCGAACGTTTTCGCGGTAGGCATATTCGTCGCCGGGCAAGGTGTCGATCGGCACCAGGCCCTCGATGAACAGCTCGGTCAACTCAACGAAGATGCCGTACTTGGCCGTGCTGATGATGAGCGCGTCGAAATCCTCGCCCACGCGGTCCGCCATGAACCGCACCTTCTTCCACTCCACCAGCTCGCGCTCGGCTTCGGCGGCGCGCCGCTCGGATTGCGAGCACTCGCCGGAGATGGCGGAGAGTTCCGGCTCCGGCGGGGTCTCGGCGCCCGTCAGCGCGGCGCGCAACAGGCGGTGCACCACCAGGTCGGGGTAGCGGCGGATGGGAGACGTGAAGTGCGTGTAAGTGTCGGCGGCCAGTGCGAAGTGGCCGACATTGTTGGTCGAGTAACGCGCCTGCTTGAGCGAGCGCAGCATCAGGTAACTGAGAATGCGTTCCTCGGGTTTGCCTTCGATCTTCGCCACCAGCTTCTGGTATTGGCGCGAAGAGATTTTCAGCTCGGGCGCGGCCAGCTCAATGCCGTGCCGACGCTTAGTGCCGTCGCGATGCCGGTCGGTGACGCCGAACCGCTGTACGGGAATCGCTCCCACGCCGAGCGAATAACCGAAATGCGCGGCCACTTCCTCGAAATCCATCACACGCTTGGGGTCGGGTTTTTCGTGGATGCGATAGATGCTCGCCGGGACGGCGGCTTCCAAATTCGCGGCCACCGATTCGTTGGCGGCCAGCATGAACTCTTCGATGATGCGGTGGGCGATGTTGCGCGCAGCGCGGCTGACGCCGGTCATGGCACCCCATTCGTCGAACTCGATCAGCGGCTCGGGCATGTCGAAATCGATCGAGCCGCGGCGCACCCGCTTGCGATTCATCAGCAGCGCCAGTTCCCGCATCAGCTCGAAGCGCTCGACCAGCGGCTGGTAGCGTTCGCGATTGCCGGCGTCGCCTTCGAGGATGAGATGGACATCGGTGTAAGTCATTCGCTCGGCGCTGCGGATCACGCCGGCGGTGAACTCCTGCGCCACTGTGTCTCCGCGGGTGTCGATTTCGAGCAGCGCCGAAAGCACCAGCCGGTCCGCGTGCGGCACCAGCGAGCAGATGTTGGTGGAAAGCTCGAACGGAAGCATCGGCACCGCGCGGTCGGGGAAGTAGACACTGGTGCCGCGCAGGCGGGCTTCGACGTCGATCGGCGTGCCGGGGTGCACATAGTGGCTCACGTCGGCGATGTGGACCTGCAGCGCGTAGTTGCCGTTCGCGAGGCGTTCCACCCACACCGCGTCGTCGAAATCGCGCGCCGTTTCGCCGTCGATGGTAACGATATCGAGCCCGCGGAAGTCGCGGCGAGCGGCGAGCTCTGCGGCGGTGATCGAGTCCGCAACGCCGCGCGCCTGTTCCACCACTTCCGGAGGAAAGCGGTGTGGCAAGTGATGCTGGCGGATGATGATCTCGACATCGACGCCGAAATCATCGGGCGAGCCGAGGATCTCGATCACACGCCCCACCGGATGCTCGCCGCGCTCCGCATATTCGAGCAGCTCGACGTTGACCATCAGGCCGGCCAGTTCCTCGGGCGAACTCACCCGGCGCGGAGTGACGCCGATGCGATCGATAGTGGCGCCGGCGGGCGGCAGTTCCATCCCTTCGGGAATCTCGATCCACTGGCGGATGCGATCATCGTGAGGCACAACATACTGCCCGCGACTGCCGAAGCGAAACTCGCCGACCACCGTCAGGTGAGCGCGCTGCAAGACCTTGACGATCTCTCCATCGGCGCGGCCATTGGCTTCAATGCGTGCGATGCGGACCACCACGCGGTCACCGTGCATGGCCTTTTCGGCTGTTTCCGGCGGCAGGAACACATCGCCCTGGATGCCTTCGATGGGGTGGTCGGAGATCAGGAAGCCGTAACCGTCGCGGTGCATGTTCACCCGGCCCACTGCAAATTCGCGGCTGCGCGCCGTGGCCGTGTAGTGGCCGGAGCGCAACTCGATGAGCTCGCCGCGAGCGGCCAGGCGGGCGAGCGCGGTTTCCAGTTCGGTGCGCATTTCACCCCTGGTTCCCATCTCCCGCACAAGTTGCTTAAAGTTAGCACGGGCGTGCGGCAAGCGAGCAATGTGTTCGAGCAGGGCGGCGTCGGTCACTCCTCGATTGTACAGTTCAACTCAGGCCGCAACCGGCCGTCGTGTGCCTGCAAATTGCTCGCCAATCTCGCGAATTCTTCAACCTTCACCCGAAACCGTCCGGCATGAGCCACGAATCGCGGAGAAGATCGCGCCGCGGTTCTTCCGCCTGCCGCCTGTGCCCGACAGAAATTTTGGAAATTTAGGTTTGCAATCGCCGCGCTAGGGGTTATGATTTTGGAGTACTCCCCCGATTGATAATCTAAAGGCGCCGTGCACCCCACACAGAACCCGGTTCTCCTCCAGACTGATCTTCCTGGGATCGAACTTCACGCCCGCGGCAAAGTGCGCGATGTTTATCGCGTCGGCGAGCAGCTTCTGATTGTCGCCACCGACCGCCTCTCGGCGTTCGACTACATCCTTCCTACCGGCATCCCGGACAAGGGCAAGGTCCTGACCCAGCTTTCCATTTTCTGGTTTGACTTCCTGCGCGACCTGACGCCGACGCATTTTCTTACCGCGCGGCTGGACGAGTACCCGGCGCCGCTCCGCGCATTTCGCGATCAACTCGAGGGCCGCTCCATGCTGGTGAAGCGGGCCCGGATGATCGACATCGAGTGCGTGGCGCGGGGCTATCTTTCCGGCTCCGGCTGGAAAGAATACCGGCAGCACGGAACCGTCTGCGGCATTCCACTTCCGGCCGGCCTGCGCGAAAGCGACAAACTGCCCGAGCCCATTTTCACGCCCGCCACCAAGGCGCAGTCGGGACACGACGAAAACATTCCGTTCGCGCGGGCGGCCTCGCTGATCGGTGAAGATCTGGCAAGGCAGGTGCGCGACCTGACGCTCGCCATCTACACGCGCGCGGCCGGCTATGCTGAGTCGCGCGGCATCATCATCGCCGACACCAAGTTTGAATTCGGCTTCGTCGAGGGCACGCTGGTGCTCGGCGACGAAGTGCTGACGCCCGACTCCTCGCGCTTCTGGCCGGCCGACACCTACCGCGCCGGCGGCCCGCAGTTCTCCTTCGACAAGCAATTTGTGCGCGACTACCTGGAATCCATCCACTGGAACAAGCAGCCCCCGACGCCGACGCTGCCGGAGGATGTGGCGGCGAAGACCAGCGACAAATACCGCCAGGCCTACCAGGCGCTCACCGGCCACCAACTATGAACTGGCTGGATGTGGTGCTGGGGCTCATTCTGATTGCGTCGGTGGTCGCCGCTTTCCGCCGGGGCCTCTCGCGTGAAATCATCGGGCTGGTCTCCGTGGTGCTGGGCTTCGTGTTGGGGCTGTGGTTTTACGGCTGGGCAGGCGGCTTCCTGGTACCCTACCTGAGCTCGCGCCAGGCCGCGAACTTCGCCGGCTTCATCCTTGTGTTCGTCGGCGTGTTGCTGGCCGGCGCGCTGGTGAGTTTAGTGGTGGGCAAGTTTCTGAAGGTGACCGGGCTGTCTTTCTTCGATCACCTTCTCGGTGCCGGCTTCGGTGTATTGCGCGGAGCCCTGATCGCCGTAGTGCTGGTTTCCGGCTTGATGGCGTTTTCGCACGGCGACACGCCGCCGGCCTCGGTACAGAATTCCCGACTCGCTCCTTATCTGGTGGGCGCCGCCAATGTAGCCGCGGACATGGCCCCCCACGAGTTCAAGGAGGGTTTTCGCAAGGCCTACGGGCAGGTCAAACAAGCCTGGGCATCGGCTCGGCGGCAAGCGTCAACACCCGAGGCGAACAAGGACAAGAAATGAAAAACGAATTTGACGGTTTGGTGGCTCGACTGTTGAACGGTGGCGTTTTTCTCACGGACGCGGTCGCGCTCCTGGAACGGAGCATGATCGAAGCGGCCCTCGGGCAGAGCAAAGGCAACCAGTCGGCGGCCAGCAAGCAGTTGGGGATCCACCGCAACACGCTGCAGCGCAAAGCTCTCGAATACGGCCTCGACAACGGCCGCTCGCGGCGCAAGCCCGCCAGCCGCGAATTGCGCGCCCGCAAGCGGAGGACCGGCGCCGCCTAGTGTTCGACCTGTTGATCTTTGACCTGGACGGGACCCTCATCGACTCGCGCCTGGACTTGGCCAACGCCGTCAACGCCACGCGCCGGCACATGGGGATGGCCGCGCTCGCGAATGAGCGCGTCTATTCCTACGTCGGCAACGGCGCCCCCGTGCTAATCCGCCGCGCCCTGGGCGACCAGGCCACCGAGGCCGAAGTCCAGGAAGCGCTCGAATATTTCCTCGAATACTACCGCGAGCACGTGCTCGATTTCACCACCCTGTATCCCGGCGTGCGCGAGTCGCTCGACCGCCTCGCCGGCGCCCGAAAGCTGATGGCAGTGCTCACCAACAAGCCGGTGCGCATGAGCCGCGCCATTGTCGAAGGCCTCAGTGTCGCGCATCACTTCTTCCGCGTCTATGGCGGCAACAGCTTCGAGTTCAAGAAGCCGAACCCCATCGGCATTGAAGTATTGATGGAACAAGCTGAGGTGGGCCGCGAACGCACGCTGATGATTGGCGACAGCGCGGTCGATATGGAAACCGCGCGCAACGCTCGCGTGGCCTGCTGCGGCGCGGCCTATGGGTTTCAGCCCGAGACGCTCGACGGCACGCCGCCCGATCTGAAAGTCGACCGCATGGAGCAGATGGTGGATTGGGTGTTGCGCCCTCCCACACGGAAAGGAACTAAATCCCATGAATCATAAACCGGGCACTGCGGCGCCCGTCACCGGCATCTATTGGTGCAGCGTCTGCAAAACGCCCAAGCGGTTTACCGCCGGCGAGATCCTGCCCGAATGCCCCAACTTTTGCGGCCGCGGCCTGTGGGAACTGGTGGAGAAAGAAGAGTAGCGCGGGGAGTTTGGCTGGTGAGGCAGGTTGGGAACCTGCCTCACGTTCACCCCAGGTCGTTCTTGAGCACGATGCGGTAGCGCGCTTTACCGGCTGCCAGGTGCGCCAGGGCCTGGTTGGCCTGGCTCATGGGGAACTCTTCCACCACCGGCGCGACGCCGTGGCGCGCCGCGAAATCCAGCATCCGCGCCACTGCCGCAGGCGATCCCGAAGGCGAGCCGCTCACCGAGTGCTGCCCCACCAGCAGCGCGAAAGCCGAGACCGGCAGCGGATTGGGCGCCACGCCCACCACGTGCAGCCGCCCTTTCGGCGCCAGGGTTCCGATGTACGCGTTCCAATCCAGGTCCGCGTTCACCGTGGAGAGAACGAAGTCGAAGCGGCCGTGAGCTTTCGCCAGTTCCTCGGCGGAATGCGTGTCGATCACGTGGTGCGCTCCCATCCGCCTCGCCTCATCGGCCTTCTTTGGTGTGGAGGTGAAAGCAGTTACATCGCACCCCCACTTGTTGAGGAACTGGAGCGCCATGTGGCCCAGGCCGCCGATGCCGATCACGGCCACGCGGTCGGTGGGCCGCACATTCATCTCGCCCAGCGGGTTGAACACTGTGATGCCGCCGCACAGCAGCGGCCCGGCCTTGGCGGCATCCACGCCGTCCGGAATAGGCGTCGCCCACGTCCAGTGGCAGCGCACGCGCGTGGCAAATGCGCCGTGACGGCCGACGATGGTCTGCTCCAGCCGCTCGCACATGTTGTGGTTTCCGGTGAGGCAGCTCTTGCAGTACATGCAACTGCCCGAGTTCCAGCCCAGACCCACCATCTGGCCAACGCTCACCGCCTTCGAGTGCGGCCCCACGGCCACCACCTTGCCGGTTGCCTCGTGGCCGGGAACGAACGGGTATTGCGTCATCCCCCACTCGTTGTTCAGCATCGAAAGGTCCGAATGGCAGATGCCGCAATACGCGACTGCAATTTCCACCTGCTCGTCGCCGAGCGGTCGTGGATCGAAAGAAAACGGCTGCAACGGGCCCTTCGCCTCGCTGGCAGCCAAAGCATGAATTTGGCTCATAGATGTATCCGGTCGGACGGCCGCGGTTCTCCTCAGTCAAACAGATGCGGCACGAACTGACTGAGATTCCCGATGACCGGCGTGTCGGATTCCCGCATGCCCATGCCGCCGGCGGCGTTGCCTTCTTCGTGTCCAATCACCCAACTGCCGAGCACCGCATGCTTATCATCGAAGGTTTTCGGCGGCGCCATCGCCTGGTAGATGTATCCCTCCGCACCATAGCTGCCGGTTGTCTCGATATCCTGCCCTGGCTGGTGCCAGGTGAGGTTGGCGCCTTCGCGGCCCAACAGCGGCTTCTTCACCCAACTCATCATCAGCCCGGGACCGTCGAAGCTCGCCTCCAGCAGGTAAGGATGCCGCGGATAGAGTTGCCACAGAACGGGCAGCACGCCCTTGTTCGAGAGCAGCATCTTCCAGGCGGGCTCTATCCAAATGGTGGGCGCCGCGCCAAGGTGCCTGGCGAAAGCGTCCTTCATCATCCATTCCCACGGGTACAGCTTGAAGATCGACTGTAGCGGCGCATCGTCCGGTCCCACGAATTCCCGTCCGTTCCAGCCGATTTCGCCAATGGGAAAGCTGGAAGCCGTCAGGCCGGCTTGGCGCGCCGTGTCCTCGAGGTACGTCACCGTCATGCCGTCCTCAATGTCATCCATCGAACAAAAGTCGACGCGGCCGCCGGGTAAGTAAGGCGTCAGCTCTTTCCACAGCGCTATCAGCCGCTCGTGCAGGGAATTGAACTGATCCCGTTTGGGGAACACATCTTGCAGCCAATACCACTGCACTACCGCCGCTTCCAGCAGCGAGGTTGGCGTGTCCGCATTGTATTCGAGCAGCTTGGGCGGGTTCGAGCCGTCGTAGGCCAGATCGAAGCGGCCGTACAATGATGGCGGCTCTGCCTCCCATGACGCTTCGATCAGCGGCACGGCGATCTCCGGGATGCCCATTCGGGCATAGAGCTTGTTGTCGATGATGTGCTGCGCCGCGGCCAGCGTCATTTTTTCCAGCTCGTTGGTTGCCGCTTCGAGCATGTCGATTTCCTTGGCCGTGAACTCGTAGAACGCCGATTCATTCCAGTAGACCTGGTCGCCCGAGTGCCAGATCAAGCCCGCTTCCTCGACTTTCTTCTGCCAGTTGTCGCGTGGTGTTGCCGCAACCCGCCGCATTATTCGCCCGCGCCTCCTCCGGCGTGTACGCCGCCGGCCTCCCCGAACCCGCCCCGCACCACTGATCCCGCGCCCCGGCTGTAGGAGCCCGCTGGCGCCGCAACCACCGTGCCACCGCTCGCCACGTAGCTGCGGTAGCCGTCGTAGTAATAGGGGTAAGGATGCGAGTAACTCATCGGATACCACGATCCGTCCCAGTAATAACCGCCGCCGCCGACAGCGTTCTGGCACGCCTGCTCGTCGAATGTGGCAGCGTCGCAGGGGTCCACCCGCTTCGCGCCGCAGCCCGCCAGCGTCACGCCTGCGGCCAAGGTCAGGGTGACCCTCACGGATTTGCGCATCGGGTTCATCCATATGCTAGCGCGATTCCGGGTTCGCCACTGCAAAGTGACAGGCGCCGATACCGCCGCGCGCCGGCCGCGCCGCTACAATGAAGGCATGCCGCAATCATTTACCATCGCGGGCCGGGAGTTTCACTCCCGCCTTATTGTGGGCACCGGAAAGTATCGCAGCTTCCAGGAAATGAAGCGATGCCACGAGGCCACTGGCGCCGAAATGGTCACCGTCGCCGTGCGCCGCGTCAACCTGACCGACCGCTCCAAGGAATCGCTGCTCGATTACATCGATCGTTCAAAAATTTTCATCCTTCCCAACACCGCCGGCTGCTACACGGCCGACGACGCCATTCGCACCGCCATGCTGGCGCGCGAAGTGGGACTCTCCCACTGGATCAAGCTGGAAGTAATCGGCGACGAAAAGACGCTGTTCCCGGACAACACCGGCCTGCTCGAGGCCACGCGTGCGCTGGTCAAAGAGGGCTTCGTGGTGCTGCCCTATACCAATGACGATGTGGTGAACGCGCGCCGCCTGATCGATGCCGGAGCCGCTGCCGTGATGCCGCTCGCCGCGCCGATCGGGTCCGGCCTGGGCGTGCAAAACGCAACCAATTTGCGAATTCTGCGCGAGATGATCACCCAGGTCCCGTTGATTGTCGATGCCGGCGTCGGCACTGCCTCCGATGCCGCCATCGCCATGGAACTGGGCGCTGACGGCGTCCTCATGAATACCGCCATCGCTGCCGCCGAGGACGCCGAGAAAATGGCCCGCGCCATGAAGCTGGCCGTCGAAGCCGGCCGCCTCGCGTTCGAAGCCGGCCGCATGCCCAAGAAACTCTACGCCACCGCCAGCAGCCCGCTGGCCGGCGTTGTGGGCTCGTAAGGGAACGGCCGGATCGGCTGTCGTGGCGCGGACTGTCAAGTCTGCTGAGCCGAGAGTCATCTCGGCTTTTCCTGGGCGCGGCCCGTGCATCGAGACAATGTCGAGACGACTCGACACAGCGCGCAGGACAGCGCGCGCCACGGGAATTCCGGGCGCGCGGTCGGAAGTGTGTCCTACAAACGCATCCTCCGGCTCCGGAACGGGGCTGTTGAACGCCGGCCACTTATAATCGAGGAAATGCGCTTTCGCGAAGCTTCCAGGACGGCGGCCGCCGCCCTGGCGCTTTTCTGCATCAACGCCGGCCTCGTGTGGCGGCTGTTCCGCATTCCTTACACCCAGTACATGGGGTCGATTGAAGCCGCCTACGTCGGGCTGGCGCGCTACATCATCGCCCACTTTCCGGATCTCACCTGGTTCCCGCTCTGGTACGGAGGCATCCCCTACCCGGACACTTATCCGCCACTGCTGCACTTTGCGGTGGCCGGCGTGGCCGCCGCGGCGCGCATTTCACCGGCCTTGGCGTATCACATCGTGACCGCCGTGTTTTATGCCCTGGGCCCGGTGACCGTGTTCTGGGCCGCGTGGCGGTTGGGCGCGGGGCGCGTGCCCGCCTGGCTGGCGGCGCTTGGCTATTCGCTGGTCTCGCCAAGCTGCTTTCTGGTGCGCGAAATCCGCGCCGATAGCGACGGATGGTTCGGGGCTCGCCGGTTGACGACCCTGCTGCCCTTTGGCGAAGGCCCGCATCTCGCCTCGCTGATGTTCCTGCCGCTCGCCATCGCGCTGTTGCACGTGGCCCTCGCCAAACGCCGGCCTGTCTATTACGTGCTGGCCGGGCTGGCGTTGGCCGCCACCGTACTTACCAATTGGATCGGCGCCGTCGCCCTGGCGCTGGGTGCAGGCGCCTATTTACTTGCCGGTTTTGAGGCGCGCCCGGTCCGGCAGTGGCTCACCGCAGCCGGTCTGGCCTTGTATGCGTACTGCATCGCGCTGCCCTACGTGTCGCCGTCTACCGTCGCCACCATACGCGCCAACGCCCCGCTGGTGGGCGGCAAGTTCGAATCCGGCCCGGCTCATTTGGCAATCGCCACCGCTTTCGTTGCCGGGTTTGCAGCGCTGGCCTGGGCGTTGCGGCGCACGCGGCTTGCGGCCCCGGCGCGATTCGCTCTTCTGTTTCTTTATGCGACGGCTTCTATAACTCTGACGGCGTATTGGTGCCGTTTCTCCCTGTTGCCGCAGCCGCAACGCTACCACCTCGAGATGGATCTCGCTTTTTGGATGGCGGTCGCGCTTGTAGCCGCTCCCGTTTACGCACGATTGCCGCGGCGCGCAGCTGCGATTGTCTGCTGCGCCGTGTTGCTCGCCGCCGGGCCGATCTGGATTTTCCAACTTCACCGCGCGCGCGGTATGGAAAAGCCCATCGACATCCAAACCACCGCCGAATTCCGCGTTTCCCGCTGGCTTGGCGAGCACATGCCCGGGCGGCGCGTCTTCGCGCCCGGAACCATCGGCTTCTGGATGAACGCCTTCAGCGACACGCCGATGATGACCGGCGGCTTCGACAACGGCATGCGCAATGTCCTTTTGCAGCACATCATCTTTCAGGAGTACTTCGGAGACTCGCTGGAGGTTGGGCTCGGCTGGCTAAAGGCTTTCGGTGTGGATGCCATCGTCGGCGGCGACGCACAGTCCCGCGAGGTCTATCACCCGTATGCCCATCCCGATAAACTCCACGCTCTGCCCGTCCTGTGGCGCGATTCGACCGAGGTGATCTACGCCGTGCCGCGCGGTTCCTCCTCGCTGGCGCATGCTGTGCGTGCGGCCGACCTGGTGACCGAGACGCCGATGGCGTACGAACTGAAGGCGGCGAGAGGCTACCTTGCGGCGCTAGACGATCCAATGCTGCCGCCGGCCGATTTCCGTTGGACCGGAACTGGCGCGGCGCGCATCACCGCCAACTTGCGGCCGGAGCACCTCCTCTCCGTGCAAGTGACCTTCGATGAAGGCTGGCACGCCAGCGTCAAAGGCGCGCCGCGCCGCATTTGGGGCGATAAACTCGGGCAGATTGTCATAGAGCCGCGCTGCGATGGCGCGTGCGCGGTTGACCTGGTTTACGACGGTGGCGCCGAGTTGCGGGCGGCGCGTGCGGCCAGCGTACTGGCGCTGGCCGGCGGCGCACTGTGGATTCTGCTGGGGAGCATTCGATGGCGAAAGCGCTCGGATTCAGTGACGACGAAGTGAAGCTGCTGCTGGTGGCGGTGCGTCACATGCGCCGCACGTTCGCGGAGGCACGGGGCCGCGATGCCGCGATCGAAGACTATGCGGTCCTCTATGACCGCCTGTTCGAGAAACTCCGCGACATGGCGGGTCCGCTGCCGGCAAACGTAGAAGGCTTGATCGAGTAATCGCAGCCTCGGGTGCCGGCTATCTGGGCACGAACTTGAAATCGGAGATCGCGATCTCGTCGTTCCCCTGGATCAGAAATCCGAACTTACCCTGAGTAAAATCGCGGCCCGTCTCGGCGAAAGAATCGAGCACTTTCCACTCGTTGCCGACGCGCACTTCTTGCACTGCGCGCTCCGGCGTCACCTCAATCTGAATGGTGAACGCCTTTTGAGTTCCGAGATTGTGCGGCGTCTTGACCCGCTCGTACCGCTTGCCCTTGGCGACTACCCCGGCCCAGAAGTTCTTGCGGTCGATCTCGTAAAGCAGGTAGTTCTTGGCGTCGAGATACTGAAGGCACCAGCGAATCTGGCCCGCCCGGAAGACGCCGCCGCCTTTGAGCAACTGCACCGTGAAGGTGAAGACGCCCTTGGGCGGCAGCTTGAAGGGCACGAATCCGCCACCCTTGTGGACCCAATTGCCGCCATCCTTCGTCCAACTCTGCGCGTCCTCAAACTCCGCCATTCCGCTGGCCACGGGAGCGGCCGGCCGCTCGTGAGCCAGGGTGAAGTCTACGTCCCGGCTTTCGCCGGCGCCCAGTTGGACCCGTGTGGCCGCTCCGGCGAAGCCCGGCGCGCTCGCCACAAATGTGTAGCTCCCCGGGGGCAACTCCACCTGGCTTCCGTGAACCTCGTGCGGCTCCGTTTCGTCGCTGCGGCGGTAGGTAACGATTGCCGACGCAGGACTGCGCGTGAGCCGGACGGTGCCGTTGGCAACGGCCAATACGACATCCGCGCCCGAAAGCACTACAGCCTGGCCCGCGCGGACAGATCGCTGCAGCCGTTTCGGCAGGTACTGCTCGCGCCGCAGCTCGATCGTGTGGTCGCCCGGTTGAATGGCGCCGACGCTGAACAGGCCGTCCGGCCCCACCGTGCCGGCGCTTTTTCGATCGACCAAAATCTCAGTGCCGGCGATCGCGCCGTGGATCTCGAGCGAGCCGACCAGCGGCTGCGGCTTCAGGTCGAACTGCATGCGCACTTCCGCGCCTTTCTTCACATCGGCGGTTTGCGCGGGCTCGTCCTGAAAGCCGCTCTTGGCCACCTGCACCGTGACCTTCCCGAGGGTCTGAATACGCAACTGGCCGCGCTGCGTGCGCTCGCGGTACTCCTTGCCGTTGACAAACACACGCACGCCGTCCTGGCCGGTAGAGACAATCAGCGTGCCGGCATTGACGTCCGTTTTCAGGAATGCGGTCAACGTGGGCGCGGCGCCGAAGCTTTCGCTCATGTTGCGTTGATCCTTGCCCTCGCCCACGACGATCTCATTCAACCCCGGCTGAAAACTCGTGAGATCGGTTCCGGCCGGACCGGCATCGCCTTGCTGCTGGCCGTTGACCGCGAGCTTCCAGGGACCAGCATTGGTCACCACGCGCGCCTGCTTTCCGAAGCTCGATACCAGCACCGCAATCATGTTCCGCGCGTTCACGCGGCCGGTCACGGCCGGCAGTCGCGCATCCGCAATCTCAAACGAGAACGAGGCGTCCCCTTTCTGCCCGGCGACCTTCACGGTGTGTGCGCCCGGAGCCACCTTGTCGAGCACTAATTGCCCGTCTTGCAGATTGACCGGCGGCTGATCGTCCACCACCACCTTGCCCTGGTCCAGATCGGTCAGCAGGCGAACCGACAGCGCCTGCGGCTGAAGGGTCAGGCTGATCGTCGCCGGCTGCCGCGGCTTCAGGGTGACTACGCCCGCTGCGGGCTCGAAACCGTCCAGCGACGCGGAGATCCGATAAGTGCCTGGCGCCAGCGACAGCTTGCAGTTGGATGTGCAGCTAGCCCCGTTGCCGTTGCCCGCCGAGGGATGTTCCACAGCCGCGGTCACGGATGCGCCCGGCGGAGTGGTTGTAATGTCGACCTGCACGGCTGCCCGGTTGCGGGCCGCGTTGATCGCGTTGCGCGCGCGAGTCTGATGCACCACAAACAGAATGACGGCCAGAACGACCAGCACACCGGCAATTGGTGCGATCACCGCCGCACGCTTCCAATTGAAGGGTGGGCGCGGCGGAGCCGGAGGCCGCTTGGGCGGTCGAGGCGGTTTCTCAGGCTTTTTTGCGATTGCGGGCGGCGGCGCGGAGTCGATTAAAGGGGACGGCGACGGCGTCGCCCCAGGCATCATGGCCGCTTCGCGAGCGGTCGGCGCTGCCGCTGGCGAATCCGGGAAAGCAATTGGCGGCGGAGGCGGATAAGGTGGCGTCGCGAATGGATGCAAAGGAGGTTCCGGCGGAGCGAAGTCGAATAAAGACGAGGGCAACGGCGTCGCTGCAGGCGCGGGCGGTTCTTGTGAGGCGGCGGGGGCGAACGACACGGTATCCGGGGTGAAGACCGGCTGCGGCGGGGCTGCCGGCATGGCTGGAAATGGAGGCGCCACCGGCTGGGGCGGATTTTCAGCCGTCACACCGAGGGGCAGCGGAGGCTGTTCCGGCGAAGTGGAGTCCACCAAAGAGTATGTCAGCGGGGACGGCGTTGCCGAAGACATAACGGGCGACTGGGACGGCGCGGCCGGTGCCGGCGGCACGGCCTCAGCGAAGTACGCCGGCGGTGAAGGCGGTTCCGGCGGCGCGGAGGCGAATACAGGGAATAGAGGGAATGACGCCGACGGCACTGTCGACGCAGGCATCTCGGGCAGTAGCGGCGGGGCCGCTGGTGGCGATGCCGCGGTATCCGCGGCAGCCGTTGGCGGTGAGGCCGGCTCGGCAGCCCGCATCGCCGGCGGAGGTGTAGCGGGAGGTGGAGGCGCCGACGCTTCCTGTTGCTTGAGCAGCGTCCCGCGCGCCATCAGATGCTGCTTGACCTCGTTCCCAGTGAACTGTATGTCGAAATCGCCAGGGAAAGCCTGGATGATCTCGTTCAACCGGAAGTAGATCGGCTTCAGTGCGGCAAGCTCATTGACCGCCTGGATTTGTTCGTCGAGCTTCTTGAGCTCCTCGTAAGAATCAATGTTTCCCACGTCCACGCTGCCAATCGTACACCTTCCGGGGGACCTGCTCCTATACTGGCGAAGGGTGATGTTGACGCCCTGTCTTTTGGGGGACCGACGGATAGGCGACCAGACTAATTTGCAGTTTGGTATCTGATTTGTCGGAATGCGCGCCAGCCGGCCATTTTCGTGATGAATCGCACATATTTACCGGCAGTTCCCGCCCGTCTTCGGCACGTATCCCATAATAAAATCTTGCATTTGAGTTTCCAAAAACCCACAGGACGTAGATGTTTGCATCAAGACGCGCACCTCCAGTAACCCTACCTCGGCGTTATCAGTCCGCCCAGCTTCTCTTGCTCACTGGCCGCGGTGCGGGGAAAGCGGGGCGACCAGGCCTCCGGGTACTTGAGGCCTGAGCCGGTATTGTAGAGGACGATGCGGTCGGCCGGCTTGAGGAATCCATCGGCGAGCAGCTTGCGCAGCGCAGCCACGCAGGCAGCGCCTTCGGGCGCGGCGAAAATGCCTTCACTCGAAGCCAGCTCTTCTCCGGCATTGAGCATCTCCTCATCGCTCACCGCGATCGCCGTGCCGCCCGAGGAGCGCACGGCCTCGAGCACCAGGAAATCGCCTAGCGGTTTGGGAACACGCAAGCCGGCGGCGAGCGTGTGAGCGCCTTCGAAGAAGCGGCTGCGCGGCTCGTTTTCCTGGAAGGCGCGGACCACCGGCGCGCAGCCTTCCGCCTGCACCGCAATCATTTTCGGCCGCCGGCTGCCGATCCAGCCCAGCTTCTCCATTTCGTCGAACGCCTTCCACATGCCGATCATGCCCACGCCGCCGCCGGTGGGATAGAAGATGGCGTCGGGCGGTTCCCAATCCATCTGTTCGGCCACTTCGTAGCCCATCGTCTTCTTGCCCTCGATGCGATACGGCTCCTTGAGCGTGCTGACGTCGAACCAGCCTTCCTGCGGGCCGCGTTCCGCCACCAGACGGCCGCAATCGCTGATCAGCCCGTCCACCAGGGTGACGTTGGCGCCGTACGCTTTACATTCCAGATAATTCGCTTGCGGAACGTCGCGCGGCATGAAGATATATGACTCCAGGCCGGCCGCCGCTGCGTACGCGGCCAGAGCGCTGGCCGCATTGCCTGCCGAAGGAATCGCTACTTTGCGGATGCCCAGCTCCACGCACATCGAGATGGCGCAGGCAAGCCCGCGCGCTTTGAACGACGCTGTAGGATTCAATCCCTCGTCTTTGACCCAGAGGGCTTCGGCGCCGAGCCGCGCGCCCAGCCGCTTGGTGCGCACCAGCGGCGTCCAGCCTTCACCGAGGCTGATGATCGAAGCTTCCGAAGGCGGCAGCACGGGCGCGTATCGCCACATGCTGGAAGGTCCGGTGGCCACTTCGCGCCGCCGCCAGCGGTGCCGCATGGTATCGAGATCGTAGCGCACCAGCAGCGGACCACCGCAGGAACAAAGGTTCGCCGGCGCGCCCGCATCCAGCCTGGAGCCGCACAGGCTGCATTCCAAATGGGTAGCTCTCGCCATGAACCATCAAGTCTACCATTCAGCGAAACCGCCGCCGCTGGCGCGAGCGTACGGCAAGATGGCGGGTGCTCCCCGCGCTCACTGGCCCTTCCAGTACCGAATTCGACGCCACGGGCGTTCCCTTCCGAGCGCCGCCTCTGATATAAAGAAATGGTCTCAGACTTCGATGCCCCACTTCCGCGGACACACGCATCTCCATCGCCATTATCAGGATCAAGGCGCACCAGGGAGGGGCGGTGCAGGCCAGCAGACCAGCCCGGCGCCCGCCAAGATCGCGTCAGCTTCGCCCTCTCACGATGAGATCGCCACGCTCGCTTATTCCTATTGGGAATCCCGCGGCAGGCAGGGTGGCTCGCAGTGGGAGGACTGGTTTCGTGCCGAACGAGACTTGCGCCGGAAAGCGTGAGCCCCTTACCCGCGCATACACCCGGAGCGCATTGCGCTCGTGCAATCCGGCCCGCGTAATTTCAAAGCGCCTCAGCGCAACGCGGTTTGGGTGGACAAGCGGCGCTGCCGCCGGAGCTTCCAACAGTACAGGCACTGCAGGGCGCCGAAGAGGAGCACTGAGAATGAGAGGTTTTGCAGTGGCGTCATGAGAACATTCTCGCGATCACTCTCATTTCACCAGAACTAGTGCTTAGTGCCTAGGCCTTTCAGTACCTTCCAAAGTACCCTATAACCGATAACCGGCAAACACCCGAGGCGGGATAACCCCTAGGGTTAACATCGTGACCGAAAAGGCGGCTCGCCTGTATGGAACCAACGTCATACAATTGAAACAGGGATGTCCGGAGGCACACGGCGCAAACTCGCCATTTTGGAGCCGATGGTAGTTTTCGGCCTGATCCTGGCCTACATCTGGAGTCTGCGCTACCACTACCCGGCGGCTTGGGCGCCGATTCTGGCGCTGCCACTGGTCTCCCACTGGTGCCGAGGCGAAGGAGTGGGGGCGATTGGTTTCCGCGTGCAGAACCTGGCTGAGTGCCTGCGGCGCTTCGCTCCCGCGCTGGCATTCCTGGCGCTGACGCTGCTGGCGGCCGGGCTGCTGTTGGACACCGTCCGCCGTGTCCCGCTCGACCGCGCCGCGTTGACTTGGGCAATCTACTTGCCCTGGGGCCTTTTCCAGCAGTACCTGCTGAACGGCTATTGCCTGAAACGCCTCGAAATTGTGCTGCCGGGGCGTGGCGCGGCGGTGGCCGCCGCGGCGCTGTTTTCCGCGGTACACGCGCCGAACTGGTTCCTGATGCCGGTGACACTCTTGGCGGGCTACGTCGCCGCGCGCCTGTATAGCAGCTACCGCAACCTTTACTTCCTCGGTCTGGCGCACGGCACGCTGGGTGTGTTGCTGTTCTTGGTGGTGCCGGACTCCATCAGCCACCACCTGGTGGTCGGGCCCGGCTGGTTTGCCCATTAGGCGCCAGGGACGAAATCCTTCGTCCCACCGCGGCACAAGCTGTCCCACAAGCGGACAGTCCGCATTGCAGCCTAACGGAGATTCGCCTTTGAACGTCATATGTTAGCCTATGCTCGAAGTGGCAGAAGCCGTGCCTTTTCCCCTCGGGAACGGTAATGGATATACAACGCAAGAACGTGGGCCGGAAGAAGGCCATCCGCTGGACCATCATCGGAGTCGTGGTTCTGGCGGTAGTGGGCGGCGCCGGCTACGGAGTCACCCGCCTGAAGCCCGCGGCGCCCGGCGTGGACATGTCGGCCTTGTGGCCGGACACGGTGAAGCGCGGCCCCATGGTGCGGGAAGTGCGCGGTTTGGGCACGCTGGTTCCGGAAGACACGATGCTAATCACGGCTAACACGGATGCCCGCATCGAGCGCATTCTCATCAAGCCCGGCACGCCGGTCAAGGCCGATTCGTTGGTGATGGTGATGACCAGCCCGGAGTTGGAGACGGCGCTGCTCGACGCGCAGTACCTGCTCAAAGCCGCCCAGGCCGATTACGAAAACCTCAAGGTCACGCTCGAAAAGGCGCTGCTCGACATGCAGTCGCAGGCGGCGCAGACGAAGGGCGATATGGACAACGCCAAGCTGCAGGCCGACCGCGACCAGACGCTGATCAAGGACGGGCTGGTTTCGGAAATCGATGCCAAGATCTCCGCCACCAAAGCCCAACAGCTTGCCGAACAATACCAGCTCGAGTTGAAGCGCCTGCAGATCAACTCGAAGGCGGACGAAGCGCAGCTCGCGGCCGCCAAGGTGAAAGTGGATCAGTTGCAGGCCGAGTACGATCTCAAGAAAAGCCAGGTGAACCAGTTGAATGTGCGTGCGGGCTTTGACGGCATGCTGGAAGCCCTGCCCGCTCCGCTCACCGAGGTAGAGGAAGGCCAGAAGGTGCTGGCTGGCACGCCGCTGGGCAAAGTGGCCCAGCCCTCGCATTTAAAGGCGGAGCTGAAAATCGCCGAAACGCAGGTCAAGGACATCACCATCGGACTGCCGGCGGTGATCGATACCAGACTTGCCGGAGGAAACTGGAATGGGCTGATCGACGGCAAGGTTTCCCGCATCGATCCATCCGTCCTCAACGGCACAGTCACCGTCGACGTAGCGTTGAAAGGACCCATTCCACCGGTGCTTCGTCCCGATTTGAGCGTGGACGGCACCATTCAGCTTGAGAAACTGGACGATGTGCTATTCGTGGGCCGGCCCGTGTTCGGCCAGGAGAACAGCGCTGTACAGTTGTTCAAGATCGAGCCGGACGGCAAGTACGCCAACAAGGTGAAGGTAGTCTTCGGCCGCAGCTCGGTCAACACCATCGAAATCAAGAACGGACTGAACGTCGGCGATCGCGTGATTCTCTCCGACATGTCGAATTATGATCAATACGACAGGATTAAGCTGAACTAGTTCTTCGCCAATATCGTCTTTGAGGTAGAGGAAAAATGGAAAACGGCTCGCAAGCGCTGATTCGCCTGGAACAGGTGAGCAAGGTCTTCATCACCGATGAAGTGGAGACACACGCCCTCGCCGGCATCCACTTCGAAGTGAAGAAAGGAGAGTACCTGTCGATTGCCGGCCCGTCCGGCTGCGGCAAGTCCACGCTGCTGGCGATTCTGGGGCTGCTCGACACTCCCAGCGACGGCACGTATTACCTGAATGGCAAGTCCGTGACCGGGCTGAAGCTGAGCGAGCGGGCGCGCATCCGCAACCGCGAGATCGGTTTCATCTTTCAGGCGTTCAACCTGATCGGCGATCTGACGGTCTACGAGAACGTGGAACTGCCGCTCACCTACCGCGGCATGCCCGGCTCGGAGCGCAAGCGCCGCGTGCAGGAGGCGCTGGAGAGGGTCGGCATGTCGCACCGCATGAAGCATTATCCCTCGCAGCTCTCGGGCGGCCAGCAGCAGCGCGTGGCAGTGGCCCGCGCCCTCGGTGGCGATCCCCTGATCCTGCTCGCCGACGAGCCTACCGGCAACCTCGATTCGGCCAATGGCGAGGCCGTCATGAGCCTGCTGAAGGAGTTGCACTCGGCCGGCGCTACCGTCTGCATGGTGACGCACGACCCGCGCTACGCCGAATTCGCCGACCGCACCATCCGGCTGTTCGACGGCCGCATTGTGGAAGAACAGGTTGAATCGGCCGGCAAGCACTAGCGCCCGCTGCGCCGCCCAGCGCGGTTTGGTAACCTCACCTCATGCACCCGCTGGTTCAGGATCTGCGGCATGGGGTGCGCCTGTGGTGGAAGGCGCGCGGCCTGGCGGCGCTGGCACTGGTGGCTCTGGCGCTCGGAATTGGCGCCACAACGGCTATTTTTAGCGTGGTGAACGCGGTGCTGCTCCAGCCACTGCCCTTTCGCGATGCCGGCCGGTTGCTGGCGATCTTCGAGAAGAACGTTCCCCAACGGAAGACCGATTTGTACGTGGCGGGCATCAATTTCGACGAATGGCGCCGCCGCTGCCACACCGTGGCCGCGATGGCCGCCATTTCAGACGTGCATGCCACTTTGACCGGCGGCCCGAATGGCCACATGGACGCCGAGGAATTGAAAGCGGAGCGCGTGTCGGCCAGCCTGTTCCCCATGTTGGGCGTGCAAGCGGTGCTGGGTCGGACCTTTCTGGCCGCCGAGGACACTCCGACGCCGGCCAATGTGGCCCTGATCGGCTACGAGTTGTGGCAACGCCGGTTCGGAGCCGATCCTTCCATTCCCGGCAAATCGATCCGCCTGCGCGGCCAGAGCTACACCGTGGTGGGCGTGCTGCCGCCCGGCTTTTCAGTTCTCGAGCCGGGTGTGGACGTCTGGGTTCCTCTGAACTTGAATGTGAACGATCCGCGCCAGGCTGCCGGCTCTTTCCTCACGGTGATCGCGCGGCTCAAGCCGGGCGTGACTTACCAGCAGGCGGTGGCCGAATTCGCCAGCCTGGGCGACAGCCTGGAACGGGCCTATCCGGCGATCGACAGCGGATTCCGCGCCGACGTGCGGCCGCTGGTCGAGCAGATTGTGGGCAAGACCCGCCAGTCGCTGCTGGTGCTGCTGGCGGCGGTGGGCCTCCTGCTGGCGATTGCATGCGCCAACGTGGCGAATTTGCTGCTGGCGCGCGGCGCCACCCGGCGCAAAGAAATCGCCGTCCGCGCCGCGCTGGGCGCCAGCCGCCTCCGCATCACTTTGCAGTTGCTCTCGGAAAGCGTGCTGCTGGCGCTCGCCGGCGGAGCGCTGGGCGTGGTGCTAGCCGCCGGCGCTGTCAGCCTGGTTGTCCGGCTGGGTCCCGCCAACATACCGCGCCTGTCGCGAATCCACGCCGACTGGCGGCTGCTGCTGTTCGCCGTCGTCCTCTCTTGCCTCACCGGCATCCTGTTCGGCATGGCGCCCGCCCTGCAGGTAGCGTCCGGCAATTTGAACCAGGCCCTGGTGGAAGGTGGGCGCGGCGGCACGGTCGGCCGCTCCGGCCGCATGCTGCGCAGCGGTCTGGTGGTGCTCGAGATCGCCTTGGCACTGGTGGTGCTGATCGGCGCCGGCCTGCTGGCGCGGAGTTTCAACCGGCTGCGCGCGGTTAGCCCGGGCTTCGATCCTTCCAACCTGCTCACCTTGCGCCTGCCGCTTTCCGGCGGCAGAAATGCCGCTTCGTCGCGCCGCGTGGCTTTCCTGCACGCCATCATGCCCCGATTGAGCGCGCTTCCCGGCGTGCGCGGCGTCGGCGTCTGCAACGGGCTCCCGCTGACCGGCCTTGGCCTGGGGGTGGTCTTCGCCGTCGCCGACCGTCCGGCGCCGCCGCCCGACCAGCGCCCGATCGCGCTGGCTCGCTCCGTTTCCACAGACTACTTCCGCGTGATGGGTATCCCTCTGGTCGCCGGCCGGGGCTTCACGGATGCCGATACCGGCCAGTCGCCCGAGGTGGTTGTGATCAACCAGATGCTGGCGCGCCGTTTTTGGCCTGGTGCGAATCCGCTGGGCGGGCGTCTAGCCCTCGATTCGGGTCCGCCGCGTGTGGCCGAAGTGGTGGGCGTGGTGGCCGGCGTAAAACCGGAGGCCGTGCAAGGCGAAGATTGGCCGACCATCTATAGCCCGTACGATCAGGCGCCCACCGCGGCCACCAACATCGTCATCAAGACCGGCGGCGACCCGTTGCTGCTGGCCGCGAGCGTGCAGAGCGAGGTGCGGCAGTTGGATCCCGATCAGCCGGTCGCGGACGTGCAGACGGGCGACGCGATCGTCACCAAAGCCGTGGCCGGCGCGCGCTTCAGCACGCTGCTGCTGGGCCTGTTCGGCTCGATTGCGTTCGTACTGGCCGCGGTGGGCATTTATGGCGTGGTTTCGTATGACGCCGGCGAACGCGTGCGGGAACTGGGCATTCGGATGGCGATGGGCGCGCAGAAAAGCGACGTGCTGAGCCTGATCCTGGGACACGTCGCGCGCCTGGCGGCTTTGGGCATCGCTCTGGGGCTGGCCGGAGCTTTGGCACTCACGCGGCTGATGGCCTCCATGCTATTTGGCGTTCAGCCGCGCGATTTTGGCACGTATGCGGCGGCCGCTTTGGGCTTGGCGGCGGTTGCGCTGGCCGCCAGCTACCTGCCGGCGCGGCGCGCCATGGGCCTCGATCCAGTCGGGGCCCTGCGCCATGAATAGGACATCATGATTACTCTTCGCAACGTGGAAAAGTTTTACGAAGGCGGATACGGGCGCACCTACGTCCTCCGCCGCATCAATCTGGAGATTCGCGAGGGCGAGTTCGTCACCATCATGGGCCCCTCCGGCGCGGGCAAGTCGACGCTGCTCAGCATCCTCGGCATGCTCGACGCGGCGTGGACCGGCGAGTTCGAATTCGTCGACCACCAGGTTCACCGGATGAAGCCCAAAGACCGCGTGGAGCTCAATAAGAAGTACATCGGCTTCGTCTTTCAGAGCTATCACCTGATCGACAACCTGACGGTGTACGAGAACCTGGACATTCCGCTCTCCTACCGCAACGTGAAAAGCTCCGAGCGGGCGGCCATCGTCTGCGATTCCCTTGACCGCTTTCACATTGTGGGCAAGCGCGACCTGTACCCCAGCCAGCTCTCCGGCGGCCAGCAGCAACTGGTGGCCGTGGCGCGCGCGGTGATTGCCAGCCCCAAGCTGATCCTGGCCGACGAACCGACCGGCAACCTGCACTCCAGCCAGGGCAAGGAAATCATGGAGCTGTTCAAGAAGCTGAACGAGGAAGGGACAACGATCGTGCAGGTGACGCACTCGGAAGCCAACGCCGCTTACAGCCACCGTGTCGTCAATCTGGCCGATGGCTGGATTGTGTGAGCGCGCGTCAGCCGCGAAAGAGTCTTGGCCACAGATAAACACAGATGAACACGGATGAGAACAAGAAACTGATTCTCCTGGATTTCTTATCCGTGTTTATCTGTGTTCATCTGTGGCTCGGAATTTGGTTTTCTGCGTTGCGAACTCCATGACCGCCGCTCAGCTTTTCGCCGCCATCTCCCGGCACTTCCGCCGCCGGCGGATGGCGCGGTTCGTTGCCGAGTTGGGCGTCACCTCCGAGACGCGCGTGCTCGATATCGGCGGCACTCCGGATAACTGGCGTCTGTTGGCGGCGCCGCCGCGGCTGGTGTTGCTGAACACGCCGCGCGCCGCCGCGGACCTGGCGGGCGCCTCGGCCTGGGTGGCGGGCGATGGCCGCGCGCTGCCCTTCCGCGATGCCGCCTTCGACGTGGTTTTCAGCAACTCGGTGATCGAACACGTCGGCGACGCCGCCAGCCAGCGGCAATTCGCGCGCGAGGTAGGGCGCGTCGGCCGCGCCTATTGGGTGGAAACGCCTAACCGCTGGTTTCCGGTGGAGCAACACCTGCTCACCCCGTTCATCCATTGGCTGCCGCGGCGGTGGCAGCGGGCGCTCGTGCCGCGTTGCAATTGGTGGCGCGTGCTGGTTCCACTATCAGCCGACCGGCGTGATTTTTACATCGATCATTACCTGCGCGACGTCCGCTTGCTCGGGCCGCGGGAACTGCGCGCGCTCTTTCCCGAAGCGCGCATTCTGCGCGAGCGCGTGCTGGGAGTCGCCAAATCGCTGGTTGCCGTGAGCCGGTTCCCGTAATCCAGGCATGCCCGTCCCCTACGAATCCGTTGTAGGGGCGAGGCACTGCCTCGCCCGCGGATTGCGCGACAGATCGCTATCTAAAATGGCACACTTCGCCTGCCTTTCTTGCCCCGCTGCGACTCCGGTTTCCGGTTTGCCCCGTGCTATCGTGATAGCAGTGTCATCGCCGTTGGACATCCACCTGGAGCATTACGAGGGGCCGCTCGATTTGCTGCTGGACCTGATTCGCAAGCAGCAGATCGATATCAAGGACATCCCCATCGCCACCATCACGTCGCAGTACCTGGAGTACATGGACAAGGCGCGCGAGATGGATATCGACCTGGGGGCGGAGTTCGTCTACATGGCGGCCACGCTGATCCACATCAAGTCGAAAATGTTGTTGCCGCGCGATCCGGCGCTGGGCGACGACGACGAGCAGGCGGAAGACCCGCGCCAGGAACTGGTGGAACGGCTGCTCGAGCACGAGCGCTTCAAGAACGCCGCCGAAATGTTGCAACAGAAACGGATGATCGAGGAGAACGTCTGGTCGAATCCGCAGATCAAAGCCTTCGCCGGCGAGGACGAAGACCCGGGCCTGGCGATCACGCTGTTCGACCTGGTAAAGGCGTTCGGGGCGATTATGGAGCGCGCCAGGCTTCGCCCGACGTACGAGGTGGAATCGGCCGACATTACGGTGCCGGACATGATTCGCAACCTGCGCGACCGGTTTCTGGCGATGGCGCCGGATCAGCCGATCTTCATTTTGCGCGTCTTCGAGGAGCAGCGCTCGCGGCGCGCCATGATCGCGCTGTTTCTGGCCGTGCTCGAAATGGTGCGGATGCAGGCGGTGGAAGTGACGCAGAAACATTTGTTCGGCGAAATCGCGCTGCGGCGGCACCGGAATTTCGATGCTGTCTTCGCCAGCGAGCAGCCCATCGCCACGATTGAAAAAGATTACCTTTGACGGCAATGGAAGAACTGGAAACACCCACCGCAGCAGCCTCGCCGAAAGCGGAGCAGCCGGCGACCGAGGGGACAGACACCCCGCCGCAGCCGGTTTCGATGGACGAGTTGCTCGCTGGCCCGGCGCCGGACGATGCGCCGGTTTCGCTGGCCGACGCCCAGTTGCGCGCGGTCGTAGAGGCGATTGTATACGTGGCCGAGGAGCCGGTGACGGCCGCGCAGGTGGCCGCGGCCCTGGGGCAACCGCCGGACCGCGTCCAGGAAGCGCTGGCCCGCCTGATTGAGGAATTCGACAAGCCCGAGCACGGCATGGCGATTCGCGAAGTGGCCGGCGGCTACAAGATGGCCACCAAGGCAGAGCACCATGACGCCATGCGCACGTTCGTCAAGAGCCTCAAGCCGCCACTCAAGCTCTCGCTGCCGGCGCTGGAAACGCTGGCCGTGATCGCTTACAAGCAGCCCGCCACGGCACCCGAGATTATGGAAATCCGCGGCGTGCAAGGCGCGGGCGTGTTGAAGACGCTGCTCGACCGCAAGCTGATCGCCGCGGCCGGTCGCAAGAACGTGATCGGCAAGCCGATCCTCTACAAGACCACCAAGGAATTCCTGATTCAGTTCGGCTTGAAGGATTTGAGCGAGCTGCCCTCGCTCAAGGAATTCGAAGAGATCCGCCGCATGGCGTTTGCCGACAGCGAACCGGACGCCGAAGCCGCTGCGCCCGAACTGGCGTCGGAGCCTGTAGGGGCCGGGGATGCCCGGCCCGAACCCGCCCAGCCCGAGTCCGCGGAACCCGAAACGCCGGCAGCCGATGAAGGACCGCCTTCCGAGGACAACTGATGGCCGAAGAGCGGCTGCAGAAGATTCTCTCGCACGCCGGCGTGGCTTCGCGCCGCCATGCCGAGCAGTTGATTACGGAGGGCCGCGTTTGGGTCAACGGCGCTGCGGTCACTGAGCTCGGCTCCAAGGCCGACCTGGAGCGCGATCACATCAAGGTGGATGGCAAGCTGTTGCGCGCGCCCAAGCGGCTGGTCTACCTGGCGCTGTACAAGCCGGACAGCACCGTCACCACGGTGAGCGACCCCGAGCAGCGCGCCACCGTGATGGACCTGCTGCACGGGGTGAAAGAGCGCGTCTACCCGGTGGGCCGCCTGGACTATCACAGCGAAGGGCTGCTGTTGCTCACCAACGATGGCGAGATGGCCAACGCCATCATGTCCGCCACCACGCATCTGCCCAAGACCTATGTGGTGAAAGTGAATGGCACGCTGACCGCCGAGCAGGAGGAGCAGTTCCGGCGCGGCGTGCCGCTTTCCGGAAAGCGCACGCTGCCGGCCGGGCTGAAGCTCATCCACGCGGCGCAGAATCCCTGGTACGAGGTGCGTCTTTTCGAAGGCAGGAATCATCAAATCCGGTTGATGTTCCGCCATTTCGATTTGCTGGTGGAGAAACTGCGGCGGGTGCGCATAGGCCCCATCGAACTGGGACCGCTCAAGCCCGGCGGCTTCCGCCACCTGACGGAAGACGAGGTGGGCAAGCTGCGGCGCGCGCTGCGTTCGAGGCCGGCGACGGCCAGGCAAGAGGGCGCATGAGCCGCACGGCGGACATCCTCGGTTCGGCCCATACCATCGCGGTGGTGGGCCTTTCGGCCAGGCGCTTCCGTCCCAGCTATGGCGTGGCGGAGTACATGCAGCGGGCGGGGTATCGCATCATCCCGGTCAACCCGAACGTCGCCGAGGTGCTTGGCGAAAAATCATACGCGTCGCTGGATGCGGTTCCCGATCCAGTCGATATCGTCGATATCTTCCGCCGCTCGGAACACGTGCCCGAGATCGTCGAAGCCGCCATCCGCAAGGGCGCGAAGGCGATTTGGATGCAGGAAGGCGTCGTGCATGAAGAGGCAGCGCGGCGCGCCGAATCCGCCGGCATGGCGGCGGCGATGGACCGCTGCATCCTGAAAGACCACCGGCGGCTGGGGCTCAAGTAGGGAAGAGCAGGAGTCCAGGAGCCAGAAGGCCTGCTGGGCGCCTACGCCGCCGCCATTTTGACTCCTGGTTTCTGTCTTCCAAGCTAAGGCATTGTGCGATGGCGCGTGCCGGCTTCAGCTCACTTAGACGTGTGAATCGAGCATTTTCTGGACTTCGGACTTGCCAACGGCGCCGACCCGCTGCTCCACCACCTGCCCGCCCTTGAACAGCAGCAAGGTGGGAATGCCGCGGATGTTGTAGCGCATGGCGGTCTTGTCGTTGCTATCCACGTCCAGCTTGCCGATCTTGGCCTTGCCGGCGTACTCGCTGGCCACCACGTCAATGGTGGGGCCCATCATCTTGCACGGGCCACACCACTCGGCCCAAAAGTCCACCAAAACCGGCACTTCCGACCGGAGGACGTCCTGGTCAAACGAAGAATCGGTAAAGGTTAAGGTGTTCTGACCTGCCATCTTATCTCCTGCAATATTAGAATCGGCGCCGCGAAAAAGGATTCATCCCCGTCCCGACAACCGCCCATACAATGAGGCATACGCTTGCGCGGAAGCCCTCCAGGAGAAATCCTTTTGCATTCCGCGGAGCATCATGGCGCGCCACTCATCCTGGTTGGAAAAAGCTTGGATGGCGGCGCGAACGGCGCCCAACAAAGCGGCCCCGGAACACTCCTGGAACTTGAATCCGGTGCCCTCATCGATGGTATCATCCAGGCCGCCGGTGGCGCGAACCACGGGTACCGTGCCGTAACGCAGGCTGTAGATCTGGCTCAGGCCGCAGGGCTCGTAGCGGCTGGGCATGAGGAACATGTCGGCGCCGGCCTCGATCAGGTGAGACAGCCGGTTGTCATAACCGATGCGAGCCGCGATGCGCCCGGAGAATCGTTCGGACATGGCGCGGAAGGGCTCCTCGTACTCCGGCTCACCGGCGCCGAGGGCCGCCAGGTAGGCGTCTTCGGCGACGATTTCGCTCGCCACCTCGACCAGAATATCGGTACCCTTTTGCGGCGTGAGCCGCGTGACGATGCCCAGCAACGGCCGATCCATCGCTTCCGCCGGAAAACCGAGTTCCGCCACCAGCCGCTCCTTGGCGGCGCGCTTGCCGCTTAAATCCTGCGCCGAATAGGGCGCGGGAATCAGCGGGTCGTTCTCCGGGCTCCATTCGCGGTAGTCGGCGCCGTTCAGGATGCCGGTCAGCACCGCGGCACGCGAGCGCAAGGCGCCATCCAGGCCGAAGCCGTACTCCAGCGTCTGAATCTCGCGGGCGTACGTGGGGCTGACGGTGGAAAGCGCGTCGGCGAACGCGATGCCGCCTTTGATGTAACTGACCTGGCCGAAGAATTCCATCCCACCGGGGTTGAAAACGGTTTTGTCCAGGGCCACCTCATTGAGCGCACTGGCGGGGAACAGACCCTGGTAGCCCAGGTTGTGAATCGTGAACAGCGTTTTCACGCCCATGAACGTCGGATCGCCGGCCAGCGTGGTGCGCAGGTATGCGGGCACCAGGCCCGCCTGCCAGTCGTGGCAATGCAATATGTCGGGCTGAAACAGGAACCGCGCCACGCCCAAGGCCGCGCGCGCGAATACGGCGAATCGAACGTGGTTATCCGGATAGTCGACGCCCGCCTCGCCATAAAGCCCTGGCCGGCAAAACAGCCGCGGGCACTCCACCAGGTACAGCGGATACTCCGCCGGCGCCTGGTAGATGGCGATATCGAAGCCCGCCGGCCCAAGGTACACCGGAAGATGATCGTAGACGCGCCGCGCGTCTTTGAGAGGGATTGATCCGTAGCGGGGCATCACCACCGCGGTCTCGCATCCGAACTCGCGCAGGGCGCCGGGCAATGCGCCAACCACATCCGCCAGCCCGCCGGTCTTGGCAAGCGGCGCAACCTCCGAGGAAATCATCAGGACGCGGATCACACCGGAATTGTACCAGGGGCATGGGACACATTGGATTTCGCCGGTTGCTTTTGTCACCATGATAAGCATGGCTACCGCTACCTTGACCGAGTTCCGAAATGAACCGTACGCCGATTTCTCCCAGCCCGCTATCCGGCGAGCCATGGAGGAAGCACTGCGGCAAGTGCGCTCCGAGTTCGGACGCGAATACCAGCTCCGCATCGGGAGCGAGTACGTCTCGACCGGCGACAAGCTGGAATCGGTGAATCCGTCGAACCCAAGCGAAATCGTGGGGGTGCATCACCGCGCGGATGCCGTGCTTGCGGCACGCGCTGTCGAAGCCGCCTGGCAGTACTTCCCGGAATGGAGCCGCGTGCCTGCGGAGGAGCGCATCGGCATGACGTTCGAAGCCGCGCGCATCCTGCGGCGGCGCAAGCTCGAATTCGACGCCTGGCTGGTCTACGAGGCAGGCAAGACATGGCCGGAAGCCGAAGCCGATGTATCCGAGGCCATCGACTTCTGCGAATACTACGCGCGTGAAATGCAGCGGCTTGCCGGGCCGCAGCCGGTGGTGCAGCTACCCGGCGAACACGATGAGATGATCTACATCCCGCTCGGCGTCGGCGTGGTGATTCCGCCCTGGAATTTTCCGGCGGCCATCCTGGTGGGGATGACCGTGGCCTCGCTGGTGGCGGGCAACACCGTGGTGCTGAAACCATCCAGCGAAACCCCGACTATTGCCGCCAAGTTCGCCGAGGTGCTGCTGGAAGCGGGTTTCCCCGAGCGTTCGTTCACCTTGCTCACCGGCAGCGGCGCGGCGGTTGGCGATGTCCTAGTGGGACACCCCAAGACGCGCTTCATTTCCTTCACCGGCTCGCGCGATGTGGGCTTGCGCATCAACGAGCTGGCCGCCAGGGCGCAGCGCGGACAGATCTGGATCAAGCGCGTGGTGGCGGAAATGGGCGGCAAGGACGCCATCGTCGTCGATGGCGATGCCGACCTGGACAAGGCCGTGGACGGCGTTCTGGCATCGGCGTTCGGCTACCAGGGCCAGAAGTGCTCGGCCTGCTCGCGGGCCATCGTCGATGCCAAGGTATACGACAGCTTCCTGGAGAAGCTGGGGCAGAAGGTGCGGAACATCAAGATCGGCCCCGCCGACGATCCGGCCAACTACCTGGGGCCGGTGATCAGCCAGAGCGCACGCAAGACCATTCAGGCTTATATCGAGGTCGGCACGAAAGAGGGGCGCATGGTGGTTGGAGACCAGCCGGTGCCGGGCGACGGTTACTTCGTTCCGCCCACCGTCATCGCGGACGTCGATTCCGGTGCGCGGATTTTTCAGGAGGAGATTTTCGGGCCCGTGCTGGCGGTGACCAAAGCGAGAGACTTCGAACACGCGCTGCAACTGGCCAACGATTCCGAGTACGGGCTCACCGGCGCCGTGTTTTCGAACGATCCTGAACACCTGCGCCAGGCCGCCGAGCGCTTTCACGTCGGCAATCTCTATTTCAATCGAAAATGCACCGGCGCCATGGTGGGCGCGCATCCCTTCGGCGGATTCAACATGTCGGGCACGGATTCCAAGGCCGGCGGCCCGGACTACCTGCTGCTGTTCTTGCAGGCAAAATCCGTGGCGCAGCGCGTCTGATAGTCCGCCGGGATTGACTGAGAATCCCGCCGCCGAGCTCACCCGGCCGCCGGCGGAATGGCGACGCTGGTTTCGCCCCATCCGGACGGGCATTCGATTCTGATCTTGAGCTCGCGGGCTTCCTGGGAGAAGGTCTGATAGACGATTTCGTAGCGCGCGTTAAGATTCAGGTAAGCTTCCTCAATGCGCGCGATGATTTCCTCGGGTGCGGCAGCATACGTATAACTGATGCGCGTCTTGTTGCAGAGGTCCTCGAGGGCAGGATTGCGGACCGACGAGATGACCTGGACCAAGCCGAGGGAGGCGCCAACCGTGGCCACCAGGCCGGGCCCGGCCACGCCGCGCACCTGCTCGGCAGCAAAGAGGATGACGTGGCGTTTGCCGCGCGTCATGCTGGATTCGGCTCGCAGGGCCCGCCAAAGCGTTTGCCAAACGTCGCCGCAGTCGGCACGTTGTGTCATGCGGCGAAAGGAATCGGCCAGGGCATCGTTACTAGGGGTGAAGGGCAGCTCTTCGTTAGCCTGGGCCACGGAGGCGGTGGTGAGGCCTTCACTGGCCGGCACCCACGGCAGATACGCCCACCAATCCGAAACCCGCTTTCCAGCCAGGCACCGGAGCGCACCGGTCACCCAGGGAGGCTCTTGAGCCTCGCCCGCGCGCGGAAACAGGAAGACGACGGACATGGCCGGTGGACTGGGGCGGACCTTCACGCGGTAGTTCATCACCGGTTGCCCGTCTTCGCAAACGATGAAGTGCGTGGCGCGCAGCATGGCGGTCGCGGAGTTTGGGGCAGCCACTGCTACTTGCACGCGCCGCATTTGTTTCGGCCCGGCGGAGGCGGCGGCAGCCATCGTTTCCAACATCAAGCTGGAGAGCCGCCAGGGCTGGCCCGAAGCCGACTGAGCCATGGCTGCCTTGATGCGCGCGACTGACCGCAAGGCCCGCGAACGCACCATCGGGTGCGGGTCCCGCAGCAACTGCGCCACCGTGTCGCGAAACCGCCGATCCCCGGTCTCTCCCATCATCCAAGCGGCGGTGGCGCGGAAAACCGGCAAGGGGTGGGCGGCCAGCTTGATGGTTTCGGCGAGGGACACGGATTCGCCCATCGCGTAAAGCCCATAAAGAGCGTTGCCCACTACCCGGTTGTTGGCATCGTGCAGTGCGGCCAGCATCAAGTCGCGCGCTTCCTCGGTTTCCACCCCCCATAACCCTTCGACAGCGTTGGCTCGCAGGCGCGGATCCGCGTCGCCCATCCGGCTTTGCACCCACATGGCGCTGCGGTTACTGCGGCCCATGATGAGCGCGGCCTTGGAACGAAGGTCGGCATCCGTCGAATGCAGCAGGCGGGCGAGCGACGGCAGGATCCTGGCGCCGTCCGAGACGCGGGCCAGGATGTGCAGCCCGCGCGCTGCATTGGCGGCGAGCAGTGGGTGCGTGCCGATAGTTACGCCGTCGGCGAGGTGCCGGGCCAGGCTGAGTTCCACGCTGGGGTCGATCTGGATCGCCATGCGGGCCGCCGCCGCCGCCTCTTCGACGTCGAGAGACGCTTCGCATAAAAGCGATTCCAGTAGATCGTTGGCAATGAGCAACCCCACCAGGAAGCGCAGGCCGCGGGACGGTTCTTGGGTCCGCAGCGCTTCTATGGCGCCGCGATAAAAGAGGTCAGGATCGTTCTCCAGCACTTCTTCGACAATCCGCTGATTCCCGGCTGCGCCCGCCGACACGCCCGCCACCAGGGCTGCGAAACCCGCCGGGGTGACGTCCGCGGCTTTCCCGCTGCTAGATGCATGTGGCAGCACATTCAACAAATCGGTCAATGCCCTTAAAACTTTAGAGTGTTTACACGGTCCTTCTTAGACGTGGGGTACGTAATTGAAGAGCGAGCCTGGCCTGCCGGCCCTATGGCGTTGGCCTGGGCGCCATTATAATCAAGTTGATGCAAACCAATAGCTTTGGCGCGAGGGCGAAGCTGCGTGTGGGCTCGGCCGAATACGAGTACTTCCGGCTTCAGGCGGTGGAAGAAAAGGGCGTGGGTAATGTTGCGCGGCTGCCGTTTTCGATCCGCATTCTGCTCGAAAACCTGCTCCGCTGGGAGGATGGCCGCCGCGTGCTGGCCTCCGATGTCGAGTACGTGGCGCGCGGCCAGGCCGCCCCGGAGGGCAAGGAAATCAGCTTCATGCCGGCGCGCGTGCTGTTGCAGGACTTCACCGGCGTGCCGGCGGTGGTGGATCTGGCGGCGATGCGCGACGCGCTTTCCGCGGCCGGCGCCGACCCTGCCCGCGCCAACCCGCTGATGCCGGCCGACCTGGTGATCGACCATTCGGTGCAGGTGGACCGCTTCGGCTCGGCGGACGCTTTCGGCATCAACGCGGTGCTGGAATTCGAGCGCAACCGCGAGCGCTACGCGCTGCTGCGCTGGGGGCAAACCGCCTTCCGCAACTTCCGCGTCGTGCCGCCGGACACGGGCATCGTGCACCAGGTGAACCTCGAATACCTGGCATCGGTCGTATTTCGCGCCAAAGGGCAGGCCTATCCCGATACGCTGGTCGGCACCGATTCGCACACCACGATGATTAACGGCCTGGGCGTGCTGGGATGGGGCGTGGGCGGCATCGAAGCCGAGGCCTGCATGCTGGGCCAGCCGATCTCGATGCTGCTGCCGCCGGTGGTGGGTTTCAAACTGCACGGCAAGCTGCCGGAAGGATGCACCGCCACCGACCTGGTGCTCACCATCACCCAGATACTCCGCAAGAAGGGCGTGGTGGGTAAGTTCGTTGAGTTTTACGGAACCGGCCTCAGCGCGCTCAGCTTGGCGGACCGCGCCACGGTCGCCAACATGTCGCCCGAGTACGGCGCGACCATGGGCTTCTTCCCGGTGGACGCGGAGACGCTCGCGTATTTGAAATTCACCAACCGCGATGCCGGCCTGGTAGCGCTGGTGGATGCATACACCAAAGCGCAAGGCCTGTTCCGAACCGATTCCACGCCGGACCCTGTGTACGCGGACACGCTGGAGCTGGATCTGGGGAAAGTGACGCCGTCGATGGCCGGACCGAAACGGCCGCAGGACCGCGTGGAGCTCTCCGGCGTGAAGCAGAACTTTCACGCCGCGTTCCCAGGCAATGGGAAGAGCGCACAGGCACAGATCGACGGCCAAGCCGCCATCATCGGCAGCGGCGCGGTGGTGATCGCCGCCATTACGAGCTGCACCAACACCTCCAATCCCTCGGTGATGCTGGCGGCCGGCCTGGTGGCGAAGAAAGCCGTGGAGCGCGGCCTCACCGTGAAGCCGTGGGTGAAGACCAGCCTGGCGCCTGGCTCGAAAGTGGTGATGGATTATTACCGCGCTGCCGGACTGCTTGAGTATCTCGAGCGGCTCAAGTTTCACCTGGTGGGCTTCGGCTGCACCACCTGCATAGGCAACAGCGGGCCGCTGCCCGAACCGGTGGCGCAAGCGGTGCAGAAAGAGGACCTCGTGGTAGCGGCGGTGCTGAGCGGCAACCGCAACTTCGAGGGCCGGGTGAACCCGCTGGTCAAGGCGAATTACCTGGCGTCGCCGCCGCTGGTGGTGGCGTACGCGCTGGCCGGCACGGTGGATGTCGATCTGGCGAACGACCCGCTGGGCGCCGATAGCGCAGGCAAGCCGGTCTACCTTCGCGACATCTGGCCATCCAACCAGGAAGTGCAAGAGACGGTGCGGGCGGCCGTGGACCAGGGCATGTTCGAGCACGAATACGCGCATGTCTTCGACGGCGACGCCAACTGGCAGGCCATGCCCGTCCCGGCCGGCGACACCTTTCAGTGGGACGACCGGTCCACCTACATCAAGAAGCCGCCCTATTTCGAGAAGATGGTTGACCCGGCCACTTCCATTCATGACCTCGAAGGCCTGCGTGTGCTCGCCATGCTCGGCGATTCGGTGACGACCGATCACATTTCGCCGGCCGGATCGATCCCCAAGGACACGCCGGCGGGCCGCTACCTGATCGCACAAGGCGTGGAACCGAAGGATTTCAACCAGTACGGTGCGCGCCGCGGCAACCACGAGGTGATGGTGCGCGGCACGCTGGCCAACATCCGCTTGCGCAATCAGCTCGCGCCCGGCACCGAGGGCGGCTGGACGGTGCACCTGCCGGATGGCGAGCAGATGTTCATTTACGACGCCTCGGTGAAATACCAGGCCGAAGGCGTGGGGCTGCTGATTCTGGCAGGCAAGGAATACGGCTCCGGCTCCTCGCGCGATTGGGCCGCCAAGGGCGTGATGCTGCTCGGCGTAAAGGCCGTGATCGCCGAAAGTTTCGAACGCATCCACCGCAGCAACCTGGTGGGGATGGGCCTGATGCCGCTGCAGTTTGAGCAGGGGCAGAACGCGCAAAGCCTGGGGCTGACCGGCAAAGAAACCTACCACGTCACCGGCATTCCGGCTGCGCTCGTCGGCGGTGCGAAGAAGGCCGCCGTGCGCGCAGTATCCGGCGATGGCAAAGAGACCAAGTTCACCGTCACCGTCCGCGTCGACACACCGCAGGAGGTAGAGTATTACCGCAACGGCGGGATTCTGCCGTACGTGCTAAGGGAACTGGCGAAGTAGGGGGCGAAGCAGTTCGTGCGCCCGCTACTCGCTGGCGAGTGCCTTTCGCACGACGCCCGGCTCTTTCGCGATGACGGTCAGGTACGCGCGCGCGGCCGAGTCCGGCCGACGCGGCGGACGTGATGTAGACGGCGTCGGCGATCAGCGGCCCTCCCCCCGTTCCCGCGGGCGACCAGCCAGTGCTGGCTCAGATCGCGGGGTTCCAGAGCAGGGGCGGGGTGTTTGTGACCTGCGAGAGCCAGTAGCCAGGTGGGACCAAATTAGGCGATCAAGGTGGGCCAAATTAGAAGGCCGATCACGGTAGGTCCCAGATGTTGGCCGGGAGTATCCTTCCCGTCTCTTCGATTCGGCCCGCCACCTTCGCGATCAAGTTCAGGGAGACGAAGGAGGGGAGCTCGCCTTCGTTCGGATAGCGCGGTGGGCACAGCGAGGACAGTGATCGATTGTGCGGGAAAGGTTGCCGTGAGGGTGCTGGTAGTGCTACGCGACGCCGGCGGAGTGACGGCAAGGTCGGGCTGCGCCACGATTGCGGCCAGATTCGCGTTGCTGCAAAGAAAGACCTTCGCAGGGCCCTTCGGCCTCAGGTTCGCGAACGAGAGTGTACTGGTCAGATCTCCATAGGTCTTGTTGATGACCACCACCGTCACTGCGTTGTCCGAGCTGCGGAGAGCTCCGTAAACCGAGAGCATGCCTTGATTGGCGCTGGTCGAGGCCAGTGCAATATCGCCGAACATCGAGTTCTTTCCGTCGTAGTTGCGGTAGACCTCGAACGCCATCAGGACGGGGAGTTGCTCCTGCACTGCCGTCTGCGCGTCGTAGGTATTCCACCAGAGAGTCGCCATGTCGAGGCCGTAGCTACCGAAGATTCCCAGAAGGTCAGCCTGCGCCAGCGCTCCGTTGATGGAGTCGGTTCCGCCCCAGTTGTATTCCGTAAAAGCTACCTTGGTGCCGGGATAATCCTTTGCAACCCAGGACCGAGCCAGCGGAATCAGTTGTGGCGAAACCGGCGGCGCGGAGCTGCTGCGGTTGTCGGGATCGGTGTAATTCGGATCGGTGTAAGTCGAGTCCCAGAAGACACGCGTAGAGTTCAAGCGCGACTGCTGCACAGAAGTATCTCCCGCCGGGCTGAAGGCCAGGTTATCGGGGTTATAGAAGTGCAGATCCAGATAATCCAGCAGGCGAACGCCGTTGAGGGCTTCATAGGCCGCGAAGTGTTGAAGATAATACTCGACGAGCGGCACGTCGCCATGGGCCAGCCGGTCAACCGGGTTCCCATTGGCGCAATTGCAAGGAGAGGTGGCCCACCCGGTCTCTATGTCTAACTTGGAGTAAAAGAAACATATCCAGCAGGAGAGCACCGGCCCGCTGACCTCGGCAGTCGGATCGTTATCTTTGACGGTCTGCGCATAGGTGAGGCCGTCGTTGGTCAATTCATTGTACGTGTTGGGCAATGGATGGACATCGACCTGGGTGGAATCCCACCACTCCGGTTCGTTGTCCAGTTCGTAGATGGCAACGCCTCCGCTGGCCGCATTGCCGAATCTGTCCACCAGGAACTGCACCCATCCGGCATCGAAGGTCTGATCAATGGGCGAGCTGGTGTCGTTTGGATCGTTGACTACGCGGGAGCCATTGAGAAGAATACCGTTGCCGCAGTCCGGCCGGTTGGGATCAGACCCTCTCTGCGCCCCATACTTGGCCACCGAGAAGCTGCATGCGGTGCTCCGCTGGGTGGTCCAGCCGATGAGCGGAACCGTAACCATGATCTTGGTCCCAGTGGATTCATCCATGGCTATTTGCGTGTTCAAGATGCTTGTATCCGGATAGCCGGAGGTAGAGCCGGGCGAGTTCTCGAAGTACCAGTCGGCTGCACTGCTGTACGCGTCGAGCAGATAGTTGTACCGGGTGGTCTGGTCTCCGCCCCAGCGTTCCAGCGGCAGGTTGGCGGCCTGCTCAATGGATGGGGTGAGCGCGAGGAACCAGTCGTTCATGCCATAGATATACGGATTGATGGGATGGGTCCGCTGGCCTGCATCCACGGTCAGCGCCGGCCCGGCCGCTGTGGGCGGCGGCACTGCTGTAACTGCCGGTTCCGGATACCTGAGCCGCAAACTGAACCTGGGTTCCGATGATTGCGGTCGCCGGATTGGGCGTCACCGTCACCGAGGTGATTGCAGGCCCGCTGGGAACAGAATTTCCGGCCCCGCAAATCGTCATCAGCAGACAAAGCCCGGCACCCCTCCAAACCGCCACATTCCAGCCATTGGTCTGCATGCGGACTCTCCTATTCGCCCGAATTGTATCACCCCTTCCGGAACCACCAACTCAACCGAATCACACCGACCAGATCACTTCGAAACAGAGCGTTTCCCCCTATGCCGACACTATGAAGACGATTCCGGTGATTAAAACGGATCGGTCGGGTAGGAAAGATGGGGAGGAGAGTTGGCGCGGCACATGCAATTCAGGGCGCAGGGCCGCGGGAGAGCTGGCGCGCTTATGATGGGGATTAGAATAATCGTCGGCTTCTGGTCCTGGGCGCAGCGCGAATGGCACTTGGACGTATCACGCGCAAACGGTTGATCCGCTCGCCGTGCATTGGCCATTTCGGCAAAGGGAACGATCAACGCCGCAGTAACTACCGTTCCGCTCCCGGATCGGACTGTCGGCTCGAAGAGGCGGTTCTCGCGTGGGTCAAGAACACCCAGAAAGCCAGAATGGAGGGCGCGGAAGGAAGCCATAGTTATTCCAGTCCTCGCTGCTCGGCACCAATGCTAAGCCCCAATCAGGATGATGTCCTCGGCGGCCGCGGCGGCCCGCAGTTCCGGATCGAGCGTTGCCAGCGGAAGACTCCGGCGGCGAGCCAGTTCCAGGTGCGCCGCGTCATAGAGGGTCAGACGGTATCGCGCAGCCAATTTCGCGGTCGCACCCCAGGCGTGGCGATCAGTCTCCGCATCAACGGTGATGGGCAGTAGAGCAAGGTCGGCCAAGGCGGCATCCCGAAAAGCAGCATCCGTGCGTCCTTTTCGCACCCCCATTTCGAGAACGTTGGCAACCTCCAGCCGCCAGAGCGCCGGGACCCAGGCTCCGGATTCGATGACTCGGGCAAACACATCGGAAACCGCAACCGTCGCTTCGGCAGAATAGACCCAGGCGAGAGTTACTGAACTGTCGAGAACCAGGCTCAAGGCCGGCCCTCATCGCGCTCGGCCTTGAGGACATCCCAATTGAAAGGTCCAGTCTTCAGACTGCTGGCGCGAGAGCGGATTCGGTCCGCGGCCCCTTTCGCCTGCACGCGGTCAATGCCCCCAGCGCTGGCCACCAAACGGGCAACTGGTTTGCCGTGTCTGGTGATGACGATTTCCTCGCCCCGCTCGACGCGGTCCAATAGGCTGCCCAGCGTGTTCTTGGCTTCGAAGGCCCCAACTTCCTGCATTATGTTCTCTTAATCTAGCTTAAGCCAGCTTGATATGCATCCGCAACCGCCGGTGGTTGATTCAATAGTCAGACATTGTCGCTTTCGACTTCGCCCTGCTCGTAGCGCGCACAACCCTTGGCAGCCTCAACGCTTATGGCGTCAACCCTGTCACGCCGGTGCTGTCTTTCACGCTCACCTGGCTGCCGTCGGCCGTCTGAATCCGCGTATCGGTGAATTTCCAGTTCTCCGCGTTCTGAATGCTGCCCGCAGTTCTGGCCGCGATGTGCACGTCTTTGAAGGTGAAATTCTGCAGCGGCGCATCGGCGTAAGAGCGCACCGAGAACGCGCGTCCGGCGCCGCTCGCCTGGACGCCGGAGATTTCCACATTGCGCAGATGTGGCAGGCCCAGCGCCGGCGGCACCGGATCGAGCAGCACGCGCCAATAGTCCGGCACCTTGGTCATGCCCTCCGGCAGCTTCGCGTAGCTGTAGCTCGGGTTCCAATTCAGCGCCACGCCAAACACCGTGTTGACATCCTGGATATCCATGTCGCGGATGACGATGCTCCCCACCGTGCCGCCGCGCGTGCTGGCCGACTTGAACAGAATTCCGTTCGACACCGATCCGAGCACGTGTATGCGGTACGCTTCCACGTCGTGGATGCCGCCCGATGTTTCGCTGCCGAAAGTGATTCCCGCCGCGCCCGCGCGCACCGTGTCGTCCCGGATCACCACGTGGTCGGTCGGCCGGTTGACGCGCAACCCGTCGGCGTCCCGTCCCGCCTTCAGGCAGATGGCGTCGTCGTTGCACTCGATGTCGCAATGCTCCACCAGCACGTTCGACGACGAATCCACGTCGATGCCGTCCGTGCTCGGCCCCTTGCCGCCAATGTTGTTGCGAATCGTGACGCCATCCACCGTGACCTTCTGTGAATAGCAGATGTGCACCGTCCAGAAGCCCGAGCGGTTCAGCCGAAGCCCCTCTAAATCGACATTCGACGATTTGTAGATCTGGACCAGGCGCGGCCGCTGGCAGTCGTAGTCGGCCGCCCAGCGTAGGCCCCTGGGCTCATAGTCGCGCCGCAGATTCCTATACTTGTCCCACCAGATCTTGCCGTCGCCGTCAATCGTACCCTTGCCGGAAATCCTCACACCGGATTGTTCGTACACGTTGATCAGCGCCGCCGGCCATTTCATTTCGATGCCCGCGACGCGCGTCGGCATCGTCGGGTATCCCTCCAGGCTCCGCACGCCGCGAATCACCACGCCTTCGTCCACCCGCAGATGCGTGCCCGATTTCAGAAACAGCGCGCCGCTCAGATACACGCCCGGCTGGAGCACGATGGTTCCGCCGGTTTTCGCCGCCGCGTCGATGGTTCCCTGGATGGCCGCGGTGTCGTCCGTCTTGCCATCGCCTTTCGCGCCATAATCGGCCACCCGAAAGTCGGCGCACCATCCTGCGGTCCCAATCGCAGCCGCGCATAGAACCACGCGCATCGTTTCCGTCACGATGTGGACCTTTCCCGATCCACCATGCAATCGTGTCTTCTCCATGTCAAAGACTTAGATTGTTGCACAAGGGAAGGTGCCGAGGCGCTGCCCCGCGAGCCGTAATGGCTCCCGAGTGTTCACCGCAGTCGAGCCGGCGCCGCGCAAGCGGCGAAAGGCACTTGTTATTCGGCAATCGCGTCTGGGTTAAGGAGGCGGTTGCTACGGCGTGACCGTCAGCGAGTACTCGCGAAGCGGTTTGCCGGAGGTATTGTTGATGCGCACATAATAGCCGCCGGGAGGCAGCGGCTTCAGCAGCGCCGGCCGGCCAACGGTAAACTCCGCAACGCGGCTTCCTGAGGCATCCACCACTTCGCCGGCGAATGGCTGCCCATCGCTCAAGCCGGTCAGGTCGAGATCGAGCAATAGAGGGCGGCCGGCGGGCACTTGCCCTGGCGAAGCTCCGCGGACAGCAGCCAACTCTACGGCAAGAGGCAACGGCGCCGGCATGCTGGAACGGCGGCTGGACCATAGCGCGGCGCAAACCAACAACAGCGCCGCAATCACGAACATCGGGACCAGGTGGCTGGGCCACCGTTCGCTCCAGGTATGGCTGGCAACCGCGCCGGCCGCGTGCCCCTCCAGATGGTCCCCCGACCATTGGCGGCCGGCCTGCCGCATGGCGGCGATGAAGCTCTCGGTTTCCGTCAAGCGGTCGCGACAGGTTTCACACAACAAAAGATGCTCTTCCAGGCGGCCACACGGGACTTCTGCTAGACCGCCCAGGCAATATAGTTCCAGTTCCTCCTCTAGCACATGATTCGACATTCGCGGCATATCTCCGCTCTCCTCATATGGCACGTGCAGTACTGCCTGCAAAATTCTCAAATAATTCACACAAAAGTTAGTACTCCACAGGATGGTGTTATCTGAATTTGGCCGAAAAGCCCACTCGCCGCGAAAGTCGCGCTTTGCCCAATTCGCCGAAACGCGCTTTGGCCCGCGACTTGATGAGGCGAAACTGGGTTTCGGTCAGGTTCATCTCGCGGCAGATCTGTTCGGCAGGCTCCTCATTGAGATAAAAGCGAACCAGTACCTCTCGGTCGCGCTTCGCGATGCTGTTGAGGATGCGCAGAGCGACCTCGACATTCTGTCCTTGGATGGCCAGGCGCTCCGGATCGGGAGCGTGATCGCGGAGCACGATGCCGTCCTCCAAGGAGGCTTGGCGTCGGCGCGCGTGCACATTGGCGTCGATACGGGCCGCTACCTGGCGCCGAACCACCGTCCGCACGTAGCCCATCAGGCGTTCGGGCTCGCGCAGTTCTCCGCTCTGAATGGCCTGAGCGATGGTCAGGAAGACATCGTGCACCCGGTCGTCGAGGTCCTGCGGGCCTAGTTGCCGGCAGAGATAGAAACGGATGCCTTTGGAAAACAGGCCGTACAGCTCTTCCAGAGCTGCCGGATCACCGGCGCGGACACCTTCCACCAGAGGTGACCAGGCGGCGGCCTGCGGTTCGTCATGCACCGCAGTGTTTTCCCGCTCGTGGCTGATTGGTTGGGCATTCATGGTCAAGGACGTTGCGTCACTCATTTCCCACCATAAAGTACGCTCCCCAGTAGCGCGGACGAGCCCGCCAACCGCCGGAGCGAATCATTTCTCGCTGGGCTGAAGCCAGCGCCAACGCCGGGTCGGGCGTTAGCTGCGATCGTAATACTCGATACAAAACCGCGAACAGGGCGCCGCTCTCGTCGGGCGTGTCCCAACGGCTGCCTGCCACGCTGTGGGCGCCGGCGGCAAGCCAGGCGCGGGTGAGGCCGAGCAACCCGGCCCCCGGCAATACGCGCCCGGCATCGGAGTGGCAGCCGCTCAACACAACCAGCTCCGCCCGGGTCTTCCAATGGGCAATCTCCACGGGTGTCAACAACTCCGTCTCGCCCCGGCCGGTAAGGCTCAGCGCAATCAATGCGTAAGCACCGCCGGCAGAGCCCACCCGATTGCCCTGTGGCGCCTGCGATTCCAGAAAGTGGGTTGCGAAGTGAATGATTTCCGGGTCGCGATCGAGTGCGGCGGTGAGTTCCCGCCGCGCCGCCCGCGCGCCCTCCAACAGGGTCGAAGATCCGCCCCAGGCGCGGGCGCAGGAATCCAGCTCGCTCGCGCTGGCCGGCAGCCTGGGCAGGGACAGCGTGGCCGGCGTGGCGGCGGAAACCGCGGTCGGCCGCAGCCACGCAGGCAGGTGGAATCGCACCGCGCCGCCATGCGACGCCAGACGGGAATCGGCGGAGTTGTAAATCGGGTCCCCGATTCCCAGAAACCGGCCGCTGGCGGACGCCGTGCCGCGCCGCGCCATGGCATCCACCCAATAACCCGCGCCGGGCGTGACCTGCGTCACGTGGCGCTCGGCAACGTAGACAGGCCGTCCGGAAGCCCGCTCTACCAGCGCCGCAAAAGGGACCTCAAACAGGCTTTTGTCGAGCGAGAGTATCCAGCGCGCTTTTCCCAGGAATCGCGGTGACACGCTCCCGAACAGGCCGTCGTACAGATCCGCGACCAAGGCTTCGGCGTCAGGCTTGTCCTGGCGAATCGCCTCCAGCGCGGCGGCGGTCTTGCGCTGCAACTGATCCTGGGGAGGCAGCCGGTAAAGGGCCAGTCCCGAGCGGTCCAACACCCATAGCCAGGAGGCGGACTCGCCCAGGCGGAAACTGAACAACGCCCCATCGGAAGGCAACCTCGCGGAAACACGGGCCAGCAGGTCCTCGACTGAAGGTTCCGGCGGAGCTGTAGTGGAAGCCTCAATGCGTGCAAGGTCGGCACGGCGGTTTTCGACTTGCTCACGCCGCTCGGCGTTCGGCGATTGCAGCGCGGCTGCTTCGGCGCGGCGCAACCGCTCCACGGCTTCCCAATAGGAGGGAGGTAAATCGATGGGCGCCCCGCCGCCCGATACCAGCGCTCGCAGGCTGACCGCGCGGTTCTCTTCCGCCGCCTCAAAGGTCTGGCGGATCAGTCGCGGATCGCGCGACCGTTCGTACAGGCGATTTCCCACATTGATGTATGCCGCGTAGACCTCGTCGAGCAAACTTTCCGCGCCAATGCGCGTTGCCTCGGCCGCGGGCACCGACCAGCGAAAGGCTCTGGCCCGCTGAAGGGCGTTGCCCAGATCGTCCAGCGCCTCCGGCAGCCGTCCTTGCGCCAACCGCACCAGGCCACGAGCGTAATAAACCTGCCAGATGGGCGTGATGGCGCCGGGCAAAGACGCCAATTCAACAGCGCGATCGAGCAGCACCGACGCCGAAGTGAGGTCTCCCTGCGCCAGCCGCAGCCTTCCCAGGGTCCGGTAGGAGCTATCCATCGGATAGTGACGGAATTTGCGAACCCGGTAGGCCTCCAGCAGCGGCGGCTCGGCGGCTGCGTAGTCCCTGTGGAGGAAGTACGCGTCCCCCAGGCTGTTGCAGCCAGTCGCGTACAGTCTCCAGTCACCGGCGGCTGCCGCGGCTTCGATTCCTTCCTGGAACGAAGCTACCGCTTCCGGCATCCGCCCGCTCTGCGCCCGCATCACACCGCGTTGAATGAGCATCTGGGCAAGGTGCAGCCGGCGGTCAGTGCCGGAAAGACGCTGGATGCCCGCATCCAGCCACCGGACGCCGTCATCCACATCTCCCATTTGGTAATACAAGGAGCCGATATTGGCGTCGGCTACCGCCACGCTGTCGCCGTCTCCCAACTTTTCCAGGAGGCGGCGCGCGCGCAGAAACGATTCCAGGGCAGCCTGATATTGATGCAGCGCGAAACGGCACGCGCCCACATTGCCGCCGGCACGGGCGGCCATCCTGTAGTCGTGCGCTGCTTGAGCGGTGCGCGAAAGCCGCTCGAAGGTTTCCGCCGCTCTTATGTACTGGGCCTGCGCAAACAGCTCGTCGCCTCTGCGCAACTCCGCCGCAAACGGCGATAATGCCGCGTTGCCTGCTGTCTTCGAGGCCCGCGCCCGCCCGGAGAACCGGGGTAGGTACACTGTCGCCAAGCAGGCGAGCAGCACCAAAAGGCCATACACCAAAATCCTGGCCCTTCTCAAGTAAGAGTGGCTCCAGTCCAATATGGTGGTACTGACCCTGGAAAAATCTTTGGGAATATTCCATTCAGAATATTCCCAAAGATTAGTATCCAATTTTTTTTGGAAATTGACTTCCCCGCAAATAGGGGTTCTTTTGACTTAAATCGCGTTTGTGATTAACGCCGAAAAGCGGTTACTGCAGCAAAGCCGCTAGAATACACACAACCGAATAGATGATAATAATCGGATCGCTTGTCATGTTGCTGTAAAAGACCGCACTTGTTCGAGCGGCCTTTCGACTCCAAGCCTATTCCGGCCGCCTTGCCGGCGCATGAATTCTTATCGATAAACGATTGAAATCAAACGAAGAATTGCTGCTATATCCTTCGTGATCGGCGTCACGCCGTGGGATTGAACAAGCCGAAAGCGCAGGCAGGAAGAAGCGCTCGTGCCCGCGAATGGTTTCCGTCCGGAGGACCGAAGCCTCGGCCGTCGCCGGATCCTGTGCCCGCTTTAGGAAGCCCCGTCGCTGCTGTTACGATAGAAAGCGATGAACCCCCAGCCGCCCACTACAGTGCCGAAGCTGCCGATCTCCGGTGTCAAGAGCCTGATCGCTGTTGGATCCGGCAAAGGCGGAGTCGGCAAGACCACCGTGGCTGTGAACCTGGCCGTGGCGCTCAGCCAGCTCGGTTACAAGGCCGGCCTGATGGACGCCGACGTGTACGGTCCCAACGTGCCGCTGATGATGGGCATCAACCGCACGCCGATGGCTTTCGGGGAGCGCATCCAGCCGCTCGATCAGTACGGCGTGAAGCTCATGTCGATGGGCTTCCTCAACCCCGGCGATAAGCCGCTGGTGTGGCGCGGCCCAATGCTGCATTCGGTGATCCAGCAGTTCTTGCGCGGCGTCGATTGGGGCGACCTGGATTACCTGGTGATCGACCTGCCGCCGGGCACCGGCGATGTGCAGCTTTCGCTGATTCAAACCGCCCCCATCACCGGCGCGATCGTGGTCACTACGCCCTCCGATGTGTCGCTCGAAGATGCGCGCAAAGCCGTGTTCATGTTTCATCAGGTGAAAGTGCCGATCCTCGGCATGGTGGAGAACATGAGCTACCTCATCTGCCCGCACTGCCACGAACGCATCGACGTGTTCAGCCACGGCGGCGGACGGCGGACGGCGGAGCAGATGCAAGTGCATTTTCTGGCCGAATTGCCGCTCGACCCGCGCGTGCGCATCGGCGGCGACACCGGAAAACCGGTGGCGCTTCAAAAGGACGACCAGGAACCCTTCCTCGCCCTGGCGCGCAACACGGCCGCGCGCGTCCAGGAAGTCGAACGCGAGACCGGCCCTAAAATCGAAATCAGCGAATAGGTCGGACGTGCTTTTTGGCTTGCCCGTCGTTTGCCCCTGACGGTTCCATATAATAGGGAACAATCCGTTTTCGTCTCGCGTACGCGTTACTTAGATCGTATTCCTGGCAGCGGACGAGCGGTCTGCGGATAGCCGGGCCTGCCGTGCCCGGTACCTGCGGCGGCACTCGCAACAATCCGCGCGGCAGGTTGCACCGGCGAATCGGAGGCTCACATCGGAACCCCATCTCAAGAGAAGACAACAGCGCCGCGCCTGGTCGCGGCTTTCCTGCTGGTCCTGCTGGCCGTGTTGGCGGGCAGCGCGGCCTTTCGCGAGTCCGTGGCAATAGACGAGTTGGCGCATATCGGGGCCGGTGTGAGCTATTGGCAGAAGCTCGATCTGCGGATGAACCCCGAGCATCCGCCGCTGGCGAAGCTGCTGGCGGCCGCGCCGCTGGCGGCGCGCGGTGTCCACGTCGATTACCGCGGTCACATCTGGACCTGGAGCGGCCAGGGGCTGTTTAACCCCATGCTGGCCGAAATGCCGTTCGGCGCCTGGATCGTCACCCGCTGGAATGACCCTGTCGCGACTTTGCGCTGGGCCCGCCTGCCCATGTTGCTACTCCTGCTGGCCATGGGCCTGGTGATCTATCGCTACGGCGAGCGCCTTGCGGACGGCTGGGGCGGCGCCTTTGCGCTGTGCTGGTTCGCCACCATGCCCACCTTTCTGACCTTCGGCCCTCTGGTGCTCACCGATACCGCCGTGGCCCTGTTCTCCCTGGTGGCGCTCTGGACTTTCGCCACCATGTGGCGCGACCAGTCGCCGCCCGCCACCCGCCGCTTCGCGCTGGCGCTCACCCTGGCATTGCTTTCGAAATTCTCCGCCGGCTTGCTGCTCTTCGTCTTCGCGGCGTTTCCCTTCGTGCTGCGCTGGCTGCCCCTGGCCGGCCAGCCCTCTGCGCCCGAGTTCCGCGCCTGGTGGCGCCGCGGCTGGCGCCTCACCGGCAAAGCGGTGCTGATGGCGGCTCTGCTGGTCTACGCCGTGGAATTCGTGCTCTCGTGGAACCAGCCCACCGATCTGCTCAAAACGATCGGCGGCGGATGGGCCGCCCTGGCGCTGCGCCGGCTGCTGCTGCCGCTGGTGATCTACCTGGGCGGAGTCGCCATGTGTGTGCTTTCCTCCGTCCGTCCGGCATATCTCTTCGGCCACTCGTATTCGCACGGTGTCTGGTTCTTCTTTCCGGTGGTGACGCTGCTCAAATCCACGCTCGCGTTTGTAGCCGCGCTGGCGCTTAGCCTGGCAGTGGCGCTCGCCGCCCGCTTCGGGTCCGTGCGCGTCAAGGCCGTGCGCGCCGGCATGGAGTTCCACTGGCGCGCGCTCTGGCTGGGGATGGTGATCATCACCTTCTTCTGTCTGATCAGCCCGATGACCATTTCCATCCGCCACTTCACGGTCCCGCTGGCGCTGCTCTCGCTCCTGCTGGCTCCGTTGCCAAGGCTGCTCGCGAATCTGCGCGATGCCGGCCGGCCGTGGGCGCGCCCCGCCATCTGGATCGCAGCCGCGCTGGCCGCTGCTTCCGTGGTCACCGTAGTTCGCGCCTGGCCGTATTACATGCCCTTCCTGAATTCCTTCGCCGCCGGCCGTCCCGCCTATGAGCTGGTGAGCGATTCCAACCTCGATTGGGATGTCGAACTGCCCGAAGTCGAACGCTTCGTCCAGGCGCGCGGCCTCGACCATGTGCTGGTTGATTCCTACAACGTGGGCGATCCCTCAGTCTATGTGCCGCAGGGCAGCTTGTGGGATTGCCAGGCCGCCACCGCCGCCGATGCCGGCCGCTGGGCCTTCGTTTCCGCCGACATGTTCGCCGACAGCGAAAACTGCGCCTGGCTGTTGCCGGTTCCCCACCAACCTTTGGCCGGCGGCAGCATGTACGCGTTCCACCTGCCCGCCACCATCCCCGCCGCGGGCACCCCCGGCGGCCCGCCTCTGCCCGCCAACTACCGCTACATCGCCGGCGCCCCGTTCGACTGGCGGGCAATATTCTATCAAGCCGTTCGCGATCCCCGCCAAATGCAGCCCATCATGGAGAACATGATGAAGGCGTTCAAGGAGATGCAGCAGAAGCAGAAGAAATAGCAGGGCCGCGGGGCGTGATCGCTGGAGCCCACCTGAAAACTCGGGGTACATCGTTTACTCAGTGACGCATTGAGTGTATACTGATACAACCTCGGAGGTAACCCGCGTGAATATCAGTAACTGGGCACACAAAGACCGTCTGAAGGCGGCGTGGGACAAGCTCCCCGATGACAAGAAGGCCGCTATTCAACCATTGATCGACGCGGCCCACGAGCAACTGCGGACCTACCAGGCCACAGGAAAGGTGCCGCCGCCCGACCCCGCCGCTCCCCACCATCTCATACTGGCCAAGGGAGCACTTACCGACGATGCGGACGGTACCATCGCAGCCTTACCCGAATTGGGACCCGGAGCCATTGAGATTGCCGTGGACGCCGGGGGCGCAATCTGGGGCACTGGTAATTATCAGCAGCTCGATCCTGGTTGGTTAGGGGCGGCTGCTGCCTGGTTCGAGCACCTCATCCTGGGTAAGTACCCTTTTCCCAATGGAACCCCACCGGTGGGGATCGTCTCCGACAAGTTCACCATGGCCATCGCCGGCGACTTTGGAACCGGAGACTGGGGCACAGCGGCCAATCCGGCCCCTAGCACGAAGATACGTCGGGCAATTCCCGCACTCGCTCCGGACCTCACCATCCACTTAGGCGATGTCTACTATGAAGGGTCCTCCGACGAGGAGATAGGCAACTTTGTGGATGTGTGGCCGCAAGGGCCCGCAACGGCTGCCAGCTATACGTTGAACTCCAACCACGAAATGTATTCCGGGGCGAAGCCCTATTTCGTCGACGCGCTGAACAGTCCGCTCTTCGCGGCGCAAAGGCCGTACAGCTTCTTCGCGCTGGAAAACGCCAATTGGGTGACCGTGGGACTCGATTCGGCTTACTATTCGGACGAACTCACGCTCTATATGAACGGTTCGTTGGGCAAGAGCGCTCAAGTCGACTTCCTCAAAGCTCAGGCGCAAAAGGGCAAAAAGGTGATTCTGTTTACGCACCACAACGGCCTGTCGGAGGACGGCTCCACGCCCACCGGCCTGTGGAACGAAGTGATGAGCTGTTTCCCCGCGAGCTCCGGACCTGCCTACTGGTATTGGGGGCACGTTCATGCGGGCGTGGTTTATGAGCCTCGGAATGGTGTTCAGTGCCGCTGCTGCGGCCATGCCGCGCTACCGTGGGGATATGCTTCCGAGCTTGCCAATCCGAACGTTCCCTGGTTCGAAAAACGCAACGCCGGCGACCCGGATGACAACCTGAGAGTCTACAACGGATTCGCCTTTCTCCAACTGACCGGCACTGGTCTGACCGAGACCTTCTACGACGAGAATGGCCGCGTTGCGTGGCCTGCGAACGAGACCGTGCCAACCGCCGCTGCAGGATAAGCAGAGAGCTCGACCATTTGGGGGAGGCTTTGGAGCCGACCACCCAGACCTCCTGCGTTCCCGCCGTACTCAGATGCCGCCCGCTGCTCTCGCCCGCTTGCGCCGCCTCTTCGGAAGGTGCATCATCAGATTCATGCATGCCAGACCTGTTGCGCGATTCGCTTGTTTCCTCGTTCCTGTTCTTCTCTTCGCCCAGCCGCCGAAGAAGAAGATCACGCGTGCGGCCGACGTCCCAGTATTCCAGTACTCCATCAGCGGGAAGGTCGAGGACCTCGTCCGCTCCGACCAGGCCTTCCGCCCGTTCGCGGCCCAGGTCAGGACCAATGTGGAGTCCGTGCTGCGCGATTACGAGATCGACGACGCAGCCACCAAACGCGGCCTGCTCGGAACGCTGGTTGCACTCGACATCCTCGAAGGCCACGACGACGCGGCTCGCCGGGGGCTGGACGAGATCAAAGCCCTCGAAGAAAAGCCCGCGGCCAAGGCCCTGAGCGGTTTGATCACCCGCTCCATCCTCGATGCGCGGCGCGAATCCGGCGACCGCAATTCGCCCGCTTACCGCAAGGCCGTCTACGCCGCGGTCATGCGCGCTCTCGACCCCCTGCCCTTTGATGTCGTGCAGAACGATTTGAAGTCCACCAAGGCCTATATCGAGATCGTGTCGGAACCGCTCCTGATGGGCGAGATCCAGGCGAGCTTCGACCCCGTGGTGGAAAAGACCGGCGGGCTCAGTTCTGACCTGGCGCACGACCTGCCCGACATTCGCGTGTTCTTGGTGGAGAGAATCCCGCTGAAGGACACTCTGAACGGGGCGCTGAGCACCTACCTCTCCGCGCACGCCAAGGAGAAGCAGGACATCTGGGCCGCGCGCGAGGTCACATTGGAGCCCGGCAGGAACTACCAGCCCGTCAACGTGGCCGTGTGGGATAGCGGCGTCGACCTGGCGATCTTCGGCGACCGCGTGCTAAAAGACTCCGAAAGCCAACCGGCAGTCCTGGCTTACGACATCGACAGCCGCAAGACCACCGGCAATCTGTACCCTCTCAACTCCGCGCAGGCGGCGCGCTATCCGGAGGCCAAGCAGGAATTGAAGGGGTTTTCCGATCTGCAAGCCAACGTGGACAGCCCTGAATCCACCCAGGTGAAGCAGGCCCTGGCCAAGCTCAAGCCGGATCAGGTAAAGCCCTTCGTTGAAGAACTCTCCTTATTCAGCATTTACGCACACGGCACCCATGTGGCGGGCATTCTCACGGCCGGAAATCCCTATGCGCGCCTCGTAGCCGGCCGCCTCACCTTCGACTGGAAGATGATTCCCGACCCCTGCCCTTCGCGTGCGCTGACCGACCGCGGAGCCGCGGCCGTCCAAGACTACGTCGACTTCTTCAAGAGGAACAAAGTAAGGGTCGTCAACATGAGTTGGGGTGGTTCGGTCAAAGATTACGAAGACGACATGGAGAAGTGCGCCATCGGCAAGGACATTGCGGAGCGGAAAATGACCGCCCGCGAGTGGTTCGAAGTCGAGAAGGGCGCACTGGAAAAAGCCATGCTCTCGGCGCCGGAGATTCTCTTCGTGGCTGCCGCCGGCAACAGCAATGGCGATTCGAGCTTTGAGGAAGCTATCCCGGCCGGCCTGAAGGTTCCGAACCTGCTCACCGTGGGAGCGGTCGACAAGGCCGGCGACGAAGCCTCGTTCACGAGCTACGGTCCAACCGTGGTGGTGGACGCCAACGGCTACGAAGTGGAGAGCTACATCCCCGGCGGCGACCGCCTCAAGATGTCGGGCACCTCAATGGCCTCGCCCAACGTGGCCAACCTGGCGGCCAAGATCCTGGTGGTGAATCCGAAGCTTACTCCGCCGCAGGTAATCGAAATTATCCGCCAGACCGCCGAGAAAACGGCTGACGGCCGCCGCAACCTGATCGACCCGAAGAAGGCCATCGCCGCGGCCCAGGCCATGTGACGCCGCGGCGTCTCTTCTGCAGGGTCACGTTTCGCTTGCGGTGACAAACCGACCTACGTCGGGATCGCTATTCCGACTCCGCCACTGTCAACCTCTCCGCCAGCCTAATCTTTCCTCTTAACTCGATCGGCGCTGAGCTTCGTCCTACCAGAACCTCGAACTCGCCAGGATCGGCGCGCCATAACTTGTCTTTCACATCGTAGTAAGTGAACGCCCGGGGCTCGAGCGCGATACTTACTGGCTTTGTCTCACCCGGCT
>JBAVYH010000178.1:0-5724 GCA_049698695.1 Bryobacteraceae bacterium | reverse complement strand
GCCGCGTCGATCGTCCGGGCGAAGGGTTCCATCCAATCAGGCCTCGCTCCCATCGGCGCCGGCGGCCGCCACGCTGCCTCCATCATTTCGTAAATCACCCGGCCAAAGAGGAGGGCATCGGCCTGCTCAAGGTTCTCGACGGCGTGACGATGCAACTCTTCGTCCGGGAGAATTACACGATGATCGCAGCACCCGTCCAATGTAACGTTGATGGAATACCGAAGGGGTCGCATTACGCAAGAGTACCGCCGAAGGGGTAGACCAGCAAGGTGAGCCCGCTTCAGGGCTAGGAGCCACTCATGGAACGCATGGCGATGACGATTTGAGAGCTGCGAGTACTTCCACAAGCGCGGCATTCGCATCGTCCGAGGGGTCAATGCGATGGACGAACTCCTGGGGACGTCACGTTTCGGTCCGGCGCCGGAACCGCCGCCGCAGGATGGGAGCGGAGTCTGGCTCGACTAGGCGCAATGACGGCATGCTCACTTCGCCAGCCGAGGCCGCTATTCGCCGGACAACAACTGCTTCCACAGCCGCTCGCCGCCGACCGAACTGTGGAACGCCCAGAGCGACAGAAGGACGATGGTGGCCAGCGTGAAAACGGACCCGGGGAAATACCACGCCGAGGTGTCCGCGGTGATTGGCGCGTCCGTCATCAGGTAAGACACGAACAGACAGACGCCGAGCGTCAGAATGCCAAAACGAAGCACCGCGACGGCGATCAGCGTGAAGATCAGGGTTGCTGCCACGATGGAGGCGGGAGCATTGCCGCCCATAGCAATGTTATATGAGAGAAACACTAGAACAAACAGACCGCCGGCAAGCCATTTCCTGCGCAACAGGAGCATAAAGACGAATATGAGAAGGAAGAACACCAGGGTATCGCGGACCGCTGCCGGGATGCGCAGCAGCCACTCGGCGGCCGTCGCACGCGCATCGATCAGGATGCCGAGTTCGGCGGCGCGCAGGGGTTTTGCCCCGGGGTTCAGCGCACGGCCAGTCAGATCGATAAGCCACCACGACAAACCCAGCCCCACGCCGAAGAGAACGTCTCGGCCGACGATAGGGTCTTTCCAGCGCCGCGTGAGCAGGCTGGTCCACGAGATTAGCGTGTGGGGCCAGCGGCGGCGGACCTGCGGCTCCAGCGCGAGATAAATGGACATGACAACGAAGGCGTAGAAGATGCTGGTGCAGATGGCCACAATGCCGTTGCCGAACGAGCCTTCGAGGGAACCAAAGTGGTTGCGGCATACCCAGAGCCCCATCTGGACGAAGCCGATGAACGATGCGAGCCGCAGCGCGCCACGACGGTCGCCCTGGCTGCGCACCGCGTTCCTGCGCGAGAAAAGCCACACCGCGATGCCAATGACGATCGAGATGCCGATCAGGATGAAAATGCCCAGCCTTTTCGAGATCGGCTCCTGACGAGGCGGCATGCGCCAGGGCGTTATCCACGGTCCAAAGAGCACGAATGCGGTCGGCCTGCCGCGCAGAGAGGCGGCTTCGACCCGTAACGGAATGGACGTGCCTGGCCAAACGCCCGTCCAGGCGGTGCGGGCGTCGGAGGTGGCCTGAAATGTCCAGAGAGGCTCAGCGGCTTCGAGCTTTGCGGGATCGAGTTCAGCGGCGGCAAACAAAGGCGCCCAGTCGGGGAGCGGAGCCGGCTGCTTGAGCGGGTCGAGCAGTTGCGGCGGAATCGCTTCGAAACTGACCAGGCGCCCTCGATGGTCGAGAAAGACGTTGATCATGCCCGATCGTTCGCGCGGCGGGTCGTCCGTATCGACGATGCCGGGCGTGAGGTGGTCATCGTGGAAAGCGATGGCGGTCATTGGATAGGGGCTCTGGCGATACCAGAAGCGCAGCACCGGCGGGCGGTCGCGCAGGATGCGGCCCCAGTTCGGCGCGCCCTTCTGCGCCTCGCGATAGTCGAGATACCAATCCTCCCAGTTGAAGCCACGAGCCTCGTCGGCATCCAGTCCGCCGTAACCCACGCGCTGGATGATGTCGCGCGCCTTCTGGGCCAAAACGTCGGGAGAATAATCGGGCTGGATGATCTGGAGCGCGCTAGAACGGTACGCGAGGAAGATGCAGGCAGCCATCGCAATCAGGATGCCGGCCAGCAGGGGCACGGCGACGCGTATGCGGAGGCCTGTACCTTCGCCTGCCGCGGCGACCATCTCCGGCGACGGTGTCTCGCCCGCGGCCAGCGCCGCAGCCAGCGGATCGCCTCCGGGAAGGGCGGCGGCCACCGCGAGAGCGGACGCCGGGCGGGCCGCCGGATCGGCCTCCAGGCAGCGCAGGATCACGCGTTCCACCGCCGGATCCATGTCGCGAACCAGCGAGGAGGGGGTCAGCGGCGGAGCACTGGATCGCACGCGTACCAGATCGGGCAGCGTCGCGGCCTCAAAGGGGCGCTTGCCGGTGAAGAGCTCGTATAAAAGGAGGCCCAGCGAGTAGATGTCGCTGCGGACGGTGACCTCTTTGCCGGCGAGTTGCTCCGGCGCCATGTAGAGGGGCGTGCCGTTGCGCACCTCGTTTCCCGCGATCTCATTGGCGATTCCGGCGAGACCGAAGTCGGTGAGGAGGACCTGGCCGCGCCCGTCGATCATAACGTTGCCAGGCTTCAGGTCGCGATGGAGAATGCCTTTGTCATGCGCGGCGGCGAGGCCGGCGCAGAGTCCGCGAGCGATCTCCAGCGCCTTGTCGGAAGGAAGGCGGCCAATGCGGCGAAGCAGCGACGCAAGGTCCTCGCCATCGACATACTCCATCGAGAGGAAAAGATGACCTTCGACCTCGCCGACATCGTAAACGCGGCAGACGCGCGGATGCGACACCTGACGCGCCAGCCGGACCTCATTACGAAAGCGCTCAATCGACGCGGGACTCTGACCGAGGGACTCGGGAAGAAACTTCAGCGCCACCGGCTGGCCCAGCGCGAGGTCGTCGGCGCGATACACCTCGCCCATTCCGCCTTTGCCGAGGAGGGCGACCACGCGATATCGGCCGGCTAGCAGGTCACCCGGAAGAAAACGCCCTTCCGATGATGTCCGGACCGAAGAACCGGTCAGGGACGAGGGCCGCGTCTGCGATCTTGCCGGCGTGGACGCGGGCATATCGGCGATGGCGACCGTCTCGGCAACCGAGGCGTCGCTCGGAATCGCGGCGCCGCAGGTGAGACAAAAGCGGCTGTCTTCCGGAATGCGGCTTGCGCACGATGGGCATTGCATCATGGCATTCGCGCTGCTGTTCGGTATTGTCTCACACGGGGTGTCAGCACCGCTCGTGAAGCGGGAATGCGACGTCAGACTCTGCCGCGTTCCCGGTCGAATCGCCCTGTGATCTCGTTTCGACGGCTTGTGGTTCCGCAAATCCAAGTTGGTGAGGGTTTCCCTCCGCGCCCACAGCCCTTGGAAATCGGTGTGCGATTCCCACATTCCCACCGCCCCAGCGGTTGTCATTTCGATTTCAGAAAGGAGCCCTGGAGGTCCGGCAATCCGAGTCACCGTTAACGCGTGTTATCGGTATGAGTTTTTAGCGCCAACTTCAGACTACGCGTTTATCTGCTCCGGCGAACCTCCCAGAAGAGGACTTCGGCCTCGTGTCTTCCTATCGCGCAACGAAGGACTGCTCCTTCCATCGTTCAACGTTCACGCCCATCACGATGAGCCATAACTCCAGCGGGATTTCCCCGAGGGCTGAGGCGGCAGCGATGTAGGGCATGAACAGATAGTTCGCGAGCGGCGGCGACAGATAGGTCACCCAACCCAAACCACTGATCGCCAAAAGTACTCCCAGAACTCGAGGCAGGAAGGTCGACCTGAAAATGAGGTAGCCGGTCAGGACGCACCAGAATCCGAAGAACACATGATCGATTTGGAAGGCGTAAGCACTCAATTTGAGAAACAGAAGCGCCAGCGCCTGCAACTGTTCCGCAGTAAATGCGCTCAACGAGGTACCGCCCTTCAGGATGAGCAAAGGAGCGAGGTGGAAGAGGCTGGTAATAGCCTGGATAGCGCAATCCACAAGAACGACGAATGCTGCAAGTAAAGAGAGGCTCCTGTTCACAGGTTTAAGCAACTCATAAAAGAGAAACGCCCAAGCGATGTGGAACCCAACCCCGACGAGCGAGGATGTGAACCCCAGCCAAAATAACCGCTCGTGTCCCAGGATATTGGCCGCTGTAGCCGCGGCGTTGCCATCGACAACAAGCCTGTTTAGAACGATTACCTGGCCGAATGCGGCCGTCACGGCTTCGAGCAGTTGACAGGCGCCGGCCATCCTGGCCTTAAACCGCGGCGACGCTTCCGGGGTTCCTGCGGGCAGAGGCATGATCTGTCGAACGATTGTATCCGGTTCGGAGTTGCTTCAAGCGCCTAGATGGGAAGGACGAGCGTGCGGCCAGCGATTGCCTCCTTTCTCCGGGCCGGATCGTTGGCAACCGGGAACCGATCCAGACGGCTTCTGGGAAGTGCGAGAGGGCCACAATGACGCTGCCCGTTAAGACCTGATATCGGCAACCCTTTCGCTGGTAGCCCCGGCACAATCATGGTTTGCGCGTCAGGGCAGAGCGGGTTCGGTTGGACTAGAATTGAGCAATGTTGTCGCGGAGGGCATTCTTCTCCATCTCGGCGGTCCCGGTTCTTTGCGGCCAGGAGAGGAGGCCGGGTATGTTCGCCGACGCAGAAGCCTATGAGCGATTCATGGGTCGCTGGAGTCGGTTGGTGGCCCCCCAACTAGTGGATTTCACCGATGTGCCAAATCTGGGACGGCTCCTCGACGTTGGTTCAGGTACGGGAGCATTGGCCTTCTCCCTCGCGGAACGAAAGCCGCAGGTTCATGTGTTGGGGATTGATCCTTCCAAGGAATACGTCGAGTACGCCAACAGCAGGAATCCATTTCCAGATCGGGTGAGCTTCGAGCCCGGCGATGCACAAGAGTTGCGTTTTGCCGATGCCAGCTTTGATTCCGCTCTCTCCCTGCTGGTGTTCAATTTCATTCCTGATTCCAGGAAAGCCCTTAGGGAGGTACGTCGAGTCACCAAACCTGGGGGACGAATCTCGGCGGCCGTCTGGGACTACGGAGATGGGATGAGGATGCTCCGAGCTTTCTGGGACGGCGCAGTGAGTAACGATCCGAAGGCTGAAAGACTTGATGAGAGGCACATGCCCCTGTGCAGGGCAGGGGAACTGTCAGAGCTATGGCGACAGGGCGGCTTGGCGAACGTCCACGAGCAGCCGCAGACGGTCACGCTGAGATTTGAGTCGTTTGCCGATTACTGGGATGCGTTTCTGCTCGGACAGGGCCCTGCCGGCGTGTACGTCAAAAGTCTCCGGCGCGATCGGATAAATGCCTTGCGCAATGAGGTGAAACGCCGCGTATCTCCGTCAGCAGAAAACTTGCCTATCGCCCTTCCTGCGCGAGTATGGTCGGTGTGCGGCACTGTCCCGAGGCGCCCTTAAGAAAAACCCGGCCTCGCGAGGGTCCCGCTAACGGCGGAAGGTATACCGATCCGCCAGGAGCGCGTGAACGGCGCCGGTCCCAGGCAGGCGTTGATATTCATTATCGGCAACTAACCGGCCAGCCAGACGCCAGCGGCATATTCCGCAGCACCTCGGCGATCCTCGGACGTCTACAGTGATCCACAGAGGAGGGTCCTAACTGTCCTCTTTAGTCGGTAGGCCCCGAGATTCTAAGCCGTTACTTCATGATCACGCCGCAGGCGAT
>JBAVYH010000177.1:0-9164 GCA_049698695.1 Bryobacteraceae bacterium | reverse complement strand
CGATGGGCGCGGCATTGGGCGCGATGGTTTCGCGGCTGGCAAAGCTCGACCCGGCCGCGTTTGAGGACGACCGCGGCTTCTTCACCGCCGCCGTGGACCGCGACGCGGCAGCTTTCCGGCACGTGATGGCGGCTTACAAGCGGCCCAAGGACGAGCGCGCGCCATTTGTGGAAGAGGCGCTGCACGGCGCGGCATTGGTGCCGCTCGAAGTGCTGGAGCGCGCCGCGGCGCTGAACGCGCGGCTGGAAAAGCTGGAGGTACCGGCGCGGTTTTCTTCCGACCTGGCAGTGGCCAAGGCGCTGACCGCCGCCGCCAAAACCGGCGCGCTGGAAAACGTGCGCATCAACTTAGGAAGCATCCAGGACGCGGAGTTCAAAGCATCGGTGGAAGCGAGGCTGCGGGCGGTCTAAGGCTGTAGGGCAGGCCCTCCACTAGCCGCCGATTACTCGGCGAACACAAACCTCAGCCCGCGGTTGAATGCCTCAGGCTTGTTACCGGCGTGGCGTTCGCCTTCGATAACGCGTGTTTCCAGCTTCAGGCCCTGGTAGCCGCGCGATTGGAGCGTCTGCATGAACGTCCGAACCGGACCGCTCAATCCCTCCGCGCTGCCGACCGATAGGAACAACCTCACCGGCAGCTCTTTGTGAGTTTGTGCGTATTCCGCTTCCTGTTTAAATGCAAAGCCGTTCCCGTAAGGCACCGCGGGACTGGCCGCGATATAGCCGGAGAAAAGCCCTGTATCGGCGAACATGGCATAGAGGGTGAAGAGCCCGGCATACGAGCTCCCCTGCAACACGCGGTGCGAAGGGTCGGCCCTGTAGTTCGCTTCGATGTACGGGATCAGTTCCGTCTTGAGGCACTTGAGAAAATTGGGCCCGTTCCCGGATCCTTTCACGTCGCGAACCGCGGTGGGAGTATAATCCATCGCTCGGAGGCCGTCGTAATCGGCGTTATCGCCCGAGTACGTGATTCCAACCAGGATCGCTTCCGGGACGAACTTGTCGTAAACCAATCCTCCCAGCACGGAGTCCATCAATTTGAAATCCCACTGGCCATCGAGAATGTAGATCGCCGGATACTTTTTGGTTTTGTCCGAATTGTAGTTCGAGGGGACGCGAATATAGAGGTCGATCTCGCGTCCGGCAGCGATCGAGTGCATCGACCTCAGCTCCGAGCCGGCAATCGTCACCTTAGGCAGGTTTCGCGGCTGCGTATCGGACGCTTGCTTGGCATACGTAATCCCAGCCGACAATGAGAGCGCGCAGGCGAGAACCGCGAAAGTTCGCGGCGCAAATGTCATCATGAGATTAGGTCCTTATGACCTGTATCCTAACACCGAGCGGAATTAGCCACGGACGAACGTATAATGCGAAGAGAGTTCGAAGCAACCGTCAGAATGGTGATTCGCGGCTGCACATTCTGACTCCTGACTTCTGTCTTCCTTTTTTTTATGCCTGATCTCGTCATCGTCAATTGCCGGCAGGTGGTTACCCTGGCCGGTCCGGCGCGGGCGCGCATGGGTGCGGAGATGCGCGAGCTGGCGATCATCACGCATGGCGCCCTGGCCGCGCGCGACGGGCAGATCCTGAAAGTGGGAACGCGCGCGGAAATCGAGCGCCTGCTTTCGCCGCATGCGGAAATCGTCGATGCGGGCGGCCGCATCGTGCTGCCGGGCTTCGTGGACGCGCACACGCACCCGGTCTTCGCCGGCAATCGCGCGGATGAATTCGAGGAGCGCGCCGAAGGTGCCACGTACACAGAAATAGCCGCGCGCGGTGGCGGCATCCGTGCCACCGTGCGGCGCACGCGCGAGGCCGGCGAGACGGAATTGCTCGACGCGGCGCGCCGCTATCGCGCCTGGTTCCTGCGCGGCGGCACCACCACCATCGAAGCCAAGTCCGGCTATGGGCTCGCGCTCGAGGCTGAGCTCAAGATCCTGCGCGTAATGCGCCAACTGGGCGCGGAAGGCAGCCTGCGCCTGGCGCCCACTTTTCTCGGCGCCCATGAAGTGCCGGATGAATACCGCGGGCGCAGGGGCGATTACATACGCCTGCTGATCGAAGAGATGCTGCCCGCGGTTTGGCGCGAGGGGCTGGCCGAATCCTGCGATATTTTCTGCGAGCCATCGGCTTTTCCGGTGGAAGAGGCGCGCGGCATTCTGTGGGCGGCGCGCTCGCTCGGCTTCCGCATACGCATGCACGCCGATCAGTTCAGCGCCGATGAAGGCTCCCTGCTGGCGGCGGAGGTGGGCGCCGACACCGCGGATCATCTGGAACGGACCACCGAGCGCGGTTGGACGGCGCTGGCTGCCGCGGGCGTGCAGCCGGTTCTGTTGCCGGCTTCGGTTTATTGCCTCGGATCGGGGCGATATCCGGCGGCGCGGGAGATGATCGCGCGCGGCCTGGCGGTGACGCTCGGGACCGATTTCAACCCGGGGTCATCGCCCACCACTTCCATGCCGCTGGTGCTGTCGCTGGCTGTAACGCAATTGAAAATGACCTGTGCCGAAGCCATCACCGCGGCGACCGTCAACGCTGCGTGCAGCCTGCGGCGCGGTGGAAGCATAGGGTCGCTCGAAGCCGGCAAGCTGGCCGATTTCGTGATTCACGATTGCGAAGATTACCGCGAGCTGCCGTACTTTTTCGGCCGGGACACCGCCCGAGCGGTTTATATCGGCGGCGTCCGGCAAATCTGTTGACCGCCGGGCGCACGGCCAAGTCCTTTGGTTGGAGCGGCTCAACTTCATGGGCTGAGCAGAGCCGCGGGATTTCCTCAAGAATTTTCTTCTTTGGGCGATCAAAACCGCGGATTCAATCGTCTATTAGTTTGACCCCGGAAAATCACCGAATACGATCCGGAAGGTTGCAGTAAATGGAACCCCACGTGCAGAAACTCGCCCAGCTTCGCGCCCGCACCGATCGGCAATTGGTGGAACTGATTTCCGCCAAGCTCGATCATGGGTTTTCCTATGCACGTGTCCTGGCGGCGCGGGATGCGCAAGCACCATGGGCGGCGGCCAGGGAATTCCACCAACGCGCGGAAGAGGCCTGGCGTGAAGCCCATCACCTGCTGCCTGCGCTCGACGGCGTTGCCGAAACCGATCGTGCCGTTCTGCTGCGCCGCGTGCAGATTCTGCGTGAGGTACTGGACCAGTTCGCGGCGGAAACCCTTCCCATCAAGCGAGCGGCCTGCTTCTAACCGTAACGCGCGCACTCGTGCATGCTGCGTCGAGGCTCGTCCCGACGCCCCTTCGCTCATCCGCGGCGGCTCAGAACCAGCCGGCGGCAAAGGCAAGAACCGCCGGCGCTACAACGCGGTGTTTCTTGGTGGCGCCGGTGGTCTCTGCCGCCGGTGTTTTGAGCGATACTGCATATTTTCTTCAATCGCAGGACTGAGTGAAGCGTGCCAGCGCTTCCAGTTTGCCGCGAGCGGCGCCGCTATCGATCGAAACTGCGGCCAAGGCGGTGCCTTCTAGAAAAGTCTCCACATGGGCGACGGCCGCCAGGGCCACGGCGCTGTTGGCGATCACGATATCGCGATGCGGACCGCGCTCGCCCGCCAGCACGGCACGAGCGATTTCCAGGTTCCGCGCCTTGTCTCCGCCTTTGAGATCGGCCGGAACTGCCTTGCGCACCGCGAAGTCCTCCGGATCCAGGGTGCGCTGCTTCACCTGGCCCTCCTGAATCTCGTAGACCAGGGTGGGACCGGTGGTGGTCACTTCGTCCAGACCGTCGAAGCCGTGAACCACGTAGCCGCGCACCATGCCCAGCCGGGCCAGCGCTCCGGCCAGCAGTTTCGCCGTTTCCGGCGACGGAGTGCCCACCACCTGCACGTTGGCGACCGGGTTGGTGAGCGGGCCAAGCAGGTTGAACACCGTGCGCATCTTCAAATCCGTGCGCACGGGGTGAGCGTGCTTCATGGCGGTATGAATGGACTGGGCGAAGAGAAAGCCGATGCCAATCTCCCGGATGGCACGCGCTGCGTTGGCCGGCGCAATCGCCAGCTTGACGCCCAGGCCTTCCAGGATGTCCGCGCTGCCGCAATCGGTCGATGCCGACCGGTTGCCGTGCTTGGCGACGTGCACGCCCGCGCCGGCCACCACGAACGCTACCAGCGTGGAAATATTGAACGTGCCCTGTCCATCGCCGCCCGTGCCGCAGGTATCGAGCAAGGGAACGCCGGGCAGGCCCACCTCGACCGGTGTTGCCATGTCGCGCATGGCGCGGGCGAAGCCAACCAACTCGTCCACCGTCAGGCCTTTCATCCGCATCCCCATCAGAAACGCGGCAATCTGCGGCCCGCTGGCCTTGCCGGCGAGGATCACGTGCATGGCGGCCAGCGAATCTGCTTCGGAGAGCTCCTGCTCCGCGGCGATGCGTTCGATGTAGGGAAGAAGAGACATGCTATAGTGACTTATCGGCGTTTAGCGCCATACTAACACCGTAATTCCATGAAAATCCACGAGTACCAGGCCAAGGATATTTTGGCCCGGTTCAACGTTCCTGTGCCGCGTGGCGAGGTCGCAGCCACGGTTGAGGAGGCGGACCGGGCGGCCAAGGAAATCGGCGGCAGCGTGGTGGTGAAGGCCCAGATTCACGCCGGGGGCCGCGGCAAGGGCGGGGGAGTCAAAGTGGCGAAGGATGCCGCGGAGACCGCCGAACTGGCCCGCCATATGCTCGGCATGCGGCTGGTGACGCACCAGACGGGTCCGGCGGGGCGGATCGTCAAGCGGCTGCTCATCGAAGAAACGCTGCCCATCGAGCGCGAGCTGTACCTGGGCATTGTGCTCGACCGCGTCCAGGGCAAGCCGGTGTTCATGGCCTCGGCTGCGGGCGGAATGGAGATCGAAGAGGTCGCCGCCAGGACGCCGGAGGCGATTCTCAAGGAGGCGTTCGACCCGGCGGCTGGCTTGGCCGCTTTCCAGGCGCGCAAGCTGGCATTCGGAATCGGCATCCCCCCGGCGAGCGTCAACGCCGCGGCGGCGGCGATGACGGCGCTGGCCAGGGCGTACGTAGCTACCGACGCCACGCTGGCGGAAATCAATCCGTTCATCCTCACCGCCGACGCCAAGGTCTACGCGCTCGATGCCAAGATTACCCTGGACGACAACGCGCTCTACCGGCACAAGGACCTGATCGAGCTGCGCGACCTGGATGAAGAGGACCCGCTCGAAGTGGAGGCCTCGCGGTTCGGCCTCAACTACATCAAGCTGGATGGCACGGTGGGTTGCATGGTGAACGGCGCCGGCCTGGCCATGGCGACCATGGACATCATCCAGTACGCCGGCGGCAGCCCCGCCAATTTTCTCGACGTGGGCGGCGGCGCCAGCGCCGACCAGGTGAAGAACGCCTTCCGCATTCTGCTCGCCGATTCCAGCGTGAAGGCCGTGCTGATCAACATCTTCGGCGGCATTCTCCGCTGCGACACGCTGGCTACCGGCGTGGTGGCGGCGGCGCGCGACCTGAGCATCCAGGTGCCCATCGTGGTGCGCATGGAAGGCACCAACGTGGAAGAGGGCCGGCGCATCCTGCTCGATTCCGGACTCAATTTCACCGTGGGCGCCGACATGCGCGATGCGGCCGAAAAAGTGGTCAAGCTGGCCCGCGACGGGGTTAAGCCATGAGCGTACTGGTAGGCGAAAGCACCCGGCTGATTGTACAGGGATTCACCGGCCGCGAAGGCACCTTCCACGCGCAGCAAGCCATCGCTTATGGAACCAAGGTGGTGGGCGGCGTGGTGCCGGGCAAGGGCGGGACCACGCACCTGGACCTGCCGGTGTTCGACACGGTGGCTCGGGCGGCGAAGGAAACCGGCGCCAACGCGTCGGTGATTTTCGTGCCGCCGCCGTTCGCCGCCGATGCCATCATGGAGGCCGCCGACGCAGGCCTGCCCCTGGTGGTGTGCATCACCGAAGGCATTCCCACGCTGGACATGGTGAAGGCGTGGCGGTTCCTCGCCGTGCGCCGGACGCGGCTGATCGGCCCCAATTGCCCCGGCATCATTTCACCCGGCAAGTGCAAGGTCGGCATCATGCCGGGCTCCATTCACCGGCAGGGACACGTGGGAGTGATCTCGCGCTCGGGCACGCTGACTTACGAGGCGGTAGGGCAGTTGAGCCATCTCGGCATCGGCCAATCCACCTGCATCGGCATCGGCGGCGACCCGATCATCGGCACCAATTTCGTGGATGCGCTCGCGCTCTTCAATGCCGATCCGGATACGCACGCTATCGTGATGATCGGCGAAATCGGCGGCAACGCGGAAGAGACCGCGGCGGCTTACGTCAAGGCCAACGTGAAAAAGCCCGTGGTTGGCTTCGTGGCCGGCCGGACCGCGCCGCCCGGACGCCGCATGGGGCACGCCGGAGCGATCGTCGCCGGCGGCTCCGGCAAAGCGTCGGACAAAATCAAGGCCATGCAGGAAGCCGGGATCACGGTCTGCGATTCGCCGGCCGAAATTGGAGAAAAAATCAAAAGCCGTTTATGAGCGTTGAGCGCACTTTTTCCATCATCAAACCGGACGCCGTTGCCGCCGGGCACGCCGGCGCGATTCTCGCCGCAATCGAAGCCGCCGGCTTCAAAATTCTCGCCGCCCGCATGACGCGCTTGAGCGATGCGCAGGCGCGCGGCTTTTACGCCGTGCACCGCGAGAAACCCTTCTTCGCCGGCCTGGTGAAGTTCATGACCGAAGGCCCCATCATCGTGATGGCGCTCGAGCGCGAGAACGCCATCGCCGGCCTGCGCGAGGTGATGGGAGCGACCAACCCGGCCAAAGCCGCCGAAGGCACCATCCGCAAACGCTTCGCCACCAGCATCGAACGCAACTGCATCCACGGGAGCGACGCCCTGGAGACGGCTGCAACTGAGCTAGGTTTCTTCTTCAGCGCAGCGGAATTGTTGTAAGGGAGCACTGGTAAAGAAGAAGAGAGACAGATCCTGCTGATTCAGTTCGCCGTGCCACACCCACCTAGGCTGGAAAATGGAATCGCGGCAGTGGTTGCCTCTGGCAGAGCAGCCCGAAGGAGAGGGAACAGTCTTGTTTGTTAAGGCAATAGAAACCGCCGGGGAGTTCACTCGACCCATCCATTGGATATCGAGGAATTACGGCTCATCAATAGTTATTCCGGGCGCGGCGACGCTGTTTTTTGTCAACACCGACGGCTGGGCACTCACGTGTCGCCATGTGGTGGACCTGCTCGCATCCGAAAAAGTCATTGCCGAGAAATATGCGGCCTTCAAGGCCGACCTTTCGGCAACGGGTCGCAAGGTTTCGGAGAGGGAACATTATAGGAGGGTGGCCCAGAAACATGGCTATAACACCAAAACGACGTTAGAGCTGAAAGCGGCTTTCCCGAGCTCCGTGGCCGGCAATAGCTTAAGCTTTGACTGGTTCGGCCATCCTGCTGCTGACGTTGCCTTGTTGCACTTCCTGAACTGTACAAGCATGTTGTACCCCCGAGCGGCTGTTTTTCCCGCTGATACAAGCGCCCTCAAGCAGGGTAAGTTCCTTTGCCGCCTCGGGTTCCCATTTCCCGAGTTTAACAACTTTGCATATGACGCCACAGCAGACACAATCAATTGGACGGATACTGGCAGGACCGAAACGCCCAGGTTTCCGATAGAGGGAATGGTCACCCGACACGTTGGGGATACTTCAGGCCAAGCGGTTGGCTTTGAAATGAGCACGCCTGGCCTGCGGGGCCAAAGTGGTGGTCCCGCTTTCGATAGCGAAGGGAAAGTGTGGGGAATGCAATGTGCGACGAGTCATCTTGACCTAGATTTCGATGTGAACCAACAGGTGTTGCGGGATGGAGAAAAGAAACTGGTCACGGATAGTGCCTTCCTGCATGTCGGCCTCTGCGCTCACGTCGACCTATTAAAGGACTTCATGCGCCAACATCATGTCGCGTTCACGGAGGCCTAAGGAGCGCTGGATGGTCGGGAGAAAACGTCGGCGGGCAGAAACGATGCAAACGAGGCACGGCAACCAGTTGCACAATTTCGTCCACGATGGGCTGGTTCGTTCTCCCTCGAAAATGGCCGCGCAAGTTGTTGATTCTACGTCGAGGCGGTCGCGGCTGTATTCATCCTTGCAGGCTGAGGGTTACTTCATGACGCGATGTCCCCGCTTTCGCGCATTGGGCTATAATGCAGGACGTTGAAACTGCCAAACCCCATCAGAGAGCTCCTCGGCTCTCGGTCGCTGCAAAGAGTCAGGTTTGGAGGGATTGTGGGTAAACTCGCTCTCGTCGGAGTTGCAGGAATTGCCTTAGCTGCCGCCATCGGAGTGCGGTCTTCTGACGGGAGTGTACAAACTCTCTGCGTTGCGAGCGGGCTGGGATTCGCCCTCTTTATCGCCGCTGGCATCTTGGCGTTTGGCTTCAAGTACCCCGATCAGGCAACCCTGGAGGGGACTGAGGTTCTTGCGTTTCAGCACGTTCAGCAGATGAGAGCCAAAGACATCCCTACGCCCGAGCAATTCGCTCCGCAGATTTTAGAGGGTATTGGGCCCGAACCCAGACCGCCGGAGGAAATGCGACCGTGAGGGATCCCCGGTTTCTGCATGTTGGATTTACAGCGGCGTTGCCTTTTGATCAGGGTGCGGCTGACCAGGTGATCGCGTCGGAGTCGTTCGATTGGATGAGATATGCATCGAACTGCTACATCGTGTGGAGCAGCAGCGACTGCGAAACCATCTGCGTGAAGATCCTGCGCGTGCCTGGATTGCAGTCGGCGAATGTGCTGGTTTGCTCATTCGACGTGTCGGACGGATTTGGGTCTTTGCCTGACTGGGCGTGGGCATGGATCAAACGAGATCGTGGCTACGGTGGGGTCAAACTGTGGGCTCCGCCAGACCACCCGAAGCCACTAGCTCTTCCACCTGCCATACGCCCTATACAGCCTCCGCCGACCGGCCCGCGGTAAAGGGGAAGCATTTTCCGGGTTGTCGCCTGCGGTGGAAAGCGCTCGGGGGTTTTCGGGGACAGGCTACGAAACCCCCGAATGGCACACCCACTGAATTTCGGGGTTTCGTAGCCTGGAGTGAACCCCAAAAATGAGAAGTGGAAATCGGGGACACTTTTCATTGAATGGGAGGGATTCCAGATTGACCGGAAAGAATCGCGTTTTCAGCCTGGAGTTCAAGGAGGGCGTGGCGCAGCGGAT
>JBAVYH010000176.1:0-94526 GCA_049698695.1 Bryobacteraceae bacterium | reverse complement strand
ATCAGGAACGCTGCCTGGAGGCGGGTATGGACGGCTACATTTCCAAACCGATCCAACCCGACCACATGATGGATGTGATCGCGCAGGTCACATCAAGCCGCGGTGCAACGGCGGAGCACGCCCCGGTTTCCTAGCGTGGCTTCACTTCGTACCGGGCGACCATTCCCGCCAGCATGTGATCGCTGATATGGCAATGGTAGAGCCAGATGCCGGGCGCATCCGGCACCATATCTGCGGTCACCATTTGTGCGGAAGTCACCACCAGAACGTCCGTACGCTGGCCTGCAACGAGCACCGTATTGCCCTGCCAATGCGGCGTGTGCGCATTGTTGAAGTCTCCCAGAGTCGCTACGTACCAGCGCACGCGGTCGCCTTGCTTCATCGTCATCATCGGTATGTTTCCGAAGAGATAGCCGTTGACCGACCATTTGACGTTGGTGTCCACGAAACCCGTCCCGGCGATCGTTCCAGCCATTCCCCCAACTGTGATGGGTCTGGCCTCTGTCCGGTCCACGCCCTTCGGATCGGTCGTATGAGCACGGATGTTGTCCTCCAGGTACCAACTCTCGTTCTCATTGATGGCGATGAACATGCTGACGAACTCGTGATCCACGTCCTTCGGGCGGCCGTCGTCGAGCGCCATGCCGCGTCGCGTGATCACGATGACTCCGAAAAGGCCCGAGGCGACGTCCTGCAGTTCGTCCGTGTGCGAGTGGTAGAGCCAGAAGACCGAGCTGGGGTCATTGGGCCCGGGCCCCGCCCGCTCAGGGACCTGCCACACATAGGTGTGTGTCGCGCCGGGAGGCACGCCGCCGTCGGCCTTGTCCGCGCCGGTGGTGCCGTCGTTGTAATCCGCGCCCTCGGAATCCTTCTGATAGAGAACTCCGTGCGGATGCATGCTGTAGGGATGCGAAGCGTGGTTTCTGAAGACAACCTTGATCGTATCGCCCACTTCTCCCCGCAAAATCGGACCGAGCATGCCAAGATACTGCTCTTCGGGAGCGCGCACTTTCAATGTCGCAAATGACTCGTTCGTGTACTCACGGTAGATTGCTTTCTTGTACACGCGGCCGATCCGATGAGGTCCCGATTCCGTGTAGCTCTTTTCGAGCGCATCGAAGGGATGTCCCATCGCTTCATCACGGCCGGACGGCGCGTAATCCCAGTTCACCTCGTCAGCAGCGATGTAGTACGTCCGAGTCTTGCCCGCGGCCTCGGCCGGTGCCGCTTGTCCGCAAACAGCGGGTGCGGAGAAGAGCATTCCAACCAACCAGGTGACGCCAAGAAAAAGGCCTGTGACACTTCGCTGATTCATTTTTCCTCCAGGGCACGTGGTGCACCCAGGTTTCTCTAGGCTAGCCTACACTATCACGTTCGCCGGCACCACGCGATGCTTTGGAGCAGGCGAGCTTGGAAGTCCGCGGCTGTCGAGCCGTCCCGTGGGCCCTAAAACCGGATGCGTTCAACCTGCGCGTCCAGTTCCTCGTCAGTTATGCCCTCAAGACCTTTCGACGGTCTCGGAGTGGACAGAGCATGACGCACGGGCGTGTTTCGAGTCAGCCGCCGAGACGCCAACGGAATCGTGCAGAGCAGAGTCAACCCAGGAGTTTGCGGCTACAAGCGGCGCGATTGCTCTACTGACCTATACACATCCATCGGAAGGGATGCGCGGCAGCGCCCGTGAAAGTCACGGTAGAACCGCTGTCATAGGTGATCGTGACAGGGCCAGGCCTCAGGGCGCTGATATCCCAGGCGAAGCATCCATAGCCACCCGGCGCTCCGGACGTAAACGGCAGTCCAGTTACCGTGGTGTTCCCATCTGGCCCCAGCACCAGCGCCCCTCCGCCATCAAAAACGGTGTAATAGTTGTTCAGCGGCACATTAGCGCATGGATTGGCATTGGCGCAGCTGATCAGTTGCCCGTAGGAGGCGGTTGGCGCCTTAGCAGTAGCGATTAGCGGATGTAGCTTTACACTAGCGCCATAAACCGTGGTGTTTGAGAAGCCGTCTGCGGCGTAGTCGGTTATGACTCCGCTGGCTGGGTATCCGGTAAAGGTCACCGCATTGTTAGACAGAAGGTTGCCGCCGATATAAACATCCGGGTGCTTCCCCTTGCCGAGAGCCAAAATGAGGCCAAAATATCCAATATAATTGCCGTGTATCGAGATGCCCATGGCGAGCTCCCCGGGAGCGATGCTCATCAGCGTACCGTCTGGCGGCATGGGCCCCGAGATGAAGTTATTCCCGCTTAGGTCAATGCCTCCAACGCCACCGGAGCCGAAGTTTCTGATAAATACCCCCGTGTAGGCCGGCCCGGCGTCTCCGGCCCAGTTACCCGAAACCTCGCAGCCATTACAGGACAGGGTTGTCATGTCGATGATAGAAACCGTGGTGCTGAGGGCGGTTCCCATCTCGAACGTGTTACCCGTAATGCTCCACCCCTGTGAAGGGTTTTGAATCATCGAGTTTGAGATGGTGCCCGTTGAGTTGCTAAATGAACAGTCCTTGATCGTCCATTTGACGGCGTAAGTGTCGGTGTTTCTTGGCGCTCCTCCCTGGACGGCGTTGACGGCGTACTCGAATATGACATCGTCAATCATGATGCTATCCGCCTTATCGCCGCAGATCAGGTACTGCGCTCCGGCGGCTCCGCTGGAGCCTTGGATCGCCATGTGGTCGAACGTGTCACCGATCGTGTCCTGATTGGATGAGGTGTGGGAGATGTCGATTACGTTGCCGGTGAAGTTTGGGTTGTTGTACTGGATGTTGGTGCCCGAAAAGTGGAGGCCGAAACTAGACTTTGCAGAGATTAGGGGTGACGCCGTTCCAGTGAACAACAATCGAGGATAACTGGTAACACTGGTAGTCATGTTCCCAGTAGAAGAGGTAATCAGGACATTTTTGAGGCCGTCCATCATAAGCTGACCGGCGATCAAACACGTGTTGCCGGCGGGAATCAGGACGGTTCCCTGGAAACCACCGGCGGCTGTCAGCGCCGCCTGAACCGGTGCGTCGTCGGCGGTGGTTCCGTTGCATTTGGCGCCCCACCACATGACATTGAGCCCGGCCGAATTACCTCCGGAAAACGCAACGGTGCCCGCTCCCGTGAAGATGTGTTGCCGGGGACCCGCCGTGACTGAGCCGTTGAGCGTGATCGTGGTTCCGGCGGTTGGAGACAACATTCCGCCAGAGAAAATCAGGTCCGACGCGATAGGGATGCTAGCAGCGATAACGCAAGTTCCACCCGGGATCTCCAGAGAAGTGCCGAAAGACTGCGCGGCGGCGTCGGCAGCCGCGATGGCGGCGCTGTCATCGGTCAAGCCATTGCAAACCGCTCCGTAGTTCGGGACGCTGACGCTGGCACGAAGCGTGGCCGCGGAGGCGAAGTCCGCGGAAGGGTAGCCGATGGTGGCTACAAGAAGCATCAGAAGGAGTCTCCCGTTCATCGGAATCGAGTATAGGCGGCGCGATCCGACCCAGGCAGTTACTTTTGTACTAGTTCGAACCTTAGAACAGCCAGGACTTAAGTTGGGGTTTTAGTCCTTCTTGGTGGCAAAGGTGTACGAAGAGACACCCAGCGATTACCCGATTCCGTGGCCGCGCTGAGCTGCCTGGATTCGTCCTTGCCAGTTAGAACAGCACCTTGAGAGCGAACTGAATGCTGCGGGGGCCGCCGCTGTTGAATAGCGGCAGTAGGAGTCCGCCGCTCGAGGCGTTGGCCATCTCCTGAGCCTGGCCAAAAGAGCTTCCCGCCGTCAGGAGGTTGTTCCCCGACGCGGCCGGCGTAGCAAAATTCGGGTGATTGTAGACATTGAACAGCTCCGCCCGAAACTGCACGGCAAACCGCTCGTTGATCCTCACGGTCTTGTGCAGGCCCAAATCTAGCTGGTGAAGTCCGGAGGCCCGCAGGATGTTACGGCCGGCGTTGCCATAAGTACCCACCGCCGGAATGGCGAATGCCGCCGGATTAGCGACGCGGAATGGCGGCGCTGAAGAAGCAATGTAGAGGGGGCCGGCAACGAGGTTAGGACGCTGGTTATTAGCCGCATACTGATCGCCATTGCCGGCGATATCCTGGCCAATCAGAGGCGAGTAAGGCACACCCGTTTGTGCGGTGAAAATACCTTCCAGCGACCAGCCTCCCAGGAACCTCGCGCCTGGATTGCGGAAGCGCATCGATTTGCCCAGCAGCTCGTAGGTGAAAGCGGCCACCAGGTTATGGCGGATATCGAAGTCGCTCGAAGCGTACTCAGCGCGAAAATCGTAGGGGTTGGAGCCAGTATACGAGGAATTGATAGAAGTGCCGGTGGGGTTCGAAGCGTCATCGAGCGAGTGCGCCCAGGTGTAGGAAGCGGTCACTTCCAGGCCGTGACTCAGCCGCCGCGTCACATTTGCCTGGAGGGCGTTGTAATCGGAGACGGCGCTGGTCTCAATCAGCTCGAGGGCGCCGGCCGAGAAGTTCGGATTGGGCGCCGTGCCGGTCGCCGGGTCGAGCAGGTTGAGGGGCTGCATGTGGATCAAGTTCCGGCCAAGTGCACCGATGTAACTGGTCTGAACGACCGTCATATCATCGAGCTGCCGTTGCAGGTTGAGGCTGTACTCATAAGTGAAAGGCGTTCGAAAGTGGGTGGGGTCGTAAACCGTGGCGCTGCCAAAAGGCGGCATCCCGGTGATCGCGGTGACGAGCAGCGACGGGTCGACCGGCACGGTGACGGGACCTCCCAGCGCGCTCCCGAGGAGAAAGTTGGTGATCTTGAATGGCGGCCCAAACGCGAGTTGCGTGGCATTGACTGTCGGCAGATCGTAATAGACGCCGCTGCCTCCGCGGAGCACGGTCTTGGCGTCGCTGGTCAACTGGTAAGCGAAGCCGACCCGAGGAGCGAAGTTATCATAGTTGCCATTATGTACGGGCGAGCCGGGAGAGCCCAAGGTTGCTGTGGCGATGTCATTCAGGCCCACGATTGGGCTGAACCGTCCGTGGGATTCGGCCGGCACGGTGTCGAGCTCATAACGCAGGCCGAGGTTGAGCTTCAAGCGAGGCGTGACCCGCAGGTCATCCTGTCCGTAAAAGGCGAGATTGGTAAATCGCACGCCGAAGCCGGTCTCCGCAACCTGGTTGAAGAAAGACGCAGGGTTGTTATTGACGAGGTCTGCGACCGTACTGAAGAAGTAAACGCCGCTTGAAAGCGGTTGCAGGTTGACATTGCCCTGTGTGCGCCGCACCCAGAAGCCGGACTTGAAGGTATTCCGCCCGTGGACGTAAGTTACGTCATCATTGAAACTGAATAGATTATTGTTCTGCAGTTCAGGAGGGTTCGGCGATTCGGCGAAAGGCAGATTGAAGACCTCGATTCCCGGCAAAGTAGCGTCGACTGCGCCATTCAGTGGAATCGGCTCGGCGCCGCCAAAGCCGTCGGCGGCCCCCAGCGAAGTATTGGCGCTGCGCACGAATCCGAATCGTGCCTCGTTAAAGAGGTCCGGCGTGACACGATGCACTTCCGAGAGGCTGACACTTTGCAGCCTGGAGCGGTTGCGGGAAAGGGTGTTGAGATAAAATGACCGGAGCTGACCCAGTGAATCGCTGAACGAGTACCGCGCGAAGAAATCGTCGTTGTTAGAAAAGCGATGATCGAGACGCGTGCTGAAATCGGTTTCTCCGACCAGGTTGGTGGCGGTTGCGAAATAGCCCGCGGTACCGTCACCGTTGTCCGCTCCGGTCGGCAGCGGATACTCGTCGATCAGGGGCTGGATCGCCGGGCTGGCCTCGGCGCGCGCGGCCAGCGAGGGGACGCGGGCATTGGCATTTACCCCGACGCGCTGGCGCAGGCCTTCGAACGAAGCAAAGAAGAATGTGCGGTCCTTGCGAATGGGGCCGCCGATGGTGCCGCCGAAAAAGTTATTACGCGAGGGCGTCCTCGAAACACCGTTGGCGTTGTTGAAGAAATTATTGGCGTCCAGGTCGCTGTTGCGAAGGAATTCGAAACCGCTGCCATGAAACTCGTTGGTGCCGCTCTTGGTGTTTACGTTAATGACCGCGCCGGAGAAGCCGCCGAACTCCGCGGTTTGCGTCTGCGTCTGCACCTTGAACTCGGAGACCGCGTCGACTGAAACCAGAGCCACGCTGCTGCCGGATTGGCCGACGGCGGGATCGTTGCCGGGCGCTAGGCTGATGCGTCCGTTTGCGCTGCCGCCGGCATTCACGTTGATTCCGTCGATCAGAATGTTATTGGAAAGGTCGCGCTGGCCGTTTACGTTGAACGGGCCGGCCGCGGAGGCGGGATTGTCGGTCGCGCCGGATACGCCCGGTGCCAATCTCGCGAGCCGCATAAAATCTCGTCCGTTGAGCGGCAAATCGCCGATCATCTTTCCGCCGACCACAAGGCCCTGCTCGGATGTTTCGGTCTCGACCAGAGGCGCCTGCGCCGCCACGTGCAAGTTTTCCTTGACCTCCGGCAGGGCCAGCCGCAGGTCGATGTGGAGCGTCGCATTGACCACCAACGCGACGCCGTTTGCCTGAGCCGCAGAAAAGCCGGCTGCTGTAGCTTCCACCGAATAGACGCCGGGTGGAAGAAGCCCGAGTGAATATTCGCCCTGCGAACCGGTCTTGGCTTGCCATTCCAGACCTGTGCCGGCATTCGTGGCGCGGACTGTGGCGCCGCTAACGGACGCTCCTGAAGGATCGTAAACACTTCCCACGATGCCAGCGAACTGGGCCGCTAATCGCGCGGGCGACCAGAACAAAATCAGCACTGGAAGAAGAATCGCTGGCAGTATAGATCGCTGTCTATTGGGTCTCACTCATTCCGTTATATCCTGCGCCCGCGGTTTGCGCGTGTAACAACCTTAGAGCCGGCAGCCTGGTGACGCAACTGGAACATAGGTAAACTCTGCCGTAAACTGTATCGATGTATCGGAGGGTCGGACCCAGCCTCCCGGTATCATTAGGTCATGAATCGCCAGGCCATGATACTCAGCATGCGCTCCCTGCTCCTGACAGTTATGGCTGCTTGTGGCGCTGCCCAGAGTTCGGGCGCAGCGACTGCTGGTGGATACGTGGGCAGTAACGCCTGCAAGACCTGCCATGCAGACATCTGGCTTAACTTCTATAAGAACCCGCATTTCAAAAGTGTAGCTTCCGGCGATTTGCCGCCCAGCCGCGCTGGTTGTGAAAGCTGCCACGGACCGGGCGGAGCGCACCTGGCCGCGCATGGCGGCAAGGCCACCATCCCTAATGCGTTTTCCGCGATGCCGCAGGCCAAGGCGCTCGAAGTTTGCCTCACCTGCCACGCGCGCGACTTTCAAAAGGCCAACATACGCCGCTCGGAGCACACGCTGGCCGGTGTCGCCTGCACGTCCTGCCATTCCATTCATCATGCGCCCACGTCCAAGTTCCTCCTCGCCAAGAAACAGACGGAACTGTGCTACGGGTGCCACGCCGGTATTCGTGCGCAGTTTGAAATGCCCAGCAAGCACCGCGTCAATGAAGGCTTCATGGAGTGTTCGGATTGCCACAATCCGCATGGCGCTTTCGCGCCCACCTGGCGCATGTCGGACCATCCGCGCATGGTGGACCAGGCACTGAACAACGAAGAACCCTGTCTCAAGTGCCACGTGGATAAACGCGGTCCGTTCGTGTACGAGCACCCGCCCGTGCGCGTCGAAGGCTGCGAAGTCTGTCACTTTCCACACGGCTCGACCAATGAGCGCCTGCTGCGCCGCCCGGTCGTATTCACGCTGTGCCTGGGATGCCACAACGGCGGCGCTTCCGGCACTCGCAACAACGGCGTGCCCATTCAGACCTCGCAGCACAACCTGCTCGATCCGCGCTACCAGCGTTGCACCACCTGCCATGTTCGCATCCACGGATCCAACGTCGATGAGACCTTTCTGCGATGACTAACATATTCAAGGGCTGCTGCCTGATTCTTGCCGCGTTCGGGGCCCTGCGGGCACAGCAGGTGATCGCGCCCACGGACGAAGGGGTGGGCATTGCGCGCGGCGAAAACTTCGCTAATTACAATATTGTCGACTCATTCGAACTAGGTTACCGCTGGCGTATGGCCGGCGGCAGTGTGGACACTTATCGCAGTGACGTCAATTACGGCGACGGCATCCGCCTGCTGGCCAGCAACCTGAGTATCAACTCGAAGGATGGCCACGGCCGCTGGTTTGACGAGATCCTGCTTTCCACCAGCGGGCTCGGCAACGACCCCTATCAGAACGCCAGCCTGCGCATTCAGAAAAACGGCCTCTACCGTTACGACATGCTCTGGCGCGAGGACGATTACTACAATCCCGGCCTGTTGATCTCGGGCGGCGAGCATCTCATGGACACCGTACGCGGGTTACAGGATCACTCTCTTACCCTTTTCCCCCAGTCACACTTCCAGGTGGAAATGGGTTACAACCGCAATACAGAGACCGGGCCGGCGCTTTCCACCGTCCAGGGCTTCGATACTCTTTCCTCCGCTTTTCCAGTGTTTGAAAACGTGAAGCAGCAGTGGAATGAGTACCGCATCGGCGTCCTGGCCGACTGGCGCGGTTTTCGCTTGATCGCGCGTCGCACGTGGGACTTTTATAGGGATGACTCCGGCTACAGCTTCACCGGTAACGAGACCTCCGGCGTGGCGACAGATGCTACTGTGCTCCAGCAGTTCCAGCGTTCCGAGCCGAACCACGGATCGAATCCCGGCTGGTTCGGCAACCTTTATGGCAGCCGCAAATACTGGGCGCTGAATGCGCGGCTGACTTACAACCTCGGTAACGGCGGGTTCGCAATGAATGAGTTGACTACTGGCCTCGATCGCTTTGGCGCCGCGGACAACCGCCAGATCGTGGTAAACGGCGACGCGCAGCGGCCGGTTGTCGCCGGCGATTTCAGCCTCAGCCTCTTTCCCACCAGCCGCCTCACCATTGTCAACAACACCGCTGTGCACGACACCCGCATCGACGGCGATTCCTATTTCACCGAATTCGATAACGGCACCGGCGCTGCCACTACGCTGAACTTCAAGTTTCTCGGCGTGCGCACCGTCGCCAATTCAACCGACCTGAACTACCGTTTCAGCGACTGGTTCAGCGCCTATGCCGGCTTCACCGATTCCGGCCGCCAGATTCGTTTTCTGGAGGCGTTCTCGATTCCATCGGCCGCCGGCAGCGCGGTGAGCGACCTTTACCAGCAGGAGAGCCACTTGAACGCTGGCACCGTTGGCGTGCGCTTCCGCCCGCTCCAGCCGCTCACGATCAACCTGGAGGGCGAGGTTGGCCATGCCGATCATCCGCTCACGCCGATGAGCGACCGCAATTACCATACGCTTGGCGGTCGCATCCAGTACCGCAAGAGCAAGCTCCAGCTTTCCACCGGTTACCGCGAGCTGTACAACGAGAACGCTCCGCTTTCTCTTACGACCTACAGTTCGCGGTCACGCCAATACAACGCGGCGGCTTCTTTCGCGCTGCGGGATTGGCTTACTTTCGACGCCAGCTACTCGAAGCTGCATCTGGATACCGTGGGCGGCCTGGCCTTCTTTGCTGGCGTCCAATCCCCGCAGTTGCAGACCAGTTACGACTCGATTTACATCAGTAACATCCACGCCGCTAACGCGGGCTTGCGTTTCGGCATTCGCAGTCGTGCCGACCTGTACCTGGGCTACACCATCACCAAAGACACCGGCGACGGCCGAGCTTCGGCGGCGCCCGCCGGAGTTGCCGACCCGATTGCGACGCTGCTCGACTCGGTGCAGACTTTCCCGCTCACCTATCAATCGCCAATGGCGCGGCTCTCGATCCGGATCACTCCCAAGGTGCGCTGGAATGCCGGGTGGCAGTTCTACGGCTACGGCGAATTGTTCCGTCTGCTGGGTTATGACCAGAATTTCCACGCCCACACGGGTTACACCAGCGTGCTTTGGTCGTTCTAAGCCTGCCGGTTCCGATACTTTTACAGCCTCTTTACAAATCCCCAACGACCTCTGGCCGGGTTTCCCGTTAACTTTTGTATCGAGGACTGAACCAACATGGAACCACTTTGGGTTGCACATACAAGCCGGGAACCTTACGAAGATGCCCGTCTGAGGATTGATTTCTCGAACCGCGCGGTGACGCTGGATTCCCAATCCATCTCGCTGACCGCCAAGGAGTACCTGCTGCTGACCTTTCTGGCGGCTCACAACGGCGAGATCTTTACCCGGACTGATCTGTTGTTAGCCGTGTGGGGTTACGGCGGCCAGATTCGGACCCGGACGCTTGATGTTCACCTGGCCCGCCTGCGCAAGAAGCTGGGCACTTTTGGTCACCGCCACCTGGAAACGGTGTGCGGCAATGGCTGCCGCTATCAGCCGCCGCGCGAGCCGCGCACAGTTGCCCCGCCGCGCGTGTATGCCGCGTGCGCGGGATTGGAGAATCGGCTAGAATTAGGGGCCTGAGGCATGCAGACCGTCCTGGTCATCGACGATGATGCCGGCATTCGCGAAGTAATCGGTGTAATGCTGGAGAAGGAGGGGTTTCGCGCGATCTTCGCCGCCGACGGCAAGACAGGCTTGCAGGAAGCCATGACCGCGCGCCCCAACTTGATCGTGGTTGACCTGCGCATGCCCGGCCTGAGCGGCGTGGACGTCTGCAAATCGCTGCGTAATGCCGGCGTGCAGACACCGCTGATCGTGCTCAGCGCCATCGGCGACGAGATCGACAAGGTGCTGATGCTCGAAATTGGAGCTGACGATTACATTGTCAAACCCTTCGGCACCCGTGAACTGCTGGCGCGGATCCGTGCGGTCCTGCGCCGCACGACTCCCGAAGCCAATCACGCCATCACTTTTTCCGACGTCGAAGTCGATCTCGACCGGTCCATCGTGCGCAAACACGGCGACGAGGTCAAGCTCACCAAAGCCGAGTACAAGCTGCTGGTTTTTTTCGTGCAGAACCCCGACCGGGCTTTGAGCCGCGACGTGCTTCTCAACTCGGTATGGGGCTACGACGCTTTTCCGAATACGCGAACGGTGGACGCTCACGTGGTGCGCCTGCGCCAGAAACTGGAAACGGAGTCGGAAACTCCCCGCCATTTCGTGACTATGCACGGCGTCGGCTATCGTTTCATCCCTTAAGGACGTGGAGGAATGGTACTGCGCCGCACGGTACTTCTGGTGGAAGACGAATCGCACTGTATCTCCACTATGGAAATCGCTTTCGACGGCGATACCGAGCCGCACCTCGCCCACACGTCGACGGCTGAAGAGGCGCTCCGCATCCTCGACACAACCGACATCGCGGCGGTCATCACCGATATTCACCTTCCATCGATGGACGGCTTCGAGCTGATTTCGCGATTGAGAAACCAGCCGCGCTTTGCCCACCTGCCCATCCTGGTCACCAGCGGGGATCCGGATCCGGCTTCTTTTGAGCGCGCCCTGAGCCTGGGCGCGAACGCGTATTTCCCCAAGCCTTATTCGCCAAGCGCCATCCGGCGCAAGGTCAAGGAACTGATCCATGCACCTTAAGCTGCGCTTCTCCCTCCTGGCGGTGGTATCCGGCGTAATGGCCGCGCAAACGCGCGAGCCGGCGGACCTGGAACGCATTCTCCAGCGCCTCGACGTTCTGGAACAACAGAACCGCGAATTGATGGCGGAGATCCACGCGCTGCGCGAGCAGATTGCTTCCGCGGCCGCGGCCCCCGCGCCGACCGCGGTGCAGTCTGCCTCGCCATCGGCCCCACCTCTGGCAGAGCGTGTCGATGTGGCGGAACAACGGATCCGAGACTTGGCCCAGACCCGCGTCGAATCCGAACACCATTCGGCGGTCCAGCTCACCGGCATGGTCTTGTTCAATTCATATGTGAACGGTAGATACGGAGGCGGCGAACAGGACCCCACTACCGCCGCAGCCGAGGCCAGCGCGCGCGCCGACGGCGCCACTCTGCGCCAGACCATCGTCGGGTTGAGGTTCCAGGCGCCGGAGCGCGTAGCCGGGGCCGAGGTCTCCGGCGACGCTTACGTTGATCTGTTCGGCGGCTCGGGCGACTCGCTGGACCAGTTGGTCCGGTTGCGGGTGGCCTCCATCAATTTCGAATGGGCGAACACCACGTTCACCGTGGCGCAAGATAAGCCGATCCTCGCGCCTCGCGAACCGGATTCGCTGGCGCAGGTTGGAGTTTCGCCGCTCACCGGCGCCGGCAACCTTTGGCTCTGGCGGCCGCAGGCCCGCATCGAGCAGCGGTTTGGATTCGGCGATTCCGCCGGGCTCCGCGTTCAAGCCGGAGTTCTCGAGACCAGCGAGACCGGCAACGTGCCTGGCGAATACTCCTCATACACATCCGCCGGCCGGCCGGCGCTGGAAGGCAGATTCGTGTTCTGGAAGAAATCTGCCGACAACGGCGACTTTGAGATCGCACCCGGTTTCCATATCAGTAACTCGCAGTTACTCGGATATTCCGTACCGTCGCGCATTGCGTCCGTGGACTGGCGCATCCCATTGGCCCGGGCCTTCACGGTCACTGGCGCCGCTTTTCTGGGCGAAAATATGGGTGTGATCGGCGGCCTTCGCCAAGGCGTCGTGGTGCCCTACTACGGGGCGCCGAAGGCGGTGCGTGGCGCCGGCGGTTGGGCACAACTCGAGTATCGCGCCACCCGCCGCCTGGCGTTTCACCTGTTCGGCGGCCAGGAGGATGACCGCAACCGCGACCTGCAGACCGGCCTGATTGCCAAGAACCAGTCCTACGGCGCGAACGCCATGTACCAGATCGTTTCGAATGTGGTCGCCAGTTTTGAGTCGGCAATCGTCCAGACGGCATACATCGGGTCCCCAACCCGCTTCAACCCTCACTATGACCTTGCTTTCGCGTATCTGTTTTAGCGCCTTTAGCGCGGCGTTGCTAGGCCCGGGTTTCGCCGCCACGCTGTCGGGCCGCGTGGAGCTGGTTGATTCGCGCGCGCCAGCCGTCCGCCAGCACCACGACTACTCTGGCGTCGCGGTGTGGCTGGAGCCGGCCGGCCCGACGCGGCCGCCAGCCCCGTTGCACGCCCGCATGCTGCAGAAGGACAAAACCTTTCAGCCCCATCTGCTGATCGTTACGGTGGGCTCCACGGTGGATTTTCCCAATCTCGATCCGGTCTTCCACAACGCGTTCTCCAACTACAATGGCCAGCTTTTTGACGTCGGCCTGTATCCACCCGGCTCTACGCGCAGCATCCACTTCAGCCGTCCCGGCATCGTGCGTGTGTTTTGCAACATCCATTCCAGCATGAGCGCGGTCATCGTGGTGCTGGATACGCGGCTATTTGCCATCACCAAGCCGGACGGACGCTTCGAGATCGGTGGAGTGCCGCAGGGCGAGTTCGATCTCACCTTCTTTCACGAGCGCGCCACTCAAGCCGCGTTGCGAAACGCGCGGCGCCGTGTCACCATCTCCGGCGAGCGCGTCTCGATTCCGCCAGTCGTCATTTCCGAGAATGGCTACCTCTTCATTCCGCACAAGAACAAGTACGGGCAGGATTACCCGCCTGCGCCGGACGACGCGGGCTTCTATCCCGCCACTCACAAATAAACGTGCGCCGCCTGCAATCCATGTCGCTGCTGTGGAAGATCATGCTCTCCACGTCGGTGGCCATCACCTGCCTGCTAGCCGTCGCCGGCTGGCTGGTGCAGAACCACTTCATGCGCAACGCCACGGTCATGTTGAATGAGGAAGTGGCCGCCAGTTCGCGCGCGTACGAATCGCTGTGGCGGGCGCGCGCGGAGCGGCTCGCGTCGGTCAGCCTTGTGCTGAGCCGCATGTCCGACGTTCGGGCAGCATTCGGCACACGCGACCAGACGACCATCCGCGACACTGCCAGCGATCTCTGGAACAGCATTGCTCCCAGCCGCACTTTGTTCTACGTCCTAGAGCCCGGAGGAGCGGTGATCGCCTCACTCGGTCCGGCGGTCGAGACACCGCCCGGTTTTCCACTCGCCGCCGTCAGCGCCCGCTTTCCCGGCCAAGCCACCGGGTTCGTGATTGAGAACGGGCGACTCTACCAGACCGTGGTTACGCCAGTGTATGTGGCCGCCGCGCATGGATCGGCGCTGCTCAATGTGCTGGTGGCCTGCTTCGAGGTAGACGCCGCCCTGGCACGCGAACTGAAGCAAGCCACCGGCAGCGACTTCGTTTTCTTTTCGCGCGGCCGGCTGATTGCATCCACGCTTCCCGTCAGCGTGCCCGCGGAGCTGACACGCCACGAGCAGGTCCGAATCGGGCACCTGAATTATGCGCAGTTCGTCATGCCGCTCGCCGACATTGCTGGCGGGGAGGTGGGTGAGTTGCGCATTTTACGCTCCTTTCAGGCCGCCGATCAGCGTCTGGCTACGCTGCGCGTCCAGATGGTGTTGATCTGGATGCTGGCGATCTCGCTCGGACTCGGTGGCACGTACCTGTTGGCCAGGCGCATCGTGCGGCCGGTCCGTGCGCTGGAGCAGGCGGCATCGCGGATCGCAACCGGCGACTACGACGCGCACGTCCCCGTGTCCGGCTCCGACGAACTGGGGCGGCTGGCCGAAAGCTTCAACGAAATGTGCACTTCGCTCCGTCTGGCGCGCCAGGAGTTGATCCGGCAAGAGCGGATCTCCACCGTCGGCCGCCTGTCCACTTCCATCATCCACGACCTGCGCAATCCCCTGGCGGCGATTTACGGCGGCGCGGAAATGCTGGTGGATGCCGAACTCTCCGGCGATCAGGTAAAAAAGCTTGCTGCCAGCATCTACGGTTCGTCGCGTCAGATTCTGGCGATGTTACAGGAACTAGCTGACGTGAGCCGTGGCCACAGCCGCCGCCGCGAAGCTTGCCACTTGCGCGATGTGGTTCTCGCCGCCTGCGATTCGCTCGCCGACGCCGCCTCCCGTCCCGGCGTCTCCCTGGCGTGCGATGTTTCTCCGGAGATCGAACTCACCCTGGACCGGCCGTCTGTCGAGCGAGTTTTCCAGAATCTGATCGCTAACGCGATTGACGCTCTGCCGCAAGGCGGCCACGTGCGCATTTCCGCCGAACCGGCGGACCACTCCGTGGTCGTGAGCGTGGAGGACGACGGCGCCGGCATCAGTAGCGAGGTGCGGCCCCACCTGTTCGAGCCTTTCGCCACCGCCGGCAAGCGCCACGGAATGGGCCTGGGGCTGGCCCTGTCGCGACGCACCATCCTCGATCACGGCGGCGAGATTTGGGCCGACTCGACCACCGGCCGTGGCGCTCGCTTCCTGATTCGCCTGCCGGCCTGACGTTGCTTCCGTTACGCTCTTTGCCAGCCCGATTTTACGTTCTGTTTACACCGCTTCAACAAGCCGCGTAATTAGCCGGCGCTAAGATCGCAGCAGGTGTAAGCATGGGTTCGATAGGGATTCTTGGCGAGACGTCGCCCGCCGTCGATCTGGTGTGGCAGGCCGTTGGGATCGGCGAGCGAGTCGCTTCCGCCGTCTTACTCGCAGCGTTAAGCCCGGTACTCGGCGCCAGTGCGGTGACCGTGTCGCTTCTTTCGCGCCGCACGCCGCTGATCGCCCACCGCCGGGTGGGGTGGTGCGGAGCGACGCTGTGGATGCTCAAGCTCCGCACCATGTGGGGCCAGGACCCACCGCCAACCGGGGCAGGCTCTCGTTGGATCGAGTACGTCCACGACGATCAAGGAGCTGAGAACAAGCACGACTCCGATCCCCGCGTCACCCACTGGTTCGCACGCTTCTGCCGTCGCCACTCCCTGGACGAAATCCCCCAACTGTGGCACGTGATCTCGGGCGAGATGTCGCTGATTGGCCCCAGGCCGCTTACCGCAACCGAACTCGACCGGCACTATGGCACCGCTGCAGGCGAGATTCTTCAAGTCAGGCCGGGCCTAGTCGGGCTGTGGCAGGTGTCAGGGCACAACCGGCTGAGTTACGCCGAGCGCCGCGCCTTGGACCTGAAGCTGGTATGTAACCGCTCGTTGCGGATGTACCTGCGGGTGCTGTTACAGACAATTCCCGAAGTGCTGCACGGGACTAACTCCTGGTAAATCATTGACACGATAAACAGCGCCGCGAGTCGTGCTGGCGATTGACTGGCTGGTCAATGACCGGCGGCGAGCTTATGCCCGGCCGGTCGGTCAGAGGCTTGCGGGTTTAGTCCGTAACCGCGATGGTAACTTGATTCGTGGTGGTGATCCCGTCCATTACTAATTGCAATGGAATCGCGTCGCCCGTGGGAGTGCCGGGAGCAATGATGATGTTGAGTTGGTAGACACCGGGAAACTGGGGCTGAAGCCCGGAGAAGATCAACTGGGCCTCGACGCCGCCAACCAGCACGGTAGGATTCACCACGGTGTAATGAATCTGCCCGTCGGTAACAGCGCTTCCCGTGGTTACAGGCGGAGTCACGGCGCCCAGGCCGGTGGCGAGGATCACCAGAGTGGTTGGGTCGCCGATCTTGGCGGGGTGCGTGGTCAATCCCGGGATGGAGCCTACCGGCGCCGCAAACTGGCCGTCGCTATTGCCGTAAGCGATCGCTTGGCCGACTCCGAAGTTCACCGCGAAAATGCCCGGCGCAGCCGATATCACATTCAGGTTCGCGGGCGCCGACGCGACTCCACCACGGTTGACAACTACCTGCGCATTGCCGGCGGACACTTCGTACGGCAACTGGGCGTTAATCTGATCGCCATTGACCGGATCGTGATTGACGAACAGTAGCGGCGCAGGTAGGTTGTTAAACGTCACGGTCACGTTGCCCAAAGATGTGGAGAGAGGGATGGTATCGGCTTGGGCTAGATTGGCGGCGAGATTCGTCCCAAAGATCGAAACCAGAGAACCCGGAGCTACGCCTTGGTTAAGCGCGAAGCTCGCCGCATTCAGTACGCCCCCTTGTGCCACGACCGGCGTCTGGGCGAATACCGCAGCCGCACAAGCGAGTATTGCCAGAGCCATCAAAACCGATCTCATTTGAATTCCCCTGCCTTCGATTCTAAGTGGGGTTGTCGGGCAGTCCAACGTCGCGACGAGATTTTACCTGGTTTGCCTGGACGGCGAGTTGAGAGTTTACTTATGTTACAGGGGGCCTTGACCTTGTCTTGTACTAATCTCGCGCCAAGTGCGGGTAACTTCGGGAAACTTCCCACCATCCAGCACCTCGGCTAAAGCTGCTTCCCTTTTTGCTTCGTCCAGGCGAGACTCCATAAGGAGCAACTGCGCCAGCGTCCAGTGCGGTTTGAACCACTGACTATTGGTGGCGATGGCGGCTCGCAGGCTCATCTCGGCACCCGCGGCATCGTTTTGCGAGGCACGGAACACCGCTAGGTTGTACCAGGCATTGGCTGGGTATTCCGCGGTGCCAGTGGCCCGTAAAGCTGCCCTTCCGGCTTCGACTGTGGCGCGTATCGCGGTCACCGGGTTCCTGGTTCGGTGCGCGAGGTCGAGTTGTGCTCGGGAATACCAGAGGTCGGCGGCGGTTCCCGGGAAACGCTCGCGTTCGTATTGGACGTAATCTGAGGCAGCCAACGCGGCGTCGCCCGAATTGATATCGCGCTGCGCCAACTCAAGGGCGCGATCGGCAATGGCAAAGCGTACGCCACAGTAGACCAACGTTACCGCTGCTGCGAGTGCCAGGATTTGCGAGACTCGCCGCCGCCGCACTGCTTCCGTCTCGCACGCCAGCCCGACCGCAACGGCGACGATGGTGTAGAAAATCAGCGCCGTGGGTATCGTGAACGCCACAAACTGCTGGCTGACGATGCCCGCTGCTAGGGCGGCTGCCAACCAGGCAGCTATGGCGCCCCTCTTTGGCCGCAACCGCCAGGCTGCCGCGAACCCGGCGGCGCAGATACAGCAAAACACTGCCAGGCCGGGAAAACCTTGCGCTACCAGCGCATCGAGAAAGACATTGTGAGGCGATTCGTGGGCGAAATCGGGATAGGCCGCCGCCAGTTCACGGGACTCATAGGGTGGAAAGGCCGCGCTGAAAACCTCCGGGCCATGCCCGGAGGCCAGCCGGTGAACCGCCATCCGTGCGCTGTCGCGCCAAAGGTATAACCGCGCGCCGCCCCACGGGTCTTCGGCGAACCAACGCGCTCGACTGCGCAATTGCCAGCCGGCGGGTGAAAAATAGAAAACCACGCCGAGCAGGGCTGCCAGCGCCAAGCCCGCGGCCAGCCGCCGTGTCAGGCGGAATCCCCTCCAGACGAGCCACACACCGAAGCCGGCCAACAGGCCCGCGTAGGCTCCGCGGGTCCCACTCAGTAACACCGCGCACACGGATAAAATGGCCGATGCGCCGGCGATCCGGCGCCATGTTACATTGGTATCCGCTTCCAGCCCAGCCAAACTGGCAAAGCACGCCATATCCAGCCAGACTGCAAAGTAACTGGAGTAACCAAGCGTTCCCGGCGGCCGGACAATAGTCCAAATGCCTTCCCCGATGTGATATGCCGAACCAGGAAGCACCGGATCCCGACCACAGTATTGGGCAATTCCATACATAGCGGCAAGCAAAGAGCCGGCCGAGATCCCGCGAAAAACGGCGCTGACGCGTTCGGCCCGCCCGGCGGTGTGAGTAGCGACAAGAAATGCAACAGCCAGAATGCTGGCTTGAGATAGTGCCCCGTAGCGCCTCCACGCGGTGCCGTAGAACGATAGCGCGGGGTTGGAAGATAGGATTGTGGACAGGGCTAGGGAGCCCAATCCGAAGAGCACCAGGGGCGGGAACCAGGGGAATCCCCGGATCCGGGTCGGCCTATGAATAGCCCAGCCACCCAACAAAGCAGCCGTGGCGATCAGCAAGACGACTAACTTGGGAGTGACATCAAAGTAAAATAACAGGCCGGGCGTAACAATTAACGCCACCAGCGGGACAACCAGCGCTGTTAACAATGCCATATAGGCTACACTAACTCAAGAAAACAGGATGGCGGACACATCGGACGCGTTTCGTTACATAGGTTACATCAAGTTGCGCTGGCGCTCGATCGCGGCAAGCTGTGCGATTGCCGTGACCCTCGCACTCATCGTGACTCTGCTGATGCCTCGCCAGTATACGGCGACGGCGCGGATCGTCATCGATCCGCCGGCGGGAGCCGACCTTCGCACTGCCGTGGCCGTAAGTCCGATCTACCTGGAGTCTCTCAAGACCTATGAGCGTTTTGCCACTGCCGGCGGGCTCTTCCAGAAGGCAGTGGAACGCTTCGGATTGCGGCAGTTACTGGGCAACCGCCCGATCGAATCATTGCAGAAGAGCGTATTGCGGGTTGAGATTGTGCGCAACACGCGCATTCTGGAGATCGCCGCCACCCTGCCGGATCCCACGCGAGCACAGGCGTTGGCGCAATTCCTGGCGGAAGAGACAGTGGAACTGAATCGCGCCATCGCGACGGAGGGTGCCCAGGATCTGGTGGAAGGCATCGCGCAGGAGGAGCGCCGGGCTCGGGAGCGGTTGAGCGAGACCGACGCTGCCTGGTCGCGCGTGCTGACCGACGAGCCGGTGGAAGCGCTGCAATCGGACCTGGCCGTGGCGGCTGGCTTGCGGGCGGATATCCAGGAGCAGATCGCGCGCGCCGAACTGGAAGTTGCCGAATCCGCGGACCGCGCCCGGCAGATTCCGGCTACCATGGGCGCTAGCGCCTCTCAGACCGGCTTGCAGGAACTGCGACGCCAATTGCTTGCGATCAATCGACAGGAGGCGGAAAAGCAGAACCTATTGGCGCAACGGCGGGCGGATCGTGAAAAGCTCGAATCCGAGCGAAAGTTGGCCGAGGCCGCACTGGCTGCTATGGAGCAGCGGCTCAGCGAAGCTCGTGGCGAGTCCGGCTACCGCGGCGAGCGCCTTAGAATCATCGAGCCGGCGATTGTTCCGGAGCGGCCGTCTTCGCCGAATCTGCCCCTCAACATGGCGGTGGCGCTGCTATTGGGCCTCCTGCTTCCGGTGACTTATTTCACACTGGAGATGAGTTACCAGGAGCAGCGGGCGGGGTCGCGGCGGGGCGAGTTTCGCGCAGTGGGCGAGAATATCCGGTGAATGCTGTCGCTCATGCCGAATCACGCCGAGCTTGGGCGTGGACAGCTCTGGCGGGCGTATGGGCGGCTGCCATCGCAGTAGTTCCGGACCTCGGCACCAAGGCAGTGCTGGCCGCGCCAGCGGTGCTGATTCCTTTCGTGTGGTGGACGCTTGGGAGGCCTGCTCGATGGCTGGCCGCGTTCGTGGGGGCCGCGCTGTTGCTGCCGCCGCTGCCGGTCGCAATCGGCAATTCAGGGCCGCATCCTTCTCTCCTGTTGGCTGCTTGCGGAGTGTTCTGCGGTTTGGTATGGCTGGCTGAGTGGCGCTTCACGTGGTCCGAAGTAAACGCCCCGTTGCTGGCGCTGACAGTCGTTCTCACCGCCAGCGTTGCGGTGGCAGCCATGTACTCCGGCGCGGAAATTGCCGCCGGCAGCCTGGCACGGGTGGCTCTGTTTGCGATCCCGGTTTATGTCTTCTTCTATACGGCGCACGGGCCATCCGCCGGTATCGATCCGTTTCGCGCCACGCGCTGGCTGTACGCAGCGGCAGCGGCTTCGGCGCTGTTCGCTTGCGTGGACTTTTACTATCAATTCCCCGCGCCGGCCGGGTACGGGCCGCAATTCGTCTGGCTCGATTCGGGCGTTTACCGCCGCGCACAGGGGCTGTTTTATGAAGCCAGCACACTGGGCAATTTCTGCGCATTTTTTCTGGTGATGATTGCCGTGGGCCTCTCTCGGCCGCGAGCCGAAGCACCCGTCTCGCGCAAGGCGATGGCGGCCGGCGGCGCAGTTTTCGCTGCCGCGCTGGTGCTCTCTTACTCTCGCGGATCGCTGGTCAACGTGCTGGTGGCGCTGGCGATGCTGGCGTGGCTGAGACGACGCCGCTTGCGGCTGCTGCGTAGGGCGCCCGCTCTGGCAGCCGGTCTGGCGGCTGTGGGCCTGCTCACCTGGAAGATCTTTCCGGCGTTTATCCAGATGTACTGGCTGCGCCTGGAAGCGTCGGCGCAATACCTCTTCTCGTCCACCGAAGGCGTGCTCTCCGGACGCGTGGCGAGCTGGCGAATCCTGGTGGACTGGATCGCCGCCCATCCATGGCAACTGCTGTTTGGGGTGGGCTACAAGACGCTGCCGTACAGCAATTACCTGGGTACCGCGGTAGTCGCCGACAACATGTACCTCAGCCTGCTGGTGGAAACGGGGATTGCCGGCCTGGCTGCCTTGGTGTGGCTGAATGTCGCCATCCTGCGTGCGGCGCGCCGCGCGGCGTTGTCTCCCGATTCGCGCCGTTCGTTTTTCGGCGCCTGGATCCTGTGCTTCTGGTCGGGGCAAGTGGTGCAGATGGCCTCCGGCGATCTACTCACCTATTGGCGCGTCTTGCCGGTGTATTTCTGGGTCCTGGCACTGGCGGTTCGCGCATGAGGCTGCTCATCCTGGACCAGTTCAGCGACCCAGGCGGCGCGCAGCAGGCGCTGCTGGAGTTGTTGCCCGGCATACGCGAACGCGGATGGGATGCGACCGTAGGCATGCCAGGCGATGGGCCGCTGTTGGAACAGATCGGCGAGCTGGGTTTTGAGACGGCAAGAATCCACTGCGGGCCGTACCACTTCGGCCGGAAAACGCTGGCGGACAGGCTGCGTTTCCTCAGCGGGCTGCCGCGCCTGGCGCACCAAGTTCGGCTCCTGGTGAAACAGACGCAGGCTGACTTGGTTTACGTGAACGGCCCTCGGATACTGCCAGCATTGAGGGGACTGCGCGCGCCAGTGGTCTTTCATTCCCACAGTTACATTGGCGCCGGTCTGGCGCGAAGGATGGCGGGAGAAGCGCTGCGCCGCACGGGCGCCTCCCTCATCGCTGCGTGCCGTTTCGTGGCGGAGCCGTGGCATGAGTTTGTTCCCCGGGAGCGAGTGAAGCTGATCTATAACGGTGTGGCGGGACCGTCGCTCAGGTTGGAGCGCTCTGGGGGCGTGTTTCGTATCGGTTGCATCGGCAGGATCGCGCCCGAAAAGGGACAGCGCGAATTCCTGCGAGTGGCGGCGATCGTGTATCGCGAGCTGCCCGAGTGCCGCTTCGTGGTATTTGGCGCGCCGCTGTTCGGCGACGCGCGCGCAGAGCGATACGCAGCCCAGGTGCGCGCCGCGGCGGCAGGCCTTCCCGTGGAATTCACCGGATGGGTCGCGGATATCCACACGGCGCTAGCCAGACTCGATCTGTTGCTGGTGCCGTCCACCGGACTCGAGGCAACCACACGGGTAATTCTCGAGGCGTATGCGGCCGGCGTGCCGGTGATTGCTTTTCCCTCCGGCGGGATTCCGGAAGTGGTCGCGGGTCTGTCTGGCATACTGGCCACCTCAGTGCAGGAAATGGCCGCACTCGCGATTGAACTTCTGACCGGTCCGGCGGAAAGGCGGTCGCGAATGTCCGAAGCCGCGAGGGAGCAGTGGCGCCTGCGGTTCACGCTCGAGAGGTACCGTCAGGATGTGCTGGCGGCGATTGAGTGCGCAGTGCGAGGCTCCGCAGCGCGCGAGTTGACGAATGCCTGAAACAGGCCGGCGGCGCCGGCCGCGATCACTGCCGCGCCCGCCAGCACCACGCCGTAGCCGAAGTGCGCCAGCAGCCTGCCGGCGGCCAGCGCCGCTATGGCTTGCGCCGAAAAGGCCACCAGGTAGTTGAGCGCAGAAGCTCCGCTGCGCTCGCGCTCCGCCACCCGGCTCATCAGCAGCGCGTTCAGGCCGGGCTCGCTCATCCATTGAAACGCCATGTACCACGCATACGCCAGGACCGCCGTGGTTGCGGTGGGCTGGGTCGACAGCCCCGCCAGCCCGATCGCGGTCGCGGCCATCATCCACACGATGCCGGTCACCAGCCCGGCCTTCCGGAAGATGGCGGGAGCCATCAGCACGCCGGCCAATTGGACCACTTGCGAGCCGGAAAAAACGGTACCGATTCGCTGGGCGGAAAAGCGCAGGTGCGCAAAGTAGACGTTGTGGAACGGATTGAAGCTTCCGGTGGCCAGGTTCCACACCGCGATGGCGGCCAGGTACCGCAGCAGAAACGGGCTTCGTGGATAGACCCTGGCGCGCTCCCGTGGGGGTTCGCTCAGTTTGAGATGCCAGGCCGGAACAACCGCCAGCGCCACCAGGAATGCGGCCAGCAATAGTGCCGGTTGCTTTCCGTGCACCCACGCCGACAGCCAGCCGCCGATATAGTTGCCCGCGATGCCCACGGCGAACATGACGGCACAGAACATGCTGAACGCCAGTGGGCGGCGCTTCTCTTCCACCGCGCCGGCGACTGCCGGGTTGATCAATACCGCCCAAACCGAAAAGATGGCTCCGGCACCGAAGGCCAGCGCGATCAGCGGTAACCGGGAAGTTGCCATGGCGCGCAGCGTCACGATTGCGGCGGTGGCCGCGATATCGGCCAGCAGCACTCTCCGCAGGCCAAAGCGCCGCATCAGAAATGCGGCGGGGATCGTGCCAACAATGCTGCCAATGGTGGCGCTGGCGCCCACCACGCCCACGAAATCCTCGCGGTAGCCCAGGTCGAGCAGGTGCAGATTGTAGAGCAGGAAGAAAATGAAAAGCCCGAAGTTGAACTGGATGGCGGCCGCCAGAAAGAACCAGAACTGCCTGGTCAGTCCATTCGTTCGCCCCCACCACCGGGCCGCGGATACGACCGTACCCGCAAGCGACACCGTATGGCGCCGCGACCGCCGTGTTATGTACGCGAGGTGCCGCAGCTTGTAACGCGCGCGCTTGCGCCACGTTAGTTCACTCGCCGGAACGTGAATTGCGCCCGCGTCGCGCGGCAGGTTGCCGGGCAGCAGCCGCCGCCGTGCTACGCTCCACCTATCGCGGCGCGCCTCGATCAGGCTCAGGTGCAGCCATAGCTCCTCTTTATTGGAGTTGAACTTCGATGCCACCGGGGCAGTCGCCAAATCGGTAAACCATTGTTGAGTGGCGCTGGGCAGCGCGGCCATCTCCCGTTCTAAGGCCGGCGCCATACGGCATCCGAACCACTCGGCTGCCAAGCGGAATGCCACGGTTTCCAGCCGGCGCAGCAGGGGCGAATGGAGCGCGCTCCATTCGTTCCAGAACTGGTCGTCCTCGGCTCTCGCATCCAGGAAACGGGCGATCTCATATGCGTGGAAGGCGATCGTATCGCCGCGCAACACGTGCCGCAGGAAGTGCAGCCCGGCGTACGCCAGCGCGTCCGGCAGGCACAGGACGTCAAGCTCCATGTCCGCGACACGCAGCCTGGTGCGGCGGCTCCAGAACTCTTCGGTGCCCGGCGCAGGCAGCCGCTCCACGACGTCGTTCCAAAAGCGGAAGTGCAGCTCGACGGACAAGGGGATATCGACGTCGAAAAAGTCGCCGCGCCACTCCCAGCCCGTCTTGCGGATCAATGTCGGCAGATGGTCGGTGGGGAGATCTTCCATCCGCGGGATCCGCTCATAGCCCAAGTCGCGTAAAGCCGCTTCGGCCGCATGAACGCTCTCCGGCGGCGAGAACAGATCGAGGTCGTACTGCACGCGCTCGGCGGCCGGTGTTCCAAACAGCGCGCAGTGGGTGATGCCCTTCAGAGCCAGAAACCCAATGCGGCTCGCATTGAGGCGCCGCGCGGCCAACCGGTACGCCTCTTCAGTGAGGCGCAGGCGCTGCTGGTTCTGCGCGGCGTTGCGATCGGTTCGTTCGCGCACCCAGCCGGGCATGGCGTCCCGCGCGGCGCGGTGCAGCGTGAGCGTCAAATGCGAGCGGTCACAGTACTCGAGCGTGCGCCGCCAGTCGCGGTCGGTGAGCAGGCGGACGGCGCCCAACTCCGGTTCGGCAAGATGCAGGGCCGCGAGCGCCGCAGCAGGGCCGCTGGGAAGCGTTCGGCATCCCGGCCAGGGGTTCGGCCGCGTGACCGTTGCGACTGCGGTCGTCATTGGCCAACAGCCGAGCCACGGCGTGCCCAGGGCCGGTCCATCAAGCAGCGCCTCCGGAGGCAGTCCCGGCGCCGATGGCGGTCCCAAACTCGGAGAGCAGCCGCAGTCCATCCTCCAGCGATTCGTATTGGAACCGGTACGCCGGCAGATCGAGAAGCCTGCGGGTGGCTCGTTCGTGCATTGCGTCCACCTCCTCGCCATGGCTGCCGGAATTCAGGAGTTGGCGAGCCACGTCGGCGGGTTCCACTCGCTCCATCGCCGGCGCTCCGCCGCGGCGCCGGTCAAGCCACGCCACGCCCCCGACCCTGCACCGCAGCGCGGTTCGGATTTCCGGGAAGGTGCGCGTCGACACCTCGATTCCTATCTTGCCGTTGGGCCGTTCGCCCGCGCTGTAGCCGGCCAGGCGCGGAAACAAGCCGGGCGCGTCTTCGCGGAACCGCACCTGGTGCGGCTTGCCGATGACCGTGGCGTTGGCGTCGCCGGACAGCAGCCAGGTGCAATCGTCGGAAAGGAACGTCCAGCCCGCGCAGGCGGCGGCGAATGACAGAGTGCTCTTGCCGGCTCCAGACGCGCCGCAAAGCAGAATGCCGGTCCCGTGACGCGCAACCGAGGCCGCGTGCAGTGGCGCGACATAGCGCTGCGCCAGCAGCGTATAGGCAATCGACTCCACGAAAAACCAGCGCAACAGACTGTGATCAGCCGCGGTTTGCTTCGAAACATAGATACACGCAACCTGCGTGCTAAAGTCCACCACAGCGAAATTGTGCGCGTCGGAGACAATCGAGTGCAGGTTTCGTTGCAGCCGGAAGCGCGGCTGGCTTGCCGGTCCTCCTTCCGCTTCAACCAGCACCCGAAATTCCATCGGCTCGCAGACGAACTCCGGGCCATAGTCGCGCCAGCACTCGTCGGCGGCGTCTATTACGTCGGGCTCATTGGTGGCCAGGTGCAGCCGAAACCCCATCGGGTGATACGCCCGGCGCAAGGGCAGATCCATCCGGCAGAGTAATGGATCGGGCCGCACTATTCCCAAGTCGTCGCGGGTGGTCACAAAACCTTGATAGCATGGCGAAGGCTGTTACAACGGTAAAACCCATCCCGAACTTGGTCGCATATCTACCCGCCGGCAGTAAGCTGGATCTAGGTGCGGGTCGCAATCGTACATTACTGGCTGTTAGACCGCCGAGGCGGAGAGAAGGTACTGGACGCACTCTGCCGTTTGCTGCCTGGGGCGCATGTATTTACATTATTCTCGGCGCCGCAGACGCTCAGCCAGGAAGTCCGGCTTCACAAGATTACAACGTCATTCCTGAATCCCCTGCGGCGATGGCATCGGGCGCTGCTGCCACTGATGCCCATGGCACTCGAGAGTTTTGACCTGCGTGGTTACGATTTGGTGGTATCGAGCGAATCCGGCCCGGCAAAGGGTGTGATCGTTTCTTCCTCCACTCGGCATGTTTGTTACTGCCACACACCGCCGCGGTACCTATGGGATCTCTACCCGGCTTATCGTAACGAGTGGACCAGTTCACGCTGGAAACGCGCTGCCATGACTCCACTTACCCACTACCTGCGCCTCTGGGATTACGCCTCCGCAGCACGGGTAGACCACTTCATCGCTAACAGCCGCAACGTGCAGACGCGCATTCGCAAAACCTATCGCCGCGACTCAGAGATCGTGTACCCGCCGGTTGAGGTGGACTCCTTCTACTGGAAGCCGCCGGACGATTACTTTCTTGTCGTCTCAGGACTGGTGCCTTACAAACGGATTGATTCCGCTGTGCGCGCGTTCACGCGCAATGGGCAACGGTTGATCGTTGCGGGTGACGGTCCCGAATACCGCCGGCTGAGAGCGTGTGCAGGCGCGAACATTACCTTCTTGGGACATGTGCCGGACGAGGACCTTCGTGAACTGTACGCCAGGTGCCGCGCGCTGGTGCTGCCGGGCGAGGAAGACTTCGGATTGACTCCGGTGGAAGCGCTGGCGAGCGGTAAGCCCGTGATCGCTTTGGGACGAGGCGGCGCGCTGGAGAGCGTTCCGGCGTACGGCGGCGTGTTCTATGAAGAAGCGTCCGACGAATGCCTGGAAGCCGCCGTCGAGCGGTTCGAAAGCATCGAGGCGCACTTTCGACCTTCCGCATTGCAAGCCCATGCCAGGCGCTTTTCTCCTAACGAGTTCGCTTCCCAGATAATGCGTATTCTCGAGTCGGTCGTCTACCAGGATGCTGACCTGCACCCGGTGGCTTACTCGGGAAGCGAGAACAGATAGGCCGTCAAAGTCCTTTTGTCCTCGGCGGAGAATTGATACGGCGGCATGATGGAACCGGGAGAAAGTTTCTGCGGGTTGGCGAAGTGTTCGTCGACCCAGCTTCGCGTCTGGCGCCTGGACAAGCCGTTGAGCGGCGGTCCTACCTTCATGCCCACGCCGTTCACCATGTGGCACGCCGCGCAATGTCCCGTCTGGTACACCACGGCGCCGCGTACCGCGAAGTCTGGCGCGTTGTCGAGCGCGGTTGCATTCTCCGGCGTCAGCTTGAGCAGAAACGCGGCCAGCGAATTCAACTGCGCATCGCCGAGCACCACCGGTGGCATGGCGCTGCCGGGACGAACGGCTGCGGGCTGCTTGAAGTGCCGAATCATCCAAGCCGCGTCTTTGTGGACTGCGGTGCGCGTCAAGTCAGGCCCCAGCGACGACCCGGCCGAGTGGCAACTGGCGCAGTTTTCGTCACGATAATAAGCGATGCCGGCCAGTTCCTCCGGCGAGAGCTGGATCCAATTCGTAGGCGCAGAGTAATCCGCCAGCGCTACCGCTTCGGGCGGCGTTGACATGATGGCCGCTGCGGTGAGGCCGCTCCAGCCTATGCCGGCGAGAACCACAAAGGATATTGCCACCGTGCGGCGCGTCGCCTTCACCACCCCTCGATCGATAAACGGAACCGCGAGAAGCGCCAGCACCGCGAGGCCCGGCAGTACGGTGCTGCCGACGACTTCAAGCGGCCCCTCGAAGAACTTGAGCGTCTGAAACAGAAACAGGAAATACCATTCGGGGCGCGGGATGTAGGTTGTATCCGTCGGATCCGCCAGTTGCTCCAATGGCACCCTTGCCGCCACCGCCATGGTAAACAGAATGGCGAACGCGATGAAAATGGCGGCCGTATCCTTGAATACCTGCCTCGGGTAAAACGGCTTTTGGGGCAACAACTCGTCGCCCGGTTGCGGCGTCACGCCGTGTCGGCGCACCAGATACACATGAGCGAGGATGAGCAGCATGGTCGCCGGCGGCAGCAGCAGCACGTGCACGGAATAGAACCGCGCGAATGTCACCACGCCGACGCCGTTCGCCGCGCCCAGCAACCGCGTGAGGTAGGGCCCGGCAAGGGGAACCGAAGCCGCGATCTTGGTCGTCACCACCGTGCCCCAGTAGGCCCGGTTGTCCCACGGCAGTAAATAGCCGGTAAGCCCATAAGCCAGCGTGAGCAGCAACAGGGTTACACCCAGCAGCCAGGTGGTCTCACGCGGCTTCTTATAGGCGCCGAAGACAAACACCTGCACCATATGGAGCGCCACCACCGCGATCATCATGCTGGCGCCCCAGTGGTGCAGACCGCGAATGAGGCGCCCGCCGGTGACCTCGGTCAGGATATAGCGCAGGCTGTTGTAGGCTTCACCCGGCGTGGGCGCGTAGTTGAACGCCAGCAGGATGCCGGTGAACGCCTGGGTGAGAAAGAGAAATATCGCGACGCTGCCGAACACCTGGTGCCAGCCGCCCGATGCCGGAATCTTCTCGTCCAGAAAGTGCGTGATCGCACCCGGCAGGCCGGTTCGGTCTTCGAGCCACGCGACCAGACTCTCCACCTGCCGCTTCATGCCCGCCTCTCGCTCGATATTCGCAGGCGCCCCAGCATCAGCTTGCCGTTTTCCACATTGGTTTCGTACCGGTCGAGCGGGCGCGGTGCTGGCCCGGAGATTACGCTGCCGTCTATCCGAAAGAGCGACGAGTGGCAGGGGCACACGAACTCCTGCCGTCCGTCATCCCAGTGGTACGCGCAGCCCAAGTGAGTACACTGCGGCCCGAACGCCGTCACGCCGCCGTCGGCTCGTTTCACCACCCACGCAGTGTCCTTCTCGCTGACCACTTTCCACGCGTCGGCGCGAATGCGTCGAAACGCCACCTCGATTGGCCCGCCGGCCGAGAATTTGTCCAGCTCGCCGATCTCGATCCATGCGCCCTGTTGCCGCGATTTCGGCGGCACCAGCAGATACGCGAGCGCGGGCAACCCCAAACCGGCCCCTATCACCGCGCCCAGACCGAGAATTACTGCCTCGAAGAAACTGCGCCGGGAACTGCCGGCCGGAGTGGCCGCTGGATCTGATCCGAGTCGTTCCATTGTGCCAGGTCCCCTCAAATGTGGATTTCCTCTCATCATAATCCGGCAGGCCCAAGGAAGTGTTGAGTATTTGCGGCCCTTGTGTAACTTCGGTGTAAGAAGGGAAAAACAGCTTCACGGGGATCCCTCAGTGCGCGGATTTGCGATCGGTGCGCATGATGACTCCTGAACTCTCTACAAGTACCGCTGAATGCGGTCGCGAAAGCGCGTGTAGATCCAGGAGACGCCGACCAGAATCACGCCTAATACGAAGAACGACAAGATTCGGTACAGCGTTTCGAGCTCGCGCAAATCGTAGAAGAACAGTTTTCCGATACAAACCAGGAAGAGCGCCAGGCCGGACAAGCGCAGCGTACGGTCCCGCAGCGGAAAGCCGGCTGCAAGCAGTGCGGCGCCTTCCACTCCCCAGGCTACGGTCAACATGCTGCCGGAGACCTCTTGATACAGAAAGGCTGTCGCAAGGGTGGTGGCGAGCAGCGAGTAGAGCAGGCGCGCGCCCGGCTCAGGCGCGCTCTTCTCCTGGGTCTGCGGGAGGAAGAGTTGGGCGACGAACAGGCAGCCGATCACCAGAACTCCCGCCGCGATCCGTTGGTAGGTGCTGGCGAAGATTCCGTCAGGGTACAACTCGAGGGCCAGAGCTCTCCAGAACGTGACTGCGGCGAGAGCATAGCTCTGGAGTCGGAGGTCGGGCAACTCGCGGAAGCGGCCCACGACGAGCAGGAGAACGGTCAGAAATGCCCAACCGATCTCGATGAACGGCGGCCGCAGTTCCAGGTACAGCAGTGCTGTCATGAGGCCCGCCGCGGTGTACAGGTATGGGCGGTTCAAAAGGCGCTCCCATTCCCGCAGCCGCTCCATCCAGCGGCCCTGCCGCCACCACTCGAAATAATGAGAGGCGATCACGACGCTCACGTTCAACAGCCGATGGGAAATGCCGTAGGAGTAGCCAGCGGGTTCGAAATTGGCGAAAAATAACCGGCCGAAACCGGCGGCGGCAGCCAGGTGGCCCTGCAATCGCACGCCGGGGAGGTCTGCGCGCAGGCCGACTTCCATCAACAGTAGCGCGAACAAGGCCCAGGCTGGAGCAACCACCACTGGGTTCAGCAGCGCCCAGAGCTCAATCAAGGCGAAGAGCGAGCCACAGGTGGAGGCGATGTTGAGGGCGCCGCGCGATTCTCGCTGCAGTGCCTGGTCTGGCTTAGCCGCGAAGAAGCACGCGGCGAAAGCGTACGCCAGCAAAGCCGTGCAGCCGATTGCGATGCGTTCGTCGGCTCGGCCGATGGCGTGGAACGGCAGCACGGTAAAGTACAGCACGCGCGCGGCGCCCAGCGCGGCGAGAACGGAGGCGTGCGTCCGCAGGTCCGAAGGCCAGCGGCGCAGCCCCAATTCGAGCGCGAGAATTCCCAGTGCCATCCAGGCCGGACCCAGGTAGACGGCCGGCACCAATCTCCAGAGCAGAGCAGCCGAGGCCGCGCTGGCGACGGCGCTCGCAATCGCTTGCAGCGCCTGTCGCTCCGTTTCGGTAAAGCGGTCCGCGGCAGAGCGCAACGCACATAGCGCCGCGCCGTAGCCAGCAGCCGCCGCGACGGCGAGTGGAAGCCAGGGGTGCGCCCACGGTGCCGCCGTTCCGGCCGAGACTTCGATCTGGTGCAGCCATACAGCGCCGAGGGCAAGCACACCTGCAAGGTAGCCTTGCATTCTGAAATCGAACAAACGGAACTGCCAGCCGAAGATAAACAGGAGAGCGCCGAATCCCAGCCAGGCTATTCCGAGGTGGCGCAGCGAAATCTCGAACCCGATCGCCAGTGCCACCAGGGCGGATGCGGCGAATCCATAGCTCCTGCCGGATTTTCGCAGGCCGCGGTTGACAGAGAACACCAGCGCGGCCAGCAACGCGGTAGGCGTCCAATCCTGCAGAGTGCGGCCGGCGAAGCGCACCGTTCCGGCGTCGGGAATATCGGTGAAGAGGAGTTTCAGCCCGAGCCCCGCGAACAGCGTGCCGGCGAGACGGCGCGGGTAGCCCTGACGGAAAATCAGTCCGGCCAGAAACAACGCTTGGCCTTCGGCCAACAGCACGGTGTTCGCCGTCTGGCCGTGGAGTTTCAGTACCGCCGCCAGAACGGAGCATAGCGCGGCCAGTGTTATGGGGCCTTCGTAGCCGCCGGCAAAAATGCGTTCCTCCGTTGTGGTCTCGGCCGGAAATGTCGCCGGTGGGCGCAGAACGGCGCGCAGGATGGTATCGGCAAGATATGCGGCCGCGATGCCTGAGGCGAGAAGATAGATTTGCGCCGGATCCGCAGCCGACCATTTCGCGTAGGAGAGCCCGGCAAATCCGAGCGCGTTGAGCGGCAGGATAGCCTGCTCCGCGGGATGGTTCGAACGGCGGCCGGCCCGCAGTAGGTCATAAGCCTCGAACAGGAGCCAATAAGCGGCAAACACGGTCTGCGCGGACCAGAGCGGCGCTCCATTGTCGCCCCGCGATGCGCAGGTTGCATAGGTGGCAACCAGGCCAAATAGGACCATGCCGGACCACGAGAACTGGTAGGCGATTATTAGCAGCGAACCGGCTAACGGAACCAGCGCAATCACCGAAAGCGCAGTCACAGGCGTAATGGCCAGGGTTGCAAAGGCCATGAAATAGGCGAGACCTGTCAGCGCCTGGACGCGGTATCGCAACGAGTGGATCACCATGCCGGCGGCCACCGCCAGCAGCAGAAAGCCGCCCAGCAGCGGATTGTGAATGATCTTCGCCGCGTCCACGGCTTGCATGGCATAGGTGGTGAAATACAGGCCGGCCCATCCGCCGCCGAAAAGACCGCGCGCGAAGATGACGTAAGGCGCGCGCTGTTCCAAAACCACGCCGCCGATGAGCAGCGCGAAGCTGACCGCCAGGCCGATGGCGGAGCGACCGGCGGGCCCCATCTGCGTGAAGGAGTAGCCGAGAAAGAGCGCGATGGCGATTACCAGGACGAAAATGCCCAGCTTGTTGAGCCAGTTCCCGCCGACCACGGCTTCCCACTCCTCGCTGCTCCGGCTTGGGCGCGCGGGCTCCGGCTCGGCGAACCGTGGCACGGCGGCGAACGGCGTAGGCACAGTCGCGGGCGGAGTAGCAGGTGCGGGGGGCTGTGGAGGTTCGACGGACTGTACGGCCGGCTCGGGCGCAAACGCCACAGGGAGCGGCGGCGGTGGAGCGGTTACGGGGATGGGCACGGGCTCCGCCTGCGGAGGGGAAGCGGGCTCAGGTTCCGGCGCCGGCGCTGAGACGGGCGCCGGCACGGGCTCAGCCTTGGGCGGCGATTCCTGCACAGCAGCGGTGTTTGCGACTTTCATCCCGTCGACTATGCCCTCCAGTCGGTAGACTCTTCGGCGCAACTCGGCCAGTTCGCTGGGCCTCACCTGATTGGCCGATACCAACGCGACCTGGCCCTCCAGTGCGGTAAAGCGCTGCGAGATAATCCGCCAGCGCACCAGCAGAATCACCGGCGTTGCCAGTACCGCCAGCACAATTACCAACACAAGGAATTCCATTTACGATTCCTCCCTTTCCGACTGTGGGCCCGCTATTTCGTTGTTTCGTGAGCCTTCCATTAGACGGACTGCCTGCGCCTTGATGGCGTGCAGGTCGAGCTTGCCGGTGCCGAGTAGGGGTAGGTTCGTGACCTGGAAGATGTCATCGCACTTGGGAATCCACAGTGCGGGCAAGCCGGCTTGCGAGAGGCGCCGCCAAAGCTCGCGCGGCGCGATGCGGCCGCCCGTATAAAGAAGGACGAGGCGCTCGCCGCGATGCCGGTCCGGCACACCGGTCACCACGCACGCAGGGCCACCGAGAATGTTCGCTACTACATCTTCGATTCTGAGGTGAGGTATCATTTCACCACCGATCTTGCTGAATCGCGAAAGCCGGTCCGTGATCCGGATGAATCCCTCATCGTCGACGGAGGCGATATCCCCGGTGACGTACCAGCCATCCCGAACCACCGAACCGGTCAGCTCTGGGTTACCGAGGTAACCCAACATGCGGTTCGCTCCCTTTGCCAGCAGCAGTCCCTCTGTATTCGGCGGCAGCGTTTCCGCGGTTTGCGGATCCACCACTTTCACCGCGACGCCCGGCAAAGGATGGCCGACGGTACCGGGCTTGGAACCAACCTGCGTGTCGTCACCCGCGCGGAAGTCGGGCGCGTTTACCGAGACAACCGGGGCCATTTCGGTGCAGCCGTAACCTTCCAGCAACTTGACGCCGAACTTTTCCTCGAATTCGCGAGCGGTCTCGGCGCGCAGTTTCTCGGCGCCAACCAGCACGAAACGCAGTGAAGCGAGTTGCTCGCGGGAGCACTTCCTGACGTAGTTGCCGCAGAAGGTCGGCGTGGAAAGCAGGAATGTGCCCTTGTGCTTTTCGATCAGCGCGGCGGTTCCCTTGGCGTCCAGTGGATCGGGGTGGTAGACCGCGCCGCAGCCGCTCACCAGCGGGAACCATATGGTCACGGTAAAACCGAAAGAATGGAAAAAAGGCAGCGTGCCGACAATGCGGTCGTCGCCATTGATCCAGAAGACCTGGGCGATAGCCTCGATATCGGAGATCAGGTTGTAGTGCGATAGCATCACACCTTTGGGAACGCCTGTGCTGCCGCTCGAGAAGACCACGGTGGCGAGCGAATCCGGTGTCTGCCGTTGCCGCGAGTAGCGCCGCAGAAGGAGGAACTGCGGCATCAGGCGCGCGCGCAACCACGCGGTTGCCTTGCCGGGTGTGGTCGACGAAGCCAGGATGTCTTCTATATAGACGGTGCCCTCCGCGGCCTCCAGCCTGGCTTTGGCGAGAAACGTCCGCGAAGTGATCGTGGTTTTGATCCGGCACTGTTCGGCCACCGCGGCCATGCCCTGACGGCCAGCGGTGAAGTTGAGGTTGACGGGTTTCTTCGCAGCCATGGTAAGGCCCACGTTGACCAGCGCGCCAGCTACGGACGGCGGCAGCAGAACGCCCACCATTTCGTCAGCGGGGCGATGCCGGCGAAGCCAATCCGCAATCAGCAGGCTTCCAGCCAGCGCCCGGCCGTAAGTCGCCTCGCGCCCCATCGAATCCGCCATGGCGAATTTCGACCAGTTCTTCCGCGCGGAACGAATGAAACGCGCGGATAGCAGGTCGCGGCGCGACTTGCGTGCCTCGATCGCATCGGCGCCCAATTCCAAAATGGCCTGACGAACCTCCTGCACATTCGCCGAAGATGGCAGCGGGCTGCCGAAAGAGACCGTGACCAGGTACGGAATGCGTTTCGGCCATTTCCAGAAAAACTTGCCGCGCTCGAAACTGAAGATGCTGCCCCACAGGCGATCGAGATGAACCGGAACGATGGGCACGTCGGTGCCGGCCACGATTGTATGCAGGCCGCTTTTGAATGGCAGCAGGTTGCCCGTCCGGCTGATGGCGCCTTCGGCGAAGATGCAGACCACTTCGCCGGCGGCGAGCTCCTGACGGGCCCGGCGGACGGCCTCCAACGCTTCCCGTGGCGACCGCGTGCCGACCGGAATTGCATTCGTCAGACGGAAGAACCAGCGCAGCGCCTTCATCTCGTAGAATGGCCGCCAGACCAGGAAGCGGATGAAGCGCTGCACCGAGGCGCCGATCAGGAAGCCATCCACATGCGACATGTGGTTGGCCACCAGCAGCGCGGGCCCACGGAATGGGACGTTCTCCGGGTTGACAATGCGGATTCGGAAGATGGTGTGGGTCGCCATCCAGAGCACGAATCGAATCAGGAAATCCGGGACCACGGTCACGATGTACGCAGTGGCGCCCACCGTGGCCAGCCCGAAAATCAGTATCAGCTTGTCGGGCGAAACGTGCAGCCGGTCATGCATCAGCCACAGAGTTGCCGAAGCCAGCAGCAGTCCAACCGTGTTGTAGAAGTTATTGGTGGCGATGAGGCGGCCCTTTTCGGTGGCCTCGGCCCGCTGCTGCAGATACGCGTTGAGCGGCACAATGAACAGGCCGCTCGAAGCTCCCAGCAGCGCGAGCATGGCTGCCGACCAGTGGTACGACCCTCTCGACAGATAAAGCAGTACGGAGAAGACCGCCATCAGGATGGATCCGAGCGGCACCAGTCCCAGTTCCACCTTGTCGCCCGACAATCTCCCCGCCAACATGCTGCCCACGCCGATTCCCACCGCCAGGCACGTCACCATCAGACCAATCCGCAGGTCGCTGACGTGCAGAACCTCGCTGCCGAACAGCAGCAGGTCCATTTGAAAGAGCGCGCCCAGGAACCAGAAATACGAGATGGCGAGCACCGTCAGCCACAGCGGGCGGTCGGCCAGCAGGTGCTTCGTCCCGGTGATGACTTCGGAAAACGGGTTCAGGCGAAACCGCGATGTGCCCCCCGCCGGCCGAACGCGCGCAATGCGCAGGCTGGCGGCCAGACCGACGACCGCTACCGCTACCATGGCCAAGCCCATGTTCCACGGCCGGTGTTTCCAGGTGACGAAAAGGAAAGAGCCGATCGAGGTGCCGAGGACAATCGCGACGAACGTGCTCATTTCGAGCAGCGCGTTGGCGCGGGAGAGGTCCTCGTCGTCCAGCATTTCCGGCACAATGCCGTACTTAGCCGGGCTAAAAACGGTGGAGTGCAGCGCCATCAGGAACAGCACGCCAAGCATCAACTCGATGCGCGTGGAGAAAAAAGCCGCCAGGCCCAGCAGCATGACCGCGATCTCGAACACCTTTACCGAGATCAGCACCGTGCGCTTGCTGATCGAATCTGCCAGGTGGCCGGAGTAGCCGGAGAACAGGAGAAACGGCACGACGAACACCGCCCCGGCCAGCGAGATGTATTCGCTGCCGGATCCGGTGGTTGCCGCCACGTGGACAGCTCGCATCGATACGACAATTTTATAGACGTTGTCATTGAACGCGCCCAGGAATTGCGTCCAAAGGAACGCCTGGAACCCGCGCCGCTTGAGAAGATTGCCAAAACTGCCCTCGGACATCGTTCGTGCCATTGAATCACCAATCATGCGAAATGAGTAGTACACGCGAACCACCGCTCCGCCGCTACCGTGATTGCAGTGGTTTAGCTGTGTCCCCCGATTGACGACACGTTTGGTTATGTACATTTCATGCTTATATCTGTACAATGGATGCATATTATGGCATTCCTGTCGTCGCCCGAGCGGGCTTTCCTCCGCGCTGCCTCCAACCTGGCGTTTTGTAATCCGTTTCTGCCGGAGCGCATCCTGCATGAACGTGCCGCGCTTGGCGCCGAGTTCGTGGATGACGAACCGGTGTGGAGTTTTTCGGTCGACGAACCGGACCGTCGCCGCTCGAATGTCTGGCGAATTGCCGCCCGTCTGGAGGAACTCTGCCCACGCCTAAGGCAAAAGCTGGCAACTGGTGCCGCGGCCAATCAGCCAGACCTGATCCTGTATGAGGACGCAGTCCTCAACCTGCTTTATCAGCGCTACTATCCGCGCTTTCTCGAAACCGGGTTTGGCGCCCATCGAGAGGCGGGCTCGGCCCGGTGGCGATTCTACGATCGGTTTCTCGCCGACTGGCGGCATTTTCTCGAAATCGACACAAGGTCGCTTCCCTCTTGTTACGAGCCGGTACACACCTTCGCTTGCTTCCGGCAGATCCAGTGTGCGTTCGAGCGCATTTTTCAGAACATCATCGGCAACTCGGTGCCTGCCGCACGGCTGCGGGCGGCGGTGTGGCAGTCGATCTTCACGCACGATATGCGGCGCTATCGCCGGACACTTTTCGAACGGATGAGCGAGTTCGCCACTCTCATCACGGGCCCGTCCGGAACCGGCAAAGAGCTCGTGGCACGAGCCATCGCTCAATCGCGCTATCTCCCGTTCGATGGCCGCCGGATGACATTTCCAGACGACGATGGGGCTCCGTTTTTCCCGATCAACATTTCGGCGCTGTCCCCGACCTTAGTCGAATCGGAACTGTTCGGCCACCGCCGCGGTTCATTTACCGGAGCGGTGGCGGACCGGAAGGGGTGGCTCGAAACCTGTTCGGAGCTGGGGTCTGTCTTTTTGGACGAACTAGGGGATCTGGAGCTCGCGATTCAGGTGAAGCTGCTTCGCGTGATTGAGACCCGGACGTTCCATCCGGTGGGCGATACAAGCAGCCGACGGTTTCAAGGTAAGCTGATCGCGGCGACCAACCGGGACCTTGCCGCCGACATTCGAACGGGCCGGTTTCGCGAAGACCTGTACTATCGTCTCTGCTCCGACCAGATCACGACGCCCCCGCTTTCGCAACAACTTTCGGACTCGCCGCAGATGCTGCGCGAAGTGGTCGTTTACATGGCCCGCAAGGTCGCCGGGGCCGAAGCGGACGAGTTGGCCTCCGAGGCGGTGGCCTGGGTGGAGCAGAATCTAGGGCCGGGTTATTCCTGGCCGGGCAATTATCGCGAGCTGGAACAGTGCGTGAGGAACGTTCTGATCCGCCACGACTATAAGCCCTCCGCCCAGCCCGTTCGTGATCCCGAGGACGAACTGGCTCGCGAGCTCCGTTCCGGCCAACTCACTGCGGAGCAACTGCTGTCTCGGTATTGCGCATACGTCTATAACCAGACAGGCAGCTATGAAGAAACCGCCAGGCGACTGCAGCTTGACCGCCGCACGATAAAAGCCAAGGTCAGTCTCGCCGCGCTGGACGTCGCGCGCCACCACGACGGCTAGGATGGGCAGACGGTGCGCGCCTCCTGACTAGCCAGGAGCGAAGCCTTTGGCTAGTCAGTGCCGCGTGTACTTATCAAATGTAGTGATCACTGGGAGGGCGTTGCCCGCGTCGTCGAAAAACCCTCGAAAACCCAGCGGGCCGATCACTGCTGGTTCCCACCAAAACACGCCTTTCCCAAGGCCATCCGGAGTTTCTTGCACAACGCGATTTACTTCTTCGAGAAACTGCTTTTGTCCGTTGGGCGTTTCCGGAAACGGTCCGGGGCGTTTCGTGTATTCGGCCGGCCTCCAGTTGTAGGCGGCCTCCACGACGATGATGTCCTTGTTGTACTCCAACGCCATGAAGACCATGTTTTCGCGCAGGTCGTTCAGGCTGCCTTGCCACCAGGGGTAGTAAGACTGGCCGATGACGTCATAATCGACATGATAGGAATTGAGCTTGTCGAAAAAATACTTGGTTCGAGTCTTGTCGCCGCCGCGATCGATGTGAATCATGATCTGAGGGCGGGGCGCATTTCCTGTTCCCGCATCCACGCCCGCAACGCCGGCCTTGACCAGATCCGCGAAGTTGTCCCAATTGTCGGGGAGGCGGCCATCCGGCCAGAGCATGCCATTGGTGATTTCATTGCCGATTTGCACCATGTCCGGGAGCGCGCCCGCCTCGTGGAAGGCGGCTATGGTCTGCTTCGTATATTCGAAAACCGCTTGGACCAGTTGCGTATGAGACATGCCCTCCCAGGCTTTAGGAAGGAATTGCTTGCCCGGATCGGCCCAGGTGTCGGAATAGTGGTAGTCGAGCAGAAAATGGTAGCCCAGTTTCTTAGCGTCCTTGGCGAGCGCAATTGTATACTCGAGATTGTTGGGCAGATCTGTGGGTGTATGAAAGAGCCGTAGGCGAATCCAGTTGTAGCCATGATCCTTGAAAAGTTCCAACCCCGGCTTGGCGACGCCCATATCTTTGAAAACCTTGCCGTGGTCCTCGGCCTGCTTTAAAAAAGACAGATCGGCGCCAACCGCATACTCGGCCGCACGAAGACACGCCACCGGCGGCAAAAGCAGCATCGTTACGAGAGTGATTTGTCGAACTTTCTTCATGGCTATTTCACCGCCTCCTCACGCGGCGTGTCAGTGGACCGGAACGATTTGCCATTGCTCGGTCGCGCCGTTGTTGTCTCGCGGTTCTTGAACGGCGAACCCGGCTTGCGCACCAACGCCGCCGTTCATGTCCAACAACAAACCGCTGACACGGTTGACAAAATAAAAGTAACCGTTGCCGGCCGAAACGATGTCCCATTCCAGTTCCTGGCCTCTGCCGGCGGGCGATTGGATGATGACGTTTCCGCTCAAGCTCGATCCCCCAGAGTCATCCAGCACGTTTGCAGCGTCGCCCGCTCCTGGATTGAGACTGGCGATCTGGAAGTAGCCGTCATTATTGCTGGTAATGCGCCACTGTTGGCTCAAGGTTGGATTCCCGTTATCCGCTTCAGCGTCCAGCATTGCGCCAGCGGCTGTGGAAGCTTGGAAAACGGACAGGACCTGCCCGCTGCCGAGATTGACGAACTTGTAGCTTAATGTTGGATCGAGCTTGCCGCCCAGCGCATCAATGCCCGGAAGAAGCATTGAGTAGTTCGAAGCGGTCACAATTGTCGATCCGGAAGCATCCGCATTATCAAACAGCGTAAGGCCATTCCAGATGTAGATCGCGTTTTGCAGGTTATCTCCGTTAATGAATCCGCCGCTCGCATTTGGTATATTCACGCCGGCGGGATCCCAGTATGCCACTCCCATGCCCAGGTTATTTGGCAAGCCCTTTTGCACAGCCTGCAGATCCAGCAGAAATTGACGCTGAAGCGCGGGGCTCGGTGGAGTATACCACGGATCATTTGGCTCAAAGCCATTTTCGTAATGTTCGCCGGTTTCGATATTGAAAATAGGCTTCCCAATGTTCTTGGCGGCGCTAACGAGCATGTCTTGCTCGTTATTGGGATTCGACGCGGTAGCCTGCGCACTGGTCAAGGGGCCATGATAAATGGGGTAGTAACTCTGGCAGATGGCATCATAGGGAATGCTGAATTGATTGGCCAGCGTGAAGAACTCCGTGAGGTCCCAGGCCGGTGTGATGTGAATGCAGGTCAGCGGGGGCGGAATCGCGGGGCCAATCGAGGTGTCCGCCGCCGCCTCCTGGACCGCCTGAATGGCTGCCATCTGCAAGCTGGCGAAGCCGCCAAAATCCGCTCCCGTCGGGCTGCCGAGTGGGCCGAGAAATCCGGTATCGACTTCATTGCCGATGGACACCAAGTCCGGCATGGTTCCTGCCTGCCGATACGACAGGATTTCGGCTTTCACATACGCAGAGAGGTCCGACTGCAAATCCGCAAGGTGCGTGTCGTTAGCCCATGCCGCCGGTGCGCTGGAAGAGTCGGAGCCGTCGAACAGCAGGGTCAGTTCGATACTCATGCCGAGATCCTTGGCGCGCTTCGCAAGGTCCAAATCCTGCGCATCGGTTTCCGCGTAGCAGGCGTTACCGCTGCATTGTGGTTGCGACGCGTTGGCATAGGGCGGCACCGAGGTTGGCCTCAAGCGCACCATGTTGATGCCGTGGTTCTTGAACATCTCGAGCACGTCCTGCTGCTGGCCGGCATCCTGCCACCAAGACAAACCAATTGCGGCGCGAGCAGCCTCCTGCTTCTCCAGCAATGCATTGTCCACCCCACGGAAGAATGCGGGACGCAGCAGCCACTGCTGGCTCTGAGTTGCACCGCCCAACGGCAGCCTGTGGTGAGCGTCACTGGGCGTCCAAAGCGGGGACCGGCAACGAGAGTCCGCAGTGAAGAGTTGTTTGTTCTCAGGGGCATCCGGGCGCGAGAATTCGTCGCCCATCTCCGCACTGCCCGGACGACCACCCTTGCTGCAAACCGATAGCGCAGTTTGTTCCAATGACGCTCCTGCCGACACGGAACCCTGAGACAAATCGATCAAGAGACCCGTGCTCCGATTTGCGATCGTGTAGTAACCATTGCTTGTTGCGTTGAGAGCCCACTGCTCGGTGGCGGCGGTGGTGCAAGGATTCTGCACCACATAGGTCACCCCGGAGCTGGCGGCGGTATCGAAGCAAAGGCCATTGAGAATACTGCTGATCCGCCAAAACCCTCCGGGAAGCCTGCTGAAGGCCCATCTCTGGCTGAGGTTTGTGAAGCTCGGCTGTTGTTGAATGATGTGGTCGCCGGCGGTGGTGGAATTATTGTTAAGATCGGCCTGCAGGCCGCTGAGCTGATTCACAACGTAGTAGACCTCCCCGTTGAGCGGAGTGGTATCGATGGGCTCAGGCGGTTGGAGGCTCGGCGACGCACTTCTGCCCACCGTTGCGGTCACGTTGCTTTGCGTTTCCATGGCCACGACATTCATCGCAAAGCCGGTAGCCGCCAACGCCGGCCAGCGGCCGGCCATCATAATGATCCAGCAGAAGAGAAGAGGCGGGGAGAAAACCGCTGGGCTCTCATGGCTCCGCATCGGGGATCTGATCCTTTTGCCCTGGGGGCTTCTTGTTCATCTGCCAGTACAACTCACCGAGGCGCTCTTTGGCTTGCTTGATCTCCCGAAACAGGTGTAGTTCCTTTTCGGCTTCGTCTTTCAGTTGAAGGCGCTTGCAAACCGACGCCAGTCGATAGTGGGCTTCGCCGTTGAGTGGATCCGATTGGATGGCCATACGCAAATACTTCGCGGCCTCTTGTGGCTTCCCCATTGCTTCCAGCACGCGGCCAACGCCGATTTGTGCTTCCGTATCTCCTGGATTTAGGGCAAAAGCGCGGCTGTAATGAGCGTAGGCGCCATCCAGATCGGAGCGCCGTAAAGCAATCTTCCCATACTCGCATTCCGTCCTGGCACTGTCGCCGTCGACCTTCACCGCAGTTTGCAGTTCCTGTTCAGCCGCGGCTTCCGCTTGCGCGTCGCCCGGCGCCGACTCCAGGATGGCCTCGGCCAGCTCGTAATGAACTCCAGGCAAATGTGGGTTGATCTCCAGCGCCTTCCTGAAGTGCTCCGTGGCGCCCTTCAGGTCCCCAGCATTGATCAGACGCTCCGCAATCACTTGCTGCATTCGGGCTGAACCTGGCGCGAGGATTGCCAGCTTGTTCAGCGTGTCGTCGGCCAGATCGGAATAAACCCGCTGCGCCATGTACAGGATTTCAATATCGTCAGGATCGAGATCTACAAGCGACCGCATCACAGAAGCGGCACGATCGAGGTTGCCCTGCTGGTAGTAGAGATTAGCCAATTCCAATCCCGTCTGAATCCGCAGGTTCTTGTCTTTCAATCCGGGAAATGATTTCTCCAGCAGCGCCTGTGCCGATCGATCTCCCAATCTTCTCTCACAGATGCCCAGAAGAGCTTGCGTTTTCTCTAAAGACGGGTCAATTGCGAGGGCCTCGCGCAGATATTGTGAAGCATTTTGATAGTCGCGCTGAAAGAACGCAATAACGCCTAAGTTTGCGTACGCATCGGCGTTCCTGGGATCGAGCGCCAGAACCGCATCGAACTCCTTAACCGCGGAGTTCGGATCGTTCGCCCTGAGGTACTCGGCCGCCTTCCGAAGGTGATCGTGAATCCCCTCCCCACGGGAAGCGCCGGCCTGTGCGGCCATGATGGGGAGCGCGCCCGCGAGAAGCGCTATGACCAAAACCAGCGGCCTGCAGCATTCGCTTTCAACCCGATTCCCGGTCCCACCCGGAAAGACGCCAAAGCGAACCGCGGATTCGTCGGGCTTGCTGGGTTGGGGCTCTTTCATGACGATTGCGCTCTCTCCATACATATCACAGCATCCCAACCGGAGCGGTAGACAGTCGCCACTGTGGGGAACATCCCACGAAATCCACTGCGTCGCCAAACCACAAAAAAATTGCGGAGTGCGGAAGAAACGCTACTTCCGCACTCCGCAGGGACGGGTTAGTCAAACTCCGGCGGCGAACTCAGAATGTAAAGTGACCGCCCACTTGTATGATGCGCTGGCCGCCTTCGGGGCCGGTGATTACGCCAGCGGTGGTATCGGCCAATACGCCATTGGCGTAGCCGACGTTCGCATCCGGGTTAGCGTAGTTAACATGATTGAACACGTTATACATGTCAGCTCTGATTTCGAGTTTCATCCCCTCGTAGTGAAGGGTAAAGGTCTTTCCGACGCTGAAATCAGCGTTGAAGAAACCCGGCCCAATCAGAGTCATGCGTCCGGAGTCGCCAAAGGTTCCAGGCGCCGGGTTGGTGTAGGCTGCGGGGTTGAACCACTCCTTGATTGTAGGATTTGATATTTTCGGGTTGCCAATCAGCTCGGGATACAGGTTAGCGCCGCCGCCAGCGCCGAAGAACGAATCGAGCCCGGGGTCAACGCCCTCGGCAACGGAACTCTGGATCACCGGCGTGAACGGAACCCCGCCGTGCCACTGGAAAATACTTGAGACGCGCCAGCCACCCGCGATCTGGTCGGCCACCCCGTGAAGGCCAAACTGGCGTCCTTTGCCAAACGGCAGTTCGTAGACGATCTGACCGACCAGGAAATTCGTCATATTGAAGTCAGATAGACCGTAATTGGCGCCAGGGACGTATGCGTTCTGGTAGATATCGATGGTCGATCCGTGACCGTTTCCGGTGCCGGTATCGAGTGATTTCGACCAAGTGTAATTAACCTGGAAGTTCACGCCATGCGACATGTTCTTTTGAAGACGCAGTTGCAGTGCGTTGTAATTCGACCATCCAGTGTAGTTCTGAGCTTGAATGTAGTTGAATACGGGGTTTGGGTTCCCGCAGTTATAGCCGGTGCACCCTAACGCGGTTACAGGAGCCTGGTTGATATCGGTTGCAAAGTCCAGGTTCGTGCCGCGGGTGTTGACATAGCTCGCGTCCACCAGGATGCCACCTACGAACTGGTGCTGAACACTGACGAGAAGCTGCTGCACATAGTCAGTCGGCATATTCCGCGGGTAGTACTCCACGCCGCTAAAGTTGTCGATAGTCGGCGAAAGAGTTTGAAGCGTCGGATAGACGACCGTCCCGGGGGGCGGCCCCGTTGCCAGTTTGAATGCATAGCTCCCGTTGACGTATCCCCCATTGCCGACGTTGTGGGGATTGAAGCCTAGACCGAGCGCGCCATCGGTGTAATTCTCGGCATCGCGTGGCGCGTCGAAAATACCGTAGCTCGCTCGGACGGACCAGTTCTCGCGGGGTGACCAGGCGATGCCAACGCGAGGCGCGAATTCCTTATAGTCGCCGTTCTGGATGGTCGACATATTGCTAATCGACCCTCCATATTGCGTGTCGCTCTGCCCGCCAAAGAGGATGGCCCCTTTGTAAGCTCCGCCATCTGCGGAATTGGGCAGAACTGGGTCGTAATTGCCGAACAGGTTGTGGTTCACTCCCCAACCGGACTGCATCTGCCAACGGAAGCCCAAGTTCAGCGTCAGGTGCGATGAGACCTTGAAGTCGTCGCTGGCGAACAATGCCGAATTCCACATGTGTGCGCTGGTTGCATCGGAATCGTAGACGTACCATCCATAAACGTCACCAGCGAGAAAGTCGGCATACGGGATTCCGGTGACGCCTCCGTTGAATTCGAAATTGCCCGAGCTGATATCTCCCCAGTTCGTATAGTTCTGGTAATCTTTGTCGTACTCGCCGCCAACCTTGATCGTGTGCCTGCCGCGAACCAGCGTAACCACATCGGAGACATTGTACACACCTTCGCCCAGAACCGCATCGATGTTACCGTTTTCCCCGCATCCGGAGCCCAAAGCTATGCATCCAGCGCCCGCTCCGGTGTCAATGGTAAATTTGGGAAACACGTTCGCCGGAGAATTCGTGCCATAGGCCGGCTCAAGGCCAAGCGTCGTTGGGTCGTTTTTATTAAGGGAGGGCGGCCGGTACACATCCAGCTCGCGGCTTGCGCCCAACCGAAACTCGTTCAGCAGAGTCGGGCGGATCGTATCGACATCTGTGATTTGGGCGGTCAGATCGTCGGTTTTCCCTTGGGAATACGACGTAGCGTCATTAGGATACAAAGGATCCGGTGGGACATAAGACGACACAGTGGGGAAATAGTTGAAACTGAACGAGAGCTTTTGGCTGTCGGAAATATTGTAATCGGCCTTACCTGTATACCAACTGTCCGTGTTCGGACTGGTACCGTTGAACACGAAATTGTTGATCAGGGGGCAGGTTTGTGGAGTGCTTGGTGACGGATTCACCGGACCAGGACATCCCGAAACCCATCCTGGAGCACTTGACGTAGGGAAGTAGCTCTGAAGCTTCAATGCCACGGGATCATAGGTTCCCAACAGTGTGCCGCCAGGGCCAAAGGCCGAGCCTGTGGAACCTCGAATTCCGTAAAAGTTCCCCGCTTGCATGGCGGCGGTCGGATAAGTATAGAGTCCGGAGGTTGGAGTGGACGAAGGGTTGCGCTGGTAGTTGAAGAAGAAAAACAGCTTGTTTTTTATGATCGGCCCGCCCACGCTGCCGCCGTACTCGTTCCAGTGCTCCACGGACTTCGGCCCCGTGTGATTGTAGAATCCTCTGGCGTTGAGATCGGTGTTTTGATCGAATTCATACGCGCTGCCGTGCCAATGGTTTGTCCCGCTCTTTGTGATCACGTTAATGGATGTGAGACCATTGCCATACTCCGCGGGTGCATTGCCTGAATTGATGCTTACCTCGGCCATGGAGTCAATCGGCAGGTAGTAATTGCTGCTGTTAAAATCTCGCGGAGCGGTGGCCGCCGACCCATCGGAAAGGAAGTTGATATTGTATCCCTGCGTGCCGTTGACTCCGACCGCCTGGCCGACGGCTTCCCCTGCTCCTCCTCCGGTATTCACGCCGGGAATAAGCTGAGTCAACTCCGCACGCCAGTCGGTGCCAACGATGGGCGCCGTTTCAATCGCCTGGGTAGAAAGATCCACGTGCTGCTCGGTCGTTTCCGTTTCGACCAGCGGCGGCGCCGCGTTCACCACAACTTCCTGAGTCGAGGTGCCGAGTTGGAGCGTGGCACTTATTTCCAGGGTTTGGATCTGGAGAACAATACCCTCGCGGACGAAGTCGCGAAAACCTTGCTTTGAGAATGTGATTGTGTAGCTGCCCGGCGCTAGAAACGGAACGTCGTACAGGCCGGACTGGTTCGTCGTCGTTGGAGTGACGAGTCCGGTCTGCACATTCTTGATAGAGACTGCTGCTCCCGGAACAAAGGCTCCCAATGGATCCATCACGGAGCCTTTGATTTCGCCCGTGTTCGCGTTTTGCGCCCTGACGAGAGGCGCGGTCAAGATCGCCGCCGCCAGCAAAAGTCTGACACTGTACCAACGAATCAATTTAGAATCAATCACTTGAGCCTCCTGAAAACTGAGAATCCCAGTCATGCGCACGCCGCGCTCGGGTACCCGAGAATCCACCTAGACCAACCGAGTCGATTCTACGACCTATTTCCCAGCGAGGAAATCCGTCTAAAGTAGGATTGCCGATAGCTTGCATCGGACTCTGGTGCGCAACGGTAAGCCGTCGGGGCTTGCAATGGATCGTTCTCCGCCCGCCCTTGTGGCGGAGGCGGAAATTTCCACTGGGCGACTCGCTCATTTGCCCAACTCGGCAGTGGCCTGATATTCGGGGGCCACTTCAACCCCTTGCAGTTCAACAATTTGGCCGGATGGGGGAAAGTGGATCTTCTCTCGGCCAGGCAAGTAGATCGGCGCGTCCTTTCTCAGCGGAAGGATTTGCAGTTGCAGGGTTTGATCCGTGTCCGGAGTCGAAAGCCGGCGCAACGCGATTTCGAAAGGCGTGCCTTTATAGAAGTCATCGGTCGCCAGTTTACCGCCGGCATAGACGCGAGCGATGTCACCGATGTAAGTGATCCTCAGAAAAACGCTCCGCACAGAGGGAGAAGTGATCGCTGGAACCCGAATGCTCCACTCGGCGGCTCCTTTGAATGCGTCGGCCTTCGGCGCCTCGGCCACTTCCTTGCCCATGCGAACTGGTGGGCGAACATCTGCATCGCAGAGTTTTTCGACCCTTGCTCCTACCTCTTCTGGCTTTACGTGGGTCTGGTATTGCTCGAAAAGACCTTGAGAACCGGAGGCAGTGAATCCCGTCGGCGTGGCATCGGGCCTTGGGAGAATCTCAAACACTAACTGGCCGGGGTCGATGGTGCTGAGATGGACGGCGTTGGAGGTGAAATAGAGGTTAGCGGCCGACAATAACAACCGCTCGTGGCCGGCCAGGTTGGCTTTCCACAGATCGCGCGCCATCTCTCGAGATAGCAGGATGATCTGGATTTCCCGATCCCCAGCCTTTCGGATGCGTATGGCGGTCTGCTTTCCTGGTTCGATCCGGTCCACAATGATGTGATGATTCTCACGTTCGATTTGGGCCTGCGGAGCTTCAATAATCTCATCCGGCGCCGAGTCGAAGGCAAACTCCGCTGGCAGGCCCGGCCAGGCAAAGAACACATACGTATTGAGCTCTCCCAAGCGGCAGAGGAGTTGCGCGGTGGAATACTGGAGCACGGTTCCGCCCAGCTTGAGATTCACAGGCCACATGACATAGGCCCCGCTGGGAATTTCCGTCGTATGCCGCGGCACCTTCATTTCGCCTGCCGCCGTTTTCAAACGCACCTGGAAATTCTTTCGTGCGGGAAGCGGATAGTTCCTCTGGTAGTTATTTATGAATAAGAAACCACGATCTCCCTCGAAACGCGCTGCCACACGCGGAGTCGCGGTATCGCTCTTGCCCGCAGGCATTCGGTCCGGAAAATACGCAGTCATCGTCGCCAGGTTGGAACCGAAATCGTGCAGAAACAGGTGAAGTATCTTCAAGTCCCGGAACGAGGGATTCATCTGGCCAAACTCACCCAGAGGAGCCTGGTAGTCGTAGGACCTGACCGGTAGATCGTTGGGGTAGCCCGTGTCCTGGGACTCCTGCAGAGTTGTGAGCTTGCCGTCTGGATTGGTTCCTCCATGGAACATGTAATAGCCACTCAACGTCACGCCCGAACCCAATTTCACGAAAACCGTAGCGGCAATGTCATCCCCAGTGAGCACAGGTCGCCGATGATAAGACGGCTCCATGCCACCGCCCATCTCCGCCGTCAGGAAGGGATAAGAGGCCAAACGGGCGTCAATATCGGGGCGCAGGGAACGCAGATCGTCACCCACATTTTCGTCGCATCGGATGGAAGTGAAGAAGTAATTCGCGTTGGGCGGCAGTTCCTGCACACTCCGGCTCCAAAAAGCGTCCGCATATCCGCCGAACACGGGCAAGAACTGGCGCTGCGGAACCACTGCGGCATCCCAGCCGGTAACGGTATAAAAAGGTGCGTCGAGACCTGCTTCACGGGCTATTTGGAGGAGCGTCAGCAAGTGCCCGGACCCCTTGCCTGGTCCACGCTCGTGATATTCGTTTTCGATTTGAACACCGATGATTGGGCCACCATCTTTCCAGAACAACCCTTTCGTCTGCCGGCCAATTTGTTCGTAGAAGCGGCGAACATATCGAAGATAAACCGGGTCGCTTTGCCGGGTGGGACATTTCTGAATCAACCAATCGGGAAAGCCGCCATTGCGTACCTCACCGTGCGCCCAGGGCCCAACCCGGATCCAGACGTACATTCCATGTTTTGCGCAAAGCTGGACAAACCGGCGGAGGTCCCGTTGAGCCGTCCAGTCAAACTGACCTTCCGTTTCCTCATGGTATATCCAGAAGATATAGGTAGATACAATCTGCACACCGCCGGCTTTCATCTTCAGGATTTCTTCTTCCCAGCCGCTTTCGGGGTAGCGTGCGTAATGAAACTCGCCCATTACGGGAAACCAAGGGGCCCCATCCTTAAGCAAATAGCGGCTGTTCGCCGAAAGTAGGTGTCCGTCAGGTGCTCGGCCTCCAACCGCAAATGGAAGAGGTTCCGGCGGAGCAGCAGGCCAGCTCACGTCGATCAGTAAGGAATGGTTTTTAGCCGCATCAATTCCTTCGGATGAGGCAGAAAACAAGACGCCAATGGCAGCCAGAAGAGCAAACGTCAGTCGAATTCCAAGGTTGTCTATCATCACCAATGTCCCGACACTCAGCCTTGAGCATACGAATATACATGCAGAGGGAATCCTTGAAATCCAACTAAGGTCGTATATCCGGCCTGGAGCCGCATGCTTGCGTCGGACGGCGGGCGCCGGCCGCTGGGGACATAGGGCGGCTTTGTGCTGGGGCTACAGGTGCTCTAATCCTCGCTGCAAAGCAACGATGACGGCTTGCGTGCGGTCATTGACCTCCAACCGCAGCAGGATCACGCTCACATGGCATTTCACCGTGGCTTCGGTAATGCCGAGTGCGCTGGCAATCTCCTTATTACTCTTCCCGCGCGCCATCAGCGAAAGGACTTCACGCTCTCGCGGAGTCAGCTCCGAGTTCGGAGTGCGATCGGCCAGGCTGCGCATGATCGGCGGGGGCAGAAATCTGGATCCCGAATGCACTCGGCGCAAAGCATCTACGAGGGTCTCGTGCGACATGCCCTTGATCAGATAGCCCAACGCGCCCGCCGCCAGTGCTTGATGAATGTCCTCATCGCCTTCATAGGTGGTCAGCACAACACACTTGGCCTGAGGATCCTCCTGCCGGATGGCGCGGATCGCCTCCATTCCACTCATACCCGGCAGCCGCAGATCCATCAACGTGACGTCGGGATGATGCTTCTTGAACATCATCACGGCTTCCTCTCCCGAGCCAGCCTGTGCGCAAACCCACATGTCGGATCGAGCGCCGATGATGGCAGCGATACCCAAACGCATAATGGAATGATCGTCAACAACAAGAACGCCGATTTTTTGACCCTGGTTCATGTCTTAGCACCCACGGGGTGTTTCCCGGTGCTCACAGGACGCACCGGGACTTCCATTAAAAGTGCAGTTCCATCTCCCGGCGAAGTCTTAACCTCGAAGCGGCCGCCCACGCCTTCAACCCGCTCACGCATCCCGACCAAGCCGAAATGCCCGGCACGCGTGGTGAAGGCTTCCTCGGAATCGAAGCCACGGCCATCGTCGACCACTTGCAATCGCACACTACCGGCTGCGAAATGAACACCCACGCGCACAGCTTGCGGCTGAGCGTGGCGCACTGCGTTAGAAACGGCCTCGCGCGCAACCATGAGGACGACATGAGCCACTGTATCATCAAGCGCTACCGGTCGGCCGGAAGCTTCAAATTCCACTGCCACATGGGACACTTGGCTCATCTGTTTGGTCATTTGATCGAGCAAAGGGCAAAGCCCGGGAGGAGTGGTCCCTTTCTGACGAAGGTCCCAGACCGCCCGCCGCGCCTCATTAATTGTCTCGCGGACCTGGTCCCGAGCCGAATCGAGCAGCGCGCGGCCAGGGCCGGACTCGTCCAGATCGAGTGAAACTACCGCCTCGAGCAGAGCCGAAGTGCTGGCGCAACCCTGGATAACCGTGTCGTGAATCTCGCGCGCTATGCGGTTTCTTTCTTCGAGCACGGCTTCGAATCGATCATGCACCTGACTCAAGCGAAATCGGTAGGCGCTCCAAACCGCGGCAAGAGTCAGGGTTGCGCACAAAGCCAGAAACCAGCCAGTCCGATAGACATGCGGCCGCCAATCGATTCCCAGCCAGGCCTGAGTCGTCTTGTCTGGCATATTCATTTCGAATGCCTGAACCCTGAATCGGTACTCTGCTGGGGGTAGGTTTGTATAGTTAGCCACTCGGCTGTCCAGTGGCTCTGTCCAGTCGCGATCGAAACCTTCGAGCATGTAACGGAATCGGATGCGTTCCTGCGATCGCAGGCGTACGGCGCTGTAGCCGATCTGGAGTTTGCCCTCGCCAGGCGGGACCAGGAGCCGGCCGGTAACCGGCATCTCGCGGCCGTCCACGAGCACCTGCTCGATGATCACCTGCGGCAGATCGCCTGGGCGTGTCTGGTCCGGTAGGATTCGAACCGGTCCGCGATTGCTTGGGAACCACAGTTCACCGCTCGGCGTGAGGCAACCGGCAGGTTGCGTACCTCCATGAATCTGGGTCGCTTCAACACCGTCTGAAAGACCGTAAAGGGTGACTGCGGGATGAGAATCCGGGTGCTCTGCAAGCCAATCCAAATCGTGACGGGCAACCGAAGAGATTCCGTTCGGTCCACTCATCCAAAAAGTCCCGCGCGCATCTTCAAGGATCTGATAAATGCTATTGCTGGCGAGCCCGTGACCGCTGTTGAATGACGTCAACTTCGCTGCGCGCCAGCGAATTAACCCGCCTCCCCGAGTTCCGAACCACAGCCCCCCATCTCGATCCTCGTGAATTGTCCACACCTTCTCTGAACGAAGCCGCTCCGTGACCTTGTCCTGCAAAAAGCTCCCGTTTCGCCAATGGCTTACGCCCCGATCGGTTCCGATCCACAGATCACCCCGACTGTCCTCCATCAGTGTGCGAATGCTGAAGTAACAGAGACCGTCGGCTACCCTATAGTTGGTTATCGTGCCGTTGTGCCAGCGATTGACGCCCTCATCGGTCCCAATCCAAATGCTGCCGTCGTGACTCTCGAGGAAAGCACGAATAAAATCGTTCGTCAGGCCGGAACGCCTGGTGTAGTGAACTTGGCTGCCGTCCTTCGATCGAAACGCTCCATGACCGTCGGTTCCGAGCCACAGAGCACCGGAGCTGTCGCGAAAAACATTGCGCACACGAATACCAGGCCCCGGGGAAGGGATCTGTTCCGCATCGTCGCGTCGCGGGTTAATTCGATATAAGTACGTGCTCGCCACAAAAAGCGAGCCGTCGCGATCGGGGTAAATCGTGCCGAAGTCTGCATTCTGAGCGTCCGGCAGCGGGAATGTACTCATTGCCGTTCTGCTCAGGCGCAACAGACCCGTTTGCATGCCGCCCCAGAGGTTTTGTTCGCTATCCTCGAACAAGGCAAGCACGGTGCTGCCGGGAGGACCGTCGGATGTGATAACTCGCGTGAAGCGACCATCGCGAAAGCGAAGCAAGCCTTCACCAATGCTGCCAATCCATAGCGTGCCCGCAGTGTCTTCTCGTAACACTCGAACGGTGCTTGAGATTTCTGGAACTTTTTCGAAACGGGCGCCCTCCTGGGCAGCTCGCCGCCGTTGCAGCCCCGATACTGTGCCGACCCAAAGTGTTCCGTCGTGGGTTTCGAGAATGGATTTAACCCGGGTGGCGCTCGGATAGCCCTCGAGCAAGAGCTCCTTACATTCACTCCCTTGAATCACCACCAGCCTCGAGCCACCAACCCACAAGCGTCCGGCGTGGTCCTCCTGGATATCGTGCACGGCGAGCGCCGGGATCTTGCCATGGCCGTCCGCGCGGATGAAATGCCCGCCAGCAAGATGAAACAATCCGTCGTCCGTCCCAGCCCACAACGTTCCTTCGCGGTCTTCATAAACAGCTCTCACAAAGCCATTCGTCAAGCCGCTGCCTGCGGAGTAGGCTCGGAAGACGCCGTTTTGGTAGCGGAGCAACCCGCCGCCCTCCGTGCCAACCCACAGACTCCCGTCCCGTGAAACGGTCAGGCAGAAAACGCTGTCCTCGTGCATCTCCGGCGTGTTTCCGCGATCGAAGGCGACGAACCTCGCTCCGTCGAATCTCACCAGCCCGCCGCTCGTCCCGATCCAGAGGTAATGGTCGGGCGTCTGCGCAAACGCTTGCACCGTGTTTTCCGGCAGCCCATCCTGGGTCTGCCACACGCGGCGTGTGTAGCCATCCTGCAAGGTGCGTTGAGTTACCGCATCAAGCCGCATGCCCGGCAAGAAAACGAATGCACACACCCAAATGGAGCGACACATTCCAGATAAGCACATACTATCACTTCGAGACGAAAGCGGCAGAGCTTTCGAGGGAGCGCCCGCAACGCGGCTATCGTTGAGCCTCAGCGGCCGCGCCGCTGGCCGTCCACGACGGTGTCCAGGCGCGCTTTGGTCGGTATCGATGTCTCGAAAGCACGTGGATCGGCGCGGAATCCGTTCTTTTTGTGAGCAGCACCTGAAACTCCTTAGATCGCGTACTGGCACTTTCTCGATCACAGGCGATTCTGGCCGGCTTAAAGCATTCTGTATCCGTTGGCGGCACCTAAGCCTGCCCAGTCACAGACTAACGCAGTTTCCCTAATTCTCAGCAAACAGAGCGGTTGTCAGCAAGACGACGGGGATACCCATCGCACCGGCGACACCTCCCCGATGAATAATGTGGGTGAGAGGGCGTGCTTCTCGCGCCCCGACTAGCCCCTGGCTCGTCCACCGCACAACTTAACGGCCGCAGCAGATTGGCTGGCAAGAGCGCGAGTGCGGGCACGCCAGGGCAGGAGAGCAGATGTCGAGAATGCTTTGGATGGTCCTGGTGGTTTGGATTGCCGCGGGCCAAACACAGATAGACCTGAGTACGCAAGTAAAGAACGTCCCGATTAAGGCCGGGGCCAGCCTGCCAACCGCGTGCGCCGTTGGGCAGATATTTTTCCTGACCAGTGCGCCGACAGGGACCAACCTGTATGGCTGCACGGCCGTGAACACGTGGTCTGCACAGGGCAGCCAGCCGGGCGCCGGCGCCATGATGCAAGGAACACGCGCCAGCATGCCCACAACCTGCACCGTGGGCCAGACTTATTTCGCCACTGATGCGTCCGCCGGGGCAAACCTGTACGGCTGCTCGGCGGCTAATACCTGGACCTCCGAGGGTGGCAGCGAGACAGTGGACAGCAACGGGGTAACAGTTGGATCCCGCCCAATAACGAACTTCTTAACGGGAGCGGGCCTGATATCAGTGATTACTGACACGGGCACAGAAATCAATATCCAGTCGGCCCTGGATACGGCGGTTGTTGCAACCCTGCCGGGTGAACAAACTGGTTCCAGCGTGCTGTGTAGTTCCGCCAGCGGCTCGGCGGCCACGTACGGGTGCTCGATGACACCGACGGCGACCGCCTACACGGTGGGTATGGTGCTGCATTGGATACCCGACGTGAACGGAGCAGGCGGCGCCACCACGTTGAACGTGGATTCTTTGGGAGCGAAGAGCATCAAGCAGGCGGACGGCGTGAGTGACCCATCGGCAACAGACATCCTGGCCGGCAGCATGCACGAGGTCTGGTACGATGGCACCAACTTTCGGTTCCTTGCGGCGGGGTCGGGACAGGCTTCCGGAGACGGAACGGGATCGGGGCCAGTGCAAAGCGTGTTTGGACGGACGGGAGTCGTGACGGCCGCATCTGCGGACTACACGGCGCAAGAAGTCGCGAACGCAGCTGCGACTAACTCCAGCAACACGTTCACGGCGGGCACACAGGACTTTTCCGGAGCGGCGCACACCAGACCAACAATCGTGGTCAACTCATCCGGCAACCTGCCGGCCATCTGCGCGGTGGGCGAGTTGGCATTCGTTAGCGGTGCAGTGGCTGGGCAACAGCTCTACGAGTGCTCGGCGCCGAACACATGGACGCAGCAGAGCGGCGGCGCCGGCGGGGGCGGCATGGCCCCGGCGCCGGTGTTCAACACATATGCCAGCCGCCCGGCCTGTAACAGCGCCGCGACGGGGACGCGGTTCTTCGCCTCGGATATCTCGAATAAAGAGTGGCAGTGCGACGGCGCGACCTGGCAGCCGATCGCCTTTGGGATGCAGGTAGTTGAACCGACGGCGCTACCGTGGACCGCAGTGACAGGGGGGAGTGACAATCCGACGATTACCAATGTAGGCGGTACGGTGCAGCTCTCCGGCCTACAAAATGCCGGCAGCGGGCTGGAAAGCATGGGCATGACGACTCCGGTTGTGCTTTCGCCCCCTTACACGGTCGAAGTTGCGTTCACTCTTCAGTTACTCACCTCAACCAGCACGTGGTATAATTCTAGCTGCTATTTCGGCGTCGCCGGCGGTTCGGCGAGCTCCTCGACATGGGAGGGGATGCATTGGCTTTTCTCTAGCGGCCAAGCTGCAATGACGATGCTTGAGGGCTACGGAGCGCTCAATGCGAGTGTGACTCCGAGGACAGCCTTATTCAACGTCCTTGCAGCCCAGCCGGTAATTCGGGCAGCAATCTCCGATGATGGAACGCACCGGACTTTCCTTACCAACACTGGCAGCGGCTGGACGCAGCTTTACCAGGAGAGCAGCACGACGGGCATTTCCTTGCCGGGCTACTGGGGTTTTGGCTGCCAAACCTACAACCCCGGCGACCAGTTTCAGTTGACTCTATACCATGCGAGCGTGCACCACTAATATGAGACCCCTTGTACTATTGTTCACAGTTTCGCTCTGTTTCGCCGGGCAGGGAATCGTTCTTGGCCCCGGCCAATATGTATACAACAGTTCGATCCCAGCCCTATCTCCTGGAACGCCGTACCGAATTGAGGAATCGCTACAAAACGTGTCTTGCGGGTATCATGTATTCAACCCGAACATTGTCAGCGCCAACATATACCTAATGTGTCTCAGTGACACGGACCAAAGGCTGTTTGTCTGTCCGGGTGACAACAACGGCAATTGCTTTCAGATAGAGACATACGGCCTACCGGGCGGCTTTGTCACGTACCGCCTTCAGCACTTCCCCTCGTCCTTGACAGACGTGTGTCAGGCATGGGACGTGAATGGAAACCAAATTGCCAATGGGCTGCTTTCTTATACTAAAGAGAGTCGCTACTCCAATGGCGTGAATGTCGGCGACGGTAACGGCGGTGGGTACGCTATCAACTATGCGCGTATTTACTCAGCGACGGTGGGCACGAATGCGCGGCCGCCGGTGACAGAAGACACGAGCACGGACCTGGTCTTCCAGTGGAAGTTCGACGGTACTCTTGATGATTCCGGTCCTGGCGGATACAACGGGACGCTGATCAGTGGCACGGCGACCTACGTGACGACACTGGGGCAGTCTCTTGTGGTGCCGTTGGTGACGAACACAAATGTGAGCACTTCATGGCCTGCCACGCTACCAGGGTATCAGCCAAGCTGGCGCGCAGGGCAGCCAGGGGGCCTTTCGTGCGCGAACAGTTACTCGCAATCAGACAACCCGAACGTCTCATGCTTTTGGCAGGTGCTGTTACAGCCTGGGCAGGTCGCGCCGTTTTGGAGCAACCAGACTTCGGAGACGCCAACGCTTACCGGGCTCGTCTTTGGCGACTATGCCATTCAGTTGACAGTGACAGATCAGGCTGGTAACACGGCAACATCCGTGACCCATATAGGTGCGGTTGCCACGGACTCAAACGGCGTGGTGGTAAATGCGAACCCAGCGGCCGATGCGATACTGGGCCCGATGATCGCATTTGGGCAAAACCCATGGGGGCTTGCGGACTACTGGCACTTGGCGGGGAGCATTCAGAGGGAAACGCAGTATATTTCATCCGGCCTGAGTCCGACTTGGCCTTATGCAACGTGGGAGGTCATGCAGTCGGGCACGGTGAGCTATAACTGGGCCGGCGTCGGGATGGCGCCCACTTATATGGGTGGCGCCCAGGCCACGTTGAGCGGGGCATGCTCGAGTACCGCGACGGCATGCACGGTCGTCGACGCTGCCCCGCTTCAGCTAACCTCGCTGCCTGCGAGAATTTACATTTCCAGGGCGGGGAGCAACCGCAATAATCCCCAGTTTGAAGAGATTCGTGTCTGCTCGGTATCGGGGACCTCGCCGGCCACGCTGACGTTCTGTTACGATGGGCGCGGCTATGCGGACCCGGCAAACGGCACGCGGCTAGCGGCACAGAATTGGAACGCAGGGGATGTTGTGGGCAATGACCCCGTGGTTGGTACTGGCACGGCGTTCACCACGACGCTGTGTCCTGCTGGCGCGCCCGGTCCAATCGGTACACTCTCCTATTCGACGGGCACGGTGGGGTTGACGGCGGGATCGACTGCCGTCACCCTCAGCGGAGGCAGTTGGACGGCGGCAACGGTGGCGGGCGGCTTCGATATTGTGATCTCGGCTACGCACTCGAACACACCATTTCAGTTCATCTCGCCGATCTCCAGCCTAACGGACGAAACGCACTTGGTGCTAACGCGTCCGTTTCCGTCCGATGCGGATACGGCGGCTGGATTGAGGTACTCGATCATAAACCCGAACAACTTCGTCGTTCTTGGATATACGACGTCACAAGGGCTGAGCCCGGCGGTATCATTCACCAAGTATTGGCCCACGTCCTATGGATGCGAGTCGAATACGCTGGCATATATCATGCCGTACTGGGACGCCGGAGCTTTGGCCTCGTATCCGGTCACCACCGCACAGCCGTACACGTACATGATGGGCAACTGGTGGTATAACCAATCCAGTACTGGTGGGCTGGATTTTTATTCAGAGGACCTCGCTAATTTAGCTGGATGGCTTCGCTCCGGGCTCAAGCAATTTCACGACTCCTCTATGATGATTGGTGATATTTGGACACGACAACCACAGAAATCCAACGGCGGCAACGGCAGCCTATTGTTCTATGGTGGCCCGGTGATCGGCGGCGTGGCGAACGCAATGCTTTCCGATACAGGCCATGGAACGCAGTGGAAAGACATTCGCTCCTTTGCGCTTGGGGCGACATCCAGGTATGGTGTGGCTTCTTCAGTGAACGACTGTAACAATGACGATTCAAGAGAAAAGGGATACCAGGGCGCCTTCGTGGCCCTGGCCGCAGAGTTCGATCCAGATACGACCTCTACTACTGCTCCAGGAGGGATAAGCTGGCATCAGTACTGGCAGAACAGCCTGGCACAGTATGCAACCAACGAGGCGTCTTGTGGCAATCAATTCGGCAACACAGACAATTCCTGGCGGACGACGTTTTATGGATGGCCGGAATCTCAATCGGCCGCAAATGCAGTGACACTTACAAACGGGTCGACGGCCGGAACTGGGGCAGGTCTTGTAAATACATTTTGCTTTGGCGTTGGACAGGCAACAAACGTTACGGTCATAAACGGCTCTAATGTTGTGCGTGGAACGGGGTTTCCGACCTCGGGATGGAACAGGGTAGCGATTACAGGCCCGGGCCTCGTGGATCGCAGTGGCAATTCCGTCCCCACTCTTTGGGTCTACGCGACCCCAAACAGTTCAACGCAGTTCACGATCAGCTTTGGAGCGACGTGGCCTGGAGCCAGCAGCAATACCGCGAGTGTGATGTTCGACAATGGCACTGCGCTAGGCGGGAACGTCGATGCGGTAACATCATTCATGTCATCCGAGGCCGACCCGATGAGTCAATATGAATGGTCGTGCATTTATAACTCGCCTTCTTCGATTACGTTGAATCGTCTCTGGAATGGCACGAACAGCACGAACTATGCTTATAGTTCCAATGGTACTGGATTTGCCGTCCAGCCCTTTATGCTAGGTATTCGTCAGTATGCATGGCTACAGGCGCAACAAGCGGCGGCGGTAACGCAGCCATCCGTCTCGGCGCAGTTTGCGGCATTTCGAAATGAGGCCGGCATGTATGAACACAACGTGTACGACCCAGTAGCAGGCGCAAGCTATTATTTGATACAAGCAGCGTGCGATCCGATCACCTTGGCATCGATGGGCAATTCGGTTTGCTATGGCGCGTATCCGCCCACAGGACTTCCAGGTGCCGCTACCAGCTATACGGCCGAGCGAGTGAACACGATTGAGAACTCAATGTCGTTGACTGATTATTTTGTGTCACAAGGCGGAAGTTCGCCGTCGATTGCTTGGGGCGATCTGATGTACGGAAACTGCATGGGCAATCCATTGTTCACGACTGGCGGGGTTTATGCGGCGTCCGACGGAAACACATGCGATAGCCCGAACGGAAACCTGAATGCGTCCACGAACTGGGGCATTGGCGCAGGCAAGTGGTATGGCTTCTTCTTCGGTATCGGCGCATCCTGGCGGTGGCCGGCGCAGCGACTGGGCGGCGTGCAGGCGGCGCAACCGCGCGCGGTCTTCGTGGGATTCGATCTGGGCAGCGTACCTTCAGCGGCGAGCGTGCAGATTGTGGTGACAGCGCCCTCCGGCGCCCAGACGAGGTACGCGTGTTCGGTTTCGCCTTGCAAGGTGTTGGTTGACGATCGCCAGGGAAGCCACCTGTACCGTATGAACTATGTGTCGGAATGCGGCCATGTACTGGCGCAGTCACAGACAGCTCTGCTCGATTGACGATCCGAGGAGATACGACGCCGAATCATGCCTGCATCGCACCTCCAGCTGCGGGTCGCGCGTACTGGATGATCTGTCGCTCATTTGCGCCGGTACATAAGCCACCAGTCCGATTCTGCGGCTAACGTGTATCGCTGTTGAAGCCCCGGCTTGTACGCTTTGAAGAAGTCCGTGTAGTAAAAATCTGCTTGCGATGGCCGCTTCGGCACCATCACGATATCCGCGTCGCCAAAATACCTGTCGTCGGCAGGCCTGTGTCTGTCGCCCAGCGTGTTGTGATAGCCCATCGCGGCGATCCCTGCGCACGGGGGACGCCGCCCTAACGCGTACGGAAATGGGTTTGTGAAGTCCATCGTCAGAACCTTTTCAGTGCTGTGCGTCTCCCGCTCGAGCAACACAACACCGTCGTTCACGTAGGTCACATAATTACGGCCATTGCTCCGCGGACTGGCGCCATCGTACAGTAACAGCGCCTTTAGATTAGGCGACGTGAAACGCAGCACCGCCGCCGGAGTCGACGGCCTCGCCTTCTTCCACACCCCATAGCTCAGTCCTACCATGTCCGCCGTGAATTCCGGGACAAACAGGAGTGCTCCCAGGCACAATACTGCTGCGTAATGCGGCCGGAAGTAGCGCCCTTCCGCAAAGGGAAGCGCCTGCTGATCCTCACTGATCTCGCTCAACATCACCATCGCGAAGACAGCGCATACGGGGAAAACATCCGACTGCGCATTGGTCGACATTAGGCCAATATCAACGAGAAAGAGGAACACTCCAATAATCGGCAACTTCAGCCCGCGCCACCGCTGCACCCGGCTGCCAAATACCAGCGCCGTAGCCAGGCTGAAAAGCACAACCCCCAGCAAAACCGACGCGTGACCCAGCATGGTCCAAAACGGGATATCGGGACCGAGTAATTCGGACCGAGCGCCCGCTGCCATCCGCAAATCCCCCAGCATCGCCGCCACATCGAAGCGTAAATACGCCAACATGCAGGTCGACACGAAAGAAAACCCCAGAACAATGCCAAGAACTCGCCGAAAAGCAAGACGCCAGAGGAAAAGTGAAATAACAGCAATCAGCGCGACCCCCATCAAGAAATAGCTGGCCTTGAGAAACAGAGTCAAACTAAGTGCGGCGCCCGTGGAAATTCCGCCCGCTAACTCCCCTCTTCCGCCGCGCGGTGCTTTGAATGTTTCCACCAGAATCAAGCCCAACAGCGCATAGCCATATCGGTTGTAAGCCATGGCGTGGCTCGATGAGAAAGGAGAATTACCCAATGCGTACGGGGCTGCCACCAAAGCCGCGAGGGAAAAACTCAGCAGCAGTCGTGGAGAAGCAGCCAGGCGGTTATTAGCAAGAAGAAAGCACCAGATACTGACAACCAAAGCCGCTATCGCGTTGCCGTAGCCGATCCCGTTGACGCCATAGCCCGATAACTCCAAGCCGAGGGCAGAGATCAGAAAGGTGAGCGGGCCCCATGGGCTGTAGTAATCCACGTGAGGCCGCAGCCCGTTAATAACCCTCCATCCATTGTCCAGCAGGAAGAAGATATCGTGCCCGTAAACTCTGGTAGGAACCGCGCCAATAAACACGGTGGCACCGCAAATCAGCGCCAATCCCGCCAGGAATACCATTATGAGCCGCGGCGGCTGCAAAGCTTGCAGGCCTTGCCAGAGCGAAAGAAAGCGCTCAAAGTAGGTTTCCGTAAGCGAATATTGTTGATGGGGCGGGCAGTGGCTCATTTTGAATCCAGAAGGGCCACGATTTCTTCGATGCTCCAAACGTGGTCGGAAGCTCCACCGCCAATAGCGGGCGTGGTTTTGACGATACGATGCGCACGCGCGAAGTTGTAGTACATCATGTGTAGTGAGACCGCCGCGGCGTGATAATCACTGACTGTATCACAGGGCTGAGGCCGTGATTCCACTAATTGCTCCATCATTTTCTGCCGGTCTCTTCCGTGCTTTGTCCAACTCCGGATCTTCAGCGACAGCCCGTGCTCGCGGATGGCCACAAAGCCGGCGAAGCGTCACGTGGGCATGGGAGGCCCGGCACTGCCGGAACCAGCCGCGGGAACCGGCGCGGAGAGCGCGGCACGGAGGTCTTCAGTCGCGCGCGCCCGGTTCTTCTCCAGCCAGTGATCCAATACCAGCAGGCGCCACAGTTGGACCGGGATCCACCGCCGCCTCAGCGCATCATGAAGCGGCGCTTCGAGCGAGCCGCTGCGTACCCATCCTTCTCGCTCTAGAGCTGTGCCTTGCCGCAGGCGGTCCAGCATGCCGCTCCAACGCTCTGCCAGCCAGCGTTCGACGGGGACCGTAAATCCCTGCTTTTCACGGAACGCTACCTCTGACCCGACGCGCCGCCGCACAATCTCCCGCAGCACGGCTTTCAGATTTCCGCCATGAAACCGTACCTGGGGCGGTAGAGCCGCTGCAAACTCCCAGATCTTCTGATCGAGGAAGGGCGCGCGCGCTTCGAGCGCATAATTCATGGTCCCACCGTCTATTTTCACCATGAATTCACTCACGAAATGCCGACTGCGGTGATCCGAAAAAACCTCCCACAAGAGTCGGCGCCCGGACGCGAGCGACGATGGGAGCTGCCGTTGGGCCAGTTCGCGTCCGGTCAGTGATTCTCCTAGAATTCCATGGTCCCAATAGTACGGCAGACCGTCGTGCGCTCGAAGGAACGGGCCGAGCCCGCCGGTGGCGTAACCCAGAAAGCTCTTCGCCCGGTGCAGGGGCCGAGCGTCTGGGATGACGGAGTCTGCCCGGTTCCAGACAGCCGCGGCCGCCGCGGGCAGCCGCCGGGCAAGCCTTTGCGCCATCCAGGCATTGCGGAAAAACGGATAGCCGAGGAAGACATCATCTCCGCCGTCGCCCGTCAACAGGACGGTGGCCAGGCGCTTCACCGACCGCGAGACCCACAACATCGCTAGCGCCGACTGGCAACTGAACGGCTCGCTGTAAGCATCCGTAAGCTCGTCCAGCGAGAAATCGGTGTCCGGCATGTCGACGATCTCATGGGAGATTCCGAGCCTCCGGGCTGTGTCGGCGGCCGCGGCGCTCTCGTCGGAGTCGCTGCCGGTGGCACGCACCGTGAATGCCCTCACGTTGGCATTGAGCTGGCGCAGGGCCCAACAGACCAGCGTGGAATCGACGCCACCACTCAACAGGGCGCCCAACGGCACGTCCGAGATCAACCGGAGCTTGACGGCCTCCAGTATCAATTGCTCGGTTTGTTCGACGGCCTCAGCGAAGACGACCGGGGCGGACCCGCCGGTTTCCGGCAAAGACCAGTATTGCCTGCGCTCCAGGCGGCCCTCGCACCACTCTGCAATCGTAGCCGGGGCAAGCTTCTCGATACCTTCGAATATGGCGCGGGCCTCGGTCACGTAGCCGAATTCGAGAAACTCGAGGACCGCTTGGGGGTCGATGCCGCCGCCGAAGCCCGCCGCCCGGAGGCCCGCAATGGTGGACGCGAAGGCGATCTCGCCGCGGCGCGCGCAAAACACGAGCGGCTTAACGCCCAGTCGGTCGCGCGCGAGCGTCAGGACGCGCCGCGAGTTGTCCCATACGGCAAAGGCGAACATGCCGCGAAGGCGGCTGACCAGAGCATCAATCCCCCATTCCCGGTAACCGTGCAGGAGCACCTCGGTATCACACTGCGACCGGAAGCGATTGCCGCGGCTCTCAAGCTCGCGGCGCACTTCCCGAAAATTGTAGATGCAGCCGTTGAAAACAACGCCGATTTGGCGGTCGTCCGAGACCATCGGCTGGCTCCCAGCCTCGCTCAAATCGAGAATCGCCAGGCGGCGGTGGCCCAAGGTGGCGGAGTCCCACACCTCCAAGCCTTCCGAATCGGGGCCGCGCCGTGCTAGGGCCCGAACCATTGTTCTGACAGCTGGCTCGGTAGCGTCGTAGCGCAACGCCGACGCATACCCCGCAATTCCACACATGACTATATTATTTCAGATAATGAGGCCGTTAAATGCAAATAGACTGCATAGCATGCGTCGCATCGAGGGCTTTCCGTTCGGTTCGGCACGTCCCCGCGCATGCGGCATTCCGCGTCGCGCCCCAGCGCTGCTACTAGGCCGCTCTACACGCGGCGGGCGTAGGAGTGCCACTTGCGACGCTACCGCTGAGATTTCCGGCGTGATCTTTGTTTCCGTCTCGGCGTGCAGAATCCGCCGGTGACCCGCTGCCCAAAGATGATCCTCGACGTCCCCTTGCCAACACGCCGTCGCAGAACGGCGGAACTCTACCGCCGTTCGCCGAGGACCTCGGAGAAAAGGGCTTCGTAGCGGTCCGCAACCTGGCAGGTGGAATAGTTATCGATGATGCGCTGCCGTGCGGCCTGGCCCATGCGTCCGCGCAACGCCGGATCGTTACACAGCCGGATCAGGGCACCAGCCATGGCGGAGTGATCTTCCAGCGGCGCCAGCAAGCCGTGAACCTCGTCCTCAATCAGTTGCACGTTCGCCGGGATGCGGCTGACCACCGAAGGCAGGCCTGCGGACATGGCCTCAGCGAGCGCGCAGGAGAATCCTTCGTTCGGCGACATCAGCGTGAAGACGTCGCTGGCGCGCAGCCACAGGGGGACTTCCGATGAATCCACGCGGCCACTGAAGAGCACCTGCGAAGGTCCGAGACCCAGCTTCGCGGCCATAGTCTCCAGTTCGTTTCGCATTGCCCCGTCGCCGACCAGAACCAGCATCGCCCGCGCTTCCGCGCGAGCCGCCAGCGCAAAGCCGCGCAACAGCGCCGGCAGTCCCTTCTCGCGGGACAGACGGCCGACATACACGGCAGCCAAGGCTTCCTGCGGAATTCCGAACCCGGCGCGCAGGCCGGCAATTTCTTCCGGCTGTCCCGGCCGGAACTGCTCCGTGTCCACCGGATTCGGCATCCACAACATCTGCTCGCGAGGGAAGCCTTCCCCGATCGCTTCCTGCACCATGCCTTCGTTGAGGATCAGCAGCCGCGCGGCCCAGCGGCGCAGCCACCTCAACTCTGCACGACCAGCGCGCGAGGCTCTTAGTAGTGGAATCACGGCACTCCCGGCGAACTTCATCACAATCGGTTTCTGCAAGGCGCGCGCCACCGGAAGGCCAGCCGCCAGGTGCAGGCCCTGCATCAGAAAATAGACGATCTGGTAGTTGCTCCGTTCCCGCCACAGCGCCCAGGCCACCCGGCACGCAAATAAAACATCTTTCCATCTGCCCCGTGCGCCCCTTGTCAGAATCCGCACCGGCACTCCAGCCGGGTCCACCCAGTTGCGCACCGGAGGCATCGGAGAGCCGCCCGAAGTCAGCACCAGCACGCGATGTCCGCGGCGGATCATCTCCGCAGATACGCGCTGCGCCTCGACCTCGGATCCGCCCACCACCGGCGGATAGGTGTCCGAGATCAGCAGCAGCGAAACCGGCTTCATGCCCCAGCGCCGCCTAGCGCTAACTCCTCTATCTCGGATCCGCTTCCGATTCGCTCCAACAGCTTCCAGCCGCGATCCGAGCGTCGCAGCAGCGACACGTGATTCTTCAAGTCTTCCTCCGAGGTGCGGCCTACGATCCAGATGCCTGCAGGCCGGAGGCTTTGAAACGCCGCGCTAGCGCCCCGCGCCAGGTCCTCGGCCCGGAAGTAGGATCGGTTGAGGATATTCATGGTGCGCAGCACGTCGCAGGTCCCGCTGGTTTGGTCGAACACGCTTCTCAACCGGAATTGAAAGCTCGCGTTCCGGCGGGCGAGTTCGCGCGCCAGCGGATGAACACAGGAGATCCTGCGCACTCGCCAGCCGCGCTCCGCCGCAGTCTCGATCCAGTTTTGTCCCAGATCCAGCTTCGCGAATCGTCTTCTAGCCCGGAGCGCCACCAGACGGTTGATCGGGTAGCGCCGCGGTTCCGGGTGCGCCAGCGACACTGCGAACGGCGGTTTAACATACTGCAAGGGCCGCCCGCTCGGCTCCACAATGTACGCCTCGCCGGCGCGCGAAAGTTCGATCAGCTCGATCAGGACGTCGGAGGCTTCGAATTTGGCCCGCGGAAATTTCTGGAATACGCAGGCCGCCCACTCCCACGAGGTCAAGCCGTGCGACACCGCACGATCCTGGATTTCGACCTCGGAATCAGCGGCATAAAACTGCTCCATCCATTTCATCGCGGCCGCATCGACGTCCTGAAACCGCTGCCGGAAGGTCGTTCGAAACGTCCCATTCGAGGTGCGCAGCGTGAAACTGATGTCCTCGAACGCGCGGATCTGTTCTTCGCTCGGACTTTCACCTACGTCCAGCAAACTGTACGCTACGTGGGCTCCCAAGTAGTGGCGGCGTTCCCCGGCTCGCAGATATTGCTCCTCGGTGCACAAACCGAATCTGACCATGCTGAGCCAATCTGCTCGATTCTAGCATCCCGGCGATTGACGACGCCTGTGAGGATGCGGAATCGGGATCTACTGCCATCCGCCGCCCAGCGCCAGGTACAACTGCACGAACGATTGCATCTCCGCAAGCTGAAGCTGCGAGAGAAGGAGCTGCCCCTGGAATAGATTACGCTCCGAATCGAGCACTTGCAGATAGCTGTCGAGCCCTCCCTTGTAGCGCAGGTTCGACAGGCGCGTGCTCTCGGTGAGCGCGCCCACCAGCAGCGCCTGCTGGGTGCGCTGCTCGCGCGTACGGGAGTAACCCACCAGTGCGTCGGAGACTTCGCGCAGGCCGGTGTAGATCGTCTTTTGATACGCGATCACCATCTCGCGCTTCTGCGCTTCCGAGAAACGCACGCCGGCGCGAATCTGCCCCGCGTTGAAGAGAGGCAAGACAGCCGCGGGCGCAATCACCTGCTGTCGCTCCGGCCCCTCAAACAGCTTCGACAGCGCAATACTCTGGCCGCCCAGAAAGCCGGTCAGCGTGATCTGCGGGAAATACATCGCCTTCGCCGCCCCAATGCGCGCGTTGGCGGCGATCAGATTCTGTTCGGCCTGGCGAATATCCGGCCGCCGTTCCAGCAGCGACGACGGCAACCCGGGCGGAACCTGAGCCGGCGGCTCCAACTCGGCCAGCGTTTTGCCGCGCGCAATCGCCCCGGGAGCCCTGCCCGCCAGCAGGCTGAGCGCGTTCTCGGTCTGTTCGATGTCGCGCTGCGCGCTGGCCATCTGCGCAGTCGCCGTATAGAGGAATTGCTCCGCCTGATGCACGTCCAGTCCGGTGGCGGCGCCGCGGGTATGGCGCAACTCCACCAGCCGGAGATTGTCCTGCGCAACGTCGCGCGTCTGGCGTGCGATTTCCAGCTCCAGATCGCGCTCGCGCAGCAGAAAGTAGTCGTTCATCACGTCGCCGATGAGCGACACCACCACGCCGCGCCCAGCTTCTTCGGTCGCCAGGTATTGCGCGCGCGCCGATTCGGAAAGCCGCCGCAGCCGGCCCCACAGGTCCAGTTCCCAGGAAAGCCCGAGGCCCACCTGCCAGTAGCTTCCCTGCAGCGTGGTGCCCGCCGGCAATGGGAAAAACGAGCTGGCTCCCGACGTGCGCGCGGCGGTGAAGCCGGCCTGGCCGGTCACGTTCGGGAACTCGTTCGCACGCTGAATGCGGAACTGGGCACGCGCCTCGAGGACGTGCTCCGCGGCGATCCCCATATCGAAGTCGTCTTGGAGCGCCGTCTCGACAAGCTGCCGGAGCGCATCGTCCTGGAACAGCTCCGACCACTTCTTGTCGGCTAGCGAGGCGGCATCAGCGGCGGCGCCCCGGTACTGGTCCGGCACCGCCACGGCCGGCCGCTTGTAGTTGGGCCCGACGGCACAACCGGCCAGCAACAAAGCCGTCGGCACGGCCAATAAGGCTCTCGTCATGGCTGTCTCCGTTCCCCGACCCGCTGGATCACCACGTACAGCACGGGCACGATGAACACCGCCAGCAGCGTAGCCGCATTCATGCCGCCGAACACCGCCGTCCCCAGCGAGCGCCGCGATGCCGCTCCCGCGCCGACGGCCAGCGCCAGCGGCACCACGCCCAAAATAAACGCGAAGGAGGTCATCAAAATCGGACGTAACCGCAGCCGCGCCGCTTCCAGAGCCGCGTCCACGATCGACATCCCTTCTTCGTGGCTCATGCGCGCGTACTCCACGATCAGAATGGCGTTTTTGGCGGCCAGCCCGATCAGCGTCACAATTCCGATCTGGGTGTACATGTCGTACGGATAGTCGCGCATCCAGACGGCCAGCAGCGCTCCGAAAAGCCCCAGCGGAACGGCCAGCAGCACCGCCAGCGGGATGGTCCAGCTCTCGTACAGGGCCGCAAGACATAGAAACACCAGCACCGCAGCGAAGCCGAAGATCACGCCTTCGTGGCCCTGAGCTTCCTTCTCCTGATACGTGGTGCCGGTCCACTCATAGCCGTATCCGGCGGGCAGCACGGCGGCGGACAACTGCTCCATGGCATCCGAGGCCTGGCCGCTGCTGTATCCCGGAGCCGGCGCGCCCAGCAACTGGACGCTGCGAAACCGGTTGTAGCGGTAGATCACATCCGGTCCGCTGATGGGCCGCACCGTGGCCAGAGTGCCCAAAGGAACCATGCTGCCGTCGCCGTTGCGAACGAAAAAGCGGTTGACGTCGGAGGGGCCCGTACGGAATTCGCGGTCTGCCTGCACCAGCACCTGCCAGGTGTGCCCGAAGGCATTGAAGTCGTTCACGTACAGGCCGCCGAGAAACGTTTGTAGCGTGTTATAGGCGTCGGTCACCGGAACGCCGAGAGTCTGCACCTTTGCCAGATCCACGTCCACCTTGTATTGCGGAACGTCGGGCCGGAACGTGCTGAGGAGGGTCCCCAGTTGGGGGCGGCGGCGCGCCGCCTGCACTAAGAGGTCGGCTGTTTGCGCCAGCGCTTGCACGTCGCCACCCAAGCGGTCCTCCAGCATATATTGGAAACCGCCGGTGGCGCTGAGGCCCAGGATGGGCGGCAGACCGAAGGCGAAGGTGACGGCCTCCGGTACTCTGCTGAACTCTCTCTGCATGTTGGCGAGGATTGCCGGCAATTGCAGATTCTTCGCCCGACGCTCGTCCCAGGGCGTGAGCCGCGCAATGATGGTGGCGACATTCGAATTGTTGGTGCGCGTCGCGATGTCGAGGCCGCCGAGGGTCAGCGCGCCGCCGACGCCGGGAATCCTGCTGACGATGTTCTCGATCTTGCGCGTGGCCGCGTCGGCGCGCTGCACCGAGGCGCCATCGGGAAGGCGGATGGAAATGAAGACGGCGCCCTGGTCCTCATCCGGGAGGAAGCCGTTGGGCATCCGGTGAAAGATCGTGCCGGCCGCGAACCAAAAACAGAAGAGACCGATCAGCGCCAGCGCCGATCTTCGGATGAGTGTGCTTACCCCGTCCAGATAGCGGCTCCTAACCCAGCCGAAGCCGCGGTTGAACGCGTCGAAAAATGCGGCCAACGGTCCGCGCGCCTGGCGCTTCGGCCGCAGGATGATGGCGCTCAGCGCGGGGCTCAGCGAGAGCGCGTTGAAAGCCGAGAGCAGCACGGACGCCGCGATGGTGAGCGCGAACTGCCGGTAAATCTGGCCGCTGATGCCGCCTAGAAACGCCACCGGGATGAACACCGCCGCCAGAATGAAGGCGATGGCCGTTACCGGCGCCTGCACTTCCTTCATTGCCTGAATGGTGGCCGCGCGCGGCGCCAGGCCCTCGTCAATGTGGCGCTGCACCGCTTCCACCACCACGATGGCGTCGTCCACCACGATGCCGATGGACAGGACCAGGCCGAACATGCTGGTGATGTTGATGGAGAAGCCCAGCAGCGGGAACAGCGCCAGCGTGCCCACCAGGGCAACCGGAACCGTGAGCAGTGGAATCAGCGAGGCGCGCCAGCTTTGCAGGAAGAGGAACACCACAAAAATCACCAACCCGATGGCCTCGAACAGCGTGGTCATCACATCCTTGATGGCCGCGTTCACGAACATGGTGGAATCGTAGGAGACCATGTAGTCCATGCCAGCGGGGAAGCCGGCCTTGATCTGGTTCAGGAACCGCCGCACGCGGGCCGCTGTTTGGACGGCGTTCGCTCCCGGCGACAGGTACACGATCATGTTGCCCGCGGCGCGGCCGTCCACACGGTTGAAGCCGGTGTAAGTCTGGGCGCCGAGCTGCACGTGGCCGATGTCGCCCAGGTGCAGCAGCGAGGCGTCGGGCTGGGCGCGCAGCACGATGTTCTCGAACTGCGCGGGTTCCACCAGGCGGCCGGGCGCGTTCACCGAGTATTGGAAATCGGTGCCCGGTGAGGCCGGCGGTTGTCCGAAGGCGCCCGCCGGATTTTGCCGGTTTTGCGCCTGGATGGCTGCGCTGATGTCGGTCGCCGTCACGCCCAACTCGGCCATCTTGTCCGGGTTCACCCAGACGCGCATCGAGTAAACCTGGTTCGAGCCGAGGCGTGATTCGCCCACGCCTTCCAGATTGCCGATCTGGTTCACCAGGTTGATTTGCGCATAGTTGGTGAGGAACAGCGAATCGTAACGGTTGTCCTTGGAAATCAGGCTGATGGCCAGCAGGAAGGCGCTCGATACCTTCTTCACTGTGACGCCCTGCTGCTGCACTTCCGGAGGCAGCCGGGGCATGGCGATGCTCACCCGGTTCTGCGTCTGCACGGCGGCTATATCCGGGTTGGTGCCCAGCTTGAACGTCACCTGAATGTTCAGCGAGCCGTCGTTGGCGCTGGTGGAAAGGTAGTAAAGCATGCCGTCGAGGCCGACAAGCTGCTCTTCGATCGGCTCCGCCACGGTCTTCTCGAGATCCTGCGCGTTGCCGCCGAGAAAGTTGGTGGTGATCTGCACCACCGGCGGCACCACTTCCGGATACGCCGCCACCGGAAGATTGGGGATGGCCACCGCGCCCAGTATCACCATCACGATGGCAATCACCATCGCGAACACGGGGTGATCGATAAAGAATCGCGCCATGGGTCAGCTCCCCGACTTCGCTTCGTGATACGGCTGCGGCTCGACGGCGGCACCAGGCCGTACCCGCAACTGCCCTTCCACGATGATGCGGTCGCCGGGTTTGAGCCCCTGCTCGACAATCCAAAGCTCGCCGCTGCGATTGCCGGTGACGATCGCGCGCACGTACGCCTTGTTGTCCGGACCCACCGTATACACGGTCTGCATGCTCTGAATCTGCTGGACCGCCTTTTGTGGAATCACGATGGCGTCTTTGCGTTCGTCCACCTGCACGCGAATCCGCCCGAACTGGCCGGGCAGCAGGGTATGCCGGGGATTGGGGAAGCTGGCCTGCAGTTGCAGCGTGCCGGTCTTCGGATCCACCTGGTTCAGCGTGTCGGTGACACGGCCCTTCGAGGGGAACTCGGAGCCGTCGGAGAGGATCAGCGTCAGCGGCGAGGACGGCACCGTCCGCCCGCGCCTGGCCCAGGCGAGGTATTCCGATTCTGTCACCTGGAAGCGGACCCAGATGGGATCGAGCGGAACGATGGTGGTGAGCGACTGCGCCGCCGTGGGCGTTACCAGCCCGCCCACCGGAACCAGCGAATCGCCGATGCGGCCGCCGATGGGCGCGCGAATCGTGCCGTACTCAAGATTCAGCTCGGCGGTCTTCACCGCGCCCTTGTTCGATTCCACTTTGCCCTCGTTGGACGCAATCTGGGTGCTGGTGGAGAGCGCCGTCTGCTCGACATTGGCCTTGTTCGACTTCACGGTCTCTTCGGCCGCGCGCAAGGCGGCCACGGCGGCGTCGAGATCCTGCTGCGAGGCGGCGTCCGCCGCCACCAGCGGCTTCAAACGTTCGTAATCCTGCTGCGCCTTCACCAGGTTTGCCTGCGCCGAGGCCAGGTTCGCCTGCGCCTGCAGCAGCGAAACCTGCTTGCGCGCGAAATCGAGGTCGGCTTCACTCTGCTGCAGGTTGCCGCGCGCCTGCACTAACTCGGCCTCGAACGGCCGCAGATCGAGCACGTACAGCACCTGGCCTGCCGCCACCTCCGCGCCCGGCTGGAAGAGCCAGCGGTCCACATAGCCCGCCACGCGGCCGCGCACCTCCACCATGTTGCGCGCGTAAGTTTGCGCCGCGAATTCGGCGAAGATGGGAACGGAACGCGGCTCGACTTCCATCACGGTGACCAGTGGCGCCGGCGCGCCGGCTGGTCCGCCCTTCTCGCCGGAGGCCCTGCAGCCTTCGAGGAGAACCGTTATCCCAACTAGGGCAACAGCAGCATAGGGCAGGCCCCCGGCCCACCGTGTCTGTCCTGGCATAAACTTCTATGTTCGCTTATTTCCGTGGCGTGCGAAAAAGCCGCTGGCTCCCCGAAGCGTGTTATTCTAAATCTCCCAAGGTCTCAGAATCGCCACTATCGGCAACTGGACCGAAGGCAGCTCGGCCGTTCCGCACGACGTGCCGTTTGCCGCGTGCCCGTACCCTCGGGCAAGAGCCAGGCTGCCGTCCGGGTTCCGAGAGCCGGACCGTAACCTGCTCCGGCCCGGCCGCAGTTCCGTTTCGCCATCGACATGATTGCCAAAGGAGATCGCTCCCAGCCGCTCAGCCGCAACGCTCACCTGCTGAGGTGGGTGGAAAAAATGGCCGAGCTCACCCGTCCTGCCGCCATTCACTGGGTGGACGGAAGCGAAGAGGAGCACGAGGAGCTTTGCTCCCGCATGGTCGCGAGCGGCACCTTCATCAAGCTGAGCGAAGACCTTTGGCCCGGCTGCTACTACGCCCGGTCGGACGCGAGCGATGTGGCCCGCGTCGAATCCCGCACGTTCGTCTGTTCGCTCTCGAAGGAGAATGCCGGCCCTACCAACAACTGGGAAGACCCAGTCGCGATGCGGCACAAGCTGAAGGCGCTCTTCCAGGGGTCGATGGCCGGCCGCACCATGTACGTGCTGCCCTTCAGCATGGGTCCGGTCGGATCGCCCATGGCGCAATACGGCATTGAGCTCACCGACTCGCCCTACGTGGTGGTGAGCATGCGCATCATGGCGCGCATCGGCGCTTCCGCCTTAGAGAGGATGGAGATGGATGCGAGGCGCGTGGTGCCGTGCATGCATTCGGTGGGCGCACCGCTCGCCCACGGCCAGAAAGATGTTCCGTGGCCCTGCAGTCCGGAGAAATACATCGTCCATTTCCCCGAGACGCGCGAGATTTGGTCCTATGGCTCGGGATATGGCGGCAACGCGCTGCTGGGAAAGAAGTGCTTCGCGCTGCGCATAGCCTCCAATATGGCGCGCGACGAGGGCTGGCTGGCCGAGCACATGCTGGTCGTCGGCATCGAAGATCCCAAGGGCGAGAAGACGTACCTCGCCGCCGCCTTTCCCAGCGCGTGCGGCAAAACCAACCTGGCCATGCTGGTCCCCCCGAAGGGAATGGAAGGCTGGAAGGTCCGGACGGTGGGTGACGACATCGCCTGGATCAAACCCGACGAGAATGGCCGCCTGCGCGCCATCAATCCCGAAGCGGGCTTTTTCGGCGTCGCCCCCGGAACATCCATCAGGACCAATCCGAACGCCATGGCAACGCTGGCGCGGAATACCATCTTCACCAATGTTGCGCTCACGCCCGAAGGCGGAGTGTGGTGGGAGGGTATGACCGACGAGCCGCCGGCCGAGTGCCTGGATTGGCAGGGGAGGAAGTGGACGCCCGAGATCGCCAGAGAAACCGGCGCCCCGGCTGCGCATCCGAACGCGCGTTTTACGGCTCCCGCATCGCAGTGCCCGGCTATCGATCCCGATTGGGAAAATCCGAGTGGGGTTCCCATCAGCGCTTTCATCTTCGGCGGCCGGCGCGCCGACACCACGCCGCTGGTTTACCAGGCGTTCAACTGGAGCGCAGGCGTGTACGCCGGCGCCACCATGGGATCGGAGACTACCGCCGCCGCCGCCGGAGCCGTGGGCAGGGTTCGCCGCGACCCCATGGCCATGCTGCCCTTCTGCGGCTACAACATCGGCGACTATTTTCGGCATTGGATCACCATGCAGCATTCGCTGAGCCAAACGCCGCGCATTTTTCGCGTCAACTGGTTCCGCAAGGACCCACAAGGAAAATTCCTGTGGCCCGGGTTTTCCGAAAACCTGCGGATTCTGCGCTGGATCATCGACCGGGTGCATGGCCGCGCGCTCGGCTACGAAACGCCAATCGGCTGGATGCCGAGCTTCGAAGACATCGATTGGAAGGGTCTCGATTACCCGCGCCAGAAGTTCGATGAACTACAGGCGTTCGATCGCGAGGCCTGGCACCGCGAAGTGATGGAGCACGAAAAGTGGCTCATGAGCCTCCACGATCACCTTCCGCCCGAGATCATTTACGAGCGCGAGTTGCTGGTCTGCCGGCTGCAAGACCCCAACCAGCCGCCCGACGCCGCCACCGAATAACGCCGCGCGGTCACCGCGGCAACGTCCACGCCGCGTTTTGCGGGCTTATTTGCGGCGCCAGAGGACCCAGTGCGCGGTTTCCACGACAGGGCGGAAGCGTTGCTCCAGCGCCGGTCCGTAAGTTCGGAGCAGGCCCTGAATATGGTAATCCTCGATCGGGAAATCCTCGGCGGCCCTGCTGTACTTGCGCACCAGCACGTATTGCGCGTCGCCGAAAAAGCGCTCGGCGCTGGGATGCTCTGCGTCGCTGAACGCATAGTTATACGCAGCCGCGGCCATTCCGCCCCGCGGTGAAGGGCGCCCGAGAAGGTAATTGAACGGATTGAACATGTCGATCGTCATCACGCCCCCCCGGGCAACGGTCCGCGCTCGAATCAGTTCCAGCCCGTCATTCAAGGCTTCGACGTAAGCCGGTCCGCCGGACTCCGACGTCATCGAGGACTCGACCGGACCAAAAATCATGCCCGCGCCGCGCTCTGCGTTGAGACGCACTGCGGCAACTTCCGGGCCGCGGTATCGCTCCCAGGAAGCCGCAACCAGCGATGCCGCGTTCATCATGGCGAGCGGCAAAAAGCACACCGCCCCAAGGAGCACGGCCAGCAGCCTGCGCGGCCGATTCGATTCTGCGTGAGCCCTTCGCTGCGCGAAAGCCGCGTCCACCAGCACCACCGCCGCAAACCCGTCCAACGGCAGCGAGCTCGACTGGTGGTTGGTCGAGAGCAGGAATCCGCTCACGCCTGCCGTAAAAAGCACGTACAGCCATAGACGCGCTTGCCCAAGCGTGCCGGAAGACGCCTTGCTTTTCCCCATGCTCACTACCACGGCCAGCAGCAGCAGCGGAATGCTCTCGATGGCGAACGCAGGACTCAGAATGGACCACGGATTCCAGGTCAGACCGCGCCCGCTGGCCGCCGCCGCCAGGTCGCGAAACATATCGGCCAGGTCGAACCTGAGGTAGCAAAGCAGCATCGCGGCCACCACGCCGAATCCACCGCACAAGGCAGCGAAACGTTTCCCACGATTGGCGCCGCACCAAAGCCAGAGGAAAAAAAAGGGGACAGCCACCATCGCATACGTGACTTTCAAAAACGCCAATAGTGCCCACGCGGCGCCGATGGAAAACGCCCGGCCGGCCCCTGGCCGCTTCCCGGCCGGCGCTTGCAACGCTTGCAGTCCGCATTCCACCAGAATGATTCCCAGTAGCGCATAGCCGTAGCGGTTGTATGCCATGGCATAACTGAACGCCAGCGGATTGAAGCCCAGCGGAAACGGAGCGGTGATCAACAGAACCGCGTAAATGCCCAGTGCGCACGCCAGGGCGGCCGTCATACGCGTTCGCGCGGCAAAATACGTCCAGAGCGCGACAGCGGCGCCGAACAGCGCGGTGGCATAACCAATGCCTGCGGGCCGCATGCCGGATATCATCAGCCCGGCGGCTTGAATCAAGAAGAACAGCGGGCCCCATGCGGAAGCAAAATCGCGGTGCGGGATCTGCCCCTGGCTCACCCGGTACGCGTTGTCGAGGGTGAAAAAGATGTCGTGTTCGAACACCCGCAACGCCGGCATCCCGACAAAAGCGGCCAGTCCGCAAGCCAGTGCTATCGCCGCGATCGCTACCCAATCGCTCCGGGAAAGACTAGAGGGACTTCGGTGGAAACGACCCGCCGGCGCCGGACCTTCAGGCTGGTTCAACGCCCGCCGCCGCTATCCGCGGGCTCCGCGCTGGGCCAGCACGCGCTCGACCTGCTGCATCAGGGATTGCGCCTGAGGCATGCTCTCAACGGCTTTCTTGACCTCGGGGTCGTCTTCCCAGCTGGCGCGGTCGGCGGTGTTCTGGTCGAAGGCGCGGAAATAGAGTTCCCAGCGGATCTGCTCTTTCAGCCAATCTTTGTTGGCGTCGAAATCGGCGTCGGTGAACGGAACCTGCTGTGTCTTTAAGAACGTCTTGAAGCGGTTCAGCGTGTCGTCATCCACCTGCCAGCCCGCGGGCAGCGCGGGCTTCGCGCCGTTGAAATAGACATTGCCGAAATGGTAGTAAACCCACGCGCCCATCCATGCCAGCCCCAGCCGGCGCTGGAAAAGCGTGTAGTGGGGATTGGGATACTTCTCATCGGGGGTGATTCCGCCGCCGCCATACACTTTGCGTCCGCTGTCGGTGGTCTTCAGGTCGTCCTGGTTCTGGGTGTCGGTATGGTGCGCGTAGTAGTAATCGAAGAACGATTGGTGCGTGTAATCGCGCTGAATAAGGCGCCCGCTGGGAGTGTAATAGTGGGCGATGGTGAGCAGCAGGGCCGCGCCCTCACTCAGCGGGAACTGTTGTTGCACCAGGCCCTTGCCGAACGTGGTCTCACCCAGCACCCAGGCGCGGTCGTGATCCTGCAGCGCGCCGGCGACAATCTCGGATGCCGACGCGGAATCGCCGTTCACCAGAACCACCATCGGATAGCGCTGGGCGGCAGCCACGGCGCGGGCGCGGAACGGCTGTTCGGCTTCCGCGCGGCCCCGGTGGGAGACCACCATCTGGCCGTCGCGCAGGAAACGCCCGGCCAGGGCCACGGCTTCGTTGACCAGGCCGCCGCGGTTGTCGCGCAAGTCCAGAATCAACCCGCTGGCGTTCTGCTCGCCCAGGCTGGCCAGATCGTCTTCCACGTCTTTGGCAACGTTCTGCGCTTCGAAGCTCTTGATGCTAAGGTAGATGATCCCCGGCTTCCACCAGAACGCGTCTACCACGCTGGTTTCGATGGCGCCGCGGGTGACCTCAACCGTGATCGGATCCTTCACGCCTTCGCGCCGGACCGAAATCCGCACCTGCGTCCCGCGCGGCCCGCGCAGCAGGTCGGCCACGGCGGGCGATTCCATGCCGGTTGTGTCCTTGCCATCCACCGCCACGATCGCATCGCCGCGGCGCAGGTCCGCTCGCGCCGCCGGCGAGCCGGGGAACGGGCGCATCACCACCACGCGGGTCTGATCCATCGTGATCTCCATCCCCACGCCGAAATACTGTGCCCGCTGGCGCCGCTGCATCTCGCGATATTCCGCCGGATCGACGAACACCGAGTGCGGGTCGAGCGTGTGCAGCATGCCGGGAATGGCGCCCTGGTAAAACGCCTTTTCCGATGACACTGGATCGGCGTAGTTCTTTTGCACCAGCGCGAACGCCGATGCCACCGAGTGCATGGTCCGATCCAGTTCCTCGCCCTGCGAAGCCGCGTGCACGCGGCCGGCAGACAGCCCGACCCATGCCGCGAAGCCCACGAAGCTCGCTACCAACGAAACCCAAACAGCTTTTCTGATGTTCATCTTGTTACCCGGCCGCCAAGGATGATTCCGGCCGGCACCTCTCCGGCGCGTTCCGTACATCTGACGGCCGAGTGGACAATAGGTACCGCGGCCGCTTCAATGCCAGCCCTTCCCTGGAACTATGATAGCGCGGCGGGGGCGGGGAAAGATTGTCCTCGGAGTCCGTCATGTCGAGAGAGGCCAGGGGTCGAAACACCTGCTCGGGCCTGGCAGACCCGTCCTCCGTCACGCTATACCTGGTACACACCGTCGAAGTCGAAGAAGTAGCGCTCGATGGCGAGCGAAGGCTGGGCCGCTGCAATCACTTCGGCGGCGCGCCCTATATCGGCGGTAACCTCTCCCGGCGGGCGGCCGAGGTAGGCGCCGCAATCCGCGTGGCCTGTCAGGATCATCCGCGCCGAGCCGTGCAGCGCAATCGACGTGGCCAGCATGCGCAGCACGAAATCGCGGTCGCCGTCGCTCGCCGGTGCCGCCAGCGTCTTGGCTGCACCCGGAATCTTGATCTGGTCGTACACCGCCACGCCCCGGCGCCGCAGAAACTTCCGCACCACCAGTTCGAAGCGCGCGTCGAAACAGGTCAGCACGCACGCATCGGCCCGGTATACCTCCACGGGCGAATCGAAGTGAAACAGCTTTTGCATTGTCGTTATACCCACGCCGCCGTCAGTGCCTGTCCGCGCCGCCGCAAGTGAGGCGTGTGCCGCGCCATGTCCTGGAAAAAAGTCGACGGATCTTCCGGCGCCAGCCAGATCTCGCAGTTCGGTCCGCACTCGATTTTGACCGTCTCGGCCGAAAGCGGCAGCGGCGCTCTCTGTTCCGCATCTTCCCCGATGTAGGTGATCGCCCGGTAGGGAATCAGCCGGTACGCCAGGCCGGCGCGAATGAGCAGCCCATCGGGCGTAGTGACGTATCGCTGCGGATACGCCCGGATCAGCAGCACCAGCAGCACCGAACCGGCAATCCAGTGGTTGCCTCCCACCAGGATCACCACCAGGCCCAGGCCGATCGCGGCCAGAATCCACCACTCGAATTTTGCATCGTGCGTCATAAATTAAGTTCCTGTTTTGGGGCGGGTGCAACGGATACACAACCGGCTTTCGCCTGCCCGGCGCGCCATGCGCGCGTCGGGTCCGATCCGCTTGCGCCCTGCGATTTGCTGTTACCCGGTCTTGCGCTTGGCCTTCAGCTCGGCCAGCAGCCGGTCGATTTCGTCGCGCTTCTCCATCGCCTTGAACTGGTCCTCTGCGTCGTCGGCCATCAGCTCAGCCGTGGCTTGCGCGGTCGCTTCGCTGTGCTGCACTTTGTTCTTCATGCGATCAAAGGCAGCAGCCTTGGATTCGTCGCCCATATTGAGCCCCGCCTTGGTGGCTTTGCCCAGCGCGCGCGAGCGCCGGTGCTGCGCGATCAGCATGTCGCTTTTGGCTTGCGCCTCCGCCAGCTTCTGCTGTAGTTTGATCAGCGCGCTCTTCAGGTTCTCCACCTGGGTCTTTTGATCTTCCACTTGCTGGCGGAAGCTTTCGGCCGTCGTGCGATAGCTCATTGCCCGCTCCACGGCTGTGCGCGCCAGCGCGTCGTCATGCCGGTCGAGCGCCAGGTCCGCGCGCCGCATCCATTGCCCGTCGTTGTCTTCGTTTTCCTTCAGCTTCTTTTCCAGCACGTGCTGGTCGGCGATCGAAATCGCCACCTGCGTCTTCACCTGGAGCAGTTGATTCTCCATGTCGAGAATCACCTGCTTGATCATTTTTTCCGGGTCCTCGGCCTTGTCGACCAAATCGTTGAGGTTGGCCCGAATCAAAGTGGAAACACGCTCTAAGAGTGCCACTGGAGTTCTCCTTTCCCTGTGGGCCGCGCACTTGCGCACGCGGCCCGGTTACCCAAAGTTCCTACTGCGCCGCCGAGCCTTTATCGTCCGGCTTCGGCGCCTTGTCCCCAATCGCCCGCACTTTGCCGAATAGCTCGGCGAGCGGCATACCCGATAGCGTCTCGAACAGTGCCGGAATCTGCGCCGCCATCTTCGTCATATCGCCGGTGATCTTGTTCAGGCCGGCGGTATCGCCGTTGCCTGTCGAAACCACCGTGATGCGGTCCACGTTGGCCAGCGGCGCGGCCAACGCTTTCACCACTTCCGGCAAGCCGGTGATCAGCTTGTCCACAATCGCCGCCTGGTTGAATTCCTGGTACGCCTCGGCCCGCAAGTTCATCGCCTTGGCTTCGGCCTCGCCTTTCTTGAAGATGATTTCCGCTTCCGCTTCGCCCTGCGCGCGGATGGCCGACGCATGGCCTTCGGCTTCGATAATCAGCCGCTGCTTCTCGGCTTCCGCCAGGGTCTCGATGCGCTGCCGTTCGGCGTCGGCCGGCTTCAGGACGGTGGCCGTCAGTTCGCGCTCGCGCCGCTGGATCTCGGCTTCCTGCACCTTGACTTCGTGCTCTTTCTCGACCTGGTGAATGGTAACTTCTTCGCCGCGCACCTGCTGCTGCATGATGTTCGTCTGGATCTCGTAGGCTTTGTCCGCCTGGGCCTGTTGCTTCTTTACGGCTTCCAGGTACTGGGCCTTCTTGGTTTCCAGGTCGCGCTGCGCTTCGGCCTGCTTGGTCTGGGATAGCGTCTCCGCCAGCACGCGCTCCTGGTCGGCCTGCGCTTTGGCGATGGCGGCTTCGCGCGATGCGTTCGCCCGTTTAATCGCCGTGTCTCGTTCAGCTTCGGCGGATGCCACGTCCGCGTCGCGCTTGATTCGCGCCACGTCCGGCCGGCCCATGTTGGCGATGTATTCGTTTTTGTCCCGGACTTCTTTAATGGTGAAGGAGATTACCTCCAGCCCCATCTTGGTCATGTCATCGGCGCAGGTGGAGCGCATCCGCTCGCCCACCATCTCCGGCTGCTTGACGATCTCTTCCACCGTCAACTGGCCGATGATGCCGCGCAGGTGGCCTTCCATCACCAGCCGGATCAGACCTTCCCGCTCCTCCGGCTGCTTGGTCAGGAACTGCTCCGCCGCGGTGAGGATCGATTCCGGATCGGATTTCACCTTGATCTGCGCCACCGCCTCCACCGTCACTGCGACGCCCTGCCGCGTATACAGGTCCTGCTTCGGCGCCACATCGAACGACATCAGCTCCAGCGACAGCCCGCGCGAGGTCTCCACCATCGGAAAGATAAACGTCCCGCGCCCCTTCACCACGCGCGTGCCGCCCAAACCGTAGACGATGATCGCTTCATGCGGACCGGCTTTGCGGAACAGCTTGGCAAACGCCGTCAGAATGAAAAGAATGACCAGGACCCCCAAAAGCACGAAGATTACAATCGGGTGTTCCATAATTTGCTCCACTTAACTCTTCAGCTCCGTTTCTCCGGCGAGGTCTTCCCAGCGCCGGACGTAGGCAATGCCCTTCTCGTAGCGCGTCACCACCACTTCCGCGCCTTTGGGGATGGCCGCGCCATCCTCGCTGCGCGCGCCAGCAACGTGGCGCGTGCCCTCCTGCGAAAAAATCAACTCCCCCGTTCCGCCGGCGCGGATCGGGATGCTCAGCTTCCCCAGCACCCCGACCATTTCGTAGTCCGCCGGATCGAGCGGCGCCTCATGCGCCATCAGCACCTTGGCGAGAAACACGAACACCACTGACGCCGCCCCCAGCCCGCTGAACGTCGCCACCACGAACGCCACGAAATACCACACATGGTAGTAGTGCTCCAGCAGGTACCCCGCCCCGCCGAACCAGGCCAGGAATGCCGACACGGTGCCGAAATTGAACCACGGCAACTCGCCCGCCCCTCCGCCGGAAGCGTGCCCATGCGGGATGTGGATCGCATGATGCAGATGCGGGATGTGTACGTGCCCCATTCCCGCCAAAAACGCCAGCGCGCTCAAAACGAAACCCACCAGAAAACACGCGAGGTATAAATCCGCCCAATTCATTTACTGCCTCCTCGTCTTGCGGGCCGCCGGCGTCTTCAACACTTCCATCAGCCGCTCCGCCAGGCCCGGGTTCTCCAGAATCTCACCCAGCAGGATGATGCACATCCGCGTATCCGCGTGCCGCGCCAGCTCGATCAGCGAGTGCTGCAGCTCCGGGTCGCGGCGAAATCGCTCCGCGCCACTCACCAGCCACAGGTCCAGCTTGTCCTCGAGCGCCCCCACGTCCGACACCAGCTCGTTCTGAAATCCCTCCGGATCGTCCACCAGGTAGCCCGGATGCACCTTGAAAAACTTCGCCAGCAGCATTCGCGAGGAGTTGGTCAGGTGCGGCCGCGCCCCGCTCTCGATCTGCGAAAGGTAACTCTGGCTGATGGACTTGCCCAACTCGCGCTGGATCAGCCGCGCCATCTCCAGTTGCGACAATTCGCGGTCGAACCCGCGCAGCGTTCCTTCCACTTCCCGCAGGTACCGAAGTTTTTCTCCTAACTTCATATTGCAATCTGTGATTATGTTATTGCAATTTGTGATTGGCGTCAAGAGGAGAATTCAGCGTGTTTTCAATCGGATCGGACAGCGGTGCTGTTTTACGGGGCGCTGCTCACCCTCGCGGCTACGAAGATCGGCGATTCGGAGCCGCGACCGTCAGGGAGCGGACGCAATTGCCCGTGGCGTCATTGCCTGTAGCTTGCCCGTTTGGGCAGCGAAATGGAACACTGGAGATTCCCAGCGGATGCCGGACGACGATCTCATGCTACAGGCCAACGCACGAATCACTTCACATTATCCGTTGCGCCACAGGCCGCTGCTACGCAGTCTTGCGATTCTGTTTTTGGCCGCGACGGTAGCGATGGCGCAGTCGGACCGCAGCACAATAACGGGCACGATCACGGACCGCAGCGGCGCGGTCGTACCCGGCGCCAAGGTGGACCTTGTCGATAAGGCTACCGGGCTGAAGTACACAACCTCTGCAAACGACTATGGCCTCTATTCACTGACGGGATTGCCTGTAGGACTCTACGAGCTGACTGCCAAGGCCATGGGCTTCTTAGATACCGTGTTTCGGATTCAGGTCGATGTTGCCGAGACCAAGACACTGGACTTCTACATGTGGCTCCCAGGTCCGGATAGGATCGACGTCGACGTCACCGCTACTGCCGAGACGGTTACCTCCGACAACTCCACCGCCATCACCGAGAAGCTCGTCTCCGATCTCCCGCTTTCCGTTTCCGGCAACATGCGCAATCCGGAGAGCTTCATCTTCCTCACGCCGGGAGTCACCGGCACCGCCGCCAACACGCAGATCGATGGCTCGCAATCGCGCGCCAAGGAAGTGCTGTTCGATGGCGTCGGCGCCACCAGCCCGGAAAGCGGCGGCACGTTGTTCACTTACCCATCGGTCGAAGCCATCGATGAGTTCCGCCTGGTCAGCGGCGGATTCAGCGCCGAATACGGCCGCACCGGCGGCGGGTTTGAAGTGTTTTCGAGCAAGTCCGGCGGCAACGCATTTCACGGCGCGGCGTTCGATTACCTGCGCAACAACGTGTTCGATGCGCGCGGCTTCTTCGCCACGGCCGCGCCGGTGAACCGGCAGAACGAATTCGGCGCCGCGCTCGGCGGTCCGATGGAAATCCCTCATGTGTACAACGGGCACAACCGCACGTTCTTCTATTTCGTCTACAGCGGATTCCGCTACCAGCAATCGTCGTCGAATGCGTTGGTGAGCATTCCGCCGGTGGCTTTTCGGAGCGGCAATTTTTCATCGCTGGTAGGCAGCAGCGGCAAGCCGATTCTGATTTACGATTCCGCCAGCACCGCAGCAACCGCCAGCGGCGCCTATACGCGCACGCCGTTTCCAGGCAACCAGATTCCACCAAACGATTTCAGCTCGGTTTCGTCGAAGATCGTCGCGCTGCTTCCGCAGCCGGCCAACCTTGCCGATCTCAATAATTTTCTTGCTCTGGGCGCCAACAGCTTCAGCCGCGACCAGGTGGATCTCAAGATCGATCACTCCATCACCGACGCCAATCGCCTTAGCGCTTTCCTCTACGTCGGCACACAAACGCAGATCAATCCGGACACTTTGCCGGACCCGCTCACCAACGGGCTTAACAACGATTACCACTCCCGCTGGGCGCGCTTGAGCGACGATTGGTCGCCCTCGTCCAGCCTGCTCAACCACGCCGCCTTCGGTTTCACGCGCGAGGCGCAGTTGTGGAACTCGCTGGCCGCCAACCAGAACTGGCCCACCCAGATCGGCCTCACCGGCGTGCAAACCGGCCCCGGCAATGCTTTCCCGTACGTCACCTTCAACGACGGCTATACCGCCTGGGGATCGACCAACGGCACCAAGACGGTGGGCGAGCAGATCAACAACGTCTTCCAGTTCGACGACAGCGTCGGCTGGATGCGCGGCCGCCACAGCTTGAAGTTCGGCGCCGATGCGCGCTGGCTCCAGACCAACGGCGCGGATTACTTCGGCTCGCAGGGCAACTTCGCTTTCAACACGCTCGAAACCGGCCTGCCCGGCACTTCCTCCACCGGCAGCGCTTTCGCCAGTTTTCTGCTGGGAGACGTCCATCAGGGGCAGCTTAACCAGCTCACGCTCGTGCCCGGCATTCGCTACCGCTACCTGGCCGGCTTCACGCAGGACGATTGGAAAATCAGCCGCACGCTCACGCTCAACCTCGGCCTGCGCTACGAAATCTACTTCCCGCGCTCGGAGGCGCACGACAACCTCGCCAGCTTCGACCCGACTCTCGCCAATCCCGGCGCAGGCAACCTGCCGGGAGCAATCGAATTCCTGGGCACGGGCCCCGGCCGCAGCGGCCTGACCAGCTTCGCCAATACGGACTACAAGAATTTCGGGCCGCGCCTGGGCTTCGCCTATGCCGCCACGCCGCGGACCACTGTCCACGGCGGATACGGAATTTACTATGGGCCGGGCAATGCCGACGCCGGCCTGCGCCAATCGCAGAGTTTCGGTTTCGGCTTCAATGCGTCGCCGGTCTTCGCCAGCACCAACAACGGCGTCACGCCGGCCTTCAACTGGGATAGCGGCTTTCCGCAGAACTACGTTCGCCCGCCCGATATCAGTCCCACGGTGGCCAACGGCTCGGCGGTGGCGATGATCGGCGCCGGTGACGGCCGGCCGCCCTACTTTCAGAACTGGAGCGTAGGCGTGCAGCACGAGCTGATTGCAAACCTGCTGCTTGAAGCCGACTACGTTGGCGTGAAGGGCACACGCCTGGGGACCACGCTGATCCAGCCCAATGAGCTCAACCCCAGCTACCTGAGCCTGGGCAACCTGCTCACCGCGCCGGTGACTTCGGCAGCCGCCCAGGCGGCCGGCATTCCTGTTCCGTCCGCCGGTTTCACCGGCTCGGTGGCGCAGGCGCTGCGGCCTTTTCCGCAGTATCTGACCATCACCAACCTCTCCAACCCGAACGGCGACTCAACCTACCATGCGCTACAGATGAAGCTGGAGCGGCGTATCTCCCGTGGGCTGACTGGCGTGGTGGCCTACGCGTGGTCGAAGACGCTCACCGATGCCGACATTGCGGCCGGCGGCGGGCCGGCGGGGCAGACGTTTTACAACCGTGGCCTTGAAAAAGCGGTGAGCGACACCGACGTGCCGCAGGCAATTTCCATCAGCTTCCTGTACGATCTGCCGTTTGGTCCCGGCAAGCGTTTCTTCCAGCGCGGCGCGCTGGGGAAAGCCATGGCCGGGTGGACTCTCACCGATATCGATCAATACTGGGCGGGCACGCCCATCGTGCTCACCGCCAACAACACGCTGCCGCTGTTTAACTCCACACTGCGGCCCAACGTGGTTTCGGGCGTCCCGCTCGAAATGAGCTACAGCCATTTCGATCCGGTGGTGGACCGCTATATCAACCCGGCGGCGTTCGCCGTGCCCGCGGCCTTCACCTTCGGCAGCGCGGCGCGATCGTACGACAGCCTGCGCGCGCCTTGGAGTCTGAATGAAAGCATTGGCGCAATCAAGCGGACGGCGATCACCGAGCGGGTGACGCTGATCTTCCGCGCCGAATTCTTCAACGTGTTCAACCGCGTGGTATTCGGCGTACCCGCATCGAACATCAGTGCCGCCAACTTCGGCGTCGTGAGCAGCCAGTCCAACACCCCGCGTCAGGGCCAGATGGCGCTGCGGCTGGAGTTTTGAAGGCAAAGCGAGGTTCGCCGTCCAGTGATTCAGGCTAGCTAAGTTCATCTGAGAGGCTTCGATCCGCGCTATGACGCTGTAGATCACGCCGTCGAATACTGGCGCGGCAAGGCTCTCAGCCACTGGACTGGAGAGTTTCTCGCCTGTCGTGATCGCGGCTCAACGGCCCATGCCTTTCGGTCGAACCGTGCTCACACCACGAACGGTTGGCGATAGTCACGCGTGATTAGCTCGTTGGCTCCTGGGTCGCCGGCAAACTGCGGCCCGGGATCGATGGTGAGTTTCCGCCCAACGCGATAGCTGATGTTTGCCAGATGACATAACGAGGCGCTCAGATAGGCATTTGCGATGCCGTCATGTAGTTCTCGAGGATCTCGCGACCGGCAGGCGGCGAGAAAGTTCTCGATGTGCAGGTTTGTGCCTTCGATTTCCTGGCTCACCTTCGGGCGTTCTTCCATGACAATTTCACTACTCTCACCCTTGTATATCTGGAAGCCCTCGATGTTCATCGCCATCCAACCCTCGGTTCCATAGAACAGATTTCCTACGGTGATGTTGAGCGGGTCGCTCGCGCGAACGGCGGGAGTGTCAGCGTCGGGTTTCGAGCGACGGCGCACAGGAACGCCCTCACCGCCGGTAAGCAATCCCCGCACCTCGAACACAATCTCACACCCGCCGAAATCGTAACTGGCGAGTTGCGTGTTGGGCGTCTCCTGATCGTCAACGGGGCCGTACTTGCTGCCTGTGGCGACCACGCTCTTGGGCCACTCGGGGTCACCCAGTCCCCACCGGCAGATGCCCATCTGGTGTACGCCCTGGTTGCCGATGTCACCATTGCCCGTGTCCCAGAACCAGTGCCAGTTGTACTTGAAGCGCAATTCGTTGAAAGGGCGCATGGGAGCCGGACCTCGAAATAAATCCCAATTCACGCCTGGCGGCACCGGACTGTCTGCCTTATGACCGATTGAAGGACGGCGCTTGAAGCACAGGCCCCTGGCCATGTAGACTTGGCCGATGATGCCACTGTGTAGCGCCTGCATCGCCCTGATCCCGTATTGCATGCTGCGGTGCTGCGAGCCAACCTGCACCATTCGCTTTGTCTCCCGCGCCACCTGGAGCATCTTTGGACCCTCGTAGATGTCGTAACAGGCAGGCTTCTCGCAGTAGACGTCTTTGCCGGCCTTACATGCCCATATCGTGGCCAGCGCATGCCAGTGGTTAGGTGTGGCAATGGACACAGCGTCAATCCCGGGATCGGCGAAGGCGTCGCGCAAGTCCTCGAATTCCTTGGCCTTCTGGCTGGTGATTCTCAGAAGCTTCGCTTGGGCCACTTCGCGGGCAGCCCGATCGATATCGCAAAGGGCCGCCACACGGGCATCGGACAGGCGAGAATAGATGTTCAGGTGGGTCGAGCCACGGTGGCCGAGTCCTACAATCGCCACGTTGATTCTGTCGTTTGCGCCCCACACGCGTGTCGCGGCTGTCGCCGTCAACGCACCGAGAAAGAACCTGCGAGAAGTGCGCTGTTGCATCGTTCAGTTTCCTTTCAAACCGTAGCCGTACATGATGTGGTATGATTATAAGGCCAATGGCCAGAAAGTCCAAAGAGAATTTTTGATCCAATCTTCACCTGTTCTTTTCGTGGCTGCGGAGATGTGCTTCTCCAGGCATGAGGGAAAGGGCTAAACCGAATGAGGCTTTGCAATGCTATCGCGTTGACTCTGTTGTCGTTTGCGTGTCCCATGGCGCAGGAATACAAACTGGGTCCCGATTCCGCCCCACAGGCCGGGGTCCCGCAAGGCAAGGTGACCAAATACTCATGGACAAGCAGGACTTATCCGGGAACTACTCGCGACTACTGGGTATATGTGCCCGCACAGTACCGGCCCGGCCGGACCGCTGCCGTGATGGTGTTCCTCGATGGCGAAAAGTTTGTAACCGACGACGGCGCTTGGCACGTACCGGTTGTTTTCGACAACCTGATTAACCGCGGCGAAATGCCCGCCACGATTGGGATTTTCATTAACCCCGGAGTCTTGCCGGCCCGAATACCGAACGAACCGGCACACAGTAACCGCAGCTTCGAGTACGACGCTGTCACCAACCGCTATTCGCGCTTTCTGTTGCAAGAGATCTTGCCTGAGGTAGGGAAGAGCTACAACCTCTCCCAGGATCCCAATGATCGCGCGATAGGCGGGTCCAGCTCCGGCGGCATTTGCGCCTTTACGGTGGCGTGGGAGAGACCGGATGCCTTCCGCCGCGTCCTTAGCTTCGTGGGAAGCTTCACGAATTTGCGCGGCGGCGAGATTTATCCCTCTTTGATCCGGAAAACGGAGCCGAAGCCGATCCGAGTTTTCCTGCATGACGGACAAAAGGATTTGAACGTTGCCGCTGGCAATTGGTTTATAGGCGCCCACGATATGGTCTCGGCGTTGGAATACGCGGGCTATGATGTCGCTCATGTATGGGGGACCGCAGGGCACAACAGTAAGCAAGGCGCGTCAATTCTGCCCGATGCCTTGCGCTGGCTGTGGCGTGGTTATCCCGCGCCGATTCCGAAGCCCAAAGGAGGGGGAGGGGAGCGCCAGTGGTCTGTGCTCTTGACGGTTCCCGGGCAGGATTGGAAGCTAGTTACTCAGGGTCACGGACGCACCGGAGCGTTGGCGGCGGACAAGGACGGAGATGTGTTTTTCACAGATCGCCCAAGTAATCGGATCTGCAAGATCGGCGTCAACGGCGATATCAAAGTGTTCAAAGAGAACTCGGGCAGCGTTCGCGGCTTGGCATTCGGACCCGACGGGCGCTTGTACGCGTGTCAGGATGGACTGAAACGCATCGTGGCATACGCGATGGACGGTAAAGAAACGGTGATCGCCAGGAACGTCATTGCGAATGACCTCGCAATTAGTGCGCGCGGCGAGATTTACTTCACCGATCCGCTGCACAAACGCGTGTGGTTCGTCGGCGCCAGGGGCAGGCGCGTGGCGTATGGGGGAATTCAATCGCCCAGTAGCGTCCGTCTCTCCCAGGGCCAGGCGTTCCTGCTCGTGGACGACCCGGCCAACCGTGGGGTGTGGTGGTTCCAAGTACAACCGGATGGCTCACTGGCCAACGGGGATTCGCTCTACCGTTTGGAAATACTCGACGAATCCTCGGCCACCGACGCCGCCGGCATGGCAGTGGACACGGACGGCTTTCTGTATGTAGCAACGAAAATGGGGATCCAAGTGTTCGATCCTCCAGGGCGTGTGATGGCTATCATCGATTCGCCACAATTGGGCGGCGTGTCAAGCATTGTCTTCGGCGGGCCTAATCGCGACATGCTGTATGCGACCGCGGGCGACAAAGTGTTCAAGCGATCCATGCGGCACAGAGGCGCGGCGAGCCGGAATTGGTTTAGCGCGCCAATCCGTGACCTCAGATGAAATTCTCCGCAGAGCCTGCGATTCATGCTGACAACCGCATCAACAAAATGGTAGGATAATTAGGCATGGCAGTTTCAACGATGAGACAATCGAAGGCCAGCGCTGCGGGGAACAAGGACTTCAAACCCATTGCCAAAGCCACGCTTACCGAATCGGCTTTCGAAGAACTGGTGACGTCACTTTTGCAGGGGCCATGGAAGGCCGGCGACCGCATCCCTCCTGAGCGGGAGCTCTGTCAACAGTTAGGCATCGGGCGCGCGTCGTTGCGAGAAGCCCTGAAGGCTTTGGAATTGATCGGCATGCTGGAGTGCCGCGTGGGGGATGGAACGTTCGTTCTTCCGCGCTCTCAGTTTCTTTCGCGGCCTTTGCTCTGGGCTATCACTGGCACGGACGGCGCGGAGTTGCGCGACATAGTGGAGGCGCGCAGGTTAATGGAGGCGGAAATCGCGGCCTTGGCTGCCGAGCGCGCGACACTGGAAGAGCTTAACGAAATAGGCGCAGCGGTGGATGACTTCAGAGCAGGTATTTCTGAGCCGGCGCGCGCACTGGAAGCCGACCTGAGGTTTCACCTTGCGCTCGCCCGCGCTGCCCATAACGAGATCTTGTTTAACGCGGTGCAATTGCTCCGAAACCTTATGGCACAGTGGTTGCTGATGAAGTTGCGAATGCCACAGGCCGCCGCCAGAGTGCTGAAACAGCACGAGGGAATCTATGCCGCCGTCCGCCTCAGAGACTCTGGCGGGGCTCGCATGGAGATGCTCCAGCACTTGACCGAAATGGGGCACTTGCTGATCAAGCTTGTGGAGACTAGCCACCATGATTCTTTTCCGGTCCGGACCGGGGAAGAATCCACGCACCCCTCAATAACGCCCCGCTGACGGCATCGAACGGCGCCGTTGGACCTGTCCAAAGAGACCTCTCCAGGCCCCGTCCTGGCGATGATTTTTGGCAATTGACAAATTGATCTAATTATCATACCATTCCGAACAGGACCGCGATGTCAGCGGATTGTCTCCGTGAGAGCATGCGGTTCCCAAACTTGCGATTGGGCTGCCTGCGCAACTGAAATGAGCACGATTCGCTGGCTAGACATTCTGGTGATTATCGCCTACATGGCGACGCTCATGGGGGTTGGGCTCCGTTTTTCACGCCGGCAGACGTCCACCGAACGCTATTTTGTCGCCCAGAGAAACATCCCTGGGTGGGCGATGGGGCTTTCGCTTCTCGCCACACTCATCAGTAGCGTTACGTTCATCGCTTACCCTGGCTCGTCTTATGCGGGCGATTGGTCCAATCTCGTGCCAGGGTTAACAGTGATTCCCGTGCTGTTCATCACGGTGTTCGTAGTGATTCCATTCTTTCGTGAAGTTGTGGGCATGAGCGCCTATGAGTACTTCGGTAAGCGCTTTGGATACGGAGCCAGGGTGTATTCTTCCATTGCCTATTCCATCGGGCATCTTTCCAAGATGGGTTTCGTGTTCTATTTGCTGGCGCTAACGGTGAACAGCGTGACCGGATGGAACATGGACCATCTAATCATCCTAGTTGGTGTCCTAACGATATGCTACACACTTCTTGGCGGCGTTGAGGCCGTCATCTGGGCCGACGTTATTCAGGGGATGGTGCTTTGGGCGGGAATTTTGGTCAGCTTGGGCTTTCTGCTGTTCCTCCCGCCGGGAGGCCCCGCTGCAATGTTCCATGTTGCGTTTAGCAGCCATAAGATCAGTCTCGGCAACATGAGGCTGGACCTCACAAAGCCAACATTCCTGGTGCTTTCACTGTATGGATGGTTCTATTATCTACAAAGATATACGTCAGACCAGACCGTAATTCAACGTTACCTGGTGGCCAGATCGGATCGCCAAGCAGTCCGTGGAGTGTTAATCGGATCGTTGCTCTGCGTCCCCGTTTGGGCATTATTCATGTTGATTGGAACGCTCTGCTGGGCCTTCTATAAAGTCACTGGGGAATTGCTTCCAGTAGCTCGATCCGACCAAGCATTCCCGTATTTTATTACTACGCATCTGCCCCCCGGTTTGGCTGGCCTTTTTCTTGCAGCATTATTCGGCGCCGCGATGGCGAACCTCTCGTCCGATCTAAACAGTCTTGCCGCCGTAGGCGTGGCAGATTATTACCACATCCTGTTCCAGCGTTCGACGGAGCGAGCGCAACTTGTTGTGGCGAAGATTATTGTCGCGTTGTGCGGGGGATTGTGCATTTTAATCGCCAGCATACTGGGCCACTCCAAAGGTAACGCACTTTCGCTTTGGTTCACGGTATCGGCAATTGTCTCTGGCGGTTTAGTCGGTCTATTTTTGCTGGCCTTTCTCTCAACGCGCGCCAGCAAGACGGGAGCCTATGTTGGAATCGCCGGCAGCTTTGTATTCACAGCCTGGGCGGTCCTTACGGCAGATGGGGGAAGGATCTTGAACTTGGGGCCCTATAACTTCCCTATGCACAATTACATGATTGGAGCGATCGGGCAAGTTTTGGTCTTTGGTTTCGGATACCTCGCAAGCTTGGTGTTCCCGGACGGCGACACGTCGCGCCGCGAGATGACGGTTTGGGGCTGGCTGAGCCGGAGATCTGCCGCCAAGGAACGGCATCGAGTAACCACCCTGCCAGCTGTGATGGTAGCTTACGAATCAAGTCACTGAGGCCGAGAATTCAGAAAAGGGGAAACCTCCATGCGTGTTAATCATACTCGGGAGCGACTGGTAAGAGGCGACACTGTCTTCGGTTGCTCCCTTCAAGTCTACCGATCGTCAGAGATTCCTCGCACGCTTGCAGCGGCGGGATTTGACTACGTATTTATCGATATGGAGCACGGTTCGTATAATCTGGAGACCGTGCATGACATGATCATCGCCTCAGAGCTGGTCGATATCACGCCCATTGTGCGGGTCACGGAATTGCAGTACGGCTTGTGTTCTCGGCTGCTGGATCAAGGCGCGCAGGGCATCATTTTGCCTCGTGTCGAAGAGCCTCGGCTCCTTGAGCAGGCGCTGAGCTGGTTGCGATTTCCGCCCGTGGGACAGCGGGGTTATGGGGTCAACGCAACCATGATCGAGTATGAGACGGCCAGCATGCCCGAGGTCATTGAACACCAGAACAGCCAGATTCTTGCGGTGGTGCAATTCGAGACGACTGCCGCGCTGGAGCGCGCCGATGAACTGTTGTCTGTCAAAGGCGTCGACGTAGTGATGGTAGGGCCTTCGGACCTATCGATTTCGCTTGGCATTCCTGGGCAGGTGGAGCACCCCCTCCTGGTTGAGTCTGTGCAACGGCTGATCGAACAATGCAATCACCACGGCGCGGTTCCCGGGATCCAGACTCGGGGTGTTTCCATGGCAAAAGCGTGGATTGAGCGTGGAATGCGTTTCGTGGGAGCGGCGGCCGAACATGTTTTGCTGCTCGAGAAGGCTCGAGAAACGGTGTCACAATTACGTTCGGTGCAGACACCGTCGTTTGCCAGAAGCAAGCAGGGATGACCGGAGTACGTTCCAGAAGTAATCAGCACGGGAACTCGGTAAAATATCTCTTTTGGAAAGGAAGAAAGACATGCATAAGATTGCATTCATCGGCCTCGGTATCATGGGCAAACCGATGGCTAATAATCTACGAAAAGCCGGCCACGCCTTGGTTGTTTATGATATTGTGGCCCCTCTGGTTGACGCAGTGCTCCGGGACGGCATCCAAGGAGCTTTATCCAGCAGCGATGCCGCCCGCCGTTCGGACCTCATTATAACGATGCTTCCCGACGGTCCTGAAGTGGAGCAGGCGATTCTTGGACCAAACGGCGTAATGGAAGGCGCCAAACCCGGCTCTCTCATTGTGGATATGAGTTCCATCAACCCCGTGGTCTCCCAGAAAATTGCTAAGGCTTGCGCTGAAAAAGGGGTAGATTTCCTGGACGCGCCGGTGAGCGGCGGGGAACCAAAGGCGATAGACGGTACACTCGCGATTATGGTAGGAGGCGAAAAGTCAGTTTTTGAAAAGGCGCTGCCTGTGCTACAGGCCATGGGATCAACCGTGACTCTCACGGGGCCGGTAGGAGCCGGGAACGTTACGAAGTTGGCGAACCAGATTATGGTTGCATGCAATATTGCTGCCATGGGAGAGGCGCTGGTACTGGCAAAGCACTGCGGCCTTGATCCCGAAGTGGTCTTCGCTGCGGTGAAAGGGGGCCTGGCCGGCAGCACGGTATTGAACGCAAAGGCTCCGAAGGTGATTGCTGGAGATTACGCGCCTGGCTTTCGCATTCGACTTCACCAAAAGGACTTGCGCAACGCGCTGCTCGCGGCCGAATCCAAGAAAGTCGCCCTGCCCTTGACATGCATGGTCCAGCAGATGCTAATCGCATTGATGAACCAAGGGAAGGGAGATCTGGATCATTCGGCGATCGTGACGTTCATCGAGAGTATGTCTCCTCCAACGCGTGCCGCTGTAACCCGCACCGCGCCAGTTCAGTAGTCCCGTGGATGGACTTCGGGCCGAGGCGGCTCAATCGGAACAGAGTGCTGTTTCCAGCTTGTCTCATCCTCAGGACCGCAGATAAAGTGCGGAGACTAAATTAGAAAGGAGGACTGAGGTTGACTTACGTGGATTGGTTAATTGCCCTCCATCCCGGAGGAACTCTACATTCTTTAAATACTGGGACCGTGCGGACCATGGATAGAGCGGCCCGGCCTGTGAAATGTTCCGTCGGGTTGCTCAGTGTTGGGCTGTTGCTGTGCCAGATTGGCCGAGCGCAGGACCTCAATGTTCCCTCCGGTGCCGATGTCCCTCCCATTCTCAAGATCGGATCGCCAGCCCCGGACTTCAACCTGCCGGGTGTCGACGGCAAGGTGCACAGCCTTAAGGACTACGCGTCGGCCAAGGTTCTCGTAATTGTGTTTACATGTGATCATTGCCCGGTCGCTGAGATGTATGAGAGACGAGTCAAGCAGCTCGCTTCAGCCTATAAGGATCGAGGCGTGGATCTGGTCGCGATCATGGGGAATGATCCGAAAGCCATACGTCTGAGCGAACTTGGCCACACCGATGTGAGCGACTCCCTACCAGAGATGAAAATTCGCGCGGCGTACAGGCACTTCAACTTTCCTTATTTGTACGACGGCGACACGCAAGCGGTTACCCTAAAGTATGGACCTACCGCGACGCCCCATGCGTTCATCTTTGATCAGCAGCGCAAGTTGCGGTATCAAGGCCGAATCGACAACAATCCGCGCGAACAACTGGTAACTAAGCACGAAGCTCAGGACGCAATCGAAGCTTTGCTTGCGGGGAAACCAGTCTCAGTTGAGAATACGCCCGTGATGGGCTGCTCCACCAAATGGGCACGCGAAGAGTCGGGAGCGAAGGCAGAGATCGCAGAGGACGGTCAGAAACCGGTATCAGTGGAAATGGTATCGGCTGATCAGTTGACGACATTGCGACAGAACAGTGGCACCGGCACGCTTCTGCTGGTGAATTTCTGGGCTACCTGGTGCGGGCCTTGCACTGCGGAATTTCCAGAGCTGCAGAAAATCGTCCGGATGTACAGTCAACGAGCGTTGAACGTCGTAACCGTTAGCATTAATGCACCAGACGAGAAAAGGTTTGTGCTTCGGTTCTTGAATTCGCAGCATGCGATCAATAGGAATCTGCTCTGGAGTACGAATGATGCGGCCGAAGCAGTGTCGGCATTTGGGACTGGGTGGAGTGGCGGCGTTCCATATACGGTATTGATCGGTATGAACGGCGAGTTATTGTTCAAGGGCCAGGGCGGCATGGACGCTATAGAGGTCCGGCGCACTATCTTGAAGAATCTGCCAGACGATGATCATATCGGGCAGCAGGCGTATTGGAACAGTACCTTCTGAAGAACTAAATGTGAGAGCTGTCGATGAGAGTACATACGACGCGTTGCGGATCTTTTGGAGCCCCTGCTGGAGAAACTGGACTATTGTTCGGAAGCAACGCTGCTGGCGAGATCAATAACGATCTCGCAGGTTTCCTGCTCGGCGTAACCAGTTGGTGATAGCAAGAATCGCACAGTTTTCAGCACCCGCTCAGGCGGTCAAAAAGTCCCTACGTAGGAGCAGCGTGATGCGGAAACCGTCCCGCCGTTCATTTCTCGCCGGAGCCATGCTGGGCACGGCGGCATGCAGGCGGGATGCGGGAGCGCGGCTCGCCCTCAGCTGTGAGGAGGCGCGGACGCTGGGCGCGATCTGCGATCAGTTGATTCCGGCCGACCAGGACCCCGGCGCGGCGGCGACCGG
>JBAVYH010000175.1:0-29544 GCA_049698695.1 Bryobacteraceae bacterium | reverse complement strand
CAGGCTCAATTCCTCTGCATCCTGCATGCTGATGATCAACCCCCAGCATGCGCACACCCTCCTCCAGGCTCATCCTGTGTTAGAAACAGGCTCACCTTCAGGCTCATCCTGCATTAGACAAGACTGCAATTTGACAATCGCCCCGCTCAGCCGCTAACCTAAAACTTTGCGACTTATCGATCGCTGGAGAAGTGTGTCAATGAGTACCGAGTTCCCTTCCAAGAACGGCATCGCTCGCCGCTGGCATGTCATCGATGCCCAGGGCGTGGTATTGGGCAAGCTGGCCACCAAGACGGCCATGCTGCTGATGGGCAAGAGCAAACCGACCTACACGCCGTTCCTGGATACGGGCGATCACGTGATCGTCATCAATGCTGCCAAAGTCCGGCTGAGCGGCCGGAAAGAGGACAGCAAAGTGTACCGCCATTTCACCGGGTACCCGGGCGGGCTGGTGGAGAAGAGCTTCAAGCGGGTGCGTGCGGAAAAGCCCATCCGCATCGTGGAAGAAGCCGTGCAGGGCATGCTTCCCAAGACCAAGCTCGGCAAGCAGATGTTCCGGAAACTCAAGGTCTACGCGGGTGACCGGCACCCGCACGCGGCGCAGAAGCCGGCCGCGCTGGCCGTAAAATAGTGGAAGGTAGGGTTTAGTGGCAGCAAGCACGGTGCAGTATTTGGGGACGGGCCGCCGCAAGAGTTCGGTGGCCAGGGTATTTTTGCGGCCCGGCAAGGGCGAAATCAAGGTCAACGACCGCGCCTTCGAGAATTATTTTCCAACCGAAAGCACGCGTTCGCTGGTGCGGCAGCCGCTGGCGGCTACTGAAACAGCGGACAAGTTCGATATCCTGATTCTCGCCGATGGCGGCGGCGTCGCCGGACAGGCGGGCGCGGCCCGTCTGGGTGTGGCCCGGGCATTGGTGGAGTTCAACGCGGAATTGCGGTCGAAACTGAAGAAGCTCGGCTACCTCACGCGCGACCCGCGCGCCCATGAGCGCAAGAAGTACGGCCAAAAGGGCGCCCGCAAGCGATTCCAGTTCTCCAAACGATAGTCTTTGGCGGAGCCGGCGTGGGCCGGCCTTGCCTGTTGTAAACCATCGGCCTTCCGGTTGTCCGGTCCGCAAATCTCGCTTTGGACCGCGGGCGGAAACGAGAGGCTGCGAAAGGGGATGTTTTCCCCGCTGAGTAAGTGAACAGGAGGTAGTTTGCCCGCAATTTCCATGAAAGAATTGCTCGAAGCCGGCGTTCACTTCGGGCACCAGACCAAGCGCTGGAATCCGAAGATGAAAGAATACATCTTCGGCGAACGCAATGGTATCTACATCATCGATCTGCAGAAAACCTTGAAGATGTTCAAGGACGCCGCCCGGTTCGTCCAGGAGATGGCCGCACAGGGCAAGAACGTGCTCTTCGTGGGCACCAAGCGGCAGGCGCAGGAGGCCATCGCCGAAGAGGCCGTCCGCTGCCAGATGTATTTCGTCAACCAGCGCTGGCTGGGTGGCTTGCTCACCAACATGGCCACCGTGCAGAAATCGATCAAGCGGCTGAAGGAACTGGACGCTATGGCGTCGCCCGAAGGCGGCGGATACGCCGGCCGTCCCAAGAAGGAAGCCATTCGCCTCGAACGCGAGCGCAAGCACCTGGAGCAGAATCTGTCGGGCATCAAAGACATGCCGGGCTTGCCCGACGTGCTTTTCGTGATCGATTCGAACAAGGAAGCGATTGCGGTGAAGGAAGCGCAGCGGCTCGGTATTCCGGTGGTGGCGATCGTCGATACCAACTGCGATCCCGATGAAGTGGATTGGGTGATCCCAGGCAATGACGACGCGCTGCGCGCCATCCGGCTGTTCGCCAGCAAGATCGCCGACGCCGTGGTGGAAGGCCGCCAGCTTGCCAGCGAGCACGATTTCGCGGCGGCGCCCAAGCCCGCCGCCGAGGAAGTGCCGGCGGAAGAAAGTATGCTCGAGTACACCGAATACGTGGACCCGAAGTATGCCGAGAAAATCATGGCCGAAAGCTTGAGTCTGGCCGACGAGCAGGCGCCGCCTGCGTCGCGCAAGGGACCGGCTTCGGAAACCGCCGAGCCGCCGGTTGAGCCGGTGGTTACCGAAAGCGGAGTTTAATACCAGCGGGCCGGGCAGCCCCCTGCCGCTGCACCCTAATTGGAAACGGAAACGAAGCGATTATGGAAATCACCGCGGCACTGGTCAAAGATCTGCGCGAGCGTACCGGCGCCGGCATGATGGAATGCAAGAAAGCTCTGGTGGAAGCCAAGGGAGACATCGCCGAGGCAGAAGTCATCCTCCGCAAGCGCGGCATTTCCTCGGCCGGCAAGAAGGCGGGCCGCGCCACCAAGCAGGGTCTCATCGGCAGCTATATTCACGCCGGCGGACAGCTCGGCGTGATGGTGGAAGTGAACTGCGAGTCCGATTTCGTGGCCCGCACCGATGTTTTCAAGGATCTGGTCCACGACGTGGCGATGCACATCGCCGCCGCCGATCCCCGCTACCTCCGCCGTGAGGATGTACCCGCGGCCGTGCTCGAAAAGGAGAAGGAAATCGCCCGCGCCCGCGCGCTGCTGGAGGGCAAGCCGGAAAAGATCCTCGACCGCATCGTGGAAGGCCGTCTCGCCAAGTTCTACGAAGAGGTGTGCCTGCTCGATCAGCCCTTCGTCAAAGAGGCGACCCTCACCATCGATCAGCTCGTCAAGACCAAGGTTGCCAAGCTGGGCGAGAACATCACCGTCAGCCGCTTCATCCGCTTCAAGGTAGGAGACGTGGCGGCTGCCGAAGCCGGAGGCGAGAGCGAAGCCGGAGGCGAAAGCTCCGTGCCCGAGCCGGTCGCCCAGTAGATGCCCGCCTACAAGCGCATCCTGCTGAAATTGAGCGGCGAAGTGTTGGCGGGCGGCGCCAAGTTCGGCATCGATGCCGATCGCGTTCACGGTCTGGCTGAGGAAATTGCCGCCGTGGCCTCGGCTGGAGTTCAGACCGGCGTGGTGGTGGGCGGCGGCAATATCTTCCGCGGCGTCGCCGGCGCGGCCCGCCAGATGGATCGGGTTACCGCAGACCACATGGGCATGCTCGCCACCGTCATCAACTCACTGGCGCTCTCCGACGCGCTCGAGCAGATCGGCACCGCGACGCGCGTCATGACCGCCATCGAGATGCGGACGCTGGCCGAGCCTTACATCCGCCGCCGCGCCATGCGCCACCTGGAAAAGGGCCGGGTCGCCATTTTCGCCGCCGGGACCTCCAATCCGTATTTTTCGACCGACACCGCCGCCACCCTGCGCGCGCTGGAGATCAAGGCCGACGTCATCGTCAAAGCCACGCGCGTCGACGGCGTCTACGACCGCGACCCCTTGCAGTTCCCCGAGGCCGTCCTGTTCGCCGAGATTTCTTACCTCGAGGTGCTGTCCAAGGGCCTGGGCGTGATGGACTCCACCGCCATCGCCATGTGCCGCGACAACAAGCTGCCGATTATCGTTTTCAATCTGAACACACCCGGCAATATAATGCGAGTAGCCATGGGCGAACCCGTCGGCACCGTGATTCACTAGACGGCTTTCGGAGATACGCTATGAAGACTGAACAGCCAGCACCCGCCGCCACCACGTTCAACACCATCAAGGAGGTCGAGGCCAACCTCAAGGCGCGCATGGAAAAGGCCGTGAGCGACCTGCAGCATGAAATGGCCACCATCCGCACCGGCCGCGCTTCCCTCGGCATTCTGGATCACATCCGGGTGGATTATTACGGAACCCCCACGCCGCTCAATCAGCTTGCCAACCTGCACGTTCCGGAGCCTAGCCTGATCACCATCCAGCCGTGGGACGTTTCGCAGATCGGGCCGATCGAAAGGGCCATTCGCGTCTCCGACCTTGGCCTCAACCCCGCCAACGACGGCAAGATCGTCCGCTTGCCCATCCCGCCCCTCACCGAAGAGCGCCGCAAGGAACTGGTGAAGCGCCTGCACGCCACCGCCGAGCACCATCGCGTCGCGGTCCGCAACGTTCGCCGCGACGGCAACGAAGCGGTGAAGAAGCTGCTCAAGGATAAGAAAATCACCGAGGATGACGAGAAGCGCACCCTTGACGAAATCCAGAAGCTCACTGACGGCTACATGTTGAAGGTGGACCAGGCCGCCAAAATCAAGGAAAAGGAAATCCTCGAGATCAGGTAGGGCTGTTGGCCTTCATTCTTTCGCGGCGTCCAAGCCCGGCGCCTTGGGTCTGAGTACTCGCCCCGGGGCGCTGAGCGACTTCCCCTACCACTTCACCACCGCCGCGCTCACCGGAGTGTCGCCGACGGGGATCATGGTGAACAGCGAAGCGCTTTTGTAGCGCAGCACTCGGTCCGAGGAGGATGCGCTCAAGCGGTCGAGGCGAATCACCGCCATGTCGCCCGACAGCTCGTTCAGCACCAGCGCGTACTGATTGTCGGGGGTGGTGAGAATCGCCCCCGGCCCGGCCCCCACTTCCACCACTGCCGACAAGTTCTGGGTTGCCAGATCGAGCACCGTCATGCTGTTGGTTTCCGGGTTTGCCACCAGCAGAAACGACGGCGTATTGGTGGCGGCCATGGCGCCCGGCGCGCGTCCGGCGAGCACGGTCTGCCAGACCTCGGTGCTAAAGGGGAACACGATCGCCACCGCGTCCATGCCGGGACCGTCGAGAAACACCTGGCCGCCATCGGGCGTGATGGCGTACCGCCGCGGCTCGAAGGGAAGCGGCAGCCGCACCAGGGTCTTGCCGCTGGCGACGTCGAAAAAGGTAATGCTTCGCCCGGCGGCGTCCGCTGCCAGCAGCAGCTTGCCATCGGTGCGGAAGCGGACAAACTCTGGCGCGGCGTCCCAGGCGATTGTCCGCTCCACGCGCGCCGAATCCAACTGGGCCAGAACGATCAGCTTGTCCTGGCGGCAGGCTGCCGCCGCCGTGCCGTCCACGCTCAAATCGAAGCCGTCGGCTGGCGAACTCAGCCGTATGCGCCGGGTGGCTTTGAGCGAATCGAGCGGTGCTTCCACCAATGCCGGCGGGTCGCGATACAGAATCCACAGCGCCCTGCCGTCCGGCGCCAAGCGCATCTCCACCGCGGTCGAGCCCGCGCGCATCCGCCGGCTCACCGCCAGGGTGGCGGCATCCAACTCGTACAGCGTTCCGTTCGCCGGAGCCAGCGCGTAGGCGATGGGCCTTTTGGGATGCGCGATCACCGCGGCCGGCGCGGCATCGAGCCCAATCTGCCTGCGCACGCGGAAGTGGCTCAGGTCCACCACCGCCACATTGCGCCCTTGCCGGTTGGCCACGAAGCAGTAGCCGGGGTAGGCGGTCGCCTTCCGCCTGCCGCACGCCAGGACGCCGGCCGAGGCCATCAGCAGGCCGCGGCGCGAAATCATCCCAGCCCCGCCTCGCGCAGAAAACGTGCCGCCTCTTCCGGCGGCGTCGGGTTGACGTAGAAGCCCGTGCCCCACTCGAAGCCCGCCACCTTGGTCAGTTTGGGAATGATTTCGATGTGCCAGTGATAATAGGCCAGCGGCGCTTCCTGAACGGGCGCGCTGTGCACAATGAAATTGTAGGCCGGATGCTCCAGCACTTTGTCGATTTTCCGCATGGTGGAGCGCAGCACCCACGCCAGGTTGTCGATCAGCGCGGGGTCGGAGTTCTCGTAGTGCGAGGCGTGCTGTTTGGGCAGAATCCAGGTCTCGAAGGGAAAGCGCGGCGCGTACGGCGCCAGCACAATGAAGCGGTCCGTCTCCGAGATCAGCCGGGTGCCCGCCGAACTCTCCTCGTGAATGATGTCGCAGAAGATGCACCGCTCCTTCGCCTCGTAGAATTCGCGCGACGCCTCCACTTCCCCTTTCACCACATTGGGAATTACCGGCAGCGCGATCAGTTGCGAATGCGGATGCTCCAGCGTGGCGCCCGCCGCCTCCCCATAATTCCGGAACAAAATGATGTAGCGGAACCGCTGGTCGCGCTTCAGATCGTTGACGCGGTCTTTAAACGCCCTCAACACCTCCGCGATCTGGTGTTCCGGCATGTCGGCCAGGGTGGCCGAGTGGTCCGGCGTCTCGATGATCACTTCGTTGGCGCCGATGCCGCTCATCTTGTCGTACATGCCTTCGCCCTGCCGGTTGAGCTCGCCTTCGATGCCCAGCACCGGAAACTTGTTCGGCACCACGCGCACCCGCCATCCCGGCTGGTCGCGCCCGCTGCCGTTGCGGTAGGCCAGCACTTCGGGCGGGGTCTTGTTTTCATGGCCGGAATCGAACGGGCAAACCCCCGTTTGGGCCGGCGGCACCGGCTGGCGAATGAAATCACCGGGACGCTTGGCGCGATCCGTGGCGATGATCACCCAGCGGCTGGTGATCGGGTCCTTCCGTAACTCAGGCAATCGGGAACGTCCTTCCAGGTAGGTCCATCGGCAGACACCTGATTATATGACACGGACGTGAAATGCGTCGCGTCTCCAGTCGATGCGGAGAGGGTTGCCCAACATTACGCTTACAATATCGAATCGCGTGCGCGTATCCTCTACCTGGGCGCGGCGCCCGTACTCGCGGGCGGCGATCGCAATTCGCCGCCGTTTCTCTTGGTCCACTGCAGCATCCGGCTCGCCGAAGTCGCTGCTCGATCGCGTCTTCACTTCGATGAAGGCCAGCACGCCGCCATCCCACGCCACCAGGTCGATTTCGCCCGCCCCGGAGCGGGCCCTGTAGTTGCGCGCCACCACTGTGCAGCCGCGTCCGCGCAGGTAGCGGTAGGCCATATCTTCGCCTATGCGGCCGTGGTCGCCCGCCAGCGTGCGGCGCCGCAGCAGGTCCGCCGCGCGGTAGATCAGTCCGATCACTCGATCACTTGGAATTCGAACTCCATCGCTTTACCCCGCACCACGTAGCACAAGTAGTGCTCCCAAAAGCGCCGGTAGCGCGGGAAGCGGTTGACCAGGAATTCGAACCCGAGCCACCTCCACAAAGCCAGTAGCTTGACGCGCACCGAAATCTCACGAAATCGCACCGTGGAATAGTAGCCGAAGCCGCCGTGATTCTCGCCGAAATAGCGGAAGCTGAAACTATTGAGGTGGCTCTTGTGGGTGGGGTCGCAGAACGAGCTGAAATCGGTGTAGTGCGGCGTTTCGATGCGCACTGACCCGCCCGGCCGCACCAGGCGGTGGAACTCCTCCATGGTGCCGATCACGTCGGAGACGTGCTCGATGACGTGGATGGCGGTGAGCCGGTCGAATGCGCCGTCGGCGAACGGGTAGGGGAAGCGGTCCAGGTCGGCGATCACGTCGGCGCGGCTGGCCGGATTGCGGTCGATGCCGATCGCACCCGGCTGCTTGTGAATCCCGCAGCCGACGTCGAGAATTCTCATCGGTCTAGCCCGCCGGCGTGGCGCGGGTATTTGTTTCGAGCCACAGATAAACACAGATGAACACTGATAAAAAACAAGAACAAAAACGTGCCTTGCTTATCCGTGTTCATCTGTGTTCATCCGTGGCTATTATTCTATTCGGGTTTTGCCGCTGCCGTCAGGCACGCTTCCAGTGTCTCAAGAGCGAAGGCGCATTGCTCGCGGGTCACCACCAGCGGCGGGCAGAGCCGTATGCTGTTATCGCCCGCGCCCAGCACCAGCAGGCCGCGCTCGAACGCCAATTGCACCAAGCTGTCGCGCAGCTCCGGCGCTTTCTCGCGCGTGGTTTGATCGCGCACCAACTCGATGCCGATCATCAGCCCCAGCCCGCGCACTTCCCCCACGTGGGCGAAACGTCGTGGCCACTCGCGCATGCGGTCCATCAGGTAGGCGCCCATCTTCGCCGCGTTTGCGATCAGCTCTTCTTCGAGCAGCGCGATGGTTGCCAGCGCCGCTGCGCAGGCTACCGGGTTGCCGCCGAAGGTGGAGGCGTGCGCTCCCTTCGGCCAGGTCATCAGGTCGGCACGCGCCACCGTGGCCGCCAGCGGCAGGCCGCTGTCGATGCCCTTAGCCACTGCGATGATGTCGGGCACGGCGTCGAAATGATCTCCTGCCCACATCCGGCCGGTGCGGCCCATCCCGCTCTGCACCTCGTCGAAGATCAGCAGGATTCCGTTCTGGCGCGCCACCAGCGTGAGCTCGTCGAAGAACTTCCGCGGCGGCACCACGTAGCCGCCTTCGCCCTGCACAGGTTCCACTACAATGGCTGCCGTTTCCTCCGGCGGCGCCACCGTCTTCAGCATCGTGTCTTCGATGAACTTAACGCACTCCACCGCGCAGTTCTCCGGTTTTTGCCCGAATGGGCAGCGGTAGCAGTTGGGATACGGCGCGTGGACCACGCCCGGGATAAGCGGCCCGAACCCCGCGCGCTGCACGGCCTTGCGTGCTGTGAGCGAGAGCGCGCCGAGCGTGCGGCCGTGAAAGCTGCCATAAAACGCGATGATCTTGTCGCGCTTGGTCGCCCAGCGCGCCAGCTTGATGGAGCCTTCGATGGCCTCCGCGCCCGAATTGCCAAACGAAACGCGCCGCGCCAATTCGCCGGGGGCAATCGCCGCCAGCTTCTCCGCCAGCGCCACCATTTCCTCGTAATAGAAATCCGTGCCCGACATATGCATCAGCCGGGCAGCCTGTTCCTGCACCGCCTTCACCACTCGCGGGTGGCAATGGCCCGTCGCCACCACCGCAATGCCGGCATTGAAATCCAGGAAGCGGTTTCCATCCACGTCTTCGACGATGGCCCCTTCGCCGCGTGCAGCCACCAACGGGTACGAACGCGTGTAGGACGGCGACACCACCCGGCCGTCGCGCTCCACTACCGCCAGCGCGCGCGGCCCAGGCAGCGGGCCCTTGATGACCGGAAGATCCGGATGCACTTGATCCAAGGTCTTGCCCATGACAACCTCCTGCTCAAATTGTCTGTAGGTTGCTGAATTGCGCGTCTCGAGAAACAAGCCGCGCGCCGCAGGGTGGGCAAGATGTTAGTCGGAACCGAACAGTCCCGGGCGGGATGTGGAGGGGAGGCACCCCATAGCTTCATTGTAGCTCGCGACTCGGGCGGTTTTGCCGGCTCGCGGCGCAGCGACGGAAAGCCGCTGGAAGTACGGAACGATGAGCCTGGCCTGGGCTGCCGATATGCTCCACCCAGGCCGCGCGCCGATTTACTTTCGTGGATAGCCTGGCTGCGCTTTGATCTCGCGTATCTGCAGGATGTGCCGTTGGGCATGGGTTGAGATACCCAGCAATGCGGTATACGTATCAATGTCGGCGCCCCAGTCCGGAAAAGCGTGGCCGCGAAGATCGTCATCGGTAGTGCGCGCATACTTGAGCATGGTGGCCCTCAGTTTCCGGAACTTCGCCAGACCCTGCTGCACGTCCGTCAATCTGCCCTTTGGCTCTTCCGACGGGGTGGTCGTCTGGCGTTCCGCCCTGTCGATCCCGTACCAGAGCAGATCGAGGTCGGTAACTTTGTGGTTCATCGGTGCGGGCGGTTTCTTCAGGTCGCTCCGTAGTTCTTCCCAATACTCCGGCTCGGCGAGCGTCAAGTGCTCGACCACCTCGAGGATTGTCCAATGTCCGGGTGCAAACCGGAAGCTGAGCTGCTCCGGAGAGAGCCCGGATACTTCGTCGGCCAGCCAGCTCTCGGTCATCTCCAGATGCGCGATTAGGTGTTGGCGCTCCAAGGCGGTCATGGGGGCGGCCGACACCGTTGCAGCGAGCAGCAGGGCAAGGATAGTTGGTCTCATAGAAAACATTTTGAGACCATAGATTATAACTTAGCCGCATATCTTGCATACGAGGTTCAGGTTGATGTTGGAGTTCCCATTCGCGCCAAACTGGTGCAGCGGGTGATTCAGGAAGTGGAACGCGGACAACCGCGGGGAACCGCGAAACAGGGGCACCCAATTACCCCATTACCGCAAGCCCGGTCCGCCTACCCGATCTCCAGCCGCACCACCGTCTCCAGATGGAACGTCTGCGGGAACAGATCCACCAGCGTCATCGAGGCGATGGGGTATCCGCAGGCGGTGAGCGCCGCCAGGTCGCGCGCCAGCGTGGCGGGATCGCAGGCCACAATGGACAGGCGGCGCGGCTTGAGCGCGGCCAGGCGCTCGACCATGGCTTTGCCGAGACCGGCGCGCGGCGGATCCGCCAGCACGAAATCGGGCGGGCGCTGCAACTTCTCAACCGCCGCCTCCGCGGTAGTCTGTTGGGCCTTGACACCGGTCAGCCCGGCGCGCTCGGCATTGAAGCGCAGATCGCGCACCGCGCCGCCGCCGGCTTCGACCGCGTTCACCCGGCGAAAACGCCGCCCCAACGCCAGGGAAAACAGTCCCACCCCGGCGTAGAGGTCGAGCGCGGTTTCGCCTTCGGCGCCTGCGAGCGCCGCTTCCACCAATTGATCGGCCAGAAACCGGTTCACCTGGAAGAAGGAATTGCTGCTGACGCGGAAACGGCCGCCGTAATCGAGCGCGCCTTCCACCATGCCCGGAATGCGCTCGCCGCACCACTCGAAGAAGCGGCGCGCCACCGGCCGCTTGGTGTCGATGACGTTGATCTGGACGCGATCCTCGTCGCTGAATACCTCGATGGTTTCGACAAACAGCGGCCAGCGCGGTTCCTGCGCCATCTGGTTGAGGGCCGAGATGGCCTGGTTGATCTTGGGCGACGAAATGGGGCATTCGTCGATCGCGCACAGGCTGTGCGAGCGCGGCTCGCGATATCCGATCTTCCGCCCCTCGACATGCAACTGCGCCCGGTTGCGGTATCCCCACGCGGGACCCGTCACCGCCGCGATCTCGGCCGGCGGCTCGATCTTGCCCAGCCGCCGCAACTCCTCCACCAGGATGGCGCGCTTGGCTTGCAACTGGTATTCGTACGGCGCGTGCTGGTAGTGGCATCCGCCGCACCGCCCGAAAACCGCGCAGCCCGCGGCCACGCGCTCCGGCGCGGCCTCCAGCACTTCCAGCGTGCGCGCCTGCACCAGGCCCGGCTTTTCGCTGCGCGCCGTGGCGCGGATACGCTCGCCCGGCAGCACGAACGGCGCGAACACCACGCGCCCATCCAGGCGCGCCAACCCGTCGCCGCCGTAGACCAGTTTTTCCACCCGCACTTCGAAATTGCTTACGATAGGATTTACTCCCGTACCTCTACCATGAAAACACGAGTCTTCTCCGGCATGCAGCCGACCGGGAACCTGCACATCGGCAACTACCTGGGCGCGCTCAAGAATTGGGTGCGCATCCAGAACGACTATGAGTGCATCTTCTGCATCGTCGATTTGCACGCCGTCACGCTTTATCAGGATCCCTCCGAGCTGCGCCGTAAGATTGAAGAAACGGCCGCGCTCTATCTGGCCGCCGGTATCGACCCCAACGCTTGCTCCATTATGGTGCAATCGGCGGTACCCGCGCACGCCGAGCTGTCGTGGATGCTCACCTGCGTCACCCCGGTGGGCTGGCTGGAGCGCATGACGCAGTATAAAGCCAAGGCCGCCAAGCAGGAATCGGTTGGCTCCGGGGTGCTGCAATACCCCGTGCTGATGGCCGCCGATATTCTGCTCTACCATGCCGGCATCGTGCCCGTGGGCGAAGACCAGGCCCAGCACCTGGAGCTGACCCGCGATATCGCGCAGCGCTTCAATTCGCTCTATGGCGAGACTTTCGTGGTGCCCGGCACCAGCCTGCCCGCCGTGGGCGCGCGCATCATGGGCCTCGACGATCCTACGCAGAAGATGAGCAAGTCGACCGCCGGCCAGAACCACGCGGTGGCCCTGCTCGATTCGCCGGCCACCATCCGCAAGACCATCATGCGCGCCACCACCGATTCCAGCCCCGCCGTGGACTTCAACGGTGCCGGCCCCGGCGTGCTCAACCTCCTGGCCATTTACCAGGCATTTTCCGGCGACACCGACGACGCCATGAAAGCGCACTTCACCGGTATGCGCTACGGCGAATTGAAGAAGCAGGTGGCCGACATGACCATCGCGCACCTGGAACCCTTCCAGCAGCGCTATCGCGAGATCACCAGCGAGCCCGGCTACCTCGCCGGCGTTCTCCGCCAGGGCGCCGACCGCGTCGCCCCCATCGCCAATCAAACCGTGCGACTGGTGAAAGAGCGCATGGGGTTGTACGTGGGCTGAGTGGGTCCCAGCTCTTTTGGCTAGCTATTACGTTTGACATAACGCTCACTACGTCATAGACTGGAATGTGATCCGGTCGTTCAAGTGCCACGACACCGCGTTGCTCTTTGAAGACCGCTGGCTTCGCCGATTTCAATCCATCGAACGGCCTGCGCGGCGCAAGCTTCTATACTTGCATCGGGCACTGCGGCTGGAGGACCTTCGCGTCCCTCCGGGAAACCAGCTTGAACTGCTGAAAGGGGAGCGCGCGGGGACGTATAGCATTCGGATCAATGACCAATGGCGCATCTGCTTCGCATGGCGTGACGGTGATGCGCATGACGTTGAGATCGTGGATTACCACTAACGTGCTGGGGAGATGACAATGAAGCCGTCAAAGCGACTCGATCCAATCCATCCCGGAGAGATCCTCCTGGAAGACTTCATGAAGCCGCTGGAGATCAGCATCAATAAGCTGGCTCGCGACCTGGATGTCCCGCCCAACCGCATCAGCGCAATCGTGAACGGGACTCGTTCCATCACCGCCGATACCGCATTGAGGCTGGGCACATACTTTCGCGTTTCGCCCGAAACCTGGCTCGGCCTGCAAATCGACTACGATCTTCGCCTCACCCGCCGCCGCGTCGGCAACCAGATCACCCGCACCGTTCGCACCCCGCCGGCCGCCTGATCGACGCTAGACACCTTCAGCCGCGCACAATGTCATGGCTGCTTCTTCAGCCCGCGCAACCGGGCCAGCAACGCGGCGTATTGGTAGATTGCCTTCAGTACTTCCTTGGTGAACTCTATTGCGACTTCAGTCTCCTCCTGGCTCACCCTTGCATACGCCTGAGATTCGATGTGCGCGGCGTCGTTCCCCAGTAGCCGGAGATCGTCGAGCCCACTGAATAGGTCGGGAGGTAGTACCACTTTCGACCCCAGGTCCTTGATCCTGTCCTTCAGGTTGGCGCCAGATGCGTTCTGCGCCGAGCAGAGCAACTCGAGCGTCTTTCTCACCAGCATCGCCGCGGCAGTAAAGCACTGACTAGCGTGACATGTGATGGCCTCTTCCAGGCTATCCATGATCGGCGCTGGCACGTTCGTTGAATCGAAATCGATACGTTCTGGGGGATACGAAACGGATAGACTGTTACCCTGAAGGACCACAAACAGGTGCGCTCTGCAAGGCGGGTTCGGGCATGTTCGATGGCCCACCTGAACCGCTCCAGAGTCGCTGGCAAACTGGAAGTCCTGGCCAAAACCCTGAAACGTACCTATTTGTTTGCACGCCGGGCAGCGAACAGATATCGGTCCGACACCGGCAGCAGTCGGACTACTTCTTAGACGCAAGAGCACGTTGGAAACAGTATACGTCTCCCCGGCCAGGGGCAGCAGCGTCCTAGAATGCCGATTTGGCGGAGCCGATCTCATCCCCACGCTAATGCGTCGCTCAATCCTCAGCAAACCCTCCCCTCCCCGTTGTAAAATAAACATTTCAAGGACATCTCCAAATGCAGAACACGCTGTTGACGAAGTTTATTCAGAAGAACGTCCGGACCGATGTTCCCAAGTTCCGGCCGGGCGACACCATTCGCGTCCACGTCAAGATCAAGGAAGGCGACAAGGAACGGTTGCAGGCTTTCGAAGGCACGGTGATTGCCCGCAATAATACGGGGCTCGGCGAGAGCATCACGGTTCGCAAGGTCAGCTTCGGACAGGGCGTGGAGCGCATCTTCCCGGTGCATGCCCGCATCATCGACCACATCGACGTCGTCCGCACCGGCCGCGTCCGCCGCGCCAAGTTATATTATCTGCGCGACCTCAAGGGCAAAGCGGCCCGCCTCCGAGAGCGCGAATAGCGCCCAGATTCCATGCGGCCCGAAGCGGCGTGTGGCAAAATCCGTTGCCAGGCCACCATCGAGCGCGAGTTGCGCGCGCGCGGCTTTCATGGCGTGGCGGGCGTGGATGAGGTAGGTCGCGGCGCGCTATTCGGGCCGGTGGTGGCGGCCGCCGTCATTCTCTCTCCCGACCGCCCCATACGCGGCCTCAACGACAGCAAGCTGCTGGAAGCGGAGCGCCGGGAAACGCTCGCCGCGCGCATCCGCGAGCGCGCGCTGGCCTGGGCCGTGGCCGCCGTCGATGCGGCCACCATCGATTCCATCAACATCTACCAGGCCTCCCGGCAGGCCATGCGGATGGCCGTCTGCCGTCTCCTTCCCGCGCCCGATTTTCTGCTGGTGGACGCAGTTTCGCTCGATCTCGAGGTGCCGCAACGCGCGCTCATCAAAGGTGACGCCCGTTGTCACGCCATCGCCGCCGCCTCCATCATCGCCAAGGTCTGGCGCGACGACTTGATGCGCGTGTGGGACGCCGTTTTCCCTGCTTACGGCCTGGCTTCTCACAAGGGCTACTCCACGCCCGAGCACCTGAGCGCCCTCCGCGAATTCGGTCCGACGCCCTTGCACCGCCTGAGCTTCGAGCCGGTGCGCGCCCACGCACGCATTCTGCTCGATTGCGACCGGCAGATGGAACTCTTCGAGACGGCGGCTGCCGTATGATGCCGGCCGAACCGGCTCGCCAGGTTCCGGGCAACGGTTTGCCAAACGGCACCCCGCCGCCTCCGGCTGCGCCGCGCCCCGCCCACCGCTGGTACCACATGCTGGGAGCGGCGGCGCTGATCGCCGTGTGCACCGCCATCGGCCTCTTCCTGCTGGTTTTTCCCTGGAGCCCACTTTGGGGAACGAATTCCTTTGTGCCGCAGGTGCCCACCCTCGAGGACTACTGGTCGAGCCCCTACCTGCGCGGCGCGGTCAGCGGGCTGGGGCTGGTGAACCTGTTCTTCGCGCTGATCGATCTGGTTCGCTTCCGCCGCTTCTTCGAGCCTTAAATGCGCCGATTGCTCCTGCTGGTGGTTGCCATCGTCGTCTACGGTTCCCTCTACCCTTGGCATTTCACATTCGCCGGCCGGCCCGACCCCGTGGTGGTCCTGCTTCATTCCTGGCCGGCCGCGTGGGACCGGTTCCTGCTGCGCGACGTCGTCATCAACGTCCTGCTGTATATTCCGGTGGGTGCGGTCGCGTGTCTGGTGTGGCTGCCCCGCTTCCCGCGCGCGGCGGTGGCCGGCGCCACCGCCCTCAGCTTCGTGCTCTCTCTTTCCATGGAGCTGCTCCAGAACTATGTTCCGGGCCGCGTCACCAGCCTGTCGGACCTGGCGACCAATACCCTGGGCGCGGCGGTGGGCGCCTTCCTGGCGCTGGTGCTCGCGCCTGAAATTATTCCGCCGCTGCACAGCCAGGTGCGCCGCGCTTCCCCAGGCGCCGCTCTGCTGCTGGCCTGCTGGGGCGCGTATCAGCTTTACCCGTTTTTCCCCATCCTCAGTTCCACTCACTTGCGCCAGGTGCTTCACGCGTTCCTCGTCACCCGAACCATTTCTCCAGTCGACGCGTGGGCTGCCGCCGCGGAATGGTTCGCCGCCGCACTGGCGCTGGAAGCCGTCTTCGGACGATTGCGAGCGTCCTGGCTGGCCGCCTGCATACTGATTCTCTGGCTCAGGATCTTCATGCCCTCGCGGTCGGTCACGCTCGACGAGATGGCCGGCGCAGCTTTCGCGCTGCTTGCCTGGGAAATCCTGCCGTCGAAACGCCGTCTGCTGGTCGGAGTCTGGATGGCGCTGTCGGCAATCGTCCTGGCCGAGCTGGCGCCGTTCCATTTCACCCGGCACGCGGCTTCGTTTTATTGGGCTCCCCTCGGCGCCACGTTCGAAAACGAGCGGTGGGGCGCGCTGGTGATCCTGCTGCGCAAAGCATTCTTCTACGGCTCCGCCATCTGGCTGCTGGTCCGCTCCGGAATCCGGTACCCGGTAGCCGGTATTGCGCTGGCCGCAAATCTATTCGTGCTCGAAATGGTCCAGCGCTATCTGCCCGGTCGCACGCCCGAGATCACCGATTCCCTCATCGCCGTGGTAATGACCGCGGCGCTCTGGGCACTCAGCGGCCGGCACTCGCCGCAGTCAGTGGAACAAGCCGCGGTAGAATAAGCCCAGGAGCGCATCCATGCGATTAGGCATTGCAGTCTTTTGCTGCTGCTTTGTTGCCGGAGCCGCCGAGATTCCGGCCGGAGCGCACGTTGCCTTGCAGTTGGTAAATGCGGTCAATACCCGCACGGCGCAGGAGGGCGACTACGTTTACCTTCGCACCGCCAGCCCCATCGCCGCCGATGGCCACATGCTGGTACCGGTGGGAAGCTATGTGCAGGCCGTGGTGTCGCGCGCGCGCCGCAGCGGCCGGGTGAGCGGGCGCGCCGAGCTCGCCATCCGCATCGAAACCCTCACCCTGCCGGACGGCAAGGCAATCCGCATCAATCCCCACTTGAGTTCGGTCGATTCCGCCGCTTCCACGCAAAAGGTCGATGCCAAAGAGGGCGATATCAAGCAAGGCCCGGGTCACGATGCCGACGCGGCGCGGGTAGCCACCACCGCCGGCGCCGGAGCGGCCATCGGCGGCCTGGCGGAGCGTTCCTGGAGCGCCGCGGGAATTGGCGGCGCAGCCGGTGCAGGCGCCGGCCTGGCCGTCGTGCTTCTCACCCGTGGCAAAGAAGTGGAATTGCGCCAGGGCAGCACCGTGGATGTCGTCTTCGATCGCGCCATTCCGATAGATTAGTTGGCGCGGCACGTCGTCCCGCTGCGGCTGTAGGGGCCGGGCGTGCCCCCGTTATCCTATGCCCGCCACGGTGGTCCCACTTACTCCTGTCTTAGCGCCGACATCGTGTCGATCTTAGTTGCGCGCCGCGCCGGAATCCAGCAAGCCATCCACGCAGTTACCGTAACCAACGCGAGCGCGATCCAAACGTAGACCGCATTTCCGGGTTCAAGCCCGTTCAGGAAACTGCGCAGAGCATGCATCAGCGCCGCCGTCACGCACAGCCCAAGTGTCAGTCCGATGGCGACGCTGGCGAATCCTTGACGGAAGATCAGCGCATGAACGGCACGCGGAGTAGCGCCGAGAGCCAGGCGGATGCCGATCTCCGGCGTCCTGCGCGCCGTCGTGTACGAAATCACGCCATAGACGCCGGCCGCGGACATAAGCAGCGCAAGGCCGGCTGTGATCGCGAGCAGCGTCATGATGAACCGACGGTCCGCTACTGAATCGGCGACCAATGTGCTCATCGTTGCGCTCAAAAATACCGGCTGATTGGGATCGATCGCCGCGATCGAGCGGCGGATCGCCTTGCCAATATCTCCCGTAGGTCGTTCGGTTCTCACCACCAGAAACACTGCGTTCCGCATAGCGCCGGCCGATAGATAAACGTTGCCCTTCACGGACTCGTTCAGAGCCGCATGACTGGAGCTGGAAACCACTCCGATGACGCGCTTCCAATTATTCGACTCCTCCGGCGTGCAATAGACGCAGATCCTCTGGCCCACGGCGCCCCCATGCGGCCACAAGCGGCGCGCGGCGAAATCGTTCACCATCGCGGCATCGCTCGATTCGCTCTCATCTTCTTCGCGGAACTGCCGGCCTTCGAGTAGACGAACACCCATCGTCTGGAGATAATCTCCACCCACCACATCCACCTCGGCGGTTAGCTGTGCCGCTCCGGACAAGCCCGATTCGCTGCTGACAAAACCGCCGTGGTTCTTTCCGCTGAAGGGCAGTGCGTCGACAGTGCCGGCGCTCTCCACTCCGGGAAGCGCCCGCACCGAATCCAGCATGCGCTGGAAGAATAACCCTCGTTGCTCAGGCTTCGGGTATCGCTCGAGCGCCGGGAGCACGACCGATGCAACAACTCGGGCCGCCTGGAAACCAGGATCGGTGTTCACCAATTTCAGAAAGCTGGCCAGCAGTTGGCCGCCGACTATGACCAGCATCACCGCGAGTGCGACCTCGGCCGCCACCAGCGTGGAACGAAGACCATCCCGCTTGCCGCCGGCGATGCCGTGGGAACCCAAACCGCCCAGAGCGGCCGTTTCCTTCATCCTGGCTAAACGAAGTGCCGGCGCGAGGCCGAATAAGATGCCGTTGATCACAGCCAGTGCGAGCGTGAAGCCGAAGATGGTTCCATCCGCGCGCGCCGCCGCCAGCCGCGGTATGCTCACCGGCGCTATCGTCGGCAGAATTCTCCATGCCGCGGCGGTGAGCACATACCCGCCTAAGCCACCCAGCGCAGCCAGTACGCAGCTCTCCGTCAGGAGCTGCCGGACAATGCGCGCGTGGCCCGCGCCGATCGCCAGTCTGACGGAAATCTCCTGCTGCCGTGCGAATCCTCGCGCCAGCAGCAGATTGGCGACGTTGCTGCATCCGATCATCAGGAACAAAACACCCGCGCCCAGCAGGAGCCAAAGGCCCTTTGCCGCGCCTCCCAGTACTTCATCACGCAGAAAACTCAGCGTCAGAATCTTGTCGCGGTTTGTCGCGGGGAATTCGCGAGCCAGCGCATCGCTGATTGCAGCTAGGTCTTGGCGTGCCTCGGTAATTGATACGCCGCGGCGCAAGCGAGCAATCGTCCCGACTGCGCCCCGCCTGGCGCCAGGAGTGTCGGAAAGCGGTGCCCAAAACTCGACGTAAGGAGATGGCGTGTGAACCGCCGCCCTGCGCAGCGGAAAGTTGAAGCCCGGCGGCATCACGCCGATGATGAGGCAGTCGTGTCCGTTGACCGTGACCTTCCGCCCCACCACGCTGCGATCCGAGTTAAAGCGGCGCGCCCATAAGCCGTAGCTCAGAATCATCTCTTCGGGGCGGCCCGGTTGATCCTCCTCGGGAAGGATGTTCCGCCCGAGCATCGGTGCCACGCCCAGCGCAGGAAACAAGCTGGCGGTCACTTTCAAACCGTAAAGCGCTTCCGGGGTCGTTTCCGGTGTCGCCGGCGAGATCGAAGATCGCATTGCGATAAACTGCCACGGATTCGAGTGTGCGCGTCCTCCGGATCACCTCCTGCGCGTCATTCCACATCGCCCAAGGGTCGTGAGACTGCTCCTGCGCCTTGGGAAACTCGCTGCCGATTTGCACCAGTTCTTCGGGGCGCGAGTAAGGCAGAGGGTCGATGAGTACCGATTTGATGGCGGCGAAAACCACCGCGGTGGCCGCCACGCTCAATGCGATCGAAAGCAGGGCAATTCCGCTCGCAACCAGATTTCGCCGGAAAAGTCGAAACGCCAAGCGGACGTCTTGCAACATCGACATCTGCCGCCCCCTCGATTTATCTTAGTATGGGTCTTCGGCCTGGCATCGCAAGCAGGCCGCGGATCGGAGCCGCGACCGTTAGGGAGCGGTTGGCACAGTTGTTACTGAACGTGTCCAAGCACATGATGCCTTCCACTTTCGCCAACGCCCCCCGCCCAACTATGATCGCCGGGCGCACCTTGCGATGGGCTATTGTGCTGCTTTGTCTCCGCATGCTGGCCGCTCAAGGCAACGGCGCCATCTCCGGAACAGTGGTCGACGCTGCGGGCAATCCCGTGCCCTTTGTCGAAGTCACTCTTCTGGGCCACCACACCGATTACCGCTGCACGCTGGCTGCCGATTCAGGCGGGAAGTTTCGCGTCGCCGGTCTCGCCCCGGATCGGTACACCGTCGTGGTCGCGTCGCCGGTCTGCGGCATCTCCGTCTCAACGGCGGTGGTCGAAAACGGTAAGACAACCAGTGACGCCATCGTCCTTTACGACCCGCCCCCGCCCGGCGATGAAGACGCTGGCCGCGCTTACCTCGATTCCATTCGCGAGCGCGCCGAAATCGCGCCCGGCCAGCAGGGCAGCGCCACCGAAAGCGCCGGCCCATACGCCTTCCGCGCCAACATGAGTTTCAACGCCAACGGCCAGCGCGGCCAGAACAATAACTTCCGGTTGGATGGCATGGACAACAACGATAACTGGACCGGCAGCGCCATCCTGAACCCGCCCGCTGAAGCGATTGCCGCCGCCAGCCTGATGGATGGCTACATCCCCGCTGCATCAGGCCACGCAACCGGCGCCAGCGTCAGCGTTTACACCCGCTCCGCATCGAATGCGCTGCACGGAAGCGCGTATGAGGAGTTCGGCAATTCCGCTCTCGATGCGCGCAATTTCTTCGATGGCGCCCGCAAGCCTGCGACGGCCGCGAACCAGTTCGGCGCCAATCTGGGCGGCCCTGTCCGCAAGGGCGGCTGGTTCTTCTTCGCCGATTTGGAAGGGCTGCTTTCGCGCCAGGGTCTCACGGTGATCTCCACCGTGCCCACCGCCGCGCAGAAAGCCGGCGATTATGCCTTCGCGCCCATTTATAATCCGTTCACGATCGCTCCCACATCGTCCGGTATCTTCGAGAGGCAGCCGTTTACCGGTAACCAGATCCCGCCGAGCTTGTTTTCACCGGCCGGCGAGAAGTTACTGGCTTTGTATCCCGATCCTAACTTACCCGGCGCCGCCGATAATTACCGCTATACGCCATCGGCTCCTCACAACGCCGGCTGGTTCCACGGCCGTTCCGAGAAGCGTCTCTCCGCGCAGCACTCCTTGTCCGTGGCCGCCGGATACGAGCACGAGCGTGAACAATCGCCCGGCGCACTGCCTGCGCCCGCCGGGCTGCCGCTTTCCCCAGCCAGCCTGGGCAGCGACATCACTCAAAACGCGATTGATGACGACACGGCCTCCAACGCCTGGGACGCCATAGTCGCCGAGACCTGGACGCTGAGCCCGTCGCTCATCAATGAGTTCCACGCCGGCGTGGCTTCGCTGCATCTTCAGGCCCAACCGCTCGACCACGGGATGAATTGGTCAACGCTCCTCGACATACCGGGACTGAGCGCCGCCGGCCTTCCCACCGTCAGCCCCACCGGGTTCACGTCGTTGGGAGCTGCCGGCGCCGCGCCTTTCGAAGTCCGCACGTCGAATTACCAGGTGGAAGACACGGTGCGCTGGACTACGGCCCGCCAGTCCTGGCAGTTCGGAGTCCAGGCGATCCGCCGCTTCACCGATGGCGACGCGGGCGATTTTTCCAGCCGTGGCACCTTCCTCTTCACTCCCGACTACACCAGCCAGGAGGGGTCCGCCGCGCCGTCGGGCGATTCCATCGCGTCGCTGCTGCTCGGATTTCCGTCCGAAGCCGAGCGCGACGTTCAGTTCTCTCCCTACCACCTGCGCGCCTGGGAGTTCGCCGGCTTCGCCAGCGACCAGATTCGATTGGGCCGGCTGACGATCAGTGCGGGCCTTCGCTATTCTCTCTATCCGCCACTTACCGAGGCCTCCAGCCGCATGGTGAACTTTAATTATTCGAGAACCACGCCGGCGCTCGATCAGTTCGCGGGTCAAGGCGGCGTGAATCAATATGCCGGGCTGGGATTCAACAAACGCGCGCCGGCGCCGCGAGTGGGCTTCGTGCTCAACCTCTCGCCCAGCGGAGCCACTGCGCTGCGCGGCGGATTCAGCACCGGCTACGATGCCGGGACATATCTCGCCGAGGGCATGCTGGCGCGGAATCCGCCGTATGCGTCGCTGCTGGATATGATCAACGGCACGTTTCAACTCGGGCCGAATCTCACCGCCGGCCTGCCCGCCCCGGTGCCAGCATCGCTCCTCACCGCGGCGGCACTCAACGCCGCACAAGGCAGCATCAACGCCATTCAGCCCGAGAATTACACTCCCTATGCGGACCAGTGGGACCTGTCTCTCGAACACCGCCTGGGAACGGGCCTGGTGTTCGAGATCGGCGGCGTGGGCTCGATGGGCATTCACCTCGAAGACGCATTCAATGCCAATCAGCCTTTCCCGGCGCCGACGCCTTATGCCACGCTGCGCTATCCGTATGAGCCATACGAGTCGCGTATCACTTATCTGAATCTCGGTGGAGGCTCCACTTACTACGGCGGACAAGTCAAGCTAAGGGGCCAGGTGCGCCCCGGGCTCGTGGTACTGCTGAGTTACTCCCAGTCCAAATCGGTGGATGACTCGGTCGCGCCCTATACGGACCCCCAGAGCCGTCCGGCGGCGCCGCAGTACACTTACAACGCACGCGCCAATCGCGGGCTGTCTCCCTTTGACATCGCGCAGCGCGCCGTCCTGTCGGCACAGTATGATCCGCCCCACATGACACGCTACGGCTGGCTTGCGGCAGCCACGCGTGACTGGCACGCCAGTACCATAGTCACCTTGCAAACCGGTTTCCCTTTCACGCCGGAGTTGGCGGTCAACAGTCTGAACAACGGCGGCTTTCAGCTTCCGAACCGCGCCGGCAACGGCATTCTGCCCGCCAACCAGCGTTCCTACCTGGACTGGTTTGACACCAGCTTGGGCGAGGCGGGCAGCGCGTTCCAGGTTCCCGCTCTCTACCAGTACGGCAACTCCGGCTTCGACATACTGCGCGGGCCGGGATTGGCCACAACGGATGCCGCCCTGAGCCGAAGCTTCCGGCTTCGCGAGAACTTGCGCTTCGAGACCCGCATTGCCGGCACGAACCTCTTGAATGACGTAGATTTCGCGCTGCCCAACCGGTTCCTGGGAGTCGAATCTTCCGGCGTCATCAGTCACACCGTTACCCCAGCACGCCAACTGCAACTGGTAGTTCGCGTAGCGTGGTAAGCCAACCCGCGCGCACGGCGGCCCTGCGGGAGTCCCGTTTTGTCGCGTGTGCGGCCGTGAAGCCCGTCGGGCTGACCGTCGGCTTCGCCGCGCTCGCCGTGTACCTGGTCACCGGCTCTCTTGGCGGCGGGGCAACCGCGGCAGTGTCCATGTGCTGATCGTGCGCGGGCTGCTTGTTACAATCAGAGGTTCAACACGCATGTCTGAAGATTCCATACGGGAACTGGTCGCCGGTTCTCTCGAGCGGATTCGCGCCGCGCGCAACATCGAGGAACTCGAAGCGGCGCGCGTCGAGGCGCTGGGCCGCAAAGGCGCGCTCGCTATCGCCGGCAAGGAGATGGGCAAGCTGCCGCCCGAGGCGCGCCCCGCCTTCGGCAAGCTGCTGAACAACGCCAAGCAGACGCTCGAACAGGCGTACGAAGCCCGTAAACAAAGCTTCGCCGAAGAAGCGCTGGCGCGGCGCCTGGATGCGGAATGGCTGGATCTTACGCTGCCCGCTCCCGGCCCGCGCCGCGGCCACCTGCATCCCATCACCCGCATCCAGCGCGAGCTCGAAGAGCTGTTCAGCTCGCTCGGCTTCGCCGTGCTCGATGGACCGGAAGTGGAAACCGAATACCACAATTTCGACGCGCTCAACATCCCGGCCACTCACCCCGCGCGCGACATGCAGGACACCTTCTGGCTGGAGGGCGGCAACCTGCTACGCACCCACACTTCGCCGGTGCAGGTGCGCGGCATGGAACGGCTGGGCCCGCCGCTGCGCATGATCGCGCCCGGCAGGGCCTTTCGCAACGAAAGCGTGGACGCTTCGCATGAGCACACCTTCTACCAGCTCGAAGGCATGATGATCGATCGCGACGTTTCCGTAGCTCACCTGCTGTACTTCATGAAGACGCTGCTGGCCGCCATCTTCCATCGCGAGGTTACCGTGCGGCTGCGGCCCGGATATTTCCCGTTCGTCGAGCCGGGTTTCGAGCTGGATGTTCAATGCCTGATCTGCGGCGGTCCCGGCTGCCCGGTGTGCAAGCAGAGCGGCTGGGTCGAGCTGCTGCCCTGCGGCCTGGTGAATCCCAACGTGCTGCGCATGAGCGGCATTGATCCCGCCGAATGGAACGGCTTCGCCTTCGGCCTCGGCCTGACGCGCCTGGTGATGATGCGCTACGGCATCGACGACATCCGCCACTTGCAGGGCGGCGATTTGCGATTTCTGGAACAGTTCTAACGGTGGGGCGATCTTGAAATTCTCTTACAACTGGATCCGCGAGCTGGTCGCCAACCTCGATTGCGCGCCGGCGCCGCTCGAGCGCCTGATCACCATGAAGACCGCCGAATGCGAAGGCATCGAATCTGCCGGGGCTTTGCTGGCGGGCGCGGTGCTGGCCCGCGTGGTCACCGCCGAGCCCGCGGGCTCTGGCCACAACGTCAAGGCCATCGTGGACCTGGGCTCGCTCGGCCGCAAAACTGTGGTCTGCGGTGCGCCCAATTGCCGCCCCGGAGTGACTACGGTGTGGGCGCCGGTGGGCCGCAAAACCATCGATGGCGTCGAAAGCGATGGCATGCTCGCCAGCGGCGCGGAATTGGGCATCAACCGCGACCATTCCGGAATCTTCGAAATCCAGGGCGCGCCCGGCGCTCCGGTGCCCGGCTGCGCGCCCGATAGCATCATCGAAATCGACAACAAGTCCATCACGCACCGGCCGGATCTGTGGGGTCACATCGGAATGGCGCGCGAAGTGGCGGCCATCCTTGGCAATCGCTTGGTCGATCCGGTCAAGCCGGACCTGCTGCCGCGCAGCCTCAGCCGTGTCCGGATTGCGATTGAAGATCCGGACCTGTGTCCGCGTTACAGCGCCCTCGAGTTCGACAACGTCACCGTGCAGCCATCGCCGGCCTGGCTCCAATACCGGCTGAGCGCGCTCGGGCTGAACCCGATCAACAACATCGTCGATATGACGAACCTGCTGATGGCGGAGCTGCCCCAGCCGACCCACGCCTTCGATGCCGACCGGCTCTCCGGCGATACCATCTTCATCCGCCCTGCGCGCCCGGGCGAGCGGTTCCGCGCCTTGAACGATGAGGAGTACACGCTCGATGCGGGCAACCTGGTGATCGCCGACGCCTCCGGCGCCATCGCGCTGGCCGGCGTGATCGGCGGCGCCTCCACCGCCATCAGCGACAAGACCACGCGCGTGGTGCTCGAAAGCGCCAACTTCCAGGCCGCCTCCATCCGCAAAACCTCTTCGGCGATCAAGCTGCGCACCGACGCCTCCATCCGCTTCGAAAAAGCCCAGGACCCGGTCAACACGGTTCGCGCCCTCGCCCGCGCCGTGGAGCTGTTGCGCGAAATCTCGCCGGGCATTCGCGTGGTGGGCGGCGTGGCGGACCAAATGAGGGAGATGCGCGCGCCGCCGCCCATCGAGCTGCGGCTCGAGTGGCTGGGCCGCAAGCTGGGCCGCTCCATCGAGGCCGCCGAGGTCCGCCGGATTCTCGAACGCCTCGAGTTCGGTGTCGCCGAGCCACGGCCCGCTGTGTTTTCGGTTTCCGTTCCTTCCTGGCGCGCCACCAAAGATGTTTCGATGGCCGACGACCTGGTAGAGGAAATCGGCCGCATGGTGGGTTACGATTCCATTGCGCCGGCGGCGCCGCTGGTGGCCGCCGCCGTGCCGCCTGCCAACCCCGAACGCAAGTACCAGCACGAAGTGCGCGACGTGCTCGTGGATCTGGGCTTCACCGAGGTTTACAATTACTCGTTCGTCAGCGAAGAGGCTGTGCGCGCCTTCGGCTTCTCGCCCGCGGCGCACGTGCGCGTCACCAACCCCATCGCCAGCGATCAGGCCCTGCTGCGCACCTCCCTGCTGCCCGGCTTGTGGCGCAACATTCAGGAAAACAGCAAGCACCGCGAGTTGTTCCGCATTTTCGAAATCGGCCTGGAGATTCACCAGCGCCCGCAAGGCTTGCCCGAGGAAGTGCCGCACCTTGTGGCGGCGGTGTTCGCGCGCCAGGGCGATGGCGCGGCAGGCCTGGATGAAATCCGCCACGCGGCGGAATGTCTGATGCCGGGAGCGCTGGCGCAGCCCGCCGCCGCGGCCGCATCGTACGAGCATCCGGCGCGCACCGCCGGGATCCTCTGGAAGGGCGAGTGCGTGGGCCGCGTCTTCGAGCTTCACCCGTCGCTCCTCGAAACCGGCCGCGCGGCCGTGCTCGATCTCGATCTGGACCGCGTGCGCGCGCTCGCCGCCGTCGAACTCCGCTATACGCCCATTCGCCGGTATCCTTCCTCGGCGTTCGATCTTTCGGTGATTGCCGGCCTGCGCGAGCCGGTGGGCGAGCTGCAGAGTAAGGTGCAATCCTTCGCCGGGCCGCTGGTCGAATCGATCGAGTTCCTCCGCCAATATTCCGGGCCGCCGCTCGAAGCCGGCCAAAAAAGCGTCTCCTTCCGCCTCATCGCCGGCTCACCCGAGCGCACCCTTTCGAGCGAAGAAACCAGCGCCATCCGCGCCCGCATCATCGAAGGCATGCGCGCCCTCGGCTACGAACTCCGCGTCTGAGTGAGGCGAGTCCCCGGCCTGCCAACCGCCGCCCGAGCGCGCGGGGGGAAATGATTACCCCGAAATTCCACAGTGGAACTGCGAGTTAGTCGCGTATCAGGGCACGGCTTCAGCCGGGCCGCAGAGCCACCGTAAGGAACCGGGCTTTAGCCCCCGAGTAATGGCCAAAGCTGGCAGCGCGGCTTCTCCGAACCGCGCGTCGTCGCGGCCAGGCATGCCCGGCCCGTACCTGGTTGGAGATATTGGGACCTGAAATCCCTGGACGCCGGTGGCGTTGGCTACAATTCCTTCATGACAACCCTGCGACTCCTCATCACTCCAGTGACCATGCTCTTCCTGACGCTGCCGCTTGCCGGTCAGGCCCAGCCAGCCGCGCCCGCCAACCCGCTGACCGCAGATGCCCGCGATGCCTGGGGGTTCGTGAAGACCTACGTGCTGCGCGCCGCCGAGAAAATGCCGGAGGAGAATTACCCATTCAAACCCGTGCCCGAGGTACGTTCCTTCGGTCAACTGATCGCCCACATCGTAGTCACGCAGAACGAGGTGTGCGCGGCGGAGACAGGAGCGGCCAAGCCGAACGCCCAATTGGACAAGGCCGCCAAAGCCGATCTGATCGCGGCGCTGAAGGCATCCGACGCTTACTGTGACACGGCGTTCGAGGGCCTGACCGACGCGCGGGCCGCCGAACCGCTGAATCTCTACGGCGAGCAACGCACCCGCCTGGCCGCCCTCTACATGCTCGCGTTCCACGGTTACGAGCACTACGGCAACATCGTCACCTACATGCGCCTCAAAGGCCTGGTGCCGCCCACCAGCGAACCCCGCAAGTAGCCCGCTTCACGCGCGGCGGTTCATCTCGGCGCGGGCTTCGGCTTCGGCGGTGCGGGCACGCTCGGTTGCGCGCTTATCGTGCAGCTTTTTGCCTTTGGCCACCGCCAACTCGCACTTGATGCGGCCTTGCTTGAGGTAGACTTTGGTGGGAATCAAGGCCAGGCCTTTTTCCCGGGTGATACCCAGCAGCTTGTCGATTTCGCGCCGATGCAGCAACAGCTTGCGGTTTCGCACGGGGGGATGGTTTTCGCGGTTGCCGTGCGAGTACTGGCTGATATGCGCGTTCAGCAGCCAGGCTTCGTTGGCAATCACCGCGCCGTAGGCATCTTTAAGCTGAATTTTGCCGTCTTTGGCCGCCTTGACCTCGGTCCCGGTGAGCACCATCCCGGCTTCGAAGCGGTCCATTAGGAAATAGTTGTGACGGGCCTGCCGATTATCGCTGAGGACCTTGAATCGCCCGTCTTTCTCGTCCGCCAATTTTGTTCTCCACGCCCCGAAGGCCAAGCGCGTCAATGCTTTTAGATGTCCCCGGATCGCGAAGCGCGACTTCATCTTAGCATAGGGTTCTCGGAAGGCTGGACCGAAACAGGAACATGCGCTTTTTCAATCGTTTAACCTCAGTCTGGCTGGCCGCCGCCCTGCTCGCGCCGGTGGCTCCCCTGGAAGCAAAAACCCGCAAGGGCGACAAATACCTGGCCGATGGGAGGATCGCCGAAGTCAAGAAAGACTGGGACGCGGCGCTCGAATCCTACGAGAAGGCGCTTTCCGAAGACCCAGCCGAGCTGACCTACCAGATGGCCGCCGAAAAGGCGCGCTTCCAGTGCTCGCAGATGCACGTCGACAGAGGGCTGCGCTTGCGCGGCCAGGGGCAACTGGACCAAAGTCTGCTGGAATTCCAAAAGGCGTACGCCATTAACCCCGGCTCCGCTGTCGCCGCCCAGGAAGTCCAGATCACGCGGCAGATGCTGGAGCGCGAGCGCAAGCGCGTGGAAACCACCGGTAAGGAAGCGCCCCCGGCCGAGCGGGCCCTGACGCCCACCGAGCAATACAATCAGCAGGAACAGAAGCGCCTGGACGGCCTGATGGGCGTCCCCGAGCTGAGGCCGCTCAATCCTGCACCCATCAACCTGACGATGAATAACAAGACCAAGGTCTTGTTTGACACCGTGGCCAAGTACGCGGGCATCAATCTGCTCTGGGACCCCGAATTCCAGGTCCCGCCGCGCGACGGGTTCAACGTGGAACTCAACGATTCCACCATCGAGCAGGCGCTGGATTATCTCGCCGTGCTCACCCACTCGTTCTGGAAGCCGCTTTCGTCCAACACGATTTTCGTCACCAACGAGAATCCCAACAAGCGGCGCGAATACCAGGAGCAGGTGGCCAAGGTCTTCTACCTGCAAAATGTCCAAGCCACCCAAGAGCTGCAGGAACTGGCGAACGCGGTCCGCACCGTGGCCGACATCAACAAGGTGTTCGTCTACGGCGGCCAGAACGCCATCATCGTGCGTGGCGACGCGGACCAGGTTGAGCTGGCGGAAAAAATCATCAACGACCTGGACAAACCCAAGGCCGAGGTGGTGGTAGACCTGATGGTGATCGAAGCCAGCACCACTTTCAGCAAACAAATCACCGCGGCCATCGCCTCCACCGGGCTGAACCTGCCGGTGAGCTTCAACCCGCGGTCCAGCATTCAGGTGCAAAGCAGTACAGCCGCCGCCGCGGCAGCCGCCAGCAGCACGACGACCGGCGTCACACCGACCACCGGGACAACCGGCACCACCAGCAGCACGACCGGTACTATGATTCCGCTCAACACGCTGCGGCAGGTGGGCAGTTCGGACTTTGCCACCACGCTGCCCAGCGCGCTGTTGCAGGCCGCATTGAGCGACGCCGGATCGAAAATTCTGCAGGCGCCCGAGCTGCGCAGCGTGGACAATGTCAAAGCGACACTGAAGATCGGCGAGAAGGAGCCGATCGCCACCGGCAGCTTCCAGCCGGGAGTGGCCGGCGTGGGCGTCAATCCGCTGGTGAATACGCAGTTCACCTATCAGGATGTGGGCGTCAACGTCGAAATCACCCCGCGCGTGCATGAAAATGGCGACGTCACCATGCACATCGACCTGGATATCTCGACCGTCGCCAGCTACGTCAATGTGGGCGGCATCAGCCAGCCGGTGATCGGCCAGCGCAAAGTTACCCACGATATCCGCATGCGAGAGGGTGAAGTGGGGCTGTTGGGGGGACTGATCAATACCGAGGACGACAAAACGGTCACCGGAATTCCGGGGCTGGCCAGTATTCCGCTGCTCGGCAACCTGTTTAAAGGTTCCAGCGTCAACCACAACCGCGATGAACTGATGATCGTGGTGATCCCGCACGTCATCCGGCAGCCCCAGATCACCGCGGAGAACTTGCGCACCGTCGACGTCGGCACCAGCACCGTCACCCATCTGAACCACGCGCCGCTGCCGCAGGAGACCGCCGCGCAGGCGCCGCCCGCGGCCCCTGCGGCTCAGCCCGCCGCCAGCGCACCACTGCC
>JBAVYH010000174.1:0-20814 GCA_049698695.1 Bryobacteraceae bacterium | reverse complement strand
GCGACCGCGCGGTCGCGGAATTTGTACAGTCACTATCCTATTCTGTTTTCAAAGACCTGCACAACCCGCCGCGAGTGGTCCCGCGCACCCCGCGCGTTTCGCCATCGCCGCTGGTCCCACGTCGCTGCAAGTTGTTCAAACCCATTCCACTTATCCCGTGCGAGCGGTGCCCGCTCTTCCGCCGTCGCCCGGCCGCTCGCGCCCGTCATCGCGTGACGAAAACTGGGTAATCAGCAATCTCTCCCTCGATCATCCTGCCCAGCAATCGCGCCTGTACTTCGAGCAGGCGGCGGTAGCTCACCCGATATTCGAATATTGGATGCGTCACCAGGGTGTCCATCCTCAACTCATATGCATGGTAAAAACTCTTCCGCCCGCCTGGAGTCAGCGCTACGGCGTCCCCAGACCGCATAAAGTCGGCCGCGGTAACCATGCGCGTGTTGATGGCGCTGATCACCGCCGAATCTACGATCAATGGGCGAAATGGTTCCATCAGGTCCAGTGCCAGCGCCGGTCTCCCGAAGCGCGGCTGATGGTAGTAACCCATCATTGGGTCGAAGCCCACCGAGTAGCACGCGATGGTCAGGTCCTTCGTCAGTATGCTATAGCCCAGGGACAGAAGCGCGTTCACCGGATCGCGCGGCGGCCGCCGGTTGCGCCCCTCGAAATCGAGCCGGAAGCCCTCCGGGGTCTCCGCCTTCTCTCCAGCCTTCAGCATTCCGTCGAAAGCCCCGAAATAAAGGCGCGCCGCGTTTCCCTCGATCCCCAGCAGTTCCTCCCCGCTCTCCGCCGCGTCCGCCCGCACCGCCATCGCCAGCATTTCACGCAAGCATATTTCCGACGGCTCCGTGTGGTTCCGCAGTAGCATCGTACGCTGGTTGCGAATCTTGCCCGCCACCAGTCTGCGCGCCAGTTTAAGGCAGAACCACGGCTCGGCTGCCAGGCGAAACTAGGCTTGCCGCAGGAACACGTTCTTGGTCGCCATCCCTGTCGTGATGCCGTAAAACCAGCCGCCTTGCGAGAAATAACAGACCGGAATACCCGCCTCGCACAGCAACTGCGTCACCTGGGTGCTCACTTGGACGTTTCCCATCAGGTTGAGCTGCGAGATCTCGATTGGCCGTATCTCCTGGCGAAGCGTGTCCTTCTCTTTCACCTGGAGCACTTCGCCGGAACGCCCCACTCTCAGCCCCTGGGTGTTCAAGTAAACGGGCCGCAGATCCGCGCGCGGCGCGATCAGACGGCGGGTCTCCTTGAGCGGTGGCTTGCGCGGGACGCGCATCTCTTCGAACAGCGCCAGTTGCTCAGTGTCGTCCTCGTTGGCGTTGCGGAGCGTCGTAGTTTCGCCGGGCAGGCAGATGGAATTGAGCGAACAGCCGGGGCACTTGGGCGAATCGTCGAGCGGCAGCGGAATTCGGCGGGCTTCGGCCAGCGCCCATGCATCGCGGATGGCCCCTTCGGTTTCCTCGATGACGCCACGGTCGAGCGGGACGCGCACCCGTTGCCGCGTGGCGGCGTAGAAAATCACGCCCTCCTCGACGCGGTATCCGTTCTCGCGTAGCACAATAGCCTGCACGGCCAGTTGCGCTCGGTCCGCCGGCCAAATCTGGAGCGCTCCATCGACTTCGTACGGCTTGCCGTGCTTGTAGTCGACGGGAGTGACGCAGCCGTCCTCAACCTCCAGCAGGTCCATCTTGGCGATCACGCGGAGGCGGTCGCTCGAAAGCGTGACCGCCCGCGTTTCGAGGGTTTCCTCGGCGAGCTGTCCTGGCGATGGTAGAGGCTTGCCGCCCTTGTCGACTCGTTTGTGCTGCACCTTGCCTTCCACGGTGTCGGCACTTTCCTGAAACAGGCCCTCGACCCATTCATAGAAAAACAGCCGCGGGCAGTAAACGAACTCGTTGACCATGCGGGCCGGCATGTAGTCCGGCAACTCGCGCGCGGGCTGTGCCGGGAAGGGCGAGATGGGAAGTGTAGCCATGATTTACACCACGATGCAGGGCGCGTCCAGTGAGGTATAGGGCTTGCCGAGAGCCGTGATGACGCGGTCGCCGCGTCCTTCGGCGGGGCCCAGGTCGACAAACAGAACCTGATCCTCTTTGTGGTGGATGATCCCCGACAACTCTCCTTTCAGCCGCACAAGATCGGCTGCGGTCAACTGGCACTCGAAAACCGAGAACTGGAGATGGTCCCCATACCCGCGCATCGTCTTGAAGACCAATCGCAGCCGCTTCTCGTCGGCGATGTCGTAAGAAACAAGGTAAGAGGAACGCATCAACCGCCTCCCAGTGCCGCAAACAGGCCAATGCCGTAATGCCGGCCGATGCCCGCCAGCACCGGCCCCGTCACGGGATTCCGGAACCGCACCTCCACGTGGTACCGCGGATAGTTCGTCAGATGCTGCGGTACCCTCATCTCCTTCGCAGCTCCCGCGCCGGGCCACAACGGAGCGGGCTGGAACGTAATGCGCTCGATCGCCGCGGGCGCGTATCCCGCCATCTCGAAAGCTCGCACCAGCAGGTTTTCCGTCTTGGTCAGGGAAACCCGCCCCCGAACCGCGTTGAACCCGTGCAATATCACGGGAGTCACGCTCCGCCACACTCGCGCTTGCCCGATATAGAAGTCCAGCACTCTATCGTCTGGCAGCGGTCCCAACGTGCATGCTGGGTTGCCCCCGCTGTCCGTCAGCACGGCTCCCGCCAGCTTTGCCGCCAGTAGATCGACGACCGTCCCATCCGCTGCCGCTGGCTCAACCAGCATGACCCGACGGATTCTCCCATCCGCGTGGGCATGCCCGGTGGAGGGCAGCGGAACGTAAGAGAGGCGAAACCCGGCATCGCCACCCACCGCCGCGTGCCCGAGAACGAACGCCGCCATCTGCGCTGCGTCCACATAGCCTTCCAGCGCCCGTGCCGAGGCGTGACGCAACCAGCCGGCCACCTCCATCGTCTCGTCCCACCGTTTGGAGAACGCCGACTCCCCACCAGCCGTTCTCAGCCCGAAGACGGCGAAAGGACGCGCCGACGCGCCCTGCCGCTCGTATCGCTGCAACCGGTACACCGTCGGCCGCGTGTCTGCGTCCATCGTACGCGTGCGCTCCGTGAAGCGCCGGTACGTCGCCTCCAGATCGTCCAGAAACCCTGGTACCGGAACAGCCAGGTGCTGTCCCCGGCTCCGCGAAGGCGTCCACTCCTCATAACTCAGTGCGCGCGTGTCCGGAAGCAGTTCGGCATCTGCGTATGCCATGTCCACACCCCAACCGAATGAATGCAGACAGTGCGATACGCGCTGCACAAATGCAGCCACCTCCTCCGCCTCTTCCCCGCCATCAAGCGCCCACACGTAGCGCACGTGCGGCCCACTGCCGTCGACTAACCGCGGCGCTACGTCCTTCATCGTTCGCAGTTTCGCGGCATCGGCGGTTTTGCCCGCGGCCCATTCCCGCGCCACCGTGTCCATGTCGTTGTTTGGCACCGCCAGCCGGTATCGCTGGAGCTTAACCTCCGGAAGGGCCAGAATCACAGGCGCCGGCCTGCGCTCCAGCCATCGCAGTGCCGCCTCCGCCTCCGGCCACAGCGCCCGGTATCCGCCGGTCTTCACACCCGCTACCAGCGCCTGCACCAGCCGCGCCGGCGACGGAGGCCATTCCTCCCCGTGATATCGGCCCGTCAGAAACGTAGCCGAAATGCAAACCGCACGCCCCATCACGAACCCGCTTTCGACTTCTTCTCCTTCTTCGCCTTGGCTGCGGCCTTCACCAGTTCTCCGTCGAAAGCCGCCTCCGGCCAGGCCGGACCGACGACAAAAGCCGCGGCCGCCGCACGCGCGAACTCCAGCGCCGAATCCGCGCTCACCGCAAATGGCGTCCGTTCGCCGTTGCGAGACACCACCTCTCGCGTCGCGCCCTCCTCGGCCGAAGGAACCAGCAGGCATCCCTCGCGCAAGAACAATTCTAGCGGCGCGGTCAGCGCTACCAGTGCCAGTCCAAGTATGTATCTCTGTAAAGCTTTTGTCGCTTCGGGTGAATCCGCCGCAAGGGCGCGCAACGCAATCAGGTTCAGGACGCTCTCCCGTCGCACGCCTCCCCGAGCCACCACTCCTCCTGGACTTCGTCCCGCCGGCGCATCCGAAAGACCCTGCTCGGAGAGAAAGTCCTGCGTCTGCCCCAGGGTGTCGGTTTCGCTCTTCTCGAATGCCGAGAAGTACTGCGCGGCGCGACCCAGTTCTTCCACCCCGTATGCCCGCACAGTCGACCCAACCAGCCGCGGTACCTTCACACCCGAGTCGCGCGAGTCCCATACGCCGAACACCAGCGACGTCGGCGCCAGTTTCGCCAGCCGCGTCGCGTCGCCACGCTCCGAAATCGCGGCGAACGCCTCGCTCAAGGCGGACCTCTGGATGGAAAACCGCACCAGTGCGTCCGCCGCCCTGTGTCCGGCATCCAGCAGATTCACTTCCCGCGCTCCCACCTTCACCACGGCCCTCGGCACAAGGTCCGAATACGGCGCGTTCTTAAACAGTGGCTCCAGACGGTTGGCCTGCGAACCCACTGTATCCACAATCGCCGTCTTCCCCTGGCTCGTTTCGTCGATCACATAATACGGAGGATCTCCCTTCGCTGGTGGCGCAAAGGTCGGTGGAAAAATCACCGAGCCCTTGCCCAGCACGGGCTCGAGCGGCTCGCGCATCGTCACCGCAACTGGCCCATCCGGAGCCAGCCACGCATCGAACGTTTCCAATACACTCATGCGGTATAGTCCTTCCTCTGTCTGAATTCGGCTAACGCAAAATACTTGTAACTCTGGCCCCGCTTGGAAATCGAAAACTGGTAATCGAATCGCGGCAATCCATCCCATGCCGCCACGGCCCCCATTCGCGCCACCGCCAGCGGCAGCGGGATCGTCCACAAGTGAAATGCCGCGCGCACAACACCCTCTCTTCTTTCCGCCTTCGGACGGAAGCCCTGCAAACCAATGGCGGCCAGCATCTCCACCGCCGGGTACGTCGCTGCCTCTTTCTTTTGGGCATCCGGCGAGAACCCGAAATCCAGCGCATTCCATGCCGAACGAGGGTCCACTCCAAACTTCGACTTGCTCTTCGCCGAAGCGGTCATCAAACCACCGGGTTCGCTGGTGGTTTCAATCAGCGGCAGCAAGTCGTCGAACAACTTCCGAGTCGTCACTTGGCCCGCCCAGCACTTCAGGTTTGACGGTCTCTCGCGGAACGTATCCAACCACCAGTCGAGTACGAACACGTCCCCAGCGACGATGAGCCGGACCGGCCACACCGATTTCTCCGCCTCCTCGATTAGCTCGAACTTCGCCTCGCGCAACGCTCTAAGCACCGTCTCCAACTCCGGCAACTCATTCCCTTCCACAACGAACTCCGCCCGCCGCGGGCTGTCATCGCCCACCACGAAATGCGCGCACGCACCCGGCGCGGCCCTCTCCACCAGTTCGAACAGCCCACAGCATGCAAAGAACTGCCCCGGATTAAAAGGGTCCGTTCGCACTCGCAATTCACTCACCTTCACCCTCCTCTTCGGCGCTCGACGCCAGGCCGTCCGCGGCTTTGAACACGGCATCCAGATAGGCTAGGCCCCACGGCCCCCATTGGCGCTGCAGTTCTCCAAATCGCCGCGTCGCCGCTTCCGCCGCCTCTTTGCTTCTGCGCGCTTGCTTGCGGTCGTACGCCTTGGGCTGCCAGTAAGGACGGCCCCAACCGTGGTGACTGCCCACTAGGTATAGCGCCAGTTCGCTAATCTCGTCGGGCGCGTCAACCAGCGACGCCAGTTCGTGCCGGAAACCGGCCAGCAACATCGGCGCGGCGCGTCCCGTTGTCTTCGCCAGCGGAGCGTTCACGTTACCGCCCATCGCCCGCTGCCATAGTTCGTTCGCCTTCCCGCGGTCATGTAGACGCCCGGCCGCCGCAAAGCACTCACTCAGCTCTGCCCCCGCTAGCCGTTTCGCCAATTCGGCCGCGATCCGTTCCACGTCGCGGCAATGCGCATCGAGTTCCAACTCCAGGCGCTTCACCTTTGGCTTCACGGCCCCCGCGAATAGCAGCAAGAACCGGCTGGCCACGTCCTCCTCTTCACCATCGCCCACGGGGAGTTCCACCACCAGCGGCGGACGAAGGCCAAACCTCCGCGCCATCCTCGCCACGCCCGCGTTGTCCCGCGGATCGGGCCATTCTTCGTTGTCCTGGGTCCATCCCAGCCGCTTCCACAACCACAAATCCCCATCGAATGTCGCCAGATACCGGCGCCGCGGTTCGTCCAGCCCGGGCGCGTCCGCCACATCGTAGACCGTTCCTTCGCCTGTCTCCCCGGCCTGGAACATTCCTCTCGCCAGCCCGCCGCATGCGGGCGGCAGCACCACCGTCCCATACCTGAGGTCTCGCGCCTCTTCCGCCAGTTCCGCCACTGTGCACACCGTCGTCTCCCCATCCGAGGAAACAAACAGCGCATGCGTTTCCCCGCGGGTCTTCGCAATTTCCCGCAGTTTCTCTTGTACCCGGTTTGATGGTTCGCTCAGGCGTTCGTGCGGCAGCAACCGGTACGTCTCCAGGGCGCGCTCGCGATCTTCCCGCGACACGCCAGGCTGTACCAAGAATTCCACTTCCTCCCGCCACGCCACCGTCGTCTCCGGATACTCGGTATCCTGCTGGCCGTGCAGCCAGGCCTCCACCGGCGGCGCGATCCCGTTTCCCGCCGTCGTTTGCGACCAGAGGTCGATCGCCCACTCCTCCAGTCGTGCCGTCCGCGGCTCCGCCGATCGTGTTTCAGCACCCGGCGGATTCTCATGCAGGCGCCGGCAGGAGACTGAGGACCGGCTATCCGCCGCAGCCAACTTCCGCAGGTACTCCAGTGTCTTCACTTGAGCCAGCAGCCCGTCTTTCTCCGGATTCTTCGCCGGCACATACACCACATGAGCTTCACCAATTCTGTGTGGCTCACCATCTTGATCGCCAAATCGGTTCAACCGCCCCAACCGCTGTATCAGGTGATCCGACTCGGTCAGCATCGTCACCAGCCGTTCGCCGCTGATGTTCACTCCCACCTCGCCCGCCGATGTCGCCACCAGCCAGGTGGGCTCCCGCGGCGGCTGCGCTTTCTGGAAACTGCCGAAAGCGGTCGAGTCTTTCGTCAGATTGTCCCGCTCCCAACCCCTCATTGTTCCGGTCAGCAGCGCCACCCGCTCCGGGCACGTCGCCTCCTCGATCCTCTCCGCCATCCGCTTGGCGTCTTCCGGCCGCTCTACGAAGACGATTGTCCTGGCCACCGGCTCCTGCAAAGCCAACTCGGCCAACATCCCTTCGGCCGTTTGCTTGTCCGCCGCCTCATGCAGCCGCAGCCGTTTCTCCGCTTCATAAACCCGCCGGAATCTCTTGCTTTCCCGCAGGTCGAGGTCGAGTGGAAAATCGAAAGGCCTCTCCCCCAGCCCTCGCTCGGTAGCCGAAACCAGCAGTGTGCGGAATCGCTTGCCGTGCAGTCTCGCAACCGGCGACAGATCGCGGACCGCCACTAGCAAACGCGCGAACGCCGGAGTCAGGTGTGCTTCATCGTTTACGATCAGCGCATCCACTCCAAGCAGGCCTGCGTGATAAGGGCGAAAATACCTACCGTCGCCGTAACCGCGGAACAGCAGGCGGCTACCGATCATGTCCACCGTTCCGATTACCACCGCCGGAGTCGATGGATCCTTACTCCATTCGCGGTTATCCGCCCTCTCGCCCCGCAACGTACTGACTGCCAGCAAACTGCCAGTCTGCGAGTAGCCCGCCAGCCCCGCAATCAGATCGTTATCCGCTTGCTGTTGCAAGTCCCGCAAGGCGCCTGCCATCTCCGCGGCTTCGTTGGTCGCCTGGTCCACGACCACGCGCCGATTAACTACCCAAACCAGCCGCCTCGGAATTCTCGCCACCAGACCCGCTAGAGAGCACCACGAGAGAGCCAGCAGCCAGACTTGCAGAATCGATGTTTTGCCCGATCCCGTCGGCAACGCTATCGAATCCGGCCAGTCGTCGCCAATCAGCCTCGCGAATAACTCAGCTTGCCAGAGGTACGGCCGGTTCTTCCGCGCCAACAGAGGGAAGTGTTTCTGGAAGAATTCCGAAGCGTCAGCCGGCACGAGAGCCTCACTGCCGCCGGAAAGCCGCGAAATGGATTGAAGGTAAAAAGGGCGGCTAGTCGGAGATTATAGCAGGCGGGCTGCCTCTGCGTCGTTGGCTTCCGCGCGGAATCCGTAATCGATGGAGCGCGCACAGTGAATGGACTACAGGGTGTCCGGTGGCTGCCAGGCGGCCCGATACTCCGCATTAACGTCCGCTTGCTTCCCGGCTCTCGGCGTGTGTGGCACTGGTCCGAGCGACGTCGAGTAGCGAGGGAGCGCGTAGATTGAGCTGGGAGGTCGGGAGCGATATGATTAAGAAGAACATTCTTAAGGATGGATGTTTTTTATGGTTTGCAACAGTAGTATCGTCTGCAAAGGGCGGCTTCCGAGCTGCCCGGAGAGGCTCCCCGCCGGGACCCTACTCGCTGGTGTCGTGACGGTGTTGAGTGGTGCAGTCCTGTTCGATCCGAAGGCGACGTCGAAAGCGAAGCTGGCTGCGCAGACGGTGTTCGCGGCCTCCGTCGCGTACTTGCTTAACGAGTTTTTTGATCTGGCTGCTCCACGCTGGAACTAAGGGCTGCAACAAGGCGTCTTGGTGTGACAGTGTGACAAAAAACCGTCGAAAAGCTGTCACACGGGTTCGTTTCTGTCACACGGCACGCTCTCATCCTCCCCCGCGGTATTGAATCGAATGCCGAGCCATACCCAAACCTGTTTGGTCCCCCGCCCGCCAGCGGGTCTTACCCGCCCCTTTTCCAGCCCCAGTTCGTGCAGCCGTTCTTCGAACGACCCCTTCGGAAGCGTGTATCCATCACTGTGTGCGGCCGCCCACACCACATAGGTCGGGTACAGCTCCGCCACTGGGACCCAGCACCTCACCCTTTTCCAGGAGTCCACATCGCCTTTGGCGATAACCACGCAGCGCTCCTGGAAGAATTCCCGGAGCCGGTCCGGCTCCTGACGGCGCGGCTCGGCGGCAATCACGCCCGGTGGAAGACCAGGACTTATCCGTCGGCAGGGGGCTGCCTTCTCTACGATCCCGCGCAGAATGCCCGCCAGCTCGCTACCCAGCTCTGTGAGCGAGTCGCTGTCGCGGTTGACCGGCGGTATCCGGCTATCGATGGCGTCAATCTCGGCTCCCTTCCAGGTGTGATTCAGAAAGCAATTCGCCGCATGCACCCGCACCGAAGCTGGTGTGCCCGGCCCCACCATAGCGTTGAACAAGGTCGCGACTGCGGCAGGCGAGCCCTTTTCGAGTCGAGCGATGGATTGAGATAATGCGTCCTGCCGGGCCCTCCGGTACGCTGCCTGGAACTCCGGCACCTGTAACCATCGCATTAGAGTCCTGGTGCCGATCCCGGCAACGCGAGCCGCCTTTTCAATCGTCGCCTGGGTCAGCAATGCCGCGATGGCCTCCTCTTGCTTGCGCCCGAATTTTGCCCCGGAATATGCCATTACCCGCCAAATCCTGCCAAATTGCGCCACCGACCATCGCCTTCCCATCGCCTTGCGCTTACAGAATTCGCTTGCACCCGTCCGCGACCGGAGTGATGGATGTCGTGATCGCGGTAATCCACCGCAGAAGGAGATTGCATATGAGTACGTTCACCATCGATGCCGACAACAACATCACCGCTTTTCCCACGCCTGACGAAGCCGCGGCCGCCGTGACCGCTGGCACCCAGTCCTTTGATAGCCAACAGGAACTGGCACAACTGGCCGCCGCCTGGCCTGCAGAGAGACTGCTGGCGGTCCGAAACAGTCTGCCGGGCGACACGCCGGTGACAAAGTTGAAGGACCCGAAGGCGGCGATCCGCCGGATCTGGGCCCGCGTCCAGCACCTGGGCGAGCCCGCGAAGCCGAAGGCGGAACGGAAGGCCAGCGTTGGCACACAGCCGGCCAAAGGTGCGCAGGCCAAAGCCAAGGCGAAGCAGAGGACCAGCAAGGCGAGGGTCGCCAAAGCGGCACGGAAAGCGAGGCCGCAGAAGGGCGCAGCGCGCGAGGGCAGCAAGGCGGCCCAGGTGGTGGCGATGCTGCAGCGCAAGGGCGGCGCCACCCTGACCGAGATCATGACTAAGATGGGCTGGCAAAAACACACTGTGCGCGGCTTCATCGCTGGCGTGATGAAGAAAGCGGGCTACCGCGTCGAGTCTTTCAAGCCCGAGGGAGGGGAACGGACCTACCGGATCAATAAGTAGCTGCAGACGCCCACCCTTCAGCCCGCCCGGCTCCGGCCGTGGCGGGCTTTTTGGTTTTGTGGGCCGACGTTTCGCCGCCTTGCTCAACACGGCCAGGTGCTCCCGCCCGCGCCAACGTGGGCCAACTGTGGCGCAACGGTGGCCATTCCCGGGCGCCGGACTGACCCGGCGGGATACGGGCCGGACCCGCCGCGCCGCCCGGCCGTCAGCCAGGACCCGATGAAGCCCGTCCACGTGCAGATGACTAGCCCGGATTCTGGCCTTCGAGGACCGCGATCCACCAGGGGCGACGGTTCGATTCATGCGGCCTCCCGGCGGCGTTTCCGTGCTACTTCCGCGAAGCTCCGCCCGTCCCCCAGCAACGTGGCCTTCTTGCCCGTCAAGGTCTGCCACCGGGTCACGGTCACGTCCACATACTGCGGGTCAATCTCGATGCCGACGCACACGCGCCCGGTCAGCTCCGCGGCGGCCAATGTCGTGCCGCTGCCCAAGAACGGGTCATAAACCAGTTCGCCCCGTTTCAAATGGTTCAGGATTGGCCGCCGCACCAACACCAGCGGCTTCTGCGTGGGATGGTCGAACTTCTTCTCCTCCGAACCGCCCATGATGAACTTCGGGGAAGGCGACGCCCAGATGGTGGAGTTCTCGCCGGCTTTGCCATACCAGGGCGCGTTCTTTTTGCGCACAAACCAGCAAGGCTCATGCTGGAACCAGTAGAGCGTGCGCGTGAGGACCGTCCGGCCCTTATCCCAAATGATCTGCTGGTGGTGGAGGAAGCCGATGCGAAGGAGACCATCGAGCACCTCCCTGGTAAATCGGGAGGCGTGCCAAACGTAGGCGACCTGCAAACTCGGCACCAGGGCAAACGCCTCCGACCAATCGGCGCGCGTGTCACCGGAGATGGTGGTTTCGGTGTGGCCCTTTGTTCGGTGTTTCATGTAGCTGGGCTGCGCGGGCCCGCAGTCGTTCAGGCCGGCGCGGTCGCGCCATTCCGAATCCAGCTCGATGCCGTAGGGCGGGTCTGCGACCATTAAGATCGGGTGGCGGCCGCCGAGAAGCCGGTCAACATCCTCCGGGTGAGTGGCGTCGCCACAAAGCACGCGCTGCTTTCCACAGAGCCAGAGGTCGCCGACGCGGGACACCGGATTCTTGGGGGGTGCCGGCGCCACATCGGCTTGCTCCTCCTCCGGTATCGGCAGGAATTCATCGATCTCGCCAATATCGAAGCCGGTCAGGCTGAGGTCGAAGCCCGCCTCGTCCAGCTCCTGCAGCTCCAGCGCGACCAGTTCCTCATCCCAGTCCGCCCATGTCGCCGACCGGTTGACGAGGATGCGGAAGGCTTTCACCTGCGCCGGGGTCCACTCGTCGCAAGGGACCACGGGGATTTGCGTAGTGTCGCCCCCGGGCCACGATCCCAATTGGCGGGCGGCTTTGAGGCGCAGTTGGCCATCGACCACTTCGCCGTCGCTACGCGCGAGGACAGGAATTTTGAAACCGAACTCGCGGAGGCTGGCGCACATGCTATCAACAGCGCCATCGTGTTTGCGAAGGTGGCGGGGGTAAGAGACGAACTTGTCGATCGGCCAGAACTGGATTTGGAGTTTGGGCGTCGTCTTAGTTTGAGTAAGCATACCCCTACCACCCTCCGGAATGAGCTCCCTTTCTTGGGCGAACCGTTTCACGTACGGCACCTGGCGGGGTACTTAGGCGGGCCTTGGGGGCCGTGCGCTGCCACCGCGCTGCCACGTCGGCCACTTGTGGCGCCTTTTCCCTAAGCGTGGCTGAACTACCTGAACGCAGAATGAAACACTTAGACCTAACTGAACTAGACTGAACTGGCGCCAGGCACGTTCGATTCCCGTTAGCGCTACCATGTTTTCATAGAGTTACGGGCGGCGGGTGACCACCGGAGACCACGCGCGGCGGCCCACAGATTGGCTCTACGCCAACAACGGGGGCAGACCCCAATCCCAAACCTTTCTAAGAACATAGCACCTTCACCCGGAGTCTATAGTTTTCCGCGGTGCAGGGGTGGGCCCGGCAGACGATCCAACCACAGCCAAGCGCAGAGGCCCATTTCCGGTCATTGCCCCATCCCTTTCTCCGAGTGGCCGACGATCCGCTCGGGAGCATCAGCCACACGTTTCCGGTAACCCCGTACCACCAGTCATCTTCGGGCGTACACTGGTGGTGGCCTTCCATGAGTGAAAGCAACTGCCCGATCTGCTATGCCTCTCTTGAAGCGCGAGACGTTGCCCCGTGCTGGGATTGCGCAGCCCTTCCGATCGAATTGGGTCATTTAGCGGAGGGGCGGCACAAGTATGCGGAGTCTCTGGTCTTCGATACCACGATCATTCTCTGCGATTTCTGTCAGGTGGACTTTGGCTCGTACGCTCCAGACTACTTCGGACGAAGTCATCGGGTTCGCTATGGAAAGGGTATGACGTTCGTTCGCGACGTTCTCGACACGCGGGCGGGCAAGGACAAATACTGCGGGAACTGCGGGCGACGGCTCGCGTTCCTGCGATTCCTAGCCAGCGTACGCGAACACGGGGTGGCAAAGGAGTAGTTGCCCGGGGGGCGTCAGTCTGGGGTCAAGTTTCCGACAACCCCGTCTATCGCCCGCAACCCTCTTCAAGTCAATCCAGTTGCCCGGCAAGGCCACTCAGCAACCGAACACGGATACATACCAATACGCGTCTTTGTTGTGAAACCATTTCGAAAAGCCCCGTTTATCGAAGGTGCTGAGTTGCTTCATATCGATTCTGTACCGCTGAAACAATGCCAGAAGGTCTCGCAATGCGTACTCATCGACTTTGGATTTGAGGACTCGAATGAACAGCGTGTCGCCTTTTCCTTCGACATTCAAGATGCAAGGCAGCTTCTTGAGCCATTCGAAGAAAGCGTCTTCGTCTAATTGTGAAAAGAAGCAAGCGACCTGGGCCTTGAGTTCAACTGTGTTTGCAGTGGTCATTGGATGTCGTCTACCAATTTACCTTGGTGCTGCCGTGTATTTCTGGGTGTTGCCCTGAGCCCGCAGATGTACTGGACAAAAAGTGAAGTTTGCGGACAAGTACCACCACATTGGCAACCCCCGGTGTGATTCGCCTAGGCTACTTCTCCCGTTTCAACAGATCATCAACGAATTTCCATTCCCTCCCGTCGTTTGGGTTCTTCGCGGTTGCGATCAGCCTCAGAGCGTCTCCATCTTGCTTCCCGGTGAAATTCATTCGCGGCATATCCGAAGCACCAGTGGCGATGGCAAAGGAAATCTCCGCTCCATTCACTTTCCCGTCCAGGATCTCGGTGCTGTCACGCTCTCCGTCCCGGACTCCGGTAAAGGTGCCAGTCAACGTAAAACCGGCCGTTTTCAGGGTGAGGGTAATGTCCGCTGCCTGCTGTCCGGATGGCACGTTGAAGGTGATCCGACCTTTCCAGATCCCGTCTACACCAGCCCCGAGTAACTGAGTCAGGGACCCGAGCGCCACGAGTAGCACAAATGCAATAAGATTCTTCGCGGCAGACCTCTTTCAGAGGTACGCTAACGCAACGTGGGCTTCGTGTCCAGCGGTTGCATGCTCCATCGGCCTGTCCAGTGGCCGATATGTGGCGTTGCCGGGAAAATGGCCACTTCCGGGTTGCTCCTGGATCACGCGGCATCCGGAAACTGGCCACGGGGCGTCATGGAAGAGAAAAGCCTACACGCAAGTGTGCGCTGGCCGACGTGGGCAAGAAATCGGATCTGGGAGATGAGGACCGGGCCGCGCTAGCGGCAGCGCCGGACGCTGGCCGACTTAGCATTACTAATCCGAATCGGGCTTGGACGTTCAAGTGATCTGGTCTGAATTCCGCGGTAGCGTCTGATCAGTGAACGCTGACTAAAGATCGTATGCTGGCCATCACCGCCTGCCAAGCCGGCGCTTGTGGGTTGATCCCATCAAAGTGGCCGGCACCGTCCATTGTCAGCAGGCGAACAGGGTCGCCTGCCTTCTCAGCTGCGGCCACATACTGCTTGAACAGTGTGATCCACTCCTCGCCAAGCGTGCTAGCTACGAATATCTCCTGTTTGGTCCCGATGGGCAGCAGCCCACTTGCCGAACCCTCTCGATAGCGGCTAGGGAACTCCGCCGGCGTACCGCCGACGAACTGCGTGATCACCGGCCCACCGCACGCCGACTGCTCGATCGCGCGGTCCGCTTCGAGATCTGGGGGGCCATCGACACTCACAACACCATTCAGCGGAAGCGGCGATTTCGTATACAGCATGCTGCCCTTCGGCAGCTTGCCTCGTGCACCCAACCACAACGCAAGTTGACCGCCCGACGAGTGACCGACCGCAACCACATGCTTAAGGTCCAAATGATAGCGAGGCGCCAGTTCGCGCAAATAATCCGTCGCTCTGCTTAAGTCCTGGTAGGTCCCGGGCCAGCCGCCGCCCTCATTTCCGAGGCGACGGTATTCGATATTCCACGAGGCGATACCCGCTGTCGCAAGTGCCGCGGCGATCGGGCGCAGAAGTTCGAAGGAAGTGACATTTTCAGGCAGATTGCCCAGCTTGACCTCCCAACATCCGCCATGCACAAGGATGGCAACAGGAAACGGCCCTGTACCGGCCGGCAAACGCAACTCACCAAATTGCAGCGGGCTCTTGCCGTAGGTCAGGTGCTCACTCGCAGGTGGTGTCGCCTGCTTGACCAATTCCAGTGGACTCGTGGTTTGCCCTTGCAGGAGACACACGGGAAGCAGCATTAGCGCAGCGAGCCGCTGATACGCTGAGTTCCGGGTGGCGCCGGGCAGGCTGCAGAATAGCATCGACGATTTTCTCCTGAAGTCGATACGATCAAACCAATAGAGATGTTCCCTTCTCTTGATGGTTCATCCGAGCCCCTGCCCGGGTCGATGGCGAGCGGTTGACGACGCACGAGCAAGTTATCGTGCTTTGACGCTTTACCCGTGGATGTGGGTTCGGTCACGTCGTCCGCAAGCCGCTTGACCACTGGCAGGATGCTGGCCGACTTATCGGTCCTAATCGGCCCACTTCCTCGGACGCTGTTTCGGCTCAGCCAGCCACGCGGATTGATTGTGGGTAGGGCGGGCGAATCGGATCTACCGATGGGCATGGATGTGGGAACGCGTTCTAGCTCATGCGTGGGTCAGCACCTGCTCACCACCCGCGTCCAGGAAAGCAACATGGATCTTCAGGCGGCGGCGTTCCGCCTTTTGCGCCAACTCTGCGTACCCAGGCGCCCCGTGGAGCGACTCAAGCCACGGATCGCGGGCCAAAGACGACGCGCACAGAAAACCGCCATCGATCACCTTAGAGAGAGCCACCATGGCTCGCTCCTGCTCGTTGATACGTGCCAGGTGGCGGGCAATGTAGAAAAGAGATTCGGGGTCTGGGTGAAGCCACGTCTCCAACTCCGCGATAGGCCTTAGACATTCCGCGAAGTTGCCCTCCAGATAAGCCCGCAGGGAAAGCATGGCCGCCCGGATCTGGCCGGCATGTCCGCTCCCCTCGCGCTGGCGGAGCCGTTCTAAGGCCTCCTCGTTACGGTCCATCGCGGCCAGCGCGGCGGCGTCCAGGTAGTAGCCGGCGTGGGCGTCGTAAAAAGCCAACGTCTTCTCATACTCTCCCTGCAGGAAGTAAGTGTGCTCGACGCTGGTCGCGACGTGCGGATCGAGTCGGCGCGCGTAATTGTGGGCCGCGACGGAAGCCGCCAGTTCGTCGCAATAGCGGCAGGCCTGGACCAGGCCTGCGAACAGGTCCGGGTCGTGACGTCGGAAACGCGCGCGATCGAGCAGCCTGATCATGGCTTGTTGCGCGCGGCCCCGGTCGCATTCGATCGGGGTATACAGGTTGTGCGCGAGGGTCAGGTCCGGATTCAGACTGAAGGCCCGGCAGAACTCCTCATCGACCAGTTCAGGGCTGTCTTCGGTGTCTCCGGCAAACTTTTCCAGAAAGCGATGGACCCTTCCCAGATGCGCCCATGCCGGAGCATAGTCCGGGTCCGCTTCTAAACACTGCAAGTAGAGGTCGCGGGCGAGCCTCATGTTTTCAATGCTTCGGCGCACCGAGAGCTGGTTGGCGCGAAGATAGTATTCGTATGCTTTGGCGCTGGTGGGCACGTCGTGGCGGAGTATTCGGCGTTCCCGTTCCGTCAGGGGCAGCATCAGAGACTGCACGATCTGGTTAGCCAAGCCGTCCTGAACCTGAAAAAGATCCTCCATGGACACGTGTAGCGTGTTCGACCAGATCAGGGTTCCACTGGGAGCTGCCAGAAGCTGGCAGGAAAGCCGGAGCTGCGTGCCAATGCGCATTAGGGAACCCGCAAGAATGGCGTCGACATCTGCTTCCACGGCGATCTTCTTCGGGTCTGCGGGCTGCCCCTCGAACCGCAGGGCCATCAGGGTCGACCGCACGGTCAGGCTGTCGATGCCGGACAGAGAGTTGCTGATGGCGTCCGGAAGGCTGTAAGCAAGGAATTCGGTCTCCTCGTCTTTGCGAAGAATCCGAAACGGCAGCACAATCAAGCGCATGGCTGTCTGGGTGGGCGATGCGGCAACTGTGCCAACGGAAGCCGTTGCGACGTCCAGCGCCTGAAGCATTTCAATCGCTGTAGCATAGCGATCTTGTGGCCGCTTCGCCAGAGCGCGCCGGATCACCCCGTTGAGCGCATCGGCCTCTCGCGCACCGCCGAGTTCCGACGGTTCGTGGTGCATCACCTGATACAGAGTGTCCACGAACGAGTCCCCACCAAACGCCGGCCTCCCGGCGAGCATCTCGTAAAGGATGCAGCCGGCTGCGAAAATGTCGCTGGCCGGACCGGCCACCGCGCCGCGGGCTTGCTCTGGCGACATGTACTTCGGCGTGCCAAGAATCATTCCGGGTGCCGTCAGATTGGTCGCCGTGGGCGCGGACCCCCCGCTGGCCGAGAGCGAATTGCCGGTTAAGCGTGCCAGCCCAAAATCGAGCAGTTTGACACCGTGCGGAGTCAAGAAGACATTCGAAGGCTTCAGATCGCGGTGGACGATACCGAGGCCGTGCAAGGCACCTAGGGCCACCAGGACCTGGCGCGCAATCTGTACCGTTTCGGAGGTTGCCAGAGGTCCGGCCGCCAGACGGTCTGCCAATGATCGGCCTTCGAGCAACTCCAGCACCAGGAACAGCGTCTCGCCGTCTTTGTCGGCATCGAACAACTGGCAGACATTTGGGTGGTTAACACGGGCGAGCGACAGGGCCTCGCGCCAGAGCCGATTGCGGAATTCCGCCGTTTCGCCCCCCCGAATGGTTTTGATCGCGACGGCACGCTGCAACCGCTCGTCCCAAGCCTGGTAGACTACCCCCATGCCGCCTTCGCCGATTCTGCACACAATCCGGTAGTGCCCGATCGTCTGCGGCATCATCATCAACATTTATGCTAGACGGGTGCCATGCGCCGCGCAACGGGTTTCATATAGATCTGAGAATCGCAAACTCCCGGATCGTCCATCTGAAAATTGACCCGAATCAAGATTTCCGGAAGTGTCGCTCCGAACCGCCGGATTTCTATCGCAATATCCCATACCACCTGTTTCCAGCGGCGTGCTCGCATAGGAACCGCTTGTCGAGCCGCCACGACGCGATGACTACGGCACCTGTTCGACGCGAGCGTTAATATTCGTTATCGGTTCCATCTGTCCAGGAAGAAACGGTCGGCTGTGGATTAGCCTTCCGCTTCCCAGCGGAAGCGCGCCACTGCTAGGGCCCCAAACACTGCTGCAAACAGAAGCAACATGGCGATCGGAACTACGGCGGCTTCTAGGCCCAGCCCCCGCCATGTCATAGCTTCCAAGCCGTCCATCGCCCAGCGCGTGGGCACCAGCACCGTGAGCTTTTGCAGCCATTGCGGGAATAGGAACATGGGAATCCAGGCACCGCCCAGCATCACCACAATGAGGGTGGCAAAAATGGCAAGACCTCGCGTAGCCTCCGGCGTTTTGCCAATGGTCGCAACCAACATTCCGAATCCCGCCGTCATCAAGGCGAAGGCAGCGCTTACTCCCAGAAAACCCGCTATGCTGCCTTCCACTCGCACGCCGAAGATCAGCCGGGCGAACAGGAAGTTCACCTGCACCACGAAAAACGCAAGAATCGCCGCACTGACGGCGCGGCTGCCGAGCAAAACTCCGCGCGACAAAGGCGCCGCCCGGAATCGCTTCCACAAGCCGCGCTGCCGTTGCTGGAGCAATCCGATGCCGACGTCAATACCCAGGAACAGGACGAACTGAACCACCATCCCGGCGAAGGCGTGAGCATAGCCGTTGTACTGGATGTTCTGGTGCGCGGTGACGGCTTCTTCGCGCGTAGTGTAGGGCATGGTCAAGCCGCGTGAGAGACCGGCATCCGCGCCTTGATCCACATGCTGGTTCCAGCGGTCCACGCTCCGCAGCAAATCTTCCAGGGGTTTCCTGTCCTGCGCCGAAATACCCTGACTCTGCTCCACTTCGGCCAGCGAGGTCTTGGCCATCTCGCGTCCGGTCTGGCCCGCGAACATTTCCTTGCTCACGGCTTGCATTACATCACCGGTGAGGATTCCTGCCACCATGGAGCGCTCGGCAGCATGGGAAGGATCGAAGAGCACGTCGATCTCGGGCTTCTGCTGGGGACCGAAGAAGGCGCGCCCGGCGTCCTGGCCGAAATTCGGGGGGATGATCACGGCCACCGTGGCGGTCCCCTTGCGCACGGCCGCGCGTGCCTCGACAGGGGTCGAGGGCTTCACATCGAGTGCCTTTTCTCCGGACAACCGATTGACGATCTCGCGGGAAATCGCGCTCTGGTCTTGGTCTACTGTCAAAACGGGAATCTTGCTCGCGTTCGCTTGACCGCCTGACCCTCCCAAAACGTATCCAAAGAAGGAGCCGATGGCGATAGGGACGGCAAAGCTCATCAGCAGAGCGCGCCGGTCCACGAGGAACAACAGGAGGTCCTTGCGGACCAAGGCCCGAAACGAGATCATCATGCGTCGCGCAAGCTCCTTCCCGTCAGTGTCAGAAATACGGTTTCCAGATTGGCGCGCTCGCTCGCCACGTGGTGGTAGAGGTGGCCTCGCTCCACCAACCACTGCAAGACGCGCGGGGTTTCGGTGGCCAGATCCTGAACACCCACCCGTAAGGTCCCGGCTTCGAGTTTCGCGGAACGGACGCCTGGCAGGGCCAGCAACTCGTCCAGGCGGAGGCCGTCCTGCCCATCTATGAGCTCCACGGCGAGCAGGTTGGTTACTGGCAGCAGACGATAGAGCCCGGGCAGGGTGTCATCAGCGACGACCTTGCCGTGGTCGATGATGATGACACGATCGCATAGGCGCTCGGCCTCCTCCATGTAGTGCGTGGTGTAGAGCAGTGTCTTGCCCCGATGTTTGAGGACCTCGAGGTTATCGAAGATGGCATTCCGGCTCTGAGGGTCAACCCCCACGGTGGGCTCGTCCAGAAGGAGGATCTGCGGGTCGTGCAAGAGCGCCCCGGCTAGATTGAGACGCCGCTTCATGCCGCCGCTGTAGTTTTTGACGCGCTCTCGCGCGCGGTCCGTCAGGCCGACGAGCTCGAGAGCCTCGCCGATAGCACGCTTGGCGGCCGTTCCATCGAGATCGTAAAGTGCCGCGAAAAGCTCAAGGTTGGCTCGCGCCGTCAGCTCGTCGAAGAGCGCGAGCTCTTGCGGTACCAGCCCGATACGCCGCTTGTTCGGATCAGTGTCGCCGGCTAAGGGGCGGTCTTCGATCTGCACCGAACCCGAGTCGGGACGGATTAGGCCGGCGATCATCGCGACGATTGTGGTCTTGCCAGCGCCGTTGGGCCCCAGCAACCCGATCGTTTCCCCCGCCCCGGCGCGCAGGGAAACGTCGTTCACGGCCACCAAATTGCCGTAGCTTTTCTTGAGAGCGTCAACTTGCAACATCAGCTTTTCCAGCCGCAACACCAGCGTCTCACGTATCTACGCTGAGGAGCAAAGTAATGTTCAAAATCGGCACCGGCCATTCGTCCCGCTCCACAGCGTTGCGCAGCCGCACAGGGAGTTGTCGTGGTTCTCTAGCCGCTTTTGCGGGGAAGGCCGAGAGTGATCAACGAACCGGACCGTTAACTACCAATATCGGAAGCCAGCCGCGGATACAGGCTACCCAAGGTTGCACTCTAGATAAGGAAAGGCGGCGGGTGTATCCTCACCAGAGCCCGGGAGCCCAAGAAGGGACCTTCCGGCCGAAGGGAGGGCCTTCAATGGCCAGTTGCTTGTTTCAGATATCGTACAGCGCCGAAGCATGGGCCGCCATGATCAAGCACCCACAGGACCGCGTGTCGGCGGTGAGCAAGGCGGTCGAGAAGCTCGGCGGCAAGGTCGGATCCCTCTGGATGGCGTTCGGGGAGTACGACCTTATTGGAGTACTCGAAATGCCGGATAATGTCAGCGCCGCGGCCTTCGCAGTGGCCGTCGCAGGAGGTGGAGCCTGCAAGAATGTGAAGACCACTCCACT
>JBAVYH010000173.1:0-35219 GCA_049698695.1 Bryobacteraceae bacterium | reverse complement strand
GGAAGCCATCGGTGCGGCCACCGTGGAACGCTACTTCCGGCACGGCCTCGAACACCAGTTCCGCGAGTGGCACGCCGCGGCGTGCCCGCAGATTCTGGGCATTGACGAGCACTTCTTCACCCGTCGCAGGCCTAGCAGGATCTCTGAGCTGATCAAAACGTTTCTCCCAAGATTGTTTTATCAGCTTGGGATCACGGCCTGCCCCCGTTTCTGATCAAGAGCCGATTTACCCTCCGCCTCAATCTCATCCTCGCTTGCCTCAGACAACGTTCCAACTAATCGGCTTCACTGAATGTCCTCATTTTTGCTCATTGGTGTCCTAGTGAGCGCTACTTCGACCTTGGTGGCGATCTCCGGCCCGACGAGACGGGTATAGTGGTACATTTTGTAAGAATCCTCCCGCACAGGAGTTGGCAATTTCCATGCTTAATTTCCGCGCTCGTCTAGCGAGCAGTTTTCTCGGACTTCTAGTCGGCCTCGTGCTCGCATTCCCCGTGCATGCCCAGCAGGCGGTAACTGCTCAGGCTGCGTATATGAATCCGGCGTTGCCGCTGGAGCAGCGTATTAACGACCTCATCGGCCGCATGACGCTGGAAGAGAAAGTCTCCGAGATGCGGGACCATGCGGCTCCCATCCCGCGGCTCGGCGTTCCGAAGTACGACTGGTGGAACGAGGGCCTGCATGGTGTCGCCTTTGCCGGCTACGCGACGAATTTTCCTCAGGTGATTGGGATGGCTGCCACCTGGGACACGGACCTTGTCCACATGATGGGCGAGACGGTGTCGACAGAGGCGCGCGCCAAGTACAACGAGGCTGTGCGCAATGACCATCGCGAAATGTTCTTCGGGCTTACGTTTTGGGCACCCAACATCAACATCTTTCGCGACCCCCGTTGGGGGCGGGGCCAGGAGACCTATGGTGAAGACCCTTTCTTAACGAGCCGCATGGGCGTCGCCTTCGTCACCGGCATGCAAGGAAACGATCCACAACACTTCCGGGTGGTCTCAACTCCGAAGCACTACGCGGTGCACAGCGGCCCCGAGCCACTGCGGCACGGCTTCAATGTGGATGTCTCGCCGCACGATCTTGAGGACACTTATTTGCCGGCCTTTCGCGCTACGGTCACCGAGGCACACGCCCAGTCTGTGATGTGCGCCTATAACTCAATTGATGGTGTGCCTGCCTGCGCCAGCACCATGCTTCTAGGCGATCATCTGCGCGAGGCGTGGAAGTTTGATGGCTACGTCGTCAGCGACTGTGCTGCCGTCGCTGACATAGACACAGGACACCACTACGCTCCGGACATGGCCCACGCGGCGGCCGCTGCCGTAAGAGCTGGCACCGATCTCGAATGCGGTTTCGGTCCCGGTCAGGCGTTCCCGGCACTCGTTGACGCAGTTCATCAGGGCTTGATTAAGGAATCAGAGCTTGACACCGCGTTGCGCCGCCTCTTCCGGGCGCGATTCAAGCTGGGCATGTTCGACCCGCCGTCCAGTTTTCCCTATGGGCGTATTGCCGTGAGTGAGGTCAACTCGCCAGAGCATCGGCAACTCTCGCTGCGCGCGGCACGGGAATCGATTGTGCTGCTGAAGAACCGGGATCACACACTTCCTCTAAAAGCCGGAATTACTCGCATCGCCGTGGTTGGTCCCACCGCGGAGCTCATACAGTCCCTGCAAGGCAACTACAACGGGCCACCGCCTTCGCCGGTCTCCCCACTCGACGGAATTGAAAACCGGTTTTCCTCTGCCAAAGTGGCTTATGCGCAGGGGGCGACGCTGGTTGAGGGCTTCGCGACGCCTATCGAGCATACCGCGCTTCATCCTGCCAGCGGTTCGGGCCATGGACTTACCGGCGAGTACTTCAGCTCGCCTGATTTGAGCGGCACGCCTGTTCTCACGCGTACCGACCGTAACATCAATTTCAATTGGGACAAGGTTGTTCCTGTTGAGGGACTGCAGCGCAACAATTACTCGGTGCGCTGGAGCGGCAGCTTCACTCCGCCAGCGCCCGGCGAGTACAAGCTGGGTGTGCGCGTGAACTACTGCTATGCCTGCGAGAACGCAGAAGGCTTCCGGCTTTACCTGGACGAGAAACTGCTGCTTGAAAGTCGCGGCGGGGCTACTGGCGAGCGGGGTGCCGTTATCGAAGCGCCTGTGACGTTCAGCGATGCACAGCCACACCCGATCCGTCTGGAGTACTTGCATAGAACGGGGAGCGCCGGCATTGACCTTACCTGGCAGGCTCCGGCGGCTATGCTGCGCAACGAGGCAGTCGAGGCAGCGAAGCAGGCGGAGGTGACGATCGCGTTCGTCGGGCTTTCGCCTTCCCTGGAGGGCGAAGAGATGCCCGTGAAGCTGGCGGGGTTCAGCGGCGGTGATCGCACTTCGATCGATTTGCCTGCGGCCCAGGAAGATCTGTTGAAAGCGCTCGCCGCCACCGGAAAACCGTTAGTTGTCGTGCTGCAGAACGGCAGCGCGCTGGCCGTCAACTGGGCGCAGCAGAATGCCAATGCGATTCTCGAAGCTTGGTATCCCGGAGAGGAGGGCGGAACGGCAATTGCGGAGACGTTGGCCGGCGACAGCGATCCTGCCGGGCGCCTTCCGCTGACCTTTTATTCGTCGCTGAGCCAAATCCCGCCATTTGAAGATTACTCGATGCGTCACCGGACCTATCGTTATTTCGCGGATCAACCGCTCTATGGATTCGGCTTCGGACTCAGCTACACGAGCTTTGCGTACCACAATCTGAAGATTGCGCCATTGAGGGTGAAACCCGGTGAACCGGTCACGGTGGAAGGTGACGTCAAGAACACAGGTGCAATGGCGGGAGATGAAGTGGTTGAACTCTACCTCACGCAGCCTAAAGCCTTTGAGACTCCTCTGCGTGTGCTTGCGGGATTCAAGCGCGTGCATCTGGGCCCGGGCGAGTCCGCTCACGTCAGCCTTACAATTGACCCGCGCTCACTGGGCCAAGTTGATGAGAAGGGCAATCGCGTAATCGTGCCGGGTGACTACACCGTCTCACTGGGCGGTGCACAGCCTCAGGAGGCGACCTCGGTTCAGATCGGTAAATTCAACCTAACTGGCGAAGCCGAGCTGCCGAAATAGCTGGAGCTGATTTGGGCAACTCGGCTGGCGGCGTGATTCCGGGTTATCGGGAGCAGTCTTCCCGGCGAAAGCCTGGCTGCCTCTGTAACCTAGGCCGTATAGAAGCAGGATGTCTATGGCGCCAAATGGTACACGTCAACGCCGCCGTTGTAGTTGGGCACATAAATCTGGCCCCCATCGATTACGGGTGGATCGAACTTGTTGAACAAGAAGGTAACACCCCAGCGTTGAGAATCCCAAAGCACTTTCAACGATCCATCCGCGGCAAGGTGCACCGGGTCGTACACCAATAGGCGCCCGTTCACCACCTGCGTGTTGGCGTCGCCGTAGGGAATTGCGCAGACAAGGATCGCAGAGTTTGGGTCCGCCCCGTTGCTTGATCCGGAACAAAAGCCTCCGGGCATTCCCCCGGGAAGTTTCCCGCGCAGGTTGTCACTCGCGAATTCGTTGCTTTGCGCCACGTAGGTGAGCGCCCCTGTCGAACTGACCTTCCATTTGTGCAGTTGGGCATTCTCGCCCCAGACAAAAATGGTCCACGAGTTGAGCACCGGGTCAAAGAACTGCACCGGCGTCATGTGGAGATGCGCGGTGTAGCCCCAGGGCAGAAAGTTCAACGTCATCGGATCGTTCGGGCAGGGATCCACCGGCCCAGGACTCATGGTCAGCCACATCGGCGGAGCCGCGAGCTTTTGACAGTTCGCCTTTGGGTCCGCCAAATCCCCGACTGTGGTTCCCCCCAGGTTTGCAGTCTTGATGGGATACCCGATGCCGTCCTTTCCGGTTGCAATGCAGACACCGATCGGGAATATGCAAGCAGGTCCAGCCGAGCCCCAGTCTTCATCGGACCAGTTACCGGTGGCCATCTTGGGGAAGACGAGAACAACCGCATTGTTATTCTCGTCCACGCTGACCTTCGCCGTTGCGTCTCTAAGCGAGCTGCGATTCATTCCGCTATTCACAGCTCTGATCGCCTCGCTGGGAGCACTCTCGCCAGCCACCTTGGCCGGCGGCAACCGTTGCTGCCCCGATCGGGCCAGATCCATCCATGGCGTCCAGTGGTCCACCACCTTCAGACTCGCCGGGGTTCCCCCCGAAGCCGGCGTGTACTTCACCTTCACGAACGACTCACCCCATTGCGTCTTCCCGTCAAAGTCTCCGTTTCCGGTGATCGCGTACAGGAACCCCTGATCATCGGCGGCAAGCCCTTGGCCACCCATCCATATCCCCGCGCCTTCTCCTTGAGTCATCGACAGAGAGGCGGTGATTGAATTTGTGGCACAGTCGAAAGCCAAGATCCATCCCGCGGCTCCCGCTCCGGTTTCCATCACGGTGCCGGAGGCCCAGAAGACCATCTTTCGTCCGCCCACATTGGTGAGCACCAGAGAACTTCGTTGCTTCCGCATGGCACTTGAGTAGGACTGCGTTCCGCTGGTCCCGGCTACCAGCACGGGCGGAACCACCTGAGTTCCGTCCTTTACGTTCAAGACGAACACGTAATGCTTCGCCTTTTGCGGCGTGCCATCGGGAGAGATCCACGCGACCAGGTATACTCGTTGCGTGTCAGGATCGATAACTCCGGTGCTCAAGACGCCCCATTTGTCGTTGATCGCGTGACAATAGATAGTCAGTTGAGCGCCGACGCAATTATCGGGCTGGGGCTTCGGTCCCAGCGGCGTTTCGCCAATGATCGGCGTCCCCAGATTCGCCCCTAGCGTTACCTGCCACAAGCCTGCGCCGGAATGAGCATCCACGCCGCGCACCACGTTCGCCATGGATGGCAGCACCATCACGTCGTGCGTCGAGCCATCGGACAGCTTCACTTGCGGCAAGACGAGCGGTTGCGCTTCCATCCCTCGTGCGTCTCCGATGACCGGAATTGTAGTGAAACGGACGATCCCTTTCGATCCGACTGACGCCTGCGTCAAGAGCGTTTCCGCAGGGTTCCAGCCGCTTCTCGCGTTGTCTGCAGACCGCGTGAGCCAGGGCACCATGGTCTGAGAAGCAAGATCAAACGAGGTCAGGCAAAACGTCGACAGGATCGCCCATCGGATGAGCTGCTGCGGTTTCTTACCGGCATGACGGACGGAATCGCACCGCGTCCGGACCGGCCCCTTCACAGGGTCGGTTTCCGAGCGAGAACACGCCTGAAACGAAGCGTATCCTTGATCTGCGGGTGACACAGTGAACCTCCGGGTGCCGGGATGCCGTTTGGGAGAGTTTATCATAGCTGAGGCTCAGCAGCCGGATCTGAAATCGGTCGTTGTGAGCCACTGCATTGCGGCGGAAGCATTGTCGGCGCGCTGACGAGTTGACGTGGACTGTGAGGGTGCAGCAAAGAGCAATACCTGCACTCTCCGTTGCAGCCTACTCGCGCGTGCTCCCGGCAGTTGAAAGTCGCGCGTAATTGATACAGATAGCAGCGCACTCAGGATGAAGGTCGTCTGCCTTACCCATGGTCCGTCGCTCCGGCAGCCCGCCGGAGATCGGCCTTCAGCAGTGACGTCCATGCCGAGAATACTTCAACCGCCCGCTCCCAAATCTCGCGGTTGCGGGTGACCAGAGCGAAGCCTCCTTCGGTCCGCTCGCCGTCGCGAAGCTTGCTGTCCTCAACCGCGAACCAGCCCGACGCGCTCCGCAACCTCTCCAGGAGTTTCGTTGGTCCGTCGAATTCATGATTGCGGCCGTATCGATCGTGGGATGTGGTACAGATGTCGTGAAGCAGAAGAGTTCGCGTACCGAGACACCGCAGCAATGCCGCCTCGGTAGCGTTCCTGTAGAACACGTGGGAGCCATCGAGTAACGCGACGTCGACGGGCATCCGCCGCTCGCGAAGTTGCTGGAGGGCTTCGAACGAATCGCATTCCAGGAGCTGGCATCGGGGAGCGGCAGCCGACCGCTGCACCAGTTCCCGCACGACGCTGGTAATCGTGGAATCGCACACCGTAACACGCAAGTCACTCGAATGCTCAGCCGCCTCAACAAATGCGCAGGTCGAGGCGCCGTAATGGGCGCCTATCTCGAGCGCGTGGCGGAACATGCCCGATGAGAGCAGGTCGTAGATGATGAGGATGTGCCGCAAATCGATGGCCCAGTCTGGCTCGATCAGCGAGCGCTGATAACGTTGGTAGAATCCCGGACTCAGCAAGCTAGTCAGCCTCTAGTACACACACAATTCGAAAGCCCTGGTCGAAGTAGCCTATGTCGGGCTCCCCTGCATCCCGGGCGGAGCAGCGGCAAGTGCGGGCATAGGAGTGCCAGCCTCCGCCCCGTAGTACACGCGGGGCAGCGGCGGCGGAGGTTAGGGCGTCGGGACAGAAGAGGTCGGCACACCATTCCCAGACGTTGCCATGGACGTCGAACAGGTGGAACGCATTCGGACAGTAACTCCTTACCGGCGAAGTCCGTTGCAAATAAGTGCCGGGAGGGCCGTCGATGTACGGGAAAGTACCGTCGAAGTTGGCGCAATCGGATGGAAGGTCGGTGCCGATGCTGAAGGCCGTCTCGGCGCCGGCCCGGCAGGCATGCTCCCACTCAACCTCACTGGGCAGACGGTATCGCCTGCCCGCTTGACGCTCCGCCGGCACGCGAGAGAGCCGCTCACAGAACTCGTTGGCCTTGTTCCACGAAACCGACTCTACTGGACACTCGCTGGACAAGCAGGTGTCACCGCTATGCCCGCCGAAGTCTTCCGTGAAGTGACTCGGACATTCTCCGGTCACTGCGAGATACTCACGCCCGGTGGTCGGGGTCTCCGCCATCCAAAACGGACGGGCGATCATCTCCGAACGCCGGTCCAGGTCCGTCACGCTCCGCTTGTGTTCGTCTAAGGGCGAGCCGATCCGAGTAAGACCGGCAGGCACGCGACGGAAGCGCATCCCGAGCGTGTTGACCAGGCAAGGGAGTGGCACGCCTCATCTCTTCACTGCGATGATCGCAGCGACGGCGAGCCACGAGAGGGTGAACAGAACGGGCAACAAACGTCGCGCTGCCAACCAATGATCCAACTTACTGCCCTCAGTGCTCTCGCCGCCCACGAAGGCCGGCGGCATGACCGCAAGCTGCTCCGGAGTGCGGGTTTCCTTGAAGCGATTCCAACGATCGAGAATCTGTCTAATGGCTCGTTCGCTGAAGAGAATTTCCCGGCGTATGCTTACCGACACCCCAATTCCGAGAACCGCGAGCACTCCGATCAGCAACGAGTGCTTCTGCAGGTTACCGGCGGCGGTGAAGAGCAGACCCTGGAGCACGAACATCCAATTCATCCTGTTAGCGACCATACCCGTTTCGTTATTGATCATGTTGCGGATCGCTTCTGCATATCGAAGTCCGATGTCATCTGACATATCAGTACCCTCCGTGTTATTCAGTGGAGACACTATCTCAAAGACAATCGCCTCATTGGGGCGGAGATGCACGTAGCCGTTCGAGCCGAACTCGGTCTGCTGGTCAAGAAAGGAATTGACCAGTAGCGAAAGGGCATGGCTGTCCGGCAGCTTTATCTCCTGGGGTTCTCCGCTGAAGTTGATGGCTACGACGATGTGCTGTTCCTCCGCGCTTCGCCGATAGGCTAGGACGTGCGAAGCGGAGTCGAGCAGGTCCAAAGAGCCGTAGGTCAGCGCCGGGCTCGCCTGCCGTACCTGAATCAAGTTGCGATACAAGTTCAGGAACGAGTTCGGCTCCTGGTCTTCGCTGAATCGGTTCTTTACCCGGGCCTGGCTGCCCAGAGGTAGCCACGGTGTGCCCGCGGAAGACACGTCCCGCAGTTCCGGTGGTTCCCAGGGAAAGGGCGTCCGCTGCGGGTCTCGGCCGATCACATCGCGCGCGAGGCTCGCTGGAATCGGCACATCCGCGAGACCCAGTTCCTCGCCTTGGTAAAGGAACGGCGTACAGGCCAATGTCAGCAGCAGTACGGCGCCGGCGCGGGCACGCTGCTCGCCGTTGCCCGACGCGTCGTCGTAGCGTGTCACACTGCGCGAGTGGTCGTGGCTGTTCAGGTACCAAGCCGGCCAGACATTTCCTTCGGATGCCGCACCATACGACGACAGAGCATCCTTGAAGCGCTGGGCACACCATTCGAGCGAGACCAGCCCGAAATTCTGGGCAAGACACAACTCGTCGTCGCCCACATATTTGAGCACACTAGCGAAGCTGGGTAGATTTACTTCGCCGATCAGGGCGATGTCTCCGTATCCGGACACAACGCTGCGCAGTTCTCTAATGCGCGAATGTACCGACGGCCAGTCGAGGTTGTGCTCCCCCCACGGGCTGGCCGGGTCCTCATTATCGGCTAACTGCGGGTCTTTGCCCAGGAATGGTAACGAGTCCACTCTGAAACCGTCGACGCCGCGATCCAGCCAGAACCGCAATGTGTCGTGCATGGCAGAGCGTACCGCCGGGTTGTCCCAGTTGAGGTCGGGCTGGTGGCTCGAGAACGAGTGCAGGTAGAACTGCCCTGTTCGCCGGTCGTAGGTCCAGGCACTCCCAACGGGAGGCATGAAAGAGCGCCAGTTATTGGGTGGCGTATACGAATCGATACCGTCTCGCCAGACATACCAATCGCGCTTCGAGTTATTTCGCGAAGATTTCGATTCCTGGAACCACGGATGTTGGTCCCCTGTGTGATTCGGAACCCAGTCGATTACGACGCGGAGGCCGCGCCGATGACATTCGTTCAGAAGGCGATCCAGATCGGCCAGCATGCCGTAAACCGAATCGACCGCCGTGTAATCGCTGATATCATAACCGCCGTCCCAGCCACTGGACGGGTAGAACGGCGTGATCCACAGGGCGTCGGCATTCAGGGAGTCGCGGCGAGCGCGATTTCTCGGATGGTCTGGGCGATCAGGAACAGCAGGGCGGATGTGGTCCAGCCGTTCGATTAGGCCGGGCAGGTCGCCAATTCCATCGCCGTTGGAGTCCGCGAAGCTGGGGAGGTAGACCTGGTAAAAGATCGCGTCGGTCCACCAATGCCTGGATGATTGCTTGATCATGGGACGAGATTCCACCATTGCGGATGCGAAGCCCACCCGCGGCGCCCAGGCGGTCCGATCGCCGCGACTACACGGCTCAGCCCCTTCGCGTAAGATGGTGCGAGAATGTACTTCAAACCCTCGATTCTATCGTTTTTCACGGCGGCCGGGAGCTTAACACCAGCGCTTCAGAGGATGGGGGTGCATTCCGGCACAGGCCACCCCGCGGCGGTCCCCACCCGAGAGCTGGTCGAGGCCGGTTCCGATTCCCGGTAGAACTGGCGTCCACACGTGTTCGGCGACTACAATGGCGTGGATGCACGGACCTGGCAAATAAGTCAACCGATGGTCGCATTCATAAGTCGCGCCGTATAGGGACCTGACCGAACACTCCGCCCACAACGACGCGGCGGCCGAATCCGGTCGTTGAGAGTATTCCCACAGACACAATATCATTTTGGAGTGCTGGTGGAGGTATGGAATGAATTTTGATGGGAGAGTCGCCCTGATCACAGGAGCCGGATCCGGGATTGGGAGGGCGGTGGCGCGAGAACTGGCCCGCGGGTCAGCCAAGATCGCTGCCCTCGATCGGTCGGAGGAAAGAGTGAAGGCCACCGTCGACGAGATACGGCTTATGGGCGTCGAGGGGGTGGCACTTGTTGCGGATGTCTCTCGGCCCGACCATGTGAAGCAAGCCGTCGAGCGGACCATCGAGTCGTTCGGCCGTTTGGATATCGTTGTCTCGAATGCAGGCATAAATGGTGTGCGTGCGCCAACCGACGAGATCGAACCCGAAGAATGGAATGAAACGATCGGGACTAACCTGACGGGTACGTTCCTCACGCTCAGATACTCGATTCCGCACTTGAAGCGCCAGGGTGGATCGGTCGTGGTTGTGGCTTCGACGAATGGGACTCGGGTCTTTAGCATAGGGGGCTTTTCCGCTTATTCGTCCTCGAAAGCCGGTCAAGTGGCACTTGCAAAGACACTGGCTCTGGAGTTAGCCAGGTATCGGGTCAGGGTCAACGTCGTCTGTCCGGGCGCAATCGAAACAGGAATTATGAGCAGCATCAGGGAGCGTCACATAGAGAGGGCCGCAGTACGTTCGGGATTCCCCGACGGGACTATACCTCTGACCGGCGGCAGGAAAGGCACACCTGAACAAGTGGCGCAACTGATCCTCTTCCTGGCTTCGAACGCAGCCAGTCATATCACGGGTACAGAGGTATATATTGATGGTGCCGAGTCACTGTTGGGCGAAACTGTGTTTCCGACTTGACAAAATTGACGAGACGAAAGCCTGGGCCTCGGCACATGTACTCCGTCGTGCTTCGGGTTGCTGCACGGGGAGAGTCGCGAACACAACATGATGTAAGTGGACTTCACGAGCGGCCCGGCGAAGCTTCCCCGAACGCCGTTTCGGACTCCTAACGGCAGAAGTCTGAGATCGTGACTTTACCTCATGTGGATAGCCTTCCGGACTGCCGACGATCTCCTCCGTGGCACGTTGGGTTCCCTGTCAGATCTCAGGGGCTAGCCGCTTACGGCCAAGGTGTCGGCCCAGGCGCGCGCGAGATCTTCCGGCGGAAGCAGCGAATCAGGTCATAGCCGAAAATGAACGGCAGCCCACACGACCAGAGCAGAATGGACGCGAGCGAGGGCACGCACCATTGCCATGGAAAATGAGCGACATCAATGTTTCGGAATTGCCACAAACAGTACGGGCCCAACCAGATCAGTGCCACGTCTGCCGCGATTCGTAACGGCACCCACGCAAACAGGAAGACCTTCCTTCGCTCGCGCCATGAATCGATGTTCAATACAACCCAGTGCCACAATATACCGATCGACGCGACGTACATCGCATCGGACCATTCAGGGTTTATATGGTAGAAGAGGTTCCGCGCGAGACTTACGGGCGCGTTAATCAATAGGATAAGGTCGAACGGCGCGGGAGTGCCGGCCACGTCGTAAATTCGGTCGGCGATAGCCACCCAACGGTAGAACCACGCGATGCTAACGACCGCCAGAAGCATCTGCGCCAGGGGTAACGCATACTTGACCTTCACGCGCATGTTGATGTTGATAAACTCCCGGCGCGGTATTTCAGATTGTAGTATCTGAATCCAGCGTACCACCAGATTTAGACACCAGCGGGATGGGCGCGGTTTCGAGCCGCGGAGAGTTCAGGTAGCCCCTTTTCCACCCTACGGAGGCTACCCTTAAGTCTTCCTGGCGCATAGTTGGATTCGCGCGAGCATCCGCCGACTCGTGGATCTGACGCGGTTAGGCGAGGATCTCAGGCGACTCACCCAAACCGGAAATGACCGGCGGCGGTGCGGCCAGCAATCCGCGACGGGGGCCCCAAGTCCGGTTCTGGGAAGGTCACCTGGGCGAGAAGTCGCTAGCCAACGCGCGGATTGATCGTGACCACCCTGCGTGACGGCACAAGCGAATCTGAGTGGAAGGCGTGGCTTCGGGAATCATGAGCAGGATGTCCATGCCGAAGACGAGGGTGGACAGGTCAGAGCTGAGAAGTCCCGGTGCCTCATAAAGGGCTTGGCGGAGCGGATGTAGATCGTACATTGTCCACGGGCGTACCATAAAATCTTCGAAACACTCCCGCCCAGGATCATCCCGTGTTGTACAATCCTGGGGCGACGCGCTACGGTACACTGGGATTATTCTAGGCGGACCTTCTTGAAGCGACTCGTCTTCCCAGCCTTGCTGGCCATAACCCTGGCGGCGCGCGCGGACCAGCCCGAACCAGGGCAACTGGACGCCAGCCCGACGCTGTTCACCGTCATGGCGGCGCTGAATGCGGCGGGCTTCGATGCCGGGCTGAACGCTCGCTACAGCCATCCGCTGCGCCTGGAGGTACGCGACGAACTGGCGCGGCGCCAGATCCCGTCCTTGGAGGCGATCAAGCAATTCGTCGCCGAACACCGCCAGGCGGACGCCACTGCCGAGTTGAGCCAGTACATTTCTTTCGCCCTCACCGTGGGTGGCCCCCCGGATTTTGCCATGCGCAAGCGCGACGTGGATATGCCGCCGGATGCGCTGCGCCTGCGGGATTTCTCCAAACTGCTTCCGGCATTTTACAAGGAAGCCGGCATCGCCGATCTGTGGCAGCGCGCGCAGCCGGACATCGACGAATACATCGCGCGATATCATCGCCCGGTATTGGAGGCGGTACTGCAGGTGAACGCGTACCTGCGGCAGCAGACTTCGGGGTTCAAAGGACGCCGTTTTCAGATCTTCATCGAGCTGCTGGCTCCGCCGGGCCAGGCGCAACTGCGCAGTTACGGGCTTGAAGACACGGTGGTGGTGACCCCTTCGGCGCAGCCGCGTATTTTCGAGATTCGCCACGCCTACTTGCGTTACCTGCTCGACCCGATGGCAACGCGCTACCAGGAGATCCTGGACCGCAAGAAACTCCTGGCGCGGCACGCGGAGCGCGCGCGCCGGCTGGAGGATCATTTCCGGGATGACTTTCTGGCGCTGACCACCGAGTCGCTGGTTAAGGCGGTGGAGTCGCGCCTGGATCACGACCCGGCCGGCATCGAGCGCGCGTTGTACCAGGGATTCATCCTGACGCCGTTCTTCTCCGAGCAACTGCCCCTCTATGAAAAGCAGGAACAGTCGATGTTGGTCTATTACCCCGACATGGTGGGCGCGATCGATTTGAGAACGGAGGATGCGCGGCTTTCCAAAGTGGATTTCAATTTCGGGCCGCCGGCGAGCGCCGCGAATCGTGCGGCCCCCGCGGCTGCGCCGTCCGCGCCCGCCGCGCCGCTCACCGGGGCTGCCAAGACGCTGGACGATGCTGAGCAGCTTTACCTGGCGCGCGATCTGGAAGCGGCAAGGAAGAAGTACCTGGAAGTTCTGGAGCAGACCGACGATAAGCCGCTGCAAGCGGACGCTTACTATGGCTTGGCCCGCATTGCGGCGCTGAACAAAGACCCCGAGACGTCCATGCGGTTATTTCAGAGCGCCTTGGATCTCGGCCCGCGGCCGGTGACCAGGGGCTGGGTGCTGGTGTATTTGGGCAAGCTGGCCCTGGCGGCCGAAGAGCCAGATCAGGCTCAGCAGTATTTTACCGGCGCTCTGAAGGTGGAAGGCATTTCTGACATGGCGCGCAAAGAAGCCGAGAACGGCCTGCAGGCAAGTTCCAGGCATTAGATCAAGGAGCGATTTGGAATGAGACGAACGTTTTTGACCGGCGTCCTGGCAATGGCCGCCGTTGTCCCCGGATTAATGGCACAGATGAAGCCGAAATCGACCGCGGAGGCGGATGCGGTGCGGGCGCTGGGCGCGGCGCAATCGCAAGGCCCGGACGCCGTTATTAAGGCGGCCGAAGACCTGATCGGCAAATTCGCCGATACGGACTACAAAGAAGTCGCGTTGCTGATGGAAGCCACCGCGTACCAGCAGAAAGGCGACTACATCGATGCGGAAGTCACCGACGATCGCGTGCTGCAAGCAAATCCCAAGAACCAGCAAGCGGCGATGCAGTTGGGCGAGCTGATCCTGCACCACGTGGGTGAAAACGACCTCAACAAGGAGCAGGAGCTTTCGAAGGCGGAGAAAGACTTCAACCAGGCGCTGGCGAACATCGACAACAAGCCGAACGCCGGCGTCCCGGACGCGCAATGGGAGGAAACCAAGAAGTTCATGCGCGCCGAACTGGAGAACGATCTGGGCCTGGTTGCGCTGCAGCGCAAGACATATGACGCGGCGATTGCGGACTTCAAATTGGCGCTGGAAGGCGATCCGCAGCCGGCTTACCAGGTGCGGCTGGCCGTGGCCTACCAGGAGAGCGGCAAGAACGACGAAGCTCTCGCTATTTGCAACAAGCTGCTGGCCGATCCTCAGCTTCACCCCGCCATCAGGCAGTTGGCGCAGACCGTGCAGGCGAAGGCGGCGCACGCCAAGAGCAGCGGCGGAAAATAGCCGGCAGCGATGCGCGCGGAGCTGGCCTCGCTCGAATCGAGCATCAACCACCGGTTCTCCAATCCGGCGTTGCTCGGCCGCGCCCTGACCCACAGTTCGGCGGCGAACGAGTCGCGCACCGGCCCCGGGCCGGCGCTCAGCGACAACGAACAACTCGAGTTTCTGGGCGATTCGATTCTCGGGTTTTTGATCTCCGAGGCGCTGGTGCTCCGCCAGCCGAACTCGCAAGAGGGCGAGCTGTCGCGCCTGAAAGCGCACCTGGTGAGCGCGGCTCATCTGCACGGTGTGGCGCGGCGGCTCGATCTGGGCATGTACCTCGAGCTGGGCCGCAGCGAGGAGATGAGCGGCGGCCGCAGCAAAAAGACGCTGCTGGTGGATGCCCTGGAAGCGCTGATCGCCGCGGTGTACCTGGATGGCGGCATCGATGCGGTGCGCCAGTTCGTGGCCGCGCATGTGCTGGACGCGCCTTTCGCCGGCGATGAAGAGGCGGGCACGGACGTGCAGCCGGCCATCGTCAACTTCAAAAGCGCTTTGCAGGAGCTGGCGCAGTCGCGCAAGCTGCCGCAGCCGCGCTATGCGATCGTGCGCGAGCGCGGGCCGGAGCACTCCAAAATGTTCACCGTGGAGGTCCGCGTGGGCAAGGATTGGACCGGCCAGGCTGAGGGGCGTACCAAGAAGATCGCCGCGCAGCGGGCGGCGCGCGGCCTGTTCGACCGGTTGCTGGAAACCGGCGCGGACGCGGCAGCCGGGGAGTAGCGCTCCAGCCATTCGCGCCGGGTCGCTCCGTGCAACCCCCGCACACCCTCCGCCATTGGAGCTTTTGGGTCCGGCTGTTAGAGTAGAAGGTTATGCGGGCGGGCGGTCTCATGGCGGTTTTGGGTGCCATTTTCGTGGCCGGACAGCCCGTGGCGGCCCAGCGTTTCGCCAGCCTTGCAGGGCACGTGCTCGACACCTCCGGCGGCGGCATCTCCGGCGCCGTGGTCACAGTCACCAACCAGGAAACCGGGTTTCGCCGCAGCGTGGAATCGGACATCGGCGGCGCTTACGCGGTGAGTCCGCTTGAGGCCGGCGTTTACAAAACCACCGTACGCAAGGAGGGATTCCGCACTCTGGTGCGCTTCGGCATGCCCCTGGAGGAAGCGCAGGCGGAAGCGGCCGATTTCGTGCTGCCGGTGGGCAGCATGCTCGAGACCATCACCGTGGAGGGAACGCCGTCGCCGCTCGACCGTGAGGACGCCGCCCGCGAAACCGGCTTCGAGCACGACGAGATCACGCGCTTGCCGCTCAACGGCGGGGGCCTGCTGCAGCTTCTGGATGCGGCACCGGGCACCAACATCACGCCGGCCACGCGCGGTGAGGCCGGGCAATTCACTACCGCCGGCCAGCGGCCCAACACGAACTACTTCACTGTGGATGGGGTCAGCGCCAACAACGGTGTCACCGCGGGCGGCATACCGGCGCAATCCACCGGCGGGACGCTGCCGGCGGTGAGTGCGTTTGGCAGCCTGGATTCGCTCATCTCTCCGGAGGTGGTGGACGAGCTTTCCATCCGCACCTCCAGCACCGGCGCGGAGATGGGGCGTTTGCCGGGGGCGCAAATCGCCATCACCAGTCAATCCGGCGCCAACCAATGGCACGGCTCGCTGGCCTACGAATGGCGCAACGAAGTTCTGGCGGCCAACGACTGGTTTGCCAACCAGGCCAGCCTGGGAAGGGGCGCGGCGCGGATCAGCGAGATCAGCCAGACGCTGGGAGGGCCGGTGCGCGCCAACCGCACATTCGTGTTCGTTTCCTTCCAGCACCTGGGGCTGACGCAGCCCTACGTGTGGAACCAGCCCGTGCCGTCGCTGGCCGCGCGCCAGACGGCCGGCTTGTGGGCGCAGCCGGTGCTGGGCATTTACCCGGCTCCCAACGAGGGCGCGCTCGCCACCGGCATCGGGAACTGGGCCGGCCGTTCCGAGCAGCCGGCGTCTCTCAATGCCGGCAGCGCCCGCGCCGACCAGGCCATCGGCTCCCGCGTTTCGTTGTTCGGCCGTTACAGCGACGCGCCATCGGAAAACCAGTACGGCGCTTTCCAGGTGAACCGCATCGACCTGCGCTTCCAGAGCCTGACGCTGGGACTGACAGCCCATCCCACCGCGCGTACCATCGTCTCCGTGCGCGCCAACGAGAGCCAGTCCAGTGCGTACTCGGTGTGGAACGGCGGCGACGGCGCCACCGGGCCGGGATGTCAGTTGCAGCCGCTCACCACCAGCTTCCTGCACATCACCGAAGACTGCAATTACCTGGTGCGGTTCACCATCGGCGGAATCGGCCAATTGGTTTCGGGAGAGGAAGGCAGCCGCCGCCAGCGGCAGTTTCAAACCACCGAATCGCTGGCGTTCCATCTCGCCAGGCACGACGTGCAGGTGGGCGTGGACGACCGGCGCGTGGTTGCCATCCGCCGCGACGCCACCGCGGCGCTGGGCGTGATTGCCGACGACGTGGCTGCCCTGGCCACCGAGCAGAACCTGTGGATCGCGCAGAGCGCGGCGGTGGACGAATCGGCCGGCGTGACGGAGTTGTCGCTGTGGATTCAGGACACCTGGCGCGCTTCCTCGCGGTTTACCCTGACCGCGGGCCTTCGTTGGGAATTCAGCCCTGCGCCGGTTCCCAGCGGCGACACCAAGTTCCTCGACTTCGCTTCGGGAAACGTGATTCCGTTTTCGCAGATCTCCTCCCTGTGCTGTCCCGCGGTCACCGCGCTGTGGCCGACTTCCTACCGTGACTTCGCACCGCGCCTCGGCTTCGCCTGGCGCCTCACCGGCGACGGCAAGACAGTGCTTCGCGCCGGCGGGGGCCTCTATTACGACTCGAGCATGAGCATCGCGGCCGATTCCATCAACGGGGGGCCGCTGAGCGTGGCCAGCTACACCGGCGCCACCGGGCTGTTCCCCTCGGAACTCAGTTACGCGTTTCTACCCAACCTGCGCCTGCCGGCCGCCGCACAGTGGAACGTGTCGCTGGAACGCGCACTGGGAGCGCACGACACCGTCTCGGTAGGATACGTGGGCTCCGCGGGCTACGATCTGATTCGCCGCGAAGTGGGCGGCGCCGGCAGTTCGGCGACTTCCTGGATTGCGCTGACCACCAACAACGGCCACTCCGGTTACCACGCCCTCGAGGCCCAGTACCGGCGGCGTTTCACCGGCGGCTTGAACGGCCTCGCGTCCTACACCTGGTCGCACGCCATCGATAACGATTCGAGCGACGCGTTCCTGCTTTGGGCCGGCCTCGCGGCGCCGAGCGATCGCGGCGCATCCGATTTCGATCTGCGCCACTCCTTCACCACCACGCTGAGCTACACGGTTCCGCAAAGCGAGCCGGCAAGGGGCTTGCGGCGGCTGGCGGGCGGATGGTCGCTGAGCGCGATTCTGCGCGCCCGCAGCGGCTTTCCCATCACGGTACTCGAGAGCGAGGAGTATACCGGCATCAGCCTGACCAATGCCTTTCGCCCGCTGCTCCTGCTTGGCCAGCCGCTGTGGCTGGGCGACCAGAACGTGCCCGGCGGGCGCCGCCTGAACCCGGCCGCATTCCTGGTAATGCCATCCGGCCAACAGGGCGACCTGGGCCGCAACGCAATCGACGGGTTCGGCATGGTGCAACTGGATGCGGCTCTCAGCCGCGACTTCCCCATCCGCGAAAAGGTAGCGCTGCAGTTCCGCGTCGACGCATTCAATGCGCTCAACCACCCGAACTTCGCCGACCCGGTGCGCTACCTCGATAACCCGCTGTTCGGCCAATCGGCTTCCATGCTGAACATGATGCTGGGAACCGGCAGCCCCGGCAGCGGTTTATCCCCGCTGTTGGGAAGCGGCGGCCCGCGCATGCTGCAACTAGGTCTGCACCTGCATTTCTAAGCTCGGGCGACGCAGCGCAAGGCGTGGCCGCCGTGATTTGCGGGTATCCTGGTGTCTGCCATGCCTGTTGTCATCTCCATGCTCCGCGGCGTGAACATCGGCGGCCACAACAAAATCAAGATGGACGCGCTGCGCGCGCTCTATGCATCTCTCAAACTGCGCGACGCGCAAACGTATGTGCAGAGCGGCAACGTGGTTTTCCGAACCGATGAGCGGGACCTGGCCCCGCTGGCCAGGCGCATCGAGCAGGCGATCGAGCGGAAGTTCGGCTTTCGCGTTCCCGTCATTCTGCGCACGGCTTCCGAAATGCGGGACGTGATTGCGAGAAACCCCTTCGCCGCGCGCGACGAGATTGAGCCCAGCAAGCTGGCAGTGACCTTCCTCGCCAGCCGCCCCAGCGACGAAGTGCGCGCCAAGGTTCTCGCCATCAAGGCCGATCCCGAGGAACTGCGCATCGACGGCCGCGAGCTCTATACTTATTTCCCGAACGGCATGGCGCGACCGAACCTGTCCTGGCCGCTCGTCGAGCGGACGCTCGCCACACCCTGCACCGGCCGAAACTGGAACACCGTTACCAAGTTGTTGGAAATGGCCGAAAGCCGGGAGGCTTCTTCATAGCCTGCCCCCGGTTCGTCGCGCGTCTGCACAGCGGTCGAGAGTGGGAACATCTCGTGACTCGCCGGCGTCTAACCGGGAGTGTTGCACTCGATTCCTGTAATTTCGCTCGCCGCCTTGCTGGCGATTCCCTGTATGGCTCAGGTGCCCCGGATGCCGAACCTCGATGCCCAGCGCTCGGCAATGCACAAGCTCAGTTTCCTGATTGGAAAGTGGTCGGGCGAAGCTCGCACCTACCGCCGCCCGGCTGAGACGGTGGAACTGGTGCAGACCGAGGAAGCCCAATACAAGCTTGATGGGTTGGTCCTCACAATCGAAGGAGTGGGACGGGTGAAATCCGACGGCAAGCTCGCGCTCCAGGCATTCGGCGTAGTTTCCTACGACGACGAAAAAGAGGCGTACACGATGCGCGCCTTCAACGACGGCCGTTGGCTGGAGACGGAGATCAAACTTGCCGAAGGCGGCCGGGGAATCACCTGGGGCTTGTCGTTCGGCGAAATCAAGACCACCTCGTTGTTGCGCATCAACGAAAAGGGCGAGTGGACGGAGCTGACGGAAATCACCATCGGTTCCCAGCCGCCACGGAAATTCATGGAGCTGACCGTCAGGCCGCAACGGTGATGATGCGAACCGGCAGCGCGGCGTCACTGCGGCTCCGCTCCTCTACAACTGCTCTTCCACCAGAAACTGCTCGTACTTGCCGTCGGGAAGCAGGTAGATATTCAGCGACACCGCTTTTTTTGCAAACTGGGCGCGATAGCTGCGGTGGGTCATGCCGCCGCGCAGTCCCTCGGCAACCGCCGTCACCGACTGCAGTTTTCCCAGAGCGCCGAGCGACGTCTTGCAATCGTGCAGGGCGGTCTGGCTGAAATAGGTGTTGGCGTTTGCGGTAAACAGCGCGCGGTCGATCTTGCCCTTTTGCAGCGCCGCCAGAATGAGCCGCACCTGGGCGGTGTCTTGGGCCGACGGCTCCTTCCGCTCGGGCTGGAAAAGCAGCAGAGCAATCTGCCGCGCGAGCGGTCCCACCATGTTGACCACGTCCTGGTTCGATAGCACAACCACGGCGCCCCGGCGCGTCGGGAAAACGGTGTTGGAAGAGAGGAACCCCGAGACTTCGCCGCTGTGCTCGAACACCGGCATGTTGTCGATCTCGCCCACGTCCAAGCCCAGCGCGTAATGCGTCAGGTCGCCGTCGGCCAGCTTCACCTCGTGTGTCAACTCGTCCCACGAGTGCGCCGAAAGGATCTTCCTGGAAAGGAAAGCGATGTCCCATTTCGCCAGGTCCGTCGGCGTCATCGCCAGCTCGCCGGCGCCGTAATACCAGCCGGCAGCCTCGCGCTGGGTGGGCCGCGGCGGGCCCAGAGCGTAGCGCGTGTAAGCGGTGGCATCGGCCGGCTCACCCGGCGGCCAAGCGTACGCCGACTGCATGCCGAGCGGCGCGAAGATCTTCTCCCGCAGGAATTCCACCAGGTTGCGGCCGGAGACCTTTTCGAAAATCTGCGCGGCCAGCACGAAATTCGTGTTGCTGTACTGCCATTTCGTGCCGGGATCGAAATCGAGCGGCTTCCTGGCCCAATGCTCGACCACCGCTTCGGGCGTGGTGGGCCGCGTCCATTCCGGAATGATGTAGTCCTGCGGCGCGTAGTCTTCGTACCCGGAAGTGTGCGACAGCAATTCGCGGATGGTGACTTCGTTCGCTCGTGTGAGATCGGGGAAGTATTTCGAGACGCGGTCGTCAATCGAGAGCTTGCCCTGCTCCTCGAGCATCAGCAGCGCGGCGGCGGTGAACTGCTTCGAGATCGATCCCACCGCGTAGCGCGTCTCGACGCTCGCCAGCCGCCCGGCCGCCAGATCCGCCTTCCCGAACGCCTTGGCGTAGACCAGTTTACCGTCCTCGACCACCGCCACAGAGACGCTCGGCGCGCCGGCCTTCTGGAGCGTGGACGAGATCTTGTCGTCGAGCTTCTTTTCCAGATCCGCGGGCAACTGCGCAAACAACGGGAACGTCGCGAGCGCGAGGAGCGCAAGGCATCGGATGCGTTTCATGGGTCTATCATAGTGCGGATCGCGCCTCGCTGTGAGTGAACCGGCGGCAGCGCATTCCGCCCGTCGGCATTCCATATCCGCATCTTGAGCTACCAGGCACAACCTTATTGACAATTAATGGCAACTGATTTACCATAATCCCTATTGAGATAGTATAGTTACTCGGACTTCTTCTCTTATGGATTGATTCGCAAAGGTTTGGCGCCACCCGTCCGATGTGGGGGCGCGAACCGAGTTGGAGGGCTGGAGTTAAGGTAGCCGGCTCCGCAGACCCTTGTTGCGGAGTCCCGGTTGTTCCAGCATCAGCGTCCGCTTGCACCCCTTTTGAGACGGCGTCCGTGAAGTTCACTTTTCGAGGAGCGATTGATCGACATGCTTCACCGCCGGTTCTTCCAGGACGCTCGCGCAAAAGACCGCGCGGTGAGAGCGTTCCATGCACATGTGGCGCGCGGCAGGCTGTGGTGGGGTCCAGCCGTGATATTGACATTCTTGTCCGGGCAGGTATGGGCGCAGTCCTCCGATACGCAGCCATCACCGCAAGATGCGCCGCAGCCCGCCGTGCAGACAACCGACCAGAAGTTGGAACAGCTCGAGCGACAGGTCGATGAGCTCGATCGGGCCGTGAAGGCTGCGCAGCGAAAGCAGGAATTGGCGGAGCAAGCCGCCGCCGAGAAGGCGAAGATGGAGGCAACCGTCACCGCCAACACCAGCGGCTTCACCATCCGGTCTCCCCGCGGCAACTATCTGCTGAAGATTGGCGCCGACCTCCAGTTGGACAATCGGACCTATCTCGGAAGCGGCGCCGAGGCGGCCGTCGATACCCTGGTCCCACGCCGCGTGCGGCCCACCTTTTCCGGCACCATCTACCAATACATCGACTTCATGTTTCGCCCCGATTTCGGCCAGGGCACCACCGCCATCTACGATGCTTATGCGCAGCTCAACTATTTGCCGTGGGCCAACCTGCGGGTAGGCAAATTCAAGCCCCCGGTTGGCCTGGAGCGGCTGCAATCGGACGATGACACCAGCTTCGTCGAGCGCGGCCTGCCTTCCAACCTGGGACCGCAGCGCGACGTCGGATACCAACTCTCCGCCAACCTCTTCAAGCAGCGGGTGTCCTATGCCGTGGCTGTCTTCAATGGTGTGCCCGACGCCTCGATCGGCACCGATACCGCGGTGAGCGACCATCGCGATTACTCCGCCCGCGTGTTTCTGACCCCGTTCCTGCCCGATGAAAACGTCTTGAGCGGCCTGGGCCTAGGATTCGGCGGTTCGGGCGGCAATACCGATGGTGAGGCCTTGCCGGTTTTCAAAACATTTGGGCAACAGTCTTTTTTCACTTTCGCCTCCGGCGTCACCGCGGCCGGCCACCGAACCCGCCTCGATCCGCAGGGCTACTACTATCTCGGGCCATTCGGCCTGCTGACGGAATACGCGTTCAACGAGGAGGGATTTCAGAAGAGCGGCGTGCGCCGTGAGATCGCCTTCCGCGCCTACCAGGTGCAGGCTTCGTACATCCTCACGGGAGAGGAGAAAAGCTTCGCCAGTCCCACGCCCCGGAAATCCTTCGACCCGATGCACGGCGGGTGGGGCGCTGTGGAACTGGCTGCCAGGCTGGGCGACTGGGAAGCCGAGAAGGGCGTCTACAGCTACGGGCTGGTTAACTCCGGCACTGCGCCGCGGCACTTGCACGAATGGACGGGCGGGGCGAACTGGTATTTGAATCGCCTGTTTAGAATCGCCGCCGACTACGGAAAAACCAACTTCGGCGGCGGCGCGCCGAACTCGAACCGCCTGCCGGAAAGGACAATCCTACTGCGGTTCCAGATCAATTTCACCTGACGCACCGTATGCGAGATCCGCTGATGAAGCTCACCACGCCGACGACCGCGACATTCCGCGCCACCGCCAAACCATTCGCTGACGGGGCGCCCGCTGGGCCCGGCCCCGAACAGAGTCACGAACGCAAGGGAGTGGTCTGCCGCAACGGCACGACATCACAGGGCCGGCGAATTATTCACTGGAACGGCCTGGCACTAGCGCTGCTCGCCGGCTCGCTGTTGTTCGCCGGCCCTATCAAGCTGCTCAACGTTTCGTACGATCCGACGCGAGAGCTGTACGAGGATATCAACGCCGCCTTCGCCAAACAGTGGAAAGCGAAGACCGGCGTGGATGTCGAGATCAGCCAGTCCCACGGCGGTTCCGGCATGCAGGCGCGATCGGTCATCGACGGCCTGCAAGCCGACGTCGTCACCCTGGCGCTGGCCTACGATATCGATTCGATTGCCGAACACGCGCACCTGCTGCCGGCCAACTGGCAGACGCGCCTGCCCGACAACAGCAGCCCATACACGTCCACAATTGTCTTCCTGGTCCGGCACGGCAACCCCAAACAGATCAGAGACTGGGACGACCTGGTGCGGCCGGGTGTGTCGGTGATCACGCCCAACCCGAAGACCTCCGGCGGCGCGCGCTGGAGCTACCTGGCGGCTTGGGGCTATGCGCTCCGGAAAAACAACGGCGACGATAGGAAGGCGCAGGAGTTCGTGACGCGTCTTTACAGGAATGTTCCGGTGCTCGATGCCGGCGCGCGCGGTTCCACCACCACCTTCGTGCAGCGCGGCATCGGCGACGTGCTGCTGGATTGGGAGAATGAGGCCTTTCTGGCTTTGAACGAACTCGGCAAGAATAAGGTGGACGTGGTAACGCCTTCGATCAGCATTTTGGCCGAGCCTCCGGTGGCGTTGGTCGACCGGATTGCGGCCAGACACGGCACCACGCAGGTAGCCAGGGCGTATCTCGAGTTTCTGTACAGTCCCGAAGGCCAGGAGATCGCCGCGCGTCATTTCTACCGGCCGCGCTCGCCCGAGGTTGCCGCCAGGTACGCCGGCCGTTTTCCGAAAGTGGAGCTCTTTTCCATCGATCGGGTTTTCGGCGGCTGGCAGAAAGCGCAAATACGCCACTTCGACGATGGCGGCGTGTTCGACCAGATCTACTTGCGCGGGAGATGAGGGCTTATCGAAGCCGCGACCGTGAGGGAGCGGCCGGTACGGTTGTTTCGAAACGTGTCCTGACAGCCGGCCCAGGGGGGCCGCAAACGGAAATGTCGATCTCGTTTAAACGGCCGAGCATCCTGCCGGGCTTCTGGCCCGCGTTCAGCTACACGATCCTCTACTTGAGCCTGATCGTGCTGATCCCGCTGAGCGCGGTGTTCCTGAAGTCTGTGACATCAAGCTGGTCCCATCTTTGGAAAGTGGTCACGTCGCCTGAAGTGATGGCATCGTACCGGCTGAGCTTCGGGGCCTCCATCGTGGCCGGCATGATCAGCGCCGTCATCGGGTTCCTGGTGGCCTGGGTGCTGGTACGCTACCAGTTTCCCGGCAAGGCCCTGGCCGATGCCCTGGTGGACCTTCCCTTCGCGCTGCCCACGGCGGTGGCAGGCATCGCGCTCACCAGCCTCTACACGGAAAACGGCTGGCTGGGCCGCTACCTGGCGCCGCTCGGCATCAAGGTGGCTTTTACGCCGTTGGGTGTGGTGGTGGCGCTTACCTTCATTGGTCTGCCGTTCGTGGTGCGCAGCGTGCAGCCGGTGCTGGCGGATGCGGACGCGGAAATGGAAGAGGCCGCGGCCAGCCTGGGCGCCAGCCGCTGGCAGGTATTCCGGCTGGTGATCTTCCCCGTGGTGCGGCCGGCGCTGCTCACCGGTTTCGCGCTGGCGCTCGCCCGCGCGCTGGGCGAGTACGGATCGGTCATCTTCATTGCCGGCAACATGCCGATGAAAACCGAAATCGCACCGCTGCTGATCGTCACCAAGCTCGAGCAGTACGACTACGCCGGGGCCACGGCGATTGCGGCGGTGATGCTGGCGGCTTCGTTTCTGCTGCTGCTCGCGATCAACGCGCTGGAGCGGCGCGCCCGCAAATTCATGGTGACGGATTAAGACGATGGCGACGGTGGCATTGGAACTCCCGCAGAAACGAACTCCCGCCATTGGGCGGAACATCCGGCGCGATCCGCCGCTGGTGCGCTGGGGGCTCACCCTGCTGGCCCTGCTGGCGTTGGCGGTGTTGGTGGTGCTGCCGCTGGTTGCCATCTTCGTGCAAGCCTTCGAGAAAGGCGTGCCGGCTTACCTGGCTGCCATCCGCCAGCCGGACAGTGTTTCCGCCATACGGCTTTCGCTCCTGGCCGCCGGCATTTCGGTTCCGCTGAACCTGGTCTTCGGCGTAGCCGCCGCCTGGGCCATCGCCAAGTTCCAGTTCAGAGGCAAGAACGTCCTGGTGACGCTGCTCGACATTCCTTTCGCGGTTTCACCAGTCGTCTCCGGGCTGACCTTCGTGCTGGTGTTTGGCGCCCAGGGGTGGTTCGGCGGCTGGCTGAGCGACCACAATATCCAGATCATCTTCGCCGTGCCGGGCATCATCCTGGCCACCACCTTCGTCACCTTTCCCTTCGTGGCGCGCGAGCTGATCCCGCTGATGCAGTCGCAGGGAACCGACGAGGAAGAAGCCGCGCTCACTTTGGGCGCCAACGGCTGGCAGATGTTTTTCCGAATCACGCTTCCCAATATCAAGTGGGGCCTGCTGTACGGCGCGGTGCTATCGACAGCCCGCGCGCTGGGCGAATTCGGCGCCGTATCGGTAGTCTCCGGGCACATCCGCGGCCAGACCAACACTCTGCCGCTGCACGTCGAGATCCTGTACAACGAGTACAACTATTCCGGCGCGTTCGCCGTGGCATCTCTGCTCACCGGGATCGCGGTGGTCACCCTGGCGGTGAAGAAGTTTCTCGAATGGAAGACCAAGAAAGACATTTAGCATTCCCGGCAGCGTTTTCTCGCGCGATGCGCGGGCGAGGCGCGTTTCGCCCCGGCCACCCATTCGCGCGTCGCGGGCGAGGCATGCCTCGCTCCCATCAGGGCCTTGTAGGGGCCGGGCACGCCCGGCCCGCTCGGGCGCGCAATTCAAAAACGGCGGATAGGTCCACCCAGGAAAGGGCAAAATGAGCATCGAAGTCAGCCACATTCACAAGTCCTACGGCGCGTTTGAGGCATTGCAGGATGTCAGCCTGCGCATCGAGAAGGGCGAGCTGGTGGCGCTGCTCGGGCCATCGGGTTCGGGAAAAACTACGCTGCTGCGCATCATCGCCGGCCTCGAAGTGCCCGACGGCGGCTCCATCCGCCTCAACGACGAGGACGCCACCAGTTCCACCGCGCGCGAGCGGCAGGTGGGCTTCGTCTTCCAACATTACGCCCTGTTCCGCCATCTGACGGTGGCCGAAAACGTGGCCTTCGGGCTGCGCCTGCGCCCGCGGGCCACGCGTCCGCCGGAGAAAGACATCCGTGAGCGGGTGCGGAAGCTGCTCGAGCTGATTCAGCTCGACTGGCTGGGAGACCGTTATCCGAACCAGTTGTCCGGCGGCCAGCGGCAGCGGGTCGCGCTGGCCCGTGCGCTGGCTGTCGAGCCGCGTGTGCTGCTACTCGACGAGCCCTTCGGCGCGCTCGATGCCAAGGTACGCAAGGAGCTCCGCCGCTGGCTGCGCCGGCTGCACGACGATCTGCACATCGCCAGCGTCTTTGTCACCCACGACCAGGAGGAAGCGTTAGAAGTCGCCGACCGGGTCGCCATCATGGACCACGGCAAGATCGTGCAGGTGGGCACACCGGCCGAGGTGTACGACAACCCCGCCACCGCATTTGTCTATCGGTTCCTGGGCGACGTCAACCTCTTCCATGGAAGAGCGGGCAGTTCGGAAACGTCCGTCTCTTATGTGCGCCCGTATGAGCTGGAAATTACGCCGCAAGCGGAGACCAGCCACGGAGCCGTCCTGGCCAAAGTCCGCCACATCGCCGCCGCCGGCCCGGCGGTCCGGCTGGAACTGCTGCGCGAAGACACCGGCCACGCCCTGGAAGCCGAAATCAGCCGCGACCGGTATCGCCAACTAGGCCTGAGTATCGGCGACACCGTCGGCGTTACCCCTCGCAACGTGCGTGTCTTCGCCAAATAGGGGGCCGGTCCCCGGTCCCGGCCAAGCCGAGGGCGCAAAAACTGCCGTTTTTTGCGTCGTACCAGGCCGGGCGTGCCCGCGCCCTACGGCCAACTCTCACAGTACCCATGTAGCAGTTCTATAACCTAGCGGCACTGACTCTACCTGATACCCTGAAATTGAATATCGGACCCGATTTGGAAGGAGGGTCTGTCCGCCTGCCGTCAGGTGTGACGCCAGGCGTAACGCGAGGCGTCCCTGTGGTAGCGATTCTACAGGGGAAGGAGGCCTTCCGTTGAAACTGTTGGGAGCGAACGGCTGGTCCAGATCCGCATTGGTGGCGTTGCTTTACGCCGCTGCGGCTGCCACGCTGCACGCCGACACAATTGTGGTCACGTACGACGCGGCGGGCGTTCAGGCCGCCACTGGGGCGGCGTTGTGCGGGACGTCCACGCACTGTTGGATCGGCGAGGAGACCTTCACCTCGGCCTTGCCGGGCGGCACGTCGACCTATTCGACGTTGCTGGACAACGTCGGCGGGGTGACCGGCGGGGTCTCGGGAGTCTACGGCGCTGGTTACACTAGAACCGCCGCTAACGAATACGGTGGCGCCGGCGGAACTGGCTACTTTGCGGATGTGACCGACAGCAGCTACACCGTGACGCTGACCTCCACCCTGACGGTTGGCGGCCAAACCGAGGGCGTCAATTACTTCGGGCTGTGGATCTCGGCGCTTGACGCCGATAATATACTCCAGTTCTACAACGGCAACACTCTCGTGTTTACCTGGACGCCGGCACAGATTATAGCCGGGCTTGGCACGTGCCCGAACAGCAGCAACCTGTTTTGCGGCAACCCGAACACCAATTTCCTAGGGGAGGACAACGGTGAGCAATTCGTTTTCCTGAACTTCTACGATGTGACCGCCACCTTCACTAAGATCGTTTTTAGCGAGGCCGACAGCTCCGGATTTGAGTCCGACAATCACACCGTCGGTTACATCAGTTCCATCGTGCCTGTTGGCACGGTGTTCACTCCGGAACCCGGCTCGTTCGCTCTGCTGTCGCTGGGCACATTGGCCCTGATCGGATTGAGGCGCCGATTTTCTCGCGGCCGCTGAAGTAGCTGTCCGTGGGCCGTCCCGTTTTCAGAGCCGGGTGATTGGCCTTCTTCCCTGCACCCTTCGTCGACGTTGCAACGCCGGCGGCGCATCTGCGAAACTTGTCAGTTGATGCTTGCGAGGCTCTGGCTGCCTCTGCTGGGTGTGGCTCCGTTTGCCTTGGCGCAAAACGCCGCTCTGCCCGCGCACGAGGTGCTGTACTACAGCATCGAGTGGCGTCTCATCACCGCCGGCAAGGCGCGGCTGGAGTGGCAGCAGGAGCGCGCCTCCTCACAGATCAACCTCACCGTGGAATCGATCGGCCTCGTCTCTAAACTGTTCCGCGTGGAAGACGCTTACCAGGCGAATCTCAATCAGGACGGCTGCACCCAATCCACGCTGCTCACCTCGTGGGAAGGCAGCCGGCAGCGCGAGACGCGCGTCACTTACGATGGAGCGAATCACAAGGCCGGCTACCTGGAGCGCGACCGCGTCAAGAACACCGTGCTGCTGGCCAAGGACATCGAAATCCCTTCCTGCGTTCACGACGTAGCCGGCGGTTTGTATTTTCTGCGCACCTTGAACGTGGAACCGGGCCACGCCGTCAACGTGGCCGTGAGCGACGGCAAGAAGAGCGCGATGGCGCGGGTAGAAGCGCAGCAGCGCGAGGACGTCAAGACTCCCGAGGGCGTATTTCACACCATCCGCTATGAGGCCTACCTGTTCGACAACGTTCTTTACAAGCGCCCCGCGCACCTCAATGTCTGGCTGACCGACGATCGCCGCAAGCTGCCGGTCCAGATTCGGGTGCGCATGCAATTCGCCATCGGCACCATCACCCTGCTGCTCGAAAAGCACGAATAGGGACCAATCCGGTGTCGATCAGTCCGATGAGGCAGATCACGCAGTTCAGTTCTGGTAATTATCCCTTGACAACAAGTAGAAGAAAAGGTACAATCCTTACATGGGCGATATCCAAGGCCGCAACAACGTGCTGGCGCATGCGCAGAAGTACACACTGAATGAGTTCAATGCGGAGTTCCCCGACGATGACGCTTGTTTGGAAGCGATCAAAGAAATGCGCTTCCCTGGTGGCGTTACCACCTGCGACAAGTGCAAAGTGGAGCGCAAGCACTACCGGGTGACCGGGCGGACCGCCTATGCCTGCGACCATTGCGGGAACCACATCTACCCGCTCAAGGGAACCATTTTCGAGAAGTCCAGCACCAGCCTGAAATTGTGGTTCCACGCCATGTACCAGATGGGCTCTACCAAGTGCGGGATCTCTGCAAAGCAGATTCAACGCGAGACCGGCGTCACCTACAAGACCGCGTGGCGTATATTCAAACAAATCCGCACCTTAATGTCGGAGGACATCAATCTGGAGGGATCGCCGGTGGAGATCGACGAAATGTACGCGGGCGGCAGGCGCAAGAACGGGACCGGACGCCCCATGCGCGGGGACAAGACCAAGACCCCTGTGATGGGCATGGTTGAGCGCAAAGGCCGCGTGGTGGCGCGTACCATCCCCGATTGCACCAGTAAGACCCTTCTGCGCAACGTAAAGAAATACGTGCTGCCTGAGAGCACTATCTACACCGATGAATTGAAGTCCTACGGCGGAATCGGTCACATGAACAACGGCTACCACCATCGGCGCATCAATCACAGCACGGGAATCTATGTGATGGGAGACGTTCACACCAACACCATCGAAGGTTTCTGGAGCCTGATTAAGCGCGGGATCAGCGGAAGTCATCATTCCGTAAGCCAGAAGTTCTTGCAGGCTTACTTGGACGAATACGCGTTCCGATACAATCGGCGAGACGTGGCTGCGCCAATGTTCAAGCAGATTTTGGAACAGGTTTCGGAGAAGGCGGAGTGACCGCTTTACGTAGCAGGCTGTGGAAGTCCCCCCGCGTGAACGGGCGCGAATCTTCAGTCTGCTTTGTCGGCTTCGCTTTCTTGCGCGTCATGATTTGATTGTACCCCTTTCAACGCAACAACCGCCCAATTTAGCAGGGAGGGTTGTCCTGTAATAGCGCACCTAGCCACCTTGGCTCCTTTGGCCTAAGCGCGCCCATATTGTCTTCGATAAATCCAGCGCCGATCAATTGGCCCACAATCTTGTCGGGATCGGCAAAACCATCCGCGCTTAAACCGAGCCTCAGGGCAAGCGACGTAGTTATCCCAGCATCACAGATTCTCTTAAGCGCCAACTTGTCACACAGTCGCAATTTCTTAAAATCGTCTCCCAGTTTTATGTACAGATTATACTCAGCCTCGGAGATTCCGCTGTCCAGGATTTTATCTTTGGCGTCCTGTAAGGAATCCAGGTGCGCCTTTCTGCGCTCAGCTCCTTTTGTGCCCTGCTCCTCGCCGCGCTTCTCTGGCAGGGTCAAAACGTCGCCCTCTTTGACGTTTACCTCCCACCGCTCGATGACCGTAAGCGAGTAGGCAACCTGTAACACATGCTTGTCGGCCTTCGGATATGGGTTGCCAAACAGGTCACGCGAGGCCGGGAGCCTAATTGAATCTGGCTTGGCATGCTGGCGAACCACATCGGTCACGTCTCTGTAAGCATCCCCACCGATACCCCATCGGGCGGAAATAATTGAGAGTGGGTGCTCGCCGTGGGCGTGCTGCCCGGAAGCTCCAGAATCAATTCGTGGACGATTCTTCCTGTCGATCCAGATTAGGCCCACAATGGATGCTGCGAGGACGGCCAAAATCGCAACAAAATCAATGTGGCCGCGCACGTACTCAACCGCCACAAGAGCGGTAGCGGTCACAGCGCCACCCAATACTTTCTCAAGCAACCAGAAGTTGAAATGCGGGCGCAATTCTCGGATAGGTTCCGGTGTTGGCATTCCCTCAGCCTACCACTGCCAAATGAAGAACGATTCATTATTTGCCCCCCAGCGAAGCGCTCTTCCAAACCTTCTGGGTACGCTTTCCCTCACCAATCTTGGCAGAGAGCGCTCGCAAGAATTCCACGACGTGAGTCAGTGCGCTACTTGCCTCATCGCGGTCAAACCGTTCGCGGGAGTGCATGGCTGGATTTCGGAACTTGTTCTTAAAGGCCCGGAACTCCATCATGGCACCGTGATAGAAGCCGAACTGCGCTTCGCGAGCAAGCGTCGCTGGATAGTCAAGAATCTCCGTTTCTGCCTTCTCTAGCTCTTTAATGATTACCTCCCATGTGGCCAGTTCAATTGGGCGGTTTTTGGGTATCTGCACGTGCCGATCCCGCGCCAAAGCCCGTAGCCCTATCTCTGCTGCGCGCATTGCGTGAAAAACGCTGGCAGTATGGCATTCCACTGCGAGACAGTTGGCCGCATCAATCAGATCATCAATCGCCGAAGGGAATGCCGATTGCAAATCGGCAAACAATTCCATGTTGTCAACGTACTTGCTCCGGTCACTCGATACGGCGATAGCCTTGAAGTTGCGAAGCTCCTTCGCGATTGAGGATTCAACACGCTTGACGATCTCCAGGAGTGCGTCAACGTTCAAATCATATACAATTCTGGATTCAGCATCCTCGATCTCAATAGCGGTATCGCCGAGTCCGACTTCAACGCATATCACCTTCAAGTCATGGACCACAGATTTGAGTTCGTCAACGCAGGCGTCCGTATAGGGTCCTGGGCCTCCGTCACGCGCGTTCTCTATGCTCTCGGTGCACTGTTCCGCGAACACCGCCAACCGGCGCAAGCGGTCTGATAACTGTTGAACATTAAGAAGCTTCACGATCTCCCATAGACTGACCAGCCTGTTGGGATTCTCGGGCCAGAGGCAGGTTGGCCATTTATTTTCCCTGCCCCATTGTAGCAAGTGTACTTGTTTTGATGGGATAATTACCTCAGTTCTTGCTTTTCCCTTTTTCTTCGCCCATAATGGGGATGAGGTTCGCTTATGGCGCTGACCAAACGGCAACGACAGTTGCTCGACCTCATTGCCGACTTCCGGGATGAGCACGGATATTGCCCGAGCTACGAGGAAATCGCGCACGGGTTGCAGTTGGCTTCGCTGGCGACCGTGCACAAGCACATCACCGCGCTCGAACGTAAGGGCTACCTGAAGCGCGGCTTCAACCAGAGCCGTTCGCTGGAACTGGCGCCCAAGTTCCTGCAGGAGCGGCAGCGCCCGCGGTTGGGCGTGCCGCTGCTGGGCCGTATCGCGGCTGGCGCGCCGGTGGAAGCCATGGAGCAGAGGGAAGAGCTGCATTTCGCCGACTTCGCCGGCAACGGCAACACGTATGCGCTCGAGGTCCGCGGCGATTCCATGATCGAGGATCATATCTGCGATGGCGATCTGATCCTGCTGGAGCGCATTCCGGATGCGCGCGACGGCGATATCGTGGTGGCGCTGGTGGGCGGAAACGAGACGACGCTAAAGCGGTTCTATCGCGAGCCCGGCGGCATTATCCGCCTGCAACCGGCGAATTCGGCGCTGAAACCGATTCTGGCGCCGGCACGGGACGTACAAATCCAAGGCCGCCTGCTGGCGGTGCTGCGGAAGTACAAGTAATCCCAAGCATACCCAACGAGGCGCTACGAAATGTTTCATCGGCTGCCGGATTTGCCGGCAGCCACCCGCATTGCCCAAGCTTGGTCGAGCACAGGCCCGAGGCTTAAGCCGAAGCTTTGGCGCGCAGTTCCTGCTCGGCGCGCAACCAGTCTTCTTCGGGCGAACCGCCTTGATAGCCGCGTCCAGCCCAGTAAGTGTAAGCCAGAGCTGCGATTTGGTCCACGGTCGGCGAATGAGTGATTTCCACGTCGAGCACTTCCACGGCGGCTTCAGCTTCCGGCGCGGCGGCTCTCGTCAGACCATGTTTGGCCCGAGGGGTGATGGCGGATTTGCGGCGCACGGGGGAGGACGCAGCAGCGGAGATAGCGATATCGTTTTCTTTGGTACGCTTTGTAGGCATTGGTTCTTTCCAAAAGTTATTGCGACTGTTTTCTATTTTACTAGAGCCGCAAGGTGACTGCTATCGGAACTTTCTATCAATTCAATCACAAGAGTGCGCTCTCACACCCCTCAAACGCTGCAAGTCCTTGATTCGCCTGTCGGACGGGCTTGCGCCGGCGCCGCCGGGCCAGGAGCGGCAGCGAGCAATGACCGGAGGTATAGTGGAAGCAGATTGCGCGCAGGCATCATTTTCGCGGTTTCGGCCGGACTCACCGCGCAGGCGTGGGCGGCGGCGCCGAAGGTGGTGATCGCGGACGTCGATGGGGTGGTGCATCCTGTCACCGCGGAGATTGTGGCCGGCGCCATCGCGCAGGCGCGGCAGGAAAACGCCGCGCTCATCATTGTGCGTCTGAACACGCCGGGCGGATTGATGGATGCCATGCGCGAGACGATCGAAGAGATCCTCGCTTCGCCAATCCCGGTGGCTACTTATGTGGCGCCCAGCGGCGGCCGGGCGGCTTCGGCGGGTTTTTTCATTCTCGAATCGGGCGATGTGGCGGCCATGGCGCCGGGCACCAACACCGGCGCGGCGCATCCGGTGCTGATGACAGGCGAGATGGACGCGGTGATGAAGGAGAAGGTGGAAAATGACGCTGCCGCGTACATGCGCAGCATCACCACCAAACGGGGGCGCAACAGCGCGCTGGCGGAGACCGCGGTGCGCGAAAGCAAGTCGTTCACCGAGAAAGAGGCGCTCGAAAATCACTTAATCGACCTCGTCGCCGCCGATACGCCCGCGCTGCTGTCGGTGCTCAATGGCCGCGCGGTGACGCGCTTCGACGGTCGCACGCAGACGCTCGAATTGCGAGACGCCGTGGTCGAGGTCTACCAGAAAACCTGGCGGCAGCGCATTATTTCCGCCATCGCCGATCCCAACATCGCGCTGGTTCTGCTGGTGATCGGAGCGCTGTCGATCTACATCGAGTTCACTTCGCCGGGGCTGGTGGCGCCCGGTGTGATCGGAGCCATCCTGGTGCTGCTCGGGCTTTCGGCGCTTTCGGTGCTGCCCATCAACTGGCTGGGCGCGGCGTTGCTGGCGTTGTCTTTTACGCTGTTCGCGCTGGAAGCCAAGCTCGCGGCGCACGGCGTGCTGGCGGTGGGCGGCACGGTGTCGATGGTGCTGGGGGCGGTGATGCTCATCGACAGCCCGCTGCCCGAGCTACGCATCCACTGGAGCACGGCCATCGGGCTGGCACTGCCGTTTTCCCTCATCACCGCCGCGCTGGTGTCGCTGGCCGTGCGCGCACGCAGCAACAAGGTGGTGACCGGAGAGCAGGGAATGATCGGCGAAACCGGCTCGGCAGTGACCGACCTGGCGCCGACAGGCAAGGTGTTCGTCCATGGAGAATATTGGAACGCGGTCGCAGGAGAGAACGTGCCCGCGGGTGCGCGGGTGCGGGTCACCGCGGTCAGGCGATTGACGCTTACCGTGGAGCCGGTCGCGGATGGTACTGGAGGCTGAACATGTTCGATGTGTCGACGATTGCGATTATCCTGATCGTGCTGTACCTGCTGAGCTCCATCAAAATCCTGCGCGAATACGAGCGCGGCGTAATCTTCCGGCTGGGGCGCCTGTTGGCGGAGCCTAAAGGGCCCGGCATCATTCTCGTGTTTGCGCCCCTCGACCGCATGGTTCGCGTTTCCTTGCGTATCGACACGCTGGAAGTGCCGGCGCAGGACGTGGTAACCCGCGACAACGTCACCGTGAAGGTGAACGCCGTGGTGTATTTTCGCGTGATCGAACCGCGGCTGGCGGTGGTGGAAGTTTCCAATTTCCTGTACGCCACTTCGCAACTGGCCCAGACCACGCTGCGCAGCGTGCTGGGTGAAGTGGAACTGGACGAACTGCTGAGCCAGCGCGAGAAGCTGAACGTGCGGCTGCAATCCATCCTGGACCAGCACACGTCCACCTGGGGCGTCAAGGTGACGATGGTGGAAGTGAAGCAGGTGGACCTGGCCGAGCAGATGATCCGCGCCATCGCGCGGCAGGCCGAGGCCGAGCGTGAGCGGCGCGCCAAAGTCATCCATGCGGAAGGCGAGTATACGGCGTCCACCAAGCTGGCCATGGCGGCGGAAGTAATTCAGAAACAACCGGCGGCCATCACGTTGCGCTACCTGCAAACCCTGGTGGAAATCGGCACGGAGAAGAATACGACTATCGTGTTCCCTCTGCCGGTGGATATACTTGCATCTTTGGGGCACGCGTTGGATCGGGCGGGCACGCTGCCGGCGACCGGAGCAGGCGGTCCCAAGCCGGCGTAGCGGTTGCGCGAGTGTGAAGGCCCGCCGGCTTGCGCGTTTGCAGTTGGATCTCGCGCGCTGGCGGCAAGTCAGGTGAAGGGTCGATGAGGCGAGAAGGCGAGACGGGTGAATTCGAGCTGGTGCTGGGCAACGGACAGCTTCTGAGCGGGCTGTTCATCGTGGTTCTGCTGTTCGCGGTGTTCTTTGCTCTCGGGTATGTGGTGGGCCAGAATTCTCCGCGTTCGGCCAAGTTGTCGGAAGCGGGCGCGACGCCGTCGACGGACCGCCCGCAGCCCGTCTTGTCGCCGCAGCCGCTGGCACAGCCACCGAC
>JBAVYH010000172.1:0-41526 GCA_049698695.1 Bryobacteraceae bacterium | reverse complement strand
ACGCCTCCTGGCCATCGTTGGCCACTTTCACCAGGTGCCCTTGCTTCTCCAGCAGGCGCACCGCCAGCTTCTGGTTGATCGCGTTGTCCTCGGCCAGCAGGACCCGCAGTTGGCGCCGCGACTCGCCGAGCGAGTGCCGGGTCAGCGGCAGCAGCCCCGCCGCCGCGGGCCGTCCCAGCGAGCGGGCGATGGCCTCCCTCAGCGCCGACTGCTTCACCGGTTTCAGCAGGTACGCCTCGATGCCAATGTCCTTACAGCGCGCGGCGTCACCCCGCTGCCCCGCCGACGTCAGCATGAACAGGCGTGTATCCCGCAGCTCCGCGCGCGCGCGAATGCGCGCCGCCAGTGTGAACCCGTCCATGCCCGGCATCTGGAAATCCAGGATGGCCAGCGGGAACGGGCAGCCCGCGGCGCGCGCCTGATCGAGCGCCGCCAGCGCCGCCTCACCGTTCTCCACCGCCAGCGGTTGCATCCCACTGGCGCGCAACATCTCTACCAGAATCGTCCGGTTGGTCGGATTGTCATCCACAATCAGCACCGGTACTCCGTCCACCGGCGCCGGCTCCGTTCGCGGCGGCGCCTTGCCTATGCCCATCGCCACGGTGAAGTGGAAGGCGCAGCCCGGCCCGGCAGCGTCCGCACCCAGATCCGCGCGCGGGCTCTCCAGCCAGATGCGTCCCCCCATCAGTTCCACCAACCGGCGCGAGATCGCCAGTCCCAGCCCCGTGCCCCCGTACTTGCGCGTCGTCGACGCGTCGGCCTGCTCGAACGCCTCGAACACCGCCTGATGCTTCTTCGCAGGGATCCCGATCCCCGTGTCGGCCACCCGGAAGTGCAACCTCACCCCTTCCCCGGCGCTCGGCTCGAGCACCACCTCGACCGCCACTTCGCCGCGGGCGGTGAACTTGATGGCGTTGCCCACCAGGTTGATCACAATCTGCCGCAGCCGGCCCGGGTCGCCCACCACCTCGTCGGGCACCTCCGGTGCCACCCGGCACAGCAGGTCCAGCCCCTTCTCGTCGGCCCGCGCCGCCAGCGCATGCAGCGAATCGGTGATGCAGTCGCGCAGCGGGAAGCCCACCGGGGAGATGTCCAGCCTCCCGGCTTCGATCTTGGAGAAGTCCAGAATGTCGTTCAGCAAGGTGAGCAGATTGTCCGCCGACGACTTGGCGATGAGCAGGAAGTCGCGCTGCTCGGCGGTCAATTCGGTTCCCAGCGCCAGATCCGTCATGCCCATGATGCCGTTCATCGGCGTGCGGATTTCATGGCTCATGTTCGCCAGGAACTCGCTTTTTGCCCGGCTGGCCTGCTCCGCCAGCGCTCTGGCCGCAGACAGGTCCTGTTCCATCCGTTTTCGAGCGGTGATATCGCGCGAGATGCCGAAGGTCCCGATAACCTCTCCGTGGGTGTCGAGGAAGGGGAGTTTCGTTGTCAGGACCCACGTCTCGCGGCCGTCCGGCCAAGTTTCTTTCTCCTCCTTCGACACAATCTGGAGACGCCTGTGTACCAGGTCCTGTTCGTCGTCCCATGCCTGCTGTGCGTGTTCGGACGTGAAGAAGTCAAAATCGCTCTTGCCGACCAGTTCGCTGGGATCGCCGCAGCCGAACGCTTTGGCGTGAGCCCGGCTCACCAATGTGAACCGCCCCTCCCGATCTTTGAAGTAGATGTTTTGCGGCACCTTGTCCATCAGCGTATGCAGGAGGTATCTTTCCGAATCCAACCGAGCCTGTATCTCTCTGCTGCGGGTGACATCGCGAAATCCCCAAACTCGTCCCAAGCTCTTGCCGCCGATGCACTGCGGCTCCGAATGGCGTTCGAAAATGCGCCCGTCTTTGAATTCGATCACGTCATCGCTGTGGCATACAGGGTCGTCATAAAGCCGCCTGACCAAGGCCATAAATACTTCGCGGTCTTTGATCTGAGGGAGGACGTAATCCAGCAACCGGCGGTCGTCGCCGGCGGCCAAGATGGCGCCGGGGATGCCCCACATCTCGGCGAACTTCTGGTTGCAGGTGACAACCCTGCCGGCCGAATCGACAACCAGAATCCCATCCCCGGTCGACTCCAGGGTGGCTCGCAGCGCTTCCGTCTTGACGTCAACCCGCCGGCGCAGGACCATCACCCAGAGGATTGCCAGGAGAGCGACTCCTATCGGCGCAGCGAGCGGAAACAGGATGCCGGGAGCCATGCTGATCTGACCCTGCACAAAGAGACTGCGGTTCAAATCCGCCCTTGCCCGCGCTTGGATTTGGGCGCCGATACGTCCGGCCACCGATTGGACGGCCGCGCCCGGCGTGGTTCGCTCTATCGGGGCAAGGGCGTGGCGACCCGCGCAAGAGTTGACGGCGAGCATGGCAACTGCGAGAAGACCCGTCTTGAGTCGCCTGGTTGGTTCCGACACTGGGTGAGTCGTTCCTCATGGCGCTATCGGCAGCTTAGGAATAAGACTTTAGGCTGCGGCCACGACAGTTACCGGCAGCGAGACGGCCGGCAGTCGGCGCTGGGCAGGCTGCATCCGCCGGTGAGCGGGAGCCGGCGCGGAAGAAGTGACGGGATTTGGCGTCCGCCCATCGACGGGCCCGGCCGCGGCGTGGAAGGGCTTCCAGACGAAACCCGGCCCCCGGCGGCATCCGCAAATCGTTCTGTCAAGGGTTGGTGGCGGGCCGCGCTGCGATGTAATCTGGATACGGAATCAATTCACAGGATAGGTGACATGAACCTGGAGGACGTTGCCCGGCGGGCGGGCGTGGCAAGCGCTACCGTCTCCCGTGTACTCAATGGACATCCGGGCGTCAAGAGTTCGACGCGCGCAAAGGTCCTTCGCGCCGTCGAGCAGTTGAAGTACAAGCCCAACCTGCACGCCCGCACGCTGGCGGGCGGGCGAAGCCGCGTGCTCGGCATCGTCATGGCGAATCTATACAACCCGTTCTTCGCCGACATCTACCACGCCATCGAAACGAACGCGGTGCGGAGTGGATATGAGATCCTGCTGGCCAACAGCTCTCACGATGTGAAGCTGCTGAAAGCGAGCGTGCATCGCCTGCTAGGGCAACAAGTGGCCGGGTTGGGAGTGTTCCCCGAGATGGAGCCAGCCATCCTGGAGGAACTGCGGGAAGCGCAGATTCCGGTGGTGCTGTTCGATGCCGGGGAAACCAGCGACAGTTTCACCACCATACATTTCGACCACCGCAAGGGCATGCGGATGCTGCTGGACCTGCTGCACGCCCTGGGGCATCGCCGCATGGCATACATCAGCGCGCCGCTGTTCGTGCGGCCCACCGAAGCCCGGCGGCTGGAGTTCCTGGAGACCACGGCGCGCCATGGCGCTGAAGGCCTAGTGATAGCGCCCTCCGAGGACGGATTCGCCGGAGGCCGCGAAGCCGCTCGCGAGCTGTTGCGCACGGGGTTTGCGCCGACGGCGATCCTTTGTGTGAATGACTGGATCGCGGTTGGCGTCGTTCGCGAGTTGCGGAACCAGGGGCTCTCGGTACCGGGCGACGTTTCGGTGACCGGGTTCGACAACATCACCATGTCCGAGTTCTGTTGCCCTTCGCTGACCACGATTCACATTCCCCGGGCCGAGATCGGCCGTCTGGTGGTGGCTGGGCTGGTTCCGGACGCATCCGATTGTCCGCCCGCTCCGCGGCACGTCTACCTGGACCCGGAGTTGGTGCTGCGCGAGTCGACCGGGATCGCGCCGCCCGTTTCCGGCGGCTGAGCGCGCTCAGCGAGCGTTCAGCAAACAGGCGCCGGCAACCAGTCCGCAGGAGCTCAACAACAAACCCGCGCTGACGCCGCGGGAGCAGCCGCGCATCTCACCGGCGGCGAAGCCGAGCGCATTGCCACCCAGCACCAAGAAACTGATGAAGACGCCGAAAGAAACGTTCGGGGAGGGGTGTCCCGTTCTGCTGCCGGCGAATCCGTACAGCACCGCGCTGGCCGTGGCGCAGAGTCCCATGACCAGGGCAAGAGACCAATTCCAGGCAGCATGGCGGCCCAGGAACAGAGAAAGGCCTCCCGACCTGGCGGCCGTCAGCACGCCCAACGGAATCGCGATGGAAGCCGCCCCCAGGTACACCGGCAGCACCACCACCAGCGATGCGGAAAGCTGGGAGACGCCGCTTGCTATGAGGCTGCGGATGACACCAAAGCTGAAGGTGAACGCCAGTCCGTACCCCGCCGTGGAGAAGCCTGCGAACACCGCAATGCCGACGATCACGCGATAGGAACGGAACGAGAGCGGCATGGGCAGCAGCGGCCCGGCTGTACCGTGGCGGCGAAGGAAACCGATCAGGACGGTGGTGAGCACGCACAGAACCAGGCCCGCTCCGAACAGCGCCGGGTGCGGCGGGCTTTTCACCGCGTTCACGGCGAGAGGGAGCAGGGCGCCGGTCATGGCGGTAACGCCGAAAACGAAGGAATTGGAGAAAGCCAGGCCGAGACGTGTCATGGTGAGGCCCCAGGCCACGCCGCCCAGTCCCCAGATCAGTCCCCAGCCGTACGCGACTATCCAGTGGGACCAGGGAATATGCGCCGCCTCCATCCAGAAATCGGCTGGCACCAGGACGGCCCAGGAAAGAGGGAACAGCACGTTGGCGGTCACCGACTGCGCCACCCACATCTGTTCCCATCGCCAGTTCCGAAGGTGCCTGACGGGCAGGGCGAAGGCCGCCTGAAAGAAACCCGAAGCCGCGAGCAGCAGGAGCGTACCGACCTGGGTGCGCATTGGACTTTTCAGGAACTCGCGCAAAGCAGACCGCGGCCCTGCGGCCGGAGCCTGCGACTACCTTACCTCGATCGCAGTGCGCCTCGCGGCCTTTGCGCTTCCATCAATTGTAATGCAGCTTATCGCTGCGGGCCGGGCAGGCCGGGTGCGGGCAAGCCGCCTTCCACCAAAAGCTGGTACCGGTCCTGCTCGCCCTCTTTCTTACGGATCTCCTCCCGCAATTGGTTGAAGCGCGTGAGCAGGGCCGGGATCTGGGCGGCGTCACTCGCCTTGTCGGATCTCTGCAGCGCGCGGATCAGGCGGTAGAGCGCGGTGGGATCGGAAGGATTGTCGCGAAGCGCCAGGCGGCACTGCTCGATGGCGCGCCCGGTCTGGCCCGATTCGAGATACAAGCGGCTGAGCACGTCGCGCGCCAGGGCGAAATCCGGCTTCAGCTCGACTGCGCGCGATGCGGCCTCAAGGGCTTCGTGAAACTCGGGACTTCCCACCGGGGCACCCTGTGAGGTGAGGATCTCCGCCAGAAGGTAATGCAGAAACTCGTCCTTCGGCCGCGTCCTGAGTTGCTCGCGAACTTTGGTCAGCGCCTTGTCTAAGTCGTTCTGCTCGATCTGCGACAGGTCCCTCGCGCGGGAGCCGAATGCCTGGCGCGGATCCAAGCGCTCGGCGGTGGCGAAGTCGGCGTCGGCCTGGTCGTATTTCGCCAGTTGGACGTTGAGAACGCCGCGGGTCAGATACAACGCCGCGGACTTCGGCAGACGCGCCAGTCCGGCGTCAATCATGGCGATGCCGGTCTCGTAGGATTTGTGGGTGATGCAAAGCGACGCGAAATCGACGTAGAAACGGCCATCCGCCGGGGCCAGCACAATAGCGTGGCGCAGGGCGGCCACCGCGCGCGGCGTGTCCCCCATGGCCTCCCAGGCAGCCGAGGCGAGATCGAGAGAATCGGGATCGGCATCTTTCCCGTCCAGCAGCGGACCGAGCGTGTCGATGGCGCCGGCGTAAGCTCCAGACATGAATTGGGCTGCGGCCAGGCGGTAGCGAGCCTTTTTGTCGCTCGGATCGATTGCCGCCAGCCGGCGGAGAATCGGAATGGCTTCCTTGGGCCTCTGCAGGCGGGAAAGGCAGGCGGCATATTCACTGAGAGCAGAGGGCTGCGCCGAGATCGCGTCGCCGGCCAGCGCGAAGTGCCGCGCGGCTGCTTCGCAGTCACGCTGGTTCCAGGCCATCACCGCGCGCATGGCGTGGGCCGTCGGATCGTTGGGCCGAAGGCTCAGCAGCCGGTCGAGGAGGGGAATGGCGCCCTGGCTGCTGGACTTGTACTCGATCTGCGCGGCGCCCTCCAGGGCAGCGAGGTAGTCCGGTTGCAGCCGCAGCGCCTGGTTGTAAACCGCCAGCGCGTCCGCGTCGTGGCCCTGGCTGGACAATGCAATCGCTTCCATCGTGAGCACGCGAAGGTCGTTCGGCGAGCGGGCCAGTGCGGACCGCGCGAGCTTCACGGCCTTTTCGTACTGGTGAGCGCGAAGAGCCTGCGCAATTTCGGTGTCCGGATCGGCAGCCGCCTGCCCAAAGGCCAGCGCTCCGAACAGAACAGCGATCGAAAGTTTGCCCATGCTTCTTACCGAAGCTTAGCTCACGTTGGGTGGCAGCGTGGCAACCGAGAGCAGCCCGGGTCCGCCGATCTCCCGCAGCGGCTAAACCTAGCCTAATGTACATCCGGGCTAGCGCAGGCGGCGGCCAATGACAAGCGCTTTCATTTCGGGCTCGGCAAAGCGGGGACGTGGGAGTGCGGCCATCGAGCCGCCTATTACGGTCGTTTGGGGGGATCTCCAGTATTCAACCGGTCACCTCTTGATAAGGTGCGCGATCTGCTCGGCAAGCAAATTAATGAAAGCGATTCCATTTTTTCGTTGACTTCCGATTGGCCCGGCAGTATAAACTCACTTAGGCTAAGGTTAGATTCGAGTCACGATACTTGAGGAAATGTGCGCGGGGAAGCGCCAATGGAGGCCATGCGAAGGGAGGCGTGGTGTTTCTCAACACTCCTCTGAAAGGGCCACCATAACTGCTGGTTTTGGAGACGCTTGCAGGGTCCGCGCAAGCGTCGATCGACTGGTCGCCCGAGGCGACCGGGAGAAGGAGGTTCTATGCCGAAACTGCGGTCACGTGCCGCGTTGTATCTCGTTGCAATTGCCGTCACCGCCGCCTGCTGTTATGCCCAATCGGTATTCAGCGGGAACATTCAGGGAGTCATTTCAGACCTGACCGGCGCTGCCATACCGTCCGCTACAATCGGGTTGCGTAACGTGGACACCGGAGTCACGGCCACAGCGACCTCGAGCAGTTCGGGAAACTACAGATTCAGCAGCTTGCCGCCGGGCAATTACGTCGTTTCGGCGGAGCTGGCCGGTTTCCGGAAAGCGGAAATCAAAGTGACGCTGGAGACGAACCAGACTCAGGGCGTCAACATCTCAATGGCTCTGGCTACGTCAACCCAGACGTACAACGTTACGACCGAGGCGCCCACGCTGGACACCGACGAGAACCGGATGCAGGCTACGCTAACGTCGCAGACGGTCAGAGACCTCCCGGCCCTGAACCGGAACCTGTGGGATGTGCTCGCGGGAGCATCCCCCGGCGTGGTGGGCACCGGCACGCACGGGGCCAATGAATCGCCCGGCGGCGGCAACGACAACTTCGGCACGCAGACGCCCGATCTGAGCGCCAACGGCCGCTCCTACACGGGCAATCGCGTGATCGTGGACGGCATGGATGCCACCAGTCCCGTTCAGAACGGCAACATCATCTACGCGCCGCCACCCGACGCGGTGCAGGAAGTTTCCATGCAGGCGAACTCGTGGGACGCCGAAAACAACCTCGGCAGTTCAATCATGGTCCAGGTCACCACCAAATCGGGCACCAACCAGTTCCACGGCACCGGCAGTTGGCTGTTCACCAACCAGGACCTGTTGGCGCGAACCATTTTTACCGGTTCGTCAGGGTATACCCCGTTCAAGCGTACCGACGTCGTAGGCACGTTCGGCGGCCCGGTGGTCAAGAATAAGACCTTCTTCTTCGCCAACGTGGAATCCAAGTGGTCCGCCAACTCCAGTGGGAACACGGTCAGCACCTTCGAGTCGCCGCAGTTTCTGGCGTGGGCGGCACAGAACTTCCAGAGCGGGCTCGGCACCAAGATTCTGACCACCAGCACGCTGACCGGGATTGCAACGACGGGCGTGGCCACGCTCTCCAACGGCAAGCCTGCGACCGCTGCGAACTACATGGCCCTTTACAGCGGACTGACCTCCCTTCCCGCCGGAGTCACGGTCGACCCCAGCATGCCGATGCTGGATACCGGGGTCTCGAACCTGAGCGCGCCTTATAACGGTTTGCAGTACGCCTTCCGGGTGGACCAGTACATCGGAAGCAGCGACCGTATCTACGGCAACTACGCCAACGACAGCTTTACCCTGGACCACCCCAACAACCGGGTGGGCTTCTCGAATCACGACATTCAGGGGAACTGGTACGCGCAGGCCAACTGGACCCACACCTTCAGCGCCACATTGCTCAACGAAATGGGCTTCGCCGCCAACCAGGTTCAGGGGTCCAACGGTATCGGCGGCACCGACAATGTCCCGCAGATCACCGTGACCGGACAGAGTCTGGGCTTCAACAGCTCGTGGGGGCCGGGAACCTACGGGGACCACAATTACAACTGGCGCGAGGTGTTGAGCTGGGTGCGCGGCGCGCACACGCTGAAATTTGGCGCTAACGGCACGCACGCGGTCGAGTATGGCGACTTCAGCCCGGTTAACAATTTTCCCAGCTTCACGTTCGACAACCTGATTGACCTGGTGCAGAACACGCCATACTCGGAGGCAAGCGCTTCGGGGGCCCTGACCTACAATCCGCTGACCGGTAAGCTGGCGCCAGTCCCCTTCGACGGACAGGAAAACCCCTGGGGAATCTTCGCGCAGGATGACTGGAAGGCGAAATCGAACCTCTCGTTTACCTTCTCGATGCGCTGGGACGACATGAGCAATCACACTCCCTCTGGACCGCTCGACCAGTCCGGAATCAGCGGCAACCTGATCCTGGGCGCTGGAAGCACGATCGAGCAGCAGATAGCCGATGCGACCGTGCAGACCCTGCCCAGTGTCTTTGCCCATTCGATGAAGAATAACTGGAGCCCGCGCGTCGGCTTCGCCTGGGATCCGTCCAAGCGCGGCGTCTGGAGCATACGTGGCGGGTTCGGCGTCTTCCACGACTGGGTCGCCCTCGGGCAGAGCGTCGATGAGATGCGCGGCAATCCGCCCGGTACGCTGAGCGAGAGCTTCATCGCGGGTGTCACCCCCGTCCAGCCGCTATTCGCGGAAGGCACGTCGCCCACCTACCCGTTCAATTACCCGGTGCCGACGATCCCGGCCGGAAGCCTGAATGCCGCGGGAGGCCTGACCGGCTCGCCCGGCGCCGTCTGGGCTCTGGACCGGAATATGAAGCCGCCGGTAGCCATCAACTACCAGATCGGACTCGAGCGCCAGTTGCCCGGTAAGTTCGTGGCCGGCGCTTCTTACTCCGGATCGAGGAGTTACGACGGCCTGGCCGGAATTAACTACAATCGCACCGACAATAATGCCGCTCTGATTGCGGGCACGGGGTATCTCTATCCGAACCCCAATTTCACCAGCATCAACTACGTCAGCAACATTATGAACGGCAGTTACAACGCGGCGATTTTCACTCTCCGGCGCACCGTGGGCCGCGCGTTTTCGTTCCAAACCTCCTATACGCTGTCTCGCGCCATGTCCGACATCAACGCCAACACCCGGTTCGACCACGACGGCGGGTTCAATGTGCCCGACGCGGCCCTGTACCACAGTTACTACTCCGATGCGAACTGGGACGTGCGGAATCACTTTTCGTTCTCGGGCGTGTATACGGTTCCCGGCATGAGTAGCGGCATCGGCAAAGTGCTCACTTCGGGATGGGAGGTCAGCCTCCTTTCGTCAATCCAGTCCGGCACGCCCTTCTGGGTGGACACCACTGCGGCATACGGCCACGGCGGCGACTGGAACGCCGACGGCACCAACTACGACATCCCGAATGCTGCGGCCAACTATTGCAGCGGCTCCTATAACGAACAAAGCTACTTAATTGGCCTGTTCCCGTCCACTGCCTTTACGGCGCCGGCGGCAGGCATGGAGGGCAACGTGCAACGCAACAGTTGCCGCAACCCAGGCATGCTCGAAGTGGATGCCAGCGTGCTGAAGAATACCGCCGTCAAGTGGCTTGGTGAGAGGGGCAGCCTGCAAATCCGCTTCGATTTCGAAAACGTTCTCAACAAAGTCAACCTGGGGGCGGTCGACCCCAACATAGCCGACGCGTCATTCGCAAAATCGACTTCGCAACTCCTGCCACGAACCATCCAGGTGGGCGCGAGGATTGCGTTCTGAACGGCCCGGGATCGGAGACCACGATTCCCAAGGTGGCGCCGGCGGCCTGCGAGGTGCATACCACCCGCAGCCCGCCGGCGATAAGATGCGAGTGACCACATGGAAACCCTTCTGCCAAGCCGGCGAGCGATCCTCGCACTTTTCGGACTGCCCTTCTTATCGCCAGCACAGATGGCGTCCCGCGGGGTCAAGCCCATGCCACGGGGCAAAGCTTCGGGCTTGCCCTTCCACTGCCGGCTGACGGATATCGCGGAACAGGCCGGCCTGACCGCTCCGGTCATTTACGGCGGCGTGGATCAGAACGCTTACATCGTCGAGGCCATTGGCTGTGGCGTTGCATTCCTGGATTACGACAACGATGGATGGCTGGACATTTTCGTGCTTTCCGGGACGCGCTGGGAAGGGGCGCCTTCCGGTTGCACTAACCGCCTCTACCGGAATAATCGCGACGGCACGTTCACGGACGTCACCGCGAAGGCGGGCCTCACGTGCACGGGTTGGGCCTCCGGCGTCACTGTGGGCGACTACAACAACGACGGCTTCGAAGACATCTTCATCACCGGCTGGGGCCACAATGTCCTCTACCGCAACAACGGCGATGGCACGTTTAGCGACGTGACCCGCGAGGCCGGGCTGTGGAGCGACGAGATCCGCTGGGGGACCGGTTGCAGCTTCCTCGACTACGACCGCGACGGGCATCTGGACCTGTTCGTGTCGCGCTACCTGAAGTTCGACCCGAAGGTGATTCCGGCGGCCGGTCACGACGCCAACTGCAACTTCAAGGGGATTCAGATCAACTGCGGTCCGAAGGGGCTGCCCAGCGATACTCACTCGCTGTACCACAACAACGGCGACGGCACTTTCACCGAGGTGAGCCGCCAGGCGGGCATCCTGAAGGCGGAGGCCGGCTACGGTTTGACGGTGGTGACCGGAGACTTCAACGACGACGGGTGGCCGGACATCTATGTCGCCTGCGATTCCACGCCCAGTCTTCTTTACATCAACAACCACGACGGCACTTTCACCGAGAACGGCCTGGCGCTCGGGGTGGCCCTGAACGAGGACGGCCAGGAGCAGGCGGGCATGGGGCTTGGTGTAGGCGATTTCAACCTGGACGGCAGGCTGGACATCCTGAAAACGCATTTCACCGAAGACACGCCTGCGCTGTACGCGAACGAGGGGCGGCTGGGGTTCTCGGACGTGACCATGCAATCGGGTCTCGGCGTGGAAACGCGGTACGTGAGCTGGGGGGCCGGCATCATGGACCTGGACAACGATGGATACCCGGATTTGTTCTGGGTCACTGGAAGCGTGTACCCGGAAGTGGGAAAGAAGCTGAAGCAGTATCCGGACCGTACTCCGCGGGTGCTGTTTCGGAACCTGGGCAATGGCCGCTTCGAGGAGTTGATAGACGAGGCGGGGCCCGGCGTGACGGCCGCGCACTGCAGCCGGGGCTGCGCGTTCGGCGACTTTGACAACGATGGCGATATCGACATCGTGATTGTGAACAAGAACGAGCCGCCCTCGCTGTTGCGCAACGACGTCACCGGCGAGAATCGCTGGATCACGGTCAAGCTGCAAGGGGTGAAATCGAACCGCAGCGCGATCGGGGCTCGGGTGGTAGCCACTTACAACGGCCACCGGCAGGCACAGGAAGTGCTGGCCCAGGCCGGCTTCCTTTCGGTCAATGACAAACGTCTGCACTTCGGGCTTGGCAAGGCCGACAAGGTGGATGTCGAGGTGCGCTGGCCGAGCGGATTGCGGCAGCAGTTCGACGGCGTTGCCGTCAACCAGTTCGTGACCATCGACGAGGTCCGCGGGATCGTGGACCGGCGAAGACCGGCGCCCTGACAAGCGCGGCTCTGGAAGCGTAAATCAATTATGTAAGATAAAATTCGATAAGCACGCTACTGGCATATAATGAAAGCGATTCCAAAATGATCCCCATAAAACCCTCAGGATTCTGGCTGCCGGCAGGCCTGGTGCTCGCCCTGTGCACCTTGCAAGGCGCCGCTCAGCAGACCGACGCTGCCATCGCGGTTAACGCCGACCATGATTACCCGATCAAGCCGGTTCCCTTCACGGCCGTCCATTTGAACGACGTTTTCTGGGCGCCACGGATCGAGACCAATCGCAAGGTGACGATCCCGTATGCCTTTCAGCAGTGCGAGAACACCGGAAGGGTGGCGAACTTCATTCACGCTGCCGAGGCGCTGCGCGGCCAGATCTCCGACAACGACCGGAAGATCCCGCGTTACCCGTTCGATGACACCGACATTTATAAGGTCATCGAAGGCGCGTCCTATACCCTGAGCGTCAAGCCCGACCCGGCGCTGGAGTCCTATGTCGACAGCCTGATCGTGAAGATCGGCGCCGCGCAGGAACCGGACGGATACCTCTACACCGCCCGGACCATCGATCCCGCGCACCCGCATCCCTGGGCGGGAGCGCATCGCTGGGAGGACGAAGAGGTGCTGAGCCACGAGTTGTACGACCTGGGGCACCTGTTTGAGGCGGCGGTGGCGCATTATCAGGCGACGGGCAAACGCACGCTGCTGAACATCGCCCTGCGCGCGGCGGACCTCCTCTGCAACACCTTCGGGCCGGGCAAACGGACCATCTGGCCCGGCCATCAGAACGTCGAGATGGGGCTGGTGAAGTTGTACCGGGTCACCGGCGACGACCGATACCTCGACCTGGCGAAGTTCATGCTCGATTCGCGCCGCGGTGGAACCGCTTACAACCAGGCGAACCTGCCGGTAGTGGATCAAACCGAAGCAGTGGGCCATGCCGTCCGCGCGACGTACATGTACTCCGGAATGGCTGACGTGGCGGCCATGACTGGGGACACCGAATACGTGCACGCCATCGACACCATCTGGGAAAACGTGGTTGGCAAAAAGCTCTACATCACCGGCGGGATTGGCGCCATCGGAGCGGGAGAAGCCTTCGGGGACAACTACGAACTGCCGAATCTGACCGCCTACAACGAGACCTGCGCCTCGGTCGGCAACGACTTCTGGAACGAGCGCCTCTTCCTGTTGCACGGTGACGCCAAGTACGTCGACGTGATGGAGCGGACGCTGTACAACGGGCTGATTTCCGGCGTGTCGCTGGACGGGAAATCGTTCTTCTACCAGAATCCGCTCGAGTCAAACGGCTGGCGCGGGCGGAGCCCGTGGTTTGGCGTGGCCTGCTGCCCCGGCAATATCACGCGCTTCATGGCCTCCGTCCCGGGTTACGTCTATGCGCTCGGCAACCATGCGTTGTACGTCAATCTGTTCGCCGGCGGAAGCGCGAAAATCGCCGTGGGGAATCGCATCGTGAAGGTGGCGCAGGAGACGCGCTATCCCTGGGACGGGCACGTGAGAATCTCCGTGGACCCGGGTCAGCCAGGCGCCTTTGCGATCAAGGTGCGCATTCCCGGATGGGCCAGGAACGAAGCGGTACCGAGCGATCTCTACCGCTTTACCGGCAGCCTGCGCGAAGAGGCCACGATCGAGGTGAACGGCAAGGCCGTGCCGATGCAGGTCGACAAAGGGTATGTGACGCTCGATCGCGAGTGGAGGGCCGGCGATGTCATCAACCTCAACCTTCCGATGCCGGTGCGCCGGATTGTCGCGAACGGCCAGGTTGCCGCTGACCGCGGCCGCGTGGCCATCCAGCGTGGTCCGATTGTGTTCGCAGCCGAGGGCGTGGACAGCCCGGACCACAAGGTGCGAGACCTGATGTTGCCCGACAACGAGAAACTTACCGCCGAATTCCGGCCGGACCTGTTGAACGGCGTGGAGGTGGTGAAGAGCCGGGCCATCGCTCTGGCGTACGACCCGGCGGGCAAATTGATCCGCAGGAACGAGGAATTCACGGCCATCCCATACTACGCGTGGGCCAATCGCGGCAATGATGAGATGGTGGTCTGGATTCCCGATGCCGAATCCTCCGCGAAGCCAACCCCCTATCCGACGCTCGCCATGAACAGCAAGGTGATTGCATCGCACGGCGGAGGAAGGGTGACCGGCGAGGGCATTGCGAAGCATCCTGAAGCCGTGAACGACGGCGAGGAGCCGGCGTCGTCCAGCGATCCAAGTTCGTACTTCGACTGGTGGCCGGAGAAAGGGAAGACGGAATGGATCGAATATCAATTCCCGAAGACATCGACCGTGCAAGGCGTGCGGGTCTATTGGTTCGATGACACGGGCCGCGGCGAAGACCGGGTGCCCCTCTCCTGGCGCGTTCTCTACAAGGACGGCGACGAATGGAAGCCGGTGGAGGATGCGGGTCCGTGGGGAGTCGCGAAAGATCGGTATAACAGCGTCTCCTTCAAGACAGTCAGCACCAGCGCCCTGCGCCTGGAAGTGACCATGCAGCCGGCGTGGTCGGCCGGAGTGGCGGAGTGGAAGGTAGAGTAGGCGGTGTCAGCCGGTCGGGCGTTCGGCTGGTTCCCTTTGATGCATCCCCTTCGCAGCAGCGGGCGAAGAGGCCGCAGGCGACGCGGCCCTGCATTGGGTTAGAACAGTTGACGGCCGGGTAATGGCTAGTTTCCGAGCAGGTCCCGGAAATATTCGTTGAGAAGGCGGCCACCCGGATCGTAGTTCTGCCGCGCCGCCGCGAACGCCTTCAATCGCCCGCCCCACGCTTTTTGTGCCTGTGCGGCCGTAATCCCATAGGTTTGGTTGAACATGGGAATGCCTCCCTGGTCGCTTGATGCCTGGTTGTAGGCCGCCAGGAACTGGTCCCAGCCGGGATTCGCGGTGGAGACCGGATCGATGGTCATCACGTCGCCGTCGTAGGAATAGGAGAGCAGCGAGTTTTGGTCTTTCGCGACGTAATATCCGACGAAGAGCATATTGACGCGATATCCGTTCTGTTGATAGTACTGTTGGCAAAACTGAAAACAGGCTCGCAGGACGCTTGGATAGATCTGCGCGGGGAAGGCCCAAAAGCTAAATGTATAGCGGCTCGCGCCGCCGGCAGACGGGTAACGGATGATCTGGTCGGTCGCCACCGTGTTGCCACTCTGGATCAGGTTCTCGAGCTTCCAGCGCCACAACTTGTTGAACCCGTCGATGACCTGATACCGCACGGCTTTATCGGAAATGTCCTTTTCGGCGTTAGCGCAAACCAGCGGGCCGGCACTGGCCCACAAATAATTGCGCAGCGGCCATATGGCGCGATTCGGGACGACGGTTGCGTTGGCGTCATACTTGCGAAATTCCACCGTGATCAGGTTGTCGAAGGGAAAAATGTAGAACATCAGCGATTCGCCGCCGGCTTTCAGAGAAGGCAGCTTCTGGATGAAATCGTCAAGAGTGAAAGTTTGATGGCGCACCGCCATGGGCTGAATGGGGCGGACGCGGAAAGTGGCCTCGCAAACGATTCCGAAGGTTCCATAACTGGATCGCACCTTCTGCATCAGATCGGGCTGGTCGTCGGTTACTTCCAGCAGATCGCCCGAAGGCAGCGCCATTTTGATGCGGCTGACGTAAGAGCCGACCTGGCCGTACTCTCCAGGCATCGACGAGTCTTTGGTCCCCGAGCAGGCCGCGCTGCCAACCGAGAGATTGCCGATCTCGGTGTTGACATAAAACTGCAGATTCTGCTTCTCGAGTTCCTTGGCCACGTCGATATAGAGCGCTCCGGCCTCCGCCGTCACTGTTCCGTTCGAGATGTCCAGAATCTTATTCATACTGCCCATCTTGAGGATGGTCCCGCCATTGACGACAGTGCAGGGCGCGGTGGAATGGTTGGAACCGACCGCCCGAACCGGAGATGGATACTGAGCGGGGTTCTTCAAGACATTGATGACATCGTCGGTGGAGGCCGCGGTAGCCACCGCCTGCGCGTGAGAAACCAGGTCCCCAAACCAATTGGTGACAGTAATGCCGCCCATCGAAAGTCCCTCCTGACCGCCCAGAGTGCTGCGAACCTGACGCGCTCATGCAGCCGCTGCAATCGCGAACCGGCGTTTAGTATACCCCAACCCAGTCGCATCCTCGACAACGGACTGGCGCGTACGATAGGTGTACACGGGTGGCAGCAATCCTGATCCATCGGAACATCTAGACAGCTTTAGAATCAGTAATTTGCATAGAATCGGCAGGCTGGCTGAGTTCGATTCCGGCCTCAGCCGTCTGCAATTATAGCTGGCAGGTTTAACTGAAGGAGTATATAGTGTGGGGTAGAGCAAGGAGCCGGAACAATGGTCTCCGTCAAGCTGGTGCAACTGGTCGAAACGCATTGGGAGCAGGTCAGTGCGCGGATCTTGCACAAGATCCACAATGATCCGAGATTACCTCACGTCAACCGGCTGTCGGAATCGGAGCTTCGCGGGCGGTCTCGGGAGATCCTGAACAATATCGGCGACTGGCTGGAGGCTTCGCGTGACGAGCCTTTGGCTCGCCGCTCCGAGGCGCTGGGGCGCGAACGGTTCGAGGAAGGGATTCCCCTCCACGAAGCGGTTCTGGCACGGTTCATCATTAAGGAAGGACTGATTGAGTTCGTGCGCGATCACGCCTTCGTCGAGACTTCCCTGCAACTGTACGCGGAAGGAGAGATGGAAAAGCGCATTGCCGACCTCTTCGACCGCATGATCTACTATGTGGTCCGGGGCTACGAAGAAGCCATGCGCGAAGTTCACCAACACGCGGGCGCGGCAGCCGGCCACCACGGTTCTTAACCAGGCGAAAAGCACCCCGTTCGACCCTATGTCCCCGAGTAACTCAAATCAGAGACCCTTTCGCTCCCTGCGTAGCAAGCCCTGAAGCTGAAGGCGTAGGTACTGAACCATCGTCGGTTCGTTCAGAACGTAGCCCTACACACTGGAACTCTTCAGCGTCCATAAATCAGCAAGTGGAATGTCCCCGGCTTGGCCTTGGGGCGCGACCTCCCCTTCTGCGCGGACGCCGGGGGAGGCGGCTCAAAATCCGCCGTATCGACCAGGAGATTGTGGGTCTCTGCATCGAGCGCCATCGTCTTGGCTCCAAACTCGGTCTTCACGGTCTCGACTGCACTGAGTTTGTCTGGGGAGTCTTCATGGAATATGTGGATCGCGCCGTCGCCTGTGGAGCTGGCAACCAGCTTGGTCTCGGGGTCGAAGACGTTCGCATCCACGCGGCTGCCGATTGGGAAGGGGGAGCCAATGATCTTTCCATTGTCCGCGTCCATGACCACGAGGAGTTGCGGATCTCGGCCAGCGATGAAGAGCCGCCGGTGTTCCCGATCCATCGCGATAGCGACGGGGTGTCCCGCCGGTGCGACCGGCCACCGTGCCGTGATTTTGAGTTTGCGCGAGTCAATTGCGATCGCCTGGTCTTTGTCTTCGAGATTGTCATAGATCATCCCTTTACCATCGGCGACAGCCTGTTCCGGGGCGCCGCCCAAGGGAAGAGTCGCCACCACCGTCTCCGTCGCGGGATCGATCACTGTGCAACTGTTGGGGTCGCCTTCGAAAACAAATATCCGCTTTGAGGCCGGATCATAGAGGATGGAATCGGCGTCATGGTCAGCTTTTACGCGGCCCACCGTCTTGAGCGTTTTCAGGTCGAAAATGACGGCCTCGCCCGCGTCTCCATCGCTGATGAATCCGCGGCCAAGTTCCGGCACCAGGGCGACGCCGTGATCTCGCTTCAGGCCTGTGATGTTGCCGACTAAGGCTCCACTATCGGCATCGACTACTTTGACTTCCGTGCCGTGCGAGAGATAGGCGCGACGAGCCGCGGCATCGACGGTAATGTAGTCGAAATACTCGCCGCCGCCCTCAGCCGCACCGTAAGAGACCTTCTTGAGCAAATGGTAGCCGGCCGGAAGCGCGAAAATAAAGCCGGCTGCCATCAGAAGAGAGGAGCCAAGTACCCAAGAAACGAGTCTAAAAGGCTTCATGCAAATCCCCCTCTACAAAGTGTAACCATCCTCAATGCGCGGCAGCGGCCGATTCCCTCGCTCCGCCTTCCAGCTCGAATTCATCGATCGTCGTTCCGTCCGGTGTCATGGCCTCGACGTGTGCCTTGTTTCCATCCACGCGTACGCGCACGAAATTCTCGGTTTTGGCCACCTTCTGCGTGATGCCCTCCGGCGGCTTGTCCACGTCATAAAGCGGGGCTCCACCGCCGCCGGTAATCACATAGTGGATACCGTTCTTCAGATAGTGCTGGTAATTGTGATCGTGCCCAAAAAACGCCGCTGTCACGTGGTATTGCTCCAGCATCGCTATCAAGGCGATCATGTGCGGATTGTCGCCTTGCCGCTTGGCCACCGCCGTCATCGGCGGGTGATGTCCCGCCACGAATCGGAATGCCGCCTTCTGGTTCTTCTGAAGGTCGGCGGCCAGCCAGTCGGTCTGCTCCTTCCAATAGGTCTGTCGCGCCAGCTCGCTCGGGGCGGCGTTGCCCAGGTCAGTGTCCAGAATGGCAAAATGCGCGTTGCCCCAGTCGAACGAGTAGTACGGTGCGGCTTGCATGAAATCGGTGTAGTTGTGCGAGTGACGTTCGTGGTTGCCGAGCGCCGGGTAATAGGCTACCTGGCGCAACAAATCGCGTTCAATGTCGAAGAAAATCGGCCACACCGCGGGGTCGCCACCGTCGTTCACCAGGTCGCCTGTCTGCACCACGAAGTCGGGATGGCTGTGTTGCAGCATCGCCGCAATCACTTTTCGGTGTACCTCGTGCCGCGTCCGCGTGTCACCGTAAACCACGAACTCGAATGGCCCCTCCCCGGCGAGCGCCGTCTTGAATGAGCCTTTCAATTCGGGGCTGTCCGGAACCTGGTATTCATAGCTCGTCCCGGCTTTGAGACGGGTGAACCGCACCGATTCCGCATGCAGCACCGGCTCATTGTGCACATCGGAACCGTCCGCCGTTTTCATCACGGCTTCGTCCGATTGCACGATCCAAACCACGGTTGCCGTTCGCGCCGTGACATTCACCACCAACGGGCCGCCGACCACTTTGTCCGCTGCCGCCAGCGGCGCGAGACTGGCCAGACACAAAAGCGACACAAGCGTGTTTTTCATAGAGAGCACCCCTTCGATTAGATCACTGGAATCTGAAGAAAACCTCAAAAGACATCAAATTCACGTGAAATTCATAAACATCGGTCAACGGCTGAGCGGAAACACCACCGCGTTCACTTTCAGCTCAACTTACGAGAGACCACCGCGCCGGGACTTCCGGCCGGCAGATTCGGCGGCCGGCTCGTGGTTCTTCTCGCCTGAATGATGCCGCTGATGACTCGGACGGCACGCGAGCGCTGGGTGCAGCGCGCGAGCGTCCGGCGTCAGGATAGGTTACCGCAGCACTCCGTACGCTTTCAGGATTTCTCTCGTCTCTTCGATCGGCAGCGCCCGCACGGTATGTCCGCTGCCGGTCATCGTCACAGCCTTCAGCAGCGAGTTGTAAATTGCTTCTTCGGTAGCGTCGATAGTGGCGACGAACAGCGGCGACATCGCATCGTTGGTGACCAGCCTCGCAGGATTGCGCGCGGTGGAAAAGGCGATGGCGTAGTCTCCGCTGCCGTTTGAGCCGTCTGCGCCCGTGCGCGCCAGGCCGAACATCGTGCGCGCCGCCATCCGCCGCAGGTTGCGAGCATCCACCGGCGCATCGGTCGCCACGACCATGATAATGCTACCCTTCCCCGCATTTGAACCCGCTCGCGTCCTCAGTTCACGGCCCACCGGAATGCCGGCGATCGTCAGATCCCCTCCGAAATTCGCCTGCACCAGCACACCGACGGTATAACCGCCGGCCTTGCGCGACGACGTGCCGATCCCGCCCTTCCATCCGAACGCAACCGTTCCCGTTCCCGCGCCTACCGCGCCTTCCTCTACAGGCCCGCCCTTCGCGCTCTCGATCGCCGCGAACACTTCGTCGTGCCCGACGTACCGGCCGCGGATGTCATTCAGCAGGTATCCATCATTCGTCTCCGCGACCAGCGGGTTGATTGAGCGCACGCTCTCGTTTCCTGGCAGCGCCAGCATATAATCGAGCAGCGCGTCGGCGGCGCGCGGAACATCCAGCGTCGATGTCAGCAGAATCGGCGTCTCAATCTCGCCCAATTCATTGACTTGCGTCGAGCCGGCCAGCTTCCCGAAGCCGTTGCCCACGAACACCGCGCCCGGAACCTTTTCGCGAAACAAGTTTCCGGCGTGCGGCAGGATCGCGGTCACGCCTGTCCGGATCTTGTCGCCGCGAATCAGAGTGGTGTGGCCGACGAGCACGCCCGTCACGTCGGTAATTGCATTCCAAGGCCCCGTGGGTAGGGTCCCGGTTACGATGCCCAGGTCGCGGGCGCGCGGACGCGTCTGGCCGCCAGCCAAACCTATCGTCATGCACAGGGAACAGCACAGCGCGGCACGCATGGGTTCACTGTATCATCTGGCCGGCGCTCGGCGGCCGCTTGGCGGTAGAGTCAAAATCCGGCCGTGGCCTATTCGCAAGGAATCGCAAAAAGCCGAAGAGCACGAAATGAAATAGGGAGTTGCCCGGCACCTTCCACCTCCGCATACCCGGTGCACCGTGACGTAGTCTTTCATGTTTCAAAGTAGACTATCATGGCCACTGGTGTGTTAACGCCATTTTGAGGGAATTATGGCAGAGGAAAAGAAACCCAAACAACGAAAAAAAGCCATCGAACCGGAAACCAAAGACAGCCTCTCGGCCACCACTGCAAAGCCCGTAGGCACCGCTCCCGGCAAAACAGCATCGCCGGCGCGGGTAGCCGAGCCTGCCCCAGCGCCACCACAGACGAAGTCAACGAAAATACCGAAGCTTCAGAAAAAGAACAAGTCGCGGTTGCCGCGCCGGGAGAAGAAAGCCCGCCAAAAGGCTGCGGCTACCCAAGGCGAGGTCTGAGGAACGCAGGCGGTCGAGCACAGTGCTCCGAGTCGCTTGCATGAACGAGCAACGGGAGCAGCAGCTATACTGATCCGGTGCCGCAACCCCTCACCGTCGAAGAAGCTCTGGCTCTGGCGCGCGACCTGGCGAGGTCGGGCGACGTGACCAACGCCGCCCAGATCTGCGCCAAGGTTCTGCGTGCGGCGCCGGACCAGCCGCAGGCGCTGCACTTGCTCGGGATGGCCGCTCTGCAGCAAGGCCATGCAGCCGAAGCGTTAGAGTTGCTTCGCCGGGCGGTCCGAAGCGATCCGCATTTCGCGGTGGCGTCGAACGACCTTGGCAATCTGCTGACCTTGCAGAGCATGCTCGCCGAAGCGGCCGGTAGCTACCGGCAGGCGATCGCGGAGGCGCCGGACTACGCCGAGGCGCACAACAATCTCGGCAATCTACTGCAGATGACGGGCGAACTCGAAGAAGCGGTGGCCCGCTATCGCACCGCGGTGACCTTGCGGCCTGGCTACGCCGAGGCGTACCGAAACCTGGGCAGCGCATTGCGCCGGCTCGGAAGGCCGGACGAGGCTGTGACGGCGCTCCGTACCGCGCTTGCGATCGACCCCGGATTCACTGCGGCGATCCCCCAGTTAACGCGCCTGTTGCAAGACCTTTGCGATTGGACCCGGTTGGACGAACCGACGGCGCAACTGATCGCGATCGTCGAGGCAGGGTCCGCGGCGGTGAATCCATTCGTGTTTCTGAGCCTGGACACCACTCCCCGCCAGCAATGGCAGTGCGCGAGACGTTGGGCTGAACAACTGGGCGCGATCCGGGAACGGCCGGCCGCGTCCAAAAGCAAGGATCGCATCACCATCGGCTACCTCTCGGCGGACTTCCAGGAGCACGCCACCGCGCACCTGGTTGCAGAGCTGTTCCCCATGCATGACCGCGGGCGGTTTCGGGTGATCGGGTATTCTTACGGGCGGGACGATGGCGGCGCGGCCCGGCGCCAGTTGAAGGAATCGTTCGACGAATTCGTGGACCTGCTCAACTGTTCGCACGCGGAAGCCGCCGCCAGGATCCGCGCGGACGGCGTGGACATCCTGGTGGACCTGAAGGGTTACACAACCGACGCGCGGCCGGAAATACTTCATCTTCGGCCGGCGCCGGTTCAGGTGAACTACCTCGGCTACCCCGGCACAATGGGAAGCGACGCGGTGGACTTCGTGGTGGTGGACCGGCATGTCGTTCCGGCGGACGAGCAGCCGTACTTTGCCGAACGGCTCGTCGAGCTTCCGGATTGTTACCAAGCGAACGACCGCCGGCGGCCGATCGCGCCGCGCATACCGGCACGGCCGGAGTGCGGACTGCCGGAAACGGGGTTCGTGTTCTGCTGCTTCAACGCTACCTACAAGATCACGCCGCCGATGTTCGACATCTGGATGCGGCTGCTCTCCGGTGTGCCGGGAAGCGTGTTGTGGTTGCTCGAGCCGCACCGGACGGCGATGGCGAACCTGCGGCGCGAGTCTGAATCGCGACTCGCTGGAGGTGCCGCGCGGCTGGCGTTCGCGCCGTCGCTGCCGAATCCGGAACACCTGGCCCGCTTCGCGATCGCCGACCTGTTTCTCGACACCCTTCCTTACAACGCACACACGCTCACGAGCGATGCGCTTTGGGGCGGATGCCCGGTGATCACGTGCGTGGGCCGGGCATTTCCGGGGCGGGTGGCGGGGAGCCTGCTGCGAGCCGTCGGGCTGCCGGAGCTGGTAACCCAAACTCTGGCGGATTACGAGGCCCTGGCGTTGCAACTCGCGCTTGATCCGGCCCGCTTGCGGGAGATCTGCGGAAAGCTGCAGGCGAACCGGCTGACCACGGCGCTGTTCGACAGCCGCCGGTTCACGCGTCACCTGGAATCCGCGTTCGAAACCATGTGGCGCATGCATTTGGCTGGGGAACCGCCGCGGCCTTTCGCCGTGGCTCCGATCGACTGAGCAGGATACTCCAGCCGCCATCCTTCGATCCGGGGAATTGCAGCGTTCGGCGGCGCCTCAGCTTTGGAAGAAGGAGATGCCGGCGATGCCCGCCGCGCCGGCGGCCACGCAGAGCGGGGCGTTCTGTGGCGTGATGCCGCCCAGCGCGAACACCGGGATGGAGACGGCGCTGGCGGCTTCGCGCAGCGCGTCCAGACCTACCGGCGCCCCGTAAGCGGCCTTCGAAGGGGTAAAGAAAACCGGCCCGAAGACCGCGAAGTCCGCGCCTTCAGCTTCGGCCGCGCGTAAATCATCAAGCGAATGGGTCGAGACCGCGATCAGAAAGCCCGCCGGCACGATCGCGCGCAGCACGCTGGGTGCGAAGGATCCCGATGGCAGGTGCACGCCGTGGGCACCAGCGGCCAGCGCCACATCGGCGCGCCCGTTCACCAGGATGCGCGCCCCATGCGGATTCGGCAACGCCAGCACGCGGCGCACCAGGGCGCATAGCTCGCGCGCCGTCAAGTCTTTTTCGCGAATCTGAATGCGTTCCACGCCGCTCGCAAGCGCGCGCGCCACAAACTCCATCAGCGGCTCTATGCCGCCCGCGGAATGCCGGTCGGTGATGTAGTAACGAAGCACTTAGAATATTGGCCGCAGGATTGCCGCCGATGAACACCAATAGGAAACAAGAACCTTGTCAGCGTTCATCTGCGTTCTTCGGCGGCTCGAAATCCTGCCCGAGCCGTCACCAGCCCCCAACCGTTCATCATAGATGCAAGGCCGGCCGTTCTGAAGTCCACTTAGGAATTGGGCAGCCTGCCGCTGGCGGCTTCAAACCGCGCCTTCCCTCCCCTTTTCCTCAAACACACTCCTCCCGGTTTGCTGCTCCAGCACGGCGACGGCTTCTTCGACGGGACAGCGAGGCATCGCGAGATCATCGGCAACCGCCGTGCGCAGCTCCACCATGTTGCGCAGCAGCCTCGACGTGGTTTGGCGGCCGCGGTGAATGCTCAGGCTGGCGTCCTGGAGATCGGCGGCGTGGTCGTCGAAGAAGCGGATGATGCGCAGCATGCTGGTGAAGGTCACGCCGGGGCGATAGGATTCGATCGCCACGTCATCGAAAAAACCGGCATTGCGCGCGGGCGGATGCACAACGTAACCATGCAGGTGCTGCTCGCCCGAATACACGCTGGCCTGGTACGCCTCGGGCGCGGCAGCGTGGTCGAGGACGAAGCGGTAGCGGCCCTGCTCAAATTCCCAGGGCAGCCGGTCCAGGCGGATCGCGCTGTGGAACGGCGCTCCATAGCCCACGTCCACGTGATACGCGACGCCGGACAAGCGCACGCGAATCGAAGTGTGCACGTGGGGTTTGCTCATGTCCGCGCCCAGCAAGTCCGCGTCGTAGCCCAGCGCGTTGAGCAGGGCCACCAGGAAGGGATTGCTGGTGTAACAGGTTCCACCCAGGTCGTAACGCTCAATGCCATCCAGGAATTCGGTAAGCGTGGTCACCCGGCCGGCGCCCTCGCGTCCCAGCAGCAGCAGTTTGGACACGTTTTCAAACGGCACGCGGCACAAGTGGCGTTGCACGATTTCGTTCAGCCCGGTTTCGCCCAAGCCCGCGGGCCCGGCAATCGGTGTGCGAATACCCAGAAGTCGCAGGTATCGCTGGAGTTCTCCGGCGACCATTCTGGCCCGATTCTATCGCGAGCGGCGCTGAAACGGGTGCGAAAACTTTTTGGAACTATTTGGTGGAAACCCCGGAATCCGCGCACTCATCTATAATGGTGACCAAAGAGACAGTAGAATCATTGGGATGGAAACCGAGTGAAGGGATTCTTCCTTATCTTCGGAATAGCCTCCGTGCTGGTGGCCGAATCTCCAGAGCTGGAGCGGGCGCGCAACCTGTACGATCTTACGGCCTTCGACCAATCGCTGCGAGTGCTCGAAGCCATTCCCGCCAAGAACGCGGCGGTTTACGATCTGATGGGCCGCGACTATTACATGCTGGGCGATTACAAGCGCTCGACTGAGGCCATAGAGAAAGCCCTATTTGCCGAACCCAGCGTCGCTGTCCACGCCCTTTGGCTGGGTCGTGCATACGGGCGGCGCGCCGAAAGCGCCAGTTGGTTCACCGCGCCGGGCTATGCTTCAAAAGCGCGCCAGTACCTGGAGCGGGCCGTCGAGCTCGACCCACGCAACCTCGACGCTCTCGCCGACCTGTTCGATTACTACCTGGAGGCACCCGGTTTTCTGGGCGGCGGGGAGGAGAAAGCGGAGCGCACCGCGGCGAGAATCGAGCGGCTCAGCCCCGCCGATGGTTACCTGGCAGAGGCCAAGCTGGCGGAGAAGCGCAAGGAGTATTCCACCTGTGAAGCCCACCTGCGGGCCGCCGTCGAAGCCGCGCCGCAACAGATCGGCAAGCTGATTGAGCTAGCGCGCTTTCTAGTGAAGGAAGGCCGCGTGGAGGAGGCAGACCAGAGCCTTGCCCGCGCCGAAAAAATCGCACCTGGCAACCCCAGGTTGATGTTCGCCAAAGCCGATCTCTACATCCAGACCGGCCGCAAGCGCCAGGCGCGCGAAATTTTGCAACATTACTTGAGCGGGCGGCTGACGCCCGACGACCCGCCGCGGTCGGAGGCCCTGCGCCTGTTGCGCCAGGCGGGCAGCTAAGCCTGGCATGCTTCTCGGCGAATCCCTCCGCTTCAGCGCGCAGGCGCTGCGCGCCAATCCGATTCGTTCGCTGCTCACCGGGCTGGGGATGGTGATCGGCACCGCCTCGGTGATCCTGGTGGTGACGATTTCACTCACCAGCCGCGATTACATCCTGGAACAGATCGAGGGCATCGGCTCCAACATTATCTTCGCCTACTATGTGAACAGCGGGCCGACCGTGGCTACGGCCGACGCCGATTACGTCAAGCTGGCCGACGTGGAAGCCGTCCGCCAGAGTCTGGCCGGCGATATCGTCGCCGCCACCGCCGTGATGTCCGATATCGAACCTCTGCTGATCGGCGGCAAGGTGCGCGATGTCAAGGTCATCGGCACCGACGACTCCTATGCTACGGTGCGCAACATCGCCATCAGCGCGGGGCGCCCGCTGGAAGCGAGCGATCTGTCGCTCCGCGAGCACGTCGCGCTGCTGAGCGATCCGCTCGCGGAACGCATGTACGGCGCGCGCGCAGCGGCGTTGAATCGGAAGATTCGCTTGTACGGCCTGGAATTCACCGTTATCGGAACCTTTCACGAACGCGTGGAGACGTTTGGCCAGTCGGAAATCGAGCGCGATACCATCCTGATGCCGGTTACCGTGCTGCGCTTCTTCACCCCGGCGGAGCGTATCGACCCCATGTATGTGCAGGTGCGGACGCCCGAGCAGGTGGACCGAGTGGCGGAACGGGTGCAACAGATCCTCGAGAACCGCCACCGCCTCGGCGCGCCTTACCGCGTGCAAACCCTGACCGCCATTCTGGACGCCGCCAAAAAGATCTCGCTGATTCTTTCGCTGGTGCTGGTGCTGGTCTCTGCCATCACACTGGTGATCTCCGGGATCGGCATCATGAACATCATGCTGGTGACGGTGACGGAGCGCACTCGCGAAATCGGTTTGCGCCTCGCGGTGGGCGCTTCGGCGCGCGAAATCCTGCTCCAGTTTCTGGTTGAAGCCATGATGGTCAGCCTTTCCGGTGGCCTCGTCGGCATCCTGGCCGGAGTGGCGATTCCGTTAAGCGTCGCCCTCTTCGCCGATATCCGCATCCCCGTCTCGCCGGTAGCCATCGTGGTGGCGTTCGGCGTTTCCTGCGTGGTGGGCCTGGTCTTCGGCATCCTGCCCGCCAACCGCGCCGCGCATCTGAACCCCACCGAAGCGCTGCGTTACGAATAGCGCGAGCGGCAAAATGTGGGACGTAGAAACGATGTTCGTTCACCCTCGATGGCCGTTCTGAATATAGCGGAGAACTGATTTCCGGCGGGAATGTTGTTCCGGCGGGCTTTTCGCCGCCTTTGCTAGACTTCATATAATGAAGAAGGCAATCTGGAGAGCAATCGTCGAGACAGCTTTTATTGTCTTCCTGTTCTATGCCAACCTTTTGATGGGCGAGTTTAGTCGCACTGGGAAGGGACGGGGAATGGGTCTCGCCTGGGCTCTGAGGGACGTTTTTACGCCTGTCAATTTTGCGATTGCTATTATGGCCGCGTTCGTCGGCTATGTTGTCTTCGAATTTCTTCGCACCCGGCCCTAAAGAGCCATTCCGGCCGCGGTTACCCGGTTGTACAATCGAAGCTGGGAGGCTTGCGTATGCGGCTACTCTGCGGATTGGGGCTTGCTCTCCTGGTTTCCGGCAGCCTGGTGGCGCAACACCATGGCGGTTCGGCGCCTGCCCACGCGGGGGCAGTATCGCATGGCGCCCGGGGGCACAGCGTGCATTCGACTTCCCGCTTCTCAAGCGGAGCCGGCATGATAATGGCCCCCTATGGCGGCTATCCGTTGGCTTACGGCTACGATGCGCCACCGCCGGATCAATCGAACCAATCGTACGCGGATTCGTACGAGCCAGCGCCCACCGAGGCTAGCGCCAGCGGCTGGTCCGGCCCGCAGTATTCCAGCCCGCCCGAGCCGCCGCCGCACAGCCTGATCCTCAACATGGAAGATACCGAGGCGAACCCGCCCGACGAACCGGCGCATTACTACGTCGCCCTCAAGGATCACCACGTGTACCTCACCGTGGCTTACTGGGTGGACGGAGACACGCTGCACTACTTCCTTCCTGGTAACACCCACAACCAAGTCTCGCTGGCGCTGGTGGACCGCGACCTGACCCAGCGCCTCAATCGGGAATCCGGCGTCGAAGTGCATTTGCCGGTGGGGAAATAAGGGGCGGTTCACTTAGGACTGCTCACCGCTGTGCCAACCGCTGCCTGGCGGCCGCGGCTCCAAATCGATCTCATTCCCACTCGATCGTGGCTGGCGGTTTGTGCGTCAGGTCGTAGAACACGCCGGCGATTTCCGGCATCGACATCAACTCCTTGCGCATTTGATTCAGCAGCTCAGCCGGCATCGAGACCGAGCGCGCGGTCATGCCATCCACCGAATCGACCGGCCGCAACACCACCGAATCCGGCGCCTGGCCAGCGCCCAGCGGAATCAGGATCACCGGGAACTGCCACACCGTCGCGTCATAGCCGCTCTCGTGCGAGATTCGGCGCACGATCGCGTCGGCGCGGCGCAGGCGCTCAATCCGCTCCGGCGTGAGGGAACAGGCTCGCACCCCCATTTCCGCGAGCGGAGCGCGCGTGGCCACCGCGGCGATAACGCGGTTGACGCCGTTCAACCGGTTGATCAGCGCGGTGGCACGGTCGTGGTCGAGCGCAGCGTGTCCATCCAGCGCCAGTACTGGCGCATAGCTGCGCGAATCGCCTTGCACGCCGACCGAATGCACCGGGACGACGTAGCCATCTGCGGTGGTGGCAACCGCAGCGTCCGATTCCGCGCAAAGGCACCGAATCGCCAGTCCAGGACCGGGAAACGGGTGCCGCTCGAGCAACTCGGCGGGCAAGCCCAACTCACGGCCCACCTCCCGCACCTCGTCCTTGTAAAACGATTTCAGCGGCTCCACGATGCGCCCGCTTTCCATCAGCTTCTGAATGCCGGCCACGCGGTTGTGGTGGGTCTTGATCACCGCTGCCTTGGCGGTGCCGCCGGATTCGATGGTGTCCGGGTAGATGGTGCCCTGCCCCAGGATCCAGTTCTCCTCGAAGATGTGGCGCGCATCGATGATGCGCTCCTGCACGCGCACGAACTCTTCACCGATGATGTGCCGTTTGCGTTCTGGATCGGTGACCCCGGCGAGTGCGCCGAGGAATTGCTCGCCCGCCTGCTCGACGGTGACGCCGAGGCGCCTCACGAAATCGGTTTCGCCTTCGCGCATCAGGCCGGTATCCACGTAAACGCCGCGCACGCGTCCGGCGCCGAGCGCGCGTGTGCACAACGTGTACGCCACGCTCGAATCCACGCCTCCACTGACGAAGAAGAAGACGCTGCGGCCGCCCACCGCATCGCGGATTTCCTGCTCCAGCATGGGCACGCGGCCGCGCGGCTCCCAATCCCGGTCGCAGCCGCAAACCGCGAAAACGAAATTGCGCAGATACTCCCTGCCGCGCAGCGTGTGCACCACTTCCGGATGGAATTGCAGCCCGTAGAGTTTGCGGTCCGCGGCTGCAATGGCGGCCACCGCGCACGTATCGGTGCGGCCGGTCACGGTGAAGCCGGCCGGCGCCGCCGCCACCACGTCGCGATGACTCATCCAGATCTGCTGCCGCCCGGCGAGGCCGGCGAACAGCGGGTCGTCGGCTTCATCGAGCGCGAGCGTGGCTAGGCCATATTCGCCCTTTTCGCCGCGCGTGACGGTGCCGCCCAGCAGGTGCGCCATCAATTGCTGACCGTAGCAGATGCCGAGCACGGCCTGCCCGCTGGAGAAGATGGCCGGGTCGGCGGTGGGGCTATCCGGGTCGTATACGCTGGCCGGACCGCCGGAAATAATGATTCCCTTGGCCCCGGCCAGATCGCCCGCCCGAGTCTCGCTGGGACGCACTTCGGCGTACACGCCCAGGTCGCGCACTTTGCGGGCGATCAGATGGCAATACTGCCCGCCGGCGTCCAGCACAATGATTTGTGGATTGGGATTCAAGTACCGATGGTAGCAAGAGCGGGCCTTCGTGCGGCTAGGCTATTTCGCCGCGCGGTTGCCTGGCTGCGCCGCAATTCTGCGGCGGACGCTCAATTCCGCTTCTCGCGGTACACCGTAGTGGCGGGATTGAAGTGCCGCCAGTCGAACCAATAGTCTTTGATCGACTCGACCCGCTCCAGGCAGAGGCCGCGAGACTTGCCGGAGAGCGCACATCCCTGAAAGTTCCACTCGCTGCCGGTCGCGCTGTCCATCAGCAGCGCCGCGGGCGAAGAGGATTGGCCGGGAAGCACACGATAGAAGTCCGGCACCGCCGGGAAGCCCGGAATACGCCGCCGGAAGGCGCGCGCGGAGTGCCCGTCCTGAGCGACCACCAGCAGGACAGGTTCGGAGCCCAGATGGTCCTGGATGAGTTTGTCCTTTAGCAGTGCATCGTAACGGAAGGCGCGGCTGGCGCCGAACCCGTGCAATCCCAACATGAGTTCGCGCGGGGCCAGGCCATACTCGGGATAGGCAATCACGGTGGGCGCTTTCAACATCTGCACATCCCAATCCTTTGGTGCATACAGCGAGGTGTCCGCGGCGATCTCGCGCAGCACCGTGCCTTGCGGCTCCTCGGCTCTCCAGGTGGCGAAGGTCAATTCATCGGAGCCGACCAGCGTCAAGCGCCGGCCGGCCAGCGGCCCGGAAATGGCGGCTCCGGTGATCTGCTGCCAGTAACTGCCGGTTTCCTCGTCCCGCATCAGAAAATTTTGATCGTTGATGCCGGCGAGGTGAAACCTCAGCCGCAGACCGTCGGCTTCCGCTCTCCACACCAGACCGGTGTGACAGAGCGTTCAATATGTCGCCGCAATCGGAACGCCGTCCACCAGGTCGTTCACGATGTGGTAGTAAGAAATGTTGCGTATCGGATAAGCGCGGGCGATCGGCCCCACGTGTATCGCAATCACCATTTCATCGCCATCCAGCTTGCTCTGGCCCGCGGCCATGAAGGCCGGCGGCCCCAGCGGATGGAACATCAGTTCGTAGATGTTGACGCGCGAAGCCAGCCCCATCGCAACCACCGCCAGCGCACCCGCCGCGGAGACCGCCCGCCGAAACCCGCGCCGCTCCCGGCGCCAGTACCAAACCAGGGCCACAATAGCGGCAGCAGCCGACGCCACCATATAAGGCGCACGATACCGGATGACGGCCAGCGCCACGCTCAACTCTTGGCCCCCCTGCGCTCGAAACGGACGGATGACGTATACCGGATACACAAGCAGAAGGAAGGACGCCAAGAGGCAAGGAACGAGGTATAGCAGAAACCTGCATCCCGGTGTTGTGGTTTTCATCAGAGATGTCCCCCTAAACGGCGTTTCGGCCCTCTTGGCAACCGGATTCTGAGACCGATTCTACGGAAATCGGCGGATTGCGGCAATAATGCCTTTTCGTTAGTATATTCCAATTATTGTAGAGACCCGCTTTTCCAGCTATTCTCTATTCAACAAGCGAGATCTTCTTACGGATTAGGCGTTAAGGTAAGCAGGTTCTGGATCCCCGGAATGAGCCGGTTCGCACACCCCGCGCACTGGCGAACACGGCCCTCCGGTGCTTACCCTAACGCCTGAACTTTTTTAGGGGTACCCCACATGAGTGACCGCAAGCCTGGAATGTCCCCGATGTTTCTCCCGGGCGTAGAAGCGAACCCAAAGCCCGGGGCTTACTGCGAGAACATCCGCATGATGCAGAAGGCCGGCGCCGAGTACCCTCAGATCTGGCACATGTTCGGCTTCCTTCCTGCGGCCACGGGCCACCTGGCGCATTTCACACAGGAGATCATGCGCGGGCCGTCGCCGCTGTCGCCGGGCATCCGCGAGCTGATCGCGGCATACACTTCATACCACAACGAGTGCCCGTTTTGACTCAAGTCTCACGCCGCGGTCGCGGCGGAATTGCTCGGTAGCGAAGAGCTGGTTTGGGGAGCGCTGCGAGACCTGGAGAGCTCGGCGCTGGACGCGAAACACAAAGCGCTGTTCCGTTTTGTAGACAAGGTGAATCGCAAGTCGCCGCAGATCACCACCGAAGACATGAAGCCGCTCTACGAAGCCGGTTGGGACGATGCCGCGCTCTACTTCGCGATCACCGTGTGCGCGCTATTCAATTTCTACAACCGGTGGATCGATGCGAGCGGCGTCCATGCCATGTCGGATGAAGGGCACCGGCAGGGTGGAAAGCGGATGGCCCTCCACGGTTACGCCGGCGGATAGCGGCCGGAGTCTTGCGGGAGGGCTTACTGCCGCCCGACCGCCGCGGGCGACGGTGCGCGGCGCCCTACCACCACCCCGCCCTTCTCCAGCAGCGCGTTGGCTTGCGGTAGCGCGTCCACGGCTTGCGCCACCTCCGGATCGGTCATGGCAAAGACGCGGTCGCTTTGGTCCACGTCAAACGCCCAGATGTACATCTCTCTCGCCAGGTAGCGCCTGATCCAATCGTGATCGCGGGTGAACTCGGCCTCGGTGAATTGGTAGCCATGGGCCAGCAGGAAGTCGTGCAACTCCTCGATCACGTGGTCGTCCGGCATCCATCCAACCGGCAGTTTGGCCGGATGCGCGGCGAAGTACGCGCGCGTGAAGTTGAACAGCCCGATGCGATCGAGCGCAAACTCGAGCCGATCTTCGCGCGACGGAGTGTACTTCTCGTCGGGCGCGATGCCGTCGCCGCCGTACACTGCGCGGCCGTCATCGGTGGTGCGGCGGTCCTTCGCGTCCGGGGTCGCCCGGCCTTCGTGGAAGTAGTAATCGTACAGGCTTTCATGCGCATAATCGCGCTGAATGAGACGCCCGCTGGGAGTGTAGAAGTGCGCCGTGGTCAGCGCCAGCGCAGTGTGGTCGGGAAGCTGAAAGATGGTTTGCACCAGGCCCTTGCCAAAAGTGGTCTGGCCGAGAATCCACGCCCGGTCGTGATCCTGCAGAGCGCCGGAGACGATCTCCGCAGCCGACGCCGAATAGTGGTTTACCAGCACAACAATCGGATACCGCCGGCCCTGGTTGCCGTACTCCGCCACGTAAACCCGTTCCCGCGAAGATCGCCCGCGCTGCGAGACGACGCTCTGCCCCTTCGCCAGAAAATGCCCGGCCACGTTCACCGCCTGGTTCAGCAAACCGCCGGGATTGTCGCGCAGATCCAAGATCAGGCCTTCGATGCGGTCCTCGCCCAAACGCTTCAGGTTCTGTTCCACCTCGCGCCCGGTGTAGTCACCGAAGCTCAGGATACGGAGGTATGCGATGCCGGGCCTGAGCCAAAAAGCATCATCCACGGTTTTGCGCGCGATGTCCTCCCGGGTCAGTGTGAAGTTGAGGCGCTCGTTGCCTCCGTTGGCTGCCTCGCGCTGCACCGTCACCGTCACCTGCGTGTTGCGCGGGCCCTTCAACAGGTCCACCACCTGGCTGGTATTCATGCCGCCAACGGACTTGCCGTTGACCACAACGATCGCGTCGCCGGGCCGTACGCCGGCACGGTAAGAAGGCGAACCGGGAAACGGCGCGATCACCACCGTCTGGTCGCCACGCTGCCCCACGGTCATGCCGACGCCGCTATAGTGTTCCGATTGCTCCTCGCGAAGCGCCTGAAAGTCTTTAGGATCGAAAAAAGTGGAGTGCGGATCGAGAGTGCGCAGCATCCCCGGAATCATGCCCCGGTAGATCGCCTGGTCCGCATCCGGAACGGTGGCTGAATTGTCTTCCACCAGCTCGTAGACACGAACCACACGGCCCACGTTCTGGCTAAAGCCTGGCTCGGCCGCAGCGGCCGCTGCTTGGCCAAAGAGACCGCCCGCCAGCGAACAGGCCACGATCAATGCCGCCGGCACAAACAGCGTCCACCGCTTAACCGTCATTGCGAATGCGTCCCCCCCCGTACACCCAGTGTAATCCACCTGCTGTGTTAGACGCACCAGTTGGGGTTCCGGCTGCGGGAATCCGCGCCGAAATGCGCGCCAGAAGGGCCCTATGAGGCGGGCCAATAAAAAAGAGGGGAGCCGAAGCTCCCCTCTTGGTTAAAAACAACAGGTTGAACTAGTTGTTCAGGTTCTCGACGTTGGCGCAGTTGGTGCCGCCGCCGTAACAGCCACCGTACACGCGATCAGTGATGACCAGCGCCAGGTAGCTTGCCATGATGTTGCGCACGCCGACATCGGTGACGGACGCATAGCCATGAGCATACTGGAAGTTGCAGAGAGCGATCATGTAGCCCGACCAGTCGGCCGGCACCGACTGCGATGCCAGCGTAAGGCCGGTTGTACCCGGCAGGATGCCTATACTACTGCCGACGCCGCCCGCGCCCAAAACGGTGGAACTGGGAGGAGTGGCACTGGAGGTGGCTCCAGGAGTGCCTCCATACCAATACATCGTACAGGTGCCTTGCTGAGTGGTTGTGTTAAACGGATCCATCGTGGTATTCGCGATCGAAATACCCGTATCGAAGCCGGATTGGCCAGGGACCAGGAACGCCGTCGTCACATACGGGAACAACAGCGCCGTGGTGCAGAGGTTGACGTTGAGGAACGGCGTCCCGCTGGATGCGGCAGCATTAGCAAACCGCGGAATCGTCAGGCTGCTCTGAGCTACCCCGGCAGCGGCGGCCGAGAACGTCGCCGAGTCCGGCGTCGGAGCATAGCTGAGAGTGGCGCTAATGCCCTGCGGAGAGGGAGTAACGCCGTTTGTGAACGTGATGTACACGCCGAAATCAAAGTTCTCGATCGTGTTCGCAAGCGCCTGACCGACTTCCCAAATCGCCTCTGACCCGCCGGTAGCAGAGACCGGCAGCAACCACCCAGAAGCGGGACCGCCGGTAGTGGCGGCCACGGCTGTAACTGGATCCACCCCGGTTTCCGTGTTTACCAGAAAGGCGTACTCGGGTGAGCCGGTGCCGCTAGCACCGGGTACGGCGGGGGTCGTGCCAGAGGTTGAAGCGGCACCACCGGTGCCGGCGGTGCCGATCAGATTAACCGTCGACACGTAGACACTGACGCCTGCCGGGATATTGGCAAAGACCGCTTTGAGGCGGGTGCCATAGTCTGCCAAGCCGGCAGTGGGAAGCGGGTTGGTGGCACCGTTACCGCTGAAGGCGCTGGTGAAACCAGACTCTGAGTTGTAGATCGCGCCCGGAATGTTCTGGATCGCGGTCCCTATGGTCCCGGGGTACACGCCGCCAGCATTGACGCGTGTCTTGAAGGCAGTACCGAACAGCTCGCTAAACCGCAAGACTGCCACCAGTTTGTTGGTTACCGGGGTGCATTGGTACTCGTTGTCGGTCGTGAGAGGGCCGGTATTCGCGCCCGTAAGCCCCGTGGAATCGGTCCCGCCGTTGCGGAACGAACCAGCGAAGCTCTGCTGAATGTAGCCCACGGTCACGGTCGGGTTGGTGACCGAAACCTGGACGTTGTTGACGGAGATCTGGGCCAGAACGCTCTGGAAGCCAGACCCGCCGCCGGTGATGCCGTTGGCATTCACGCGCAGGTTGGTAATGCGGTAAACGCGCGAGAAAGTGCTAGTGACCGGCGCCAGAATCGGCACGCCAAAAAATGTTACCTGGCTGCCGTTGGTGACACCCTGGAACACATTCTGCGCGGGGGCTGTCCCGCCCGAGGTGGTTACCGGAGCGGTTGAACCGGTAATCGTTCCCACGTACGCCTGGCATCCAATAAGCGGGGTGGTGCAGAGGAACTGAGGTTCGCTTGGGCCAACGCCCCCCAAACCACTGCCCGGCTCATCAATCATCAACAGGGCTTCCGAACCGCTGCCGATCAGCCGGCTGGTGATGGTGCCCTGCAGGTTGACCACGATGTTGGCCTGCGGAATCAGCGCTCCATCGAGGGGAGCGGTGCCGCCAGTGCAGTCCAGTGTGATGTCGCCAACCAGCTCCGTGTAACCTTCCGTGCGTAACTGTGGAGGTACAGCGGTGCCGGCCACACAAGTCATGGGCGCTCCCACACCTGTGACCTGCGCGCTGGCTACCCCTGTAAACACCAGGGCTAGCACGGACAACGCAAGAATCCATTTGCGAAAATCTGCCATTTCCTTCTCCTTGTAAATTTACAAAATGTTGAATCGGTCGAAGTACTCTTCCAACCTGAGCCTCTTGACTCCAGCTTCCAAACCGTTCACACAACCCGGGGATTTCTCCGTGTCGGGCGGAGATTCGATTTCCGGAGGTCACCAAGCTGACCGCCGGGCCTTTATTGAACTCTTGCCGGGTGGTACATCTTTTGTTTTAAACGAATTGTGTACTCACCAAACACGAACGAAAAATTGCACACGAACAACGGACGCGGTAAGTCTTATTAGTAACTGATTGCCCGGCCGGTGTCAAGAGAAATTCTTTCCCTTCAACACCAAAGGGCCCGCCGCTCGCGCGATTCGATTGCGTTTCGTACAAGTTTCGCCTGATTTAACCACGTAAAGCACCCCTCCGTCAAGGGTTTCACACCGAATCGTCCCATTTTTGTTGAGCGGAACGTGATATTCATCGCGCCCGAAGGGCGAAACCCGATTTCAGGAGGGTAAACCACCCAATTCGTTCCTTGGCCCATACCCTTTGCCCGATAGAATACGTTGTCGAAGGTTTACCCGCCTTCGATGAAGCGCCATCGACGGGGCGTCCCAAAGCGTAGTTGCGCGCGCCCGTAGTGCCGCCGGCTACGACGCAGCCTGTGCCGCCGCTGTCGGCTTGAAACTCAATTCGCCGGTGTCGCTATCGGCGTCCACCAGGACGGTCTGGCCATCGAGAACCTTGCCTCCCACCAGCAGGCGGCCCAGCGGGGTTTCGACTTTTTTCTGAATCGCGCGCTTCAGCGGACGCGCTCCATAGGCCGGATCGTAGCCCGTGCGCACCAGGTTGGAGCGCGCCCGATCGGTCAGTTCGAGCTTGATTTGCCGGTCCGCCAGCCGGCCGCGCACGCGGCCGAGCTGAATGTCGACGATCTGCTTCAGATGCTCTTCGGCCAGCGCGTGGAACACGATGATCTCATCCACGCGGTTGAGGAACTCCGGGCGGAAGTGGGCGCGCATTTCCTCCAGCACGGCTTCCTTCATGCGCTCGTAGCCGGCGCCCGCGAAACCGCCGCGGTGGTCGAGAATCCGCTGGCTGCCGACGTTGGAGGTCATGATCACGATGGTGTTCTTGAAATCGACGGTCCGGCCCTGGCCATCCGTGAGGCGGCCGTCATCGAGGATTTGCAGCATCACGTTGAACACATCGTGGTGCGCCTTTTCGATTTCGTCGAACAGCACCACCTCGAAAGGCCGGCGGCGCACCGCTTCGGTCAACTGCCCGCCCTCTTCGTAGCCCACGTATCCGGGCGGCGCGCCCACCAGCCGCGCCACCGTGTGTTTCTCCTGATATTCCGACATGTCGATGCGGATCATGGCGCGCTCATCGTCGAAAAGGTATTCGGCGAGGGCGCGCGCCAGCTCGGTTTTGCCGACGCCGGTGGGCCCGAGAAAAATGAAGCTGCCGATGGGCCGCGCCGGATCTTTCAGGCCGGAGCGCGCGCGGATTACCGCCTCCGCCACCGCGGTGACCGCTTCATCCTGGCCGATCACGCGGCGGTGCAGTTCGTCTTCGAGGTGCAGCAGCTTCTCCATTTCGCCCGCCAGGAGCTTGGTCACCGGCACCCCAGTCCAGCGGCTGACCACTTCGGCGATGTCTTCCTCGTCCACCTCTTCTTTAATGAGCCGCGACTGCGCTTGCGGCGACGCGAATTTGCCGGATTCCTCATTCAACTGCCGTTCGAGGCCTGCCAGCGTGCCGTATTTCAATTCCGCCGCGCGGTTAAGATCGTATTGCCGCTCCGCCTGTTCGATTTCGGCTTTGGTCTGCTCGACGCGCTTGCGCAACTGGCGCAACCGCTCGACCGCACTCTTCTCATGCTGCCAGCGCGCTGCCAGGGCATCGGATTCGGCTTTGAGGTCGGCTAGCTCTTTTTCCAGGCGCCGCAGCCGCTCTTTCGAGGCCTTGTCGGTTTCCTTGCGCAGCGCCTCGCGCTCGATTTCGAGCTGCATGATGCGGCGCCGCGTTTCATCGAGTTCGGCCGGCATGGAATCGATCTCGGTGCGCAAGCGCGCCGCGGCCTCGTCCACCAGGTCGATCGCCTTGTCAGGCAAGAAGCGGCCGGTGATGTAACGGTTGGACAGCACCGCGGCGGCCACCAGCGCAGCGTCCTTGATGCGCACGCCGTGGTGCACCTCGTAGCGCTCCTTGAGGCCGCGCAGGATGGAAATGGTGTCCTCGACCGTTGGCTGGTCCACGACCACGGGCTGGAAGCGGCGCTCCAGCGCGGCGTCTTTTTCGATGTGCTGGCGGTACTCGTCGAGCGTGGTGGCGCCGATGCAGTGAAGCTCGCCGCGCGCCAGCATCGGTTTGAGCAGGTTGCCGGCGTCCATCGAGCCTTCCGCCTTCCCCGCCCCGACCACGGTGTGCAGCTCATCGATGAACAGCACCACCTCGCCCGCCGAATCCTGCACTTCTTTGAGGACCGCCTTAAGCCGCTCTTCGAATTCGCCCCGATATTTCGCGCCAGCGATCAGCGCGCCCATATCGAGCGCCACGATGCGCTTGTTCTTGAGGCCTTCCGGCACGTCGCCGCGCACGATCCGCAGCGCCAACCCCTCGACGATGGCCGTCTTGCCCACGCCCGGCTCGCCGATCAGCACCGGGTTGTTCTTGGTGCGGCGCGACAGCACCTGAATTACGCGCCGAATTTCCTCGTCGCGGCCGATGACCGGATCCAGCTTTCCCTGCGAGGCCAGGCGCGTGAGATCGCGGCCGTACCGTTCCAGCGCTTCGTAAGTGGCTTCTGGGTTTGGCGAGGTCACCCGCTGGCTGCCGCGCACTTCGCGCAGCGCCTGCATCAGCCGCTCACGCGTGAGGCCAAGCTCTTTCAGCAGGCGGCCTGCAGCGCCGCGGTCATCGAGCGCCGCCAGCACCACGTGTTCCACCGATATGTATTCGTCCTTCAGCTTGCGGGCTTCGTCTTCGGCATGCGCCAGCAGCTTGTTGAGGCGCGGCGTGACGTAGACCTGGCCGGGCGCGCCGGCCGGTCCGGAAACCTTGGGCATCCGGTCGAGCTCCGCCTCCAGCCGTTGGGCAAGCGTTTCCGGGTTGACGTCCGCCTTCTGCAGAATCGACGGCGCCAGGCCGCCCTGCTGTTCCATCAGCGCCGCCAACAGGTGCTCCACGTCGATCTGCTGGTGGCTGTAACGCGCGGCCGTGCTCTCCGCCGCCCGGATGGCCTCTTGCAGCTTTTCGGTAAAACGGTTGATGTCCATATCCAATCATTAGATATATGTTGGGTCGTGGCGCGCAAGCGCGTACGGCGGCCGATGAGATGTTTCGCACTCATCGCGGCGCGGGCGGCCTGCGGCCCCTCTCAGCGGTTCCAAAGGCTGGCGGCGTCGAGCTCGGAGACGCCATCGCAACCACTGGCGACGCGTCGGACCGGGGCTCCGCTGGACGAGATGCAACGCGGTACCACGAGATTCGAATCGCGGGAGAGAATTCCGCCTGGCCGGAAGTCTCGAATCGGATTGAAACCACGCGGTCCGGCGGGCTATCTGACGGTTGCCCGAAATACGGCAGTGTCTCGCCCAAATTCTCCGGCAACCGGCCGACGAAGGCGCCGTCTACGAGATTCGCGCGCGTCACCCGCCATCGGGATTGCTTCCCCGACGCACGAATCGCCGTGAGGCAAATCGGGGAGTTGCGAAAGAGGATGCCGCGCAGCGACCCCCAAACGGTTTTGTCGATCTCAGCCCGCATCATCACGAACTGCGCAGGGTCCATTTCAGGAACCGCGATGTCGCGGTGCCACGCGCCGGTAACCGAGCTCGCCTCCGATGGCGCCAGGTTGCGGGCCGTGTCGCGCCGCTGCAACACCAGCAGGTCCGGGCGCGCCAGCTCGACATCATAGTGGTCGAAAAGAGCGCGCCAGGATGCCGCATCGTCCAGAAGCGGATTCTTGCCGTCGATCGCCTCCCATTGCATGATGATGTGATCGGCGCTTCCCGGGCTCGCCAGATGGCGCGCATTGAGCTCGTCCAGCTCCGGCATGTACGCCGAATAGGACTGGAAGACTGGCCGGGGAAACCAGCGCCACCCGTTTGCGGCCACAATATCGATCTCATTAGGAACGTCGTCTACCGTCCCAGCGCCTACCATGCCGGAAATAGCTGCATCCAGTCGCATCTTCTCCAGTCTTTTCCGCGTTTGCGCGCCCACGCGGCCCCAGGTTGCCGAGTAATGCCAGTTAGCCGAGAGATTCTCCGCGGCGTCCTGAAGAAGCGCGCGGCGTTCCGGAAGCGCACCTTGACCGGGGAATGCCGCCACGAACAGACTCACGCCCAGCGCGAAACTGCCTGCTGCGTAAGTGACTAACAGCAGTCGATCACGCGCGGTCTTAGCGCAGACCAGGAAAAACAAGCCCGCCACTGCGAGCTTAACGTGCAGGAGACTCACATGATGTGGATCCTGGCGAACCATGCCGTCCTTGAACGCAAAAAAGCTCAACAGTGCAGCGGGTAAGAGTCCTTTCAGGAGGGCACCCGGGCGCTCGGCAAGCAGCGGGACGATCACACACAGCGTCACGACGCCGAATATCGCCAGAATGGCCTGATACATCGGTCCGGCTTCCCCCATCGCTTCGGAGTACCCCAGCACAATATGTATGGTGCGCGTCACAAAATCCCAGAGGCTCGAAACATTCCGCTCCGCAATCGCGAATCCAAGTACAAAAGCCAGGGGAGGCACTAACACAAGCATCCGCACTTTGTGCAGCGCCCTTCGTTTGTCCCGGCCGATTAAAAGCAACAGACTTAACAAAGCGTAATAAATCGCGCACGCCCCAAGTCCTTCGCTCGCCTTGAACAGTGGGATCAGGCCGGCAGCAACCCCCGCAATCACCAGATAGACGCTATTGGCGTCGGCCTCGACGACGAGTAATGCGACGATCCCGATCGCAGCACCGAGGAACGATAGCTGCAGCCTCTCGAATGGAAGGTCAGTGAATAACATCGCGCCGGAGAGAATGATCCAACTTATAAGAACAATCAAGCGATGGCCAAGAGCCCGCCAAATCAATAACAGCCCGAACAAAAAGTAGGCATACATGGCCCAAATGAATCCGAAGGCTGGTAAAGGTGCGACTAAGTCGGGAACCGGATAGAATAGGTAACCTAGCGGGCCGAAGGTGAAGACTACATCTTTACCAAAAACAGAACTATCAACATGCGCTATATTGAGCGCATAGGCCCAGCTCGAATCCAGACCAGTACCAAGTATCTGAGGCGGCAGCGGAAGCACCGCCAGAGCTATCCAAAGGTACATAAGAACAAAAATCCATGGAACAATCGGCCTCAACATGACGATTCGGTTTTGCAAGGCTGAGACGCTCCGCTTCCGGCTGAACGGCGATCCATCCATAAGGCTGGAGTTATTACCTCCCAAAGGAATAGTAGTCTAAATCATAGGTGCCTGGCACCGCGCTCAGCCAACGCCTTCCGCCGGAGCTTTTTCGATCGCCACTCTCGTCGCGCCGGCATTGCCGGTGTTCCGGGCCTGCGGTCGCCTCCGCTCCGCGCGGCCGGCAGAGTGCCTGTCGATCAAGCGGCAGAGGCGGCCCGCACCTTCGACGGCGGCGGCTGGAACGAACCGGCAGCATTTTCTAATCCAAGAATGAGCCTGAAGGGCTGAAATCTGGTTGGCGCAGTGCCGGGCTCCTTTCGCTGGGTTTTTCTGGTTCGTTTGCGGCAAAAGAAGCCGTCGTGGCCGGCGCGGTGGGAATGTGGAAATCGCAGCCGCGATTTCCAAGGGCGGGGGGAAACGAGAGAAACCTGGTTT
>JBAVYH010000171.1:0-3704 GCA_049698695.1 Bryobacteraceae bacterium | reverse complement strand
GGCGTTCGGGGAGTACGACCTTATTGGAGTACTCGAAATGCCGGATAATGTCAGCGCCGCGGCCTTCGCAGTGGCCGTCGCAGGAGGTGGAGCCTGCAAGAATGTGAAGACCACTCCACTGCTCAGCGTCGCGGAAGGACTGGAAGCGATGAAGAAGGCAGGGACCTCGGGCTACAAGCCGGTCACCGCCTAGAAGTAGCCGACGGTCGCCTGTCCCGGGCTGCCACCCCCCGCGCATAGCCGCTTGGGCGCGAGCCGAAATGTGTACGCGCCTCAAACCCAGCTTTGGGAGACTGAGAGCGTTAAGGTTTGATATCGGACACTATTGTCCGTCAGCGAAGCTCTCCGCCGAGGCCTGGGCACGCCGCGTGGAGCCGAAAGTCTGGCCCGACCAGGCTTGCGTGCACATCCACTGTCACGGTCGCGCATGGCGGGGGCATGGTACTGCCCTCGCGCAATTCATTGCACTGTCACGGTGACGACATTACTGTTCGTGATGGCGGGGTCCAACGCGTCAATTGCCAGGTTGGGTGATACGATCTGAAGCGCCTGCTGGCCCCCCGAAACCGGCTGGCTGCTGCTGGTCTGGCAGTTAATCTGGTCCAGTCCCACGTAACCCGGGGCTGGGCCGGCGTAGAGCACGGTGCAACTCAGGCCGGCGAGAAAAACCTGCGGCACGATTCCGTCATCCAGCGCAACCGGGCCGAGGGTGGGAATTCCGGTTTGCCCCGGTGTGTAAGGCCCGAGGCCCGTGGCGTAAATCACCAGAATTTCTCCTGGTACAACCGGGTTGGCGGGTGTGACCAAACTGAAATCGGCGGCATGCTGCACGGCGGCCGATCCGTCCGCCAGAGTGAAGATGCCCGGCGCCGCTGGGAGCGCGGCCGTGAACGTCGCGATGCCGCCCGCATCGATTTCCAGCGCCGGAAACTGCAGGCTGACGTGCGATCCTAGGCCGCGGTCCAATGGGACCTGAAAGTTGATCTGTTGTCCGCCTCCTGGCAGGCTCGCCACCGCCAGGATAGGCGCCAGCTCGCCGCCTACTTTTACGCTCACGCCCGCCAGAGTCGTAGGCAGCGGCGATCCCGTGGCCGTCACGATTCCATCCACTCCCTTCAATCCATCCACGAATAATGTTGCCAGGCCGCCGGCGAAGGGCAAGCCGGGCACATAGGATGCGGCGTTCACCAGCGAGTTTGCCGCCAGCGAAAGCGGCTGCCCGCCCGGCGCGATTTTGAGAATTGCAGCGGCGCCATTCACTGGCGGGTTCAGTTGCGTGGCGGCAAGAGCCAGATCGTCGCCCACCACGTAGAGAGCGCCGGCGGAGTCGACGGTTACACCATATGCTCCGTTCAATCCGGAGTTGTTGACCAGAGCAACCGGCTGCTGGCCGAGGAAGGTGCTCCAGAGTATGCCGTCGCCTGCCGGGTTCAGGGCGGTCAAAAAACCGGCGCCGCCGCAAAACGACGTTGCAGCGTGCGGAGGGGAAACAAAGCACGCCTGCTGCACGATCTCCGCCTGAATCGCATGCACGGCGGGAAAATTTGTGGACGTGGTCTTACCTGTGACGTAAGCATCCCCCACGGCGTCGATGGCGATAGCATGGCCTTCGTCCGCCGCATCGCCGCCCAGTGCGGTCGAGTAGAGGAGCGCCGTGCCGAGGGAATTGAGATGCGCAACAAATGCTTTGGATCCGCAGTTCGCCGGATTGACGCCAGTGCAGGGCGGCTCCGCGGTTACCGGGCTGATGATCGGGAAATCGATGGACGCGGTGGTTCCCGTAAGATACAGAGTTCCGGCCGAATCGCTGGCGATTCCCCCCAACGTCTCCGCGCCGCTGCCGCCCAGGTACGTCGCATAGACGAGCTGCGAGGCGGAGGGACGAAAGCGCAACACGATGGCATCCGAGCACGCGGTGCCCGCACAACCCGGCTGCACCACCCCACTGGTCGTGGGCCAGCCTGTGTAAGTCGTGCTGGCGGCGATGAACACATCGCCTTGCGGACCGAGTGCCAACTGCGGGCCACTTCCGGGGCCGAGTAACGTCGAGTAAAGAATGTTACCCGTTGAGCCGTCGATCATGGTCAGGAACAGGTCCTGCGTGCCGGTCAGCGAGGAGTGAAACGCTCCGCTGGTAACCGGGAAATCGGATGATCCGGTGATCCCGGCGATATAAACGACGCCGGATGGCGTTACCGCGATCGAGTTGCCGGCGGCGTAGACCGAACCGCCGAACAGCATCGAAAGCAGGAGCTTGCCATTCGGGTCCAGTTTGATGAGGAATGCGTCGGGATCCCCTGCTCCGGTGACCGCCGTTCCGTCAGCCGCGGGGAACCCGGCGGCGACCGAGGCTCCGGTGGCATAGGCGTTTCCGGCCGAATCGATCGCCAGGCCGATCGGGAGCAGGCCGATCGGGAGCAGGCCCTCGGCGATGCCTTGTGGCACGCCGATGGGCGTGGCATAGAGCAGCTTCGTGCCGGTCGGATCTATCTTGGCCACGAATGGGACGCTCATGGTAGCGGGGCCTAAGTTGGCGTAAGGCGAGGGTTCGATTGCGTTGACGAGCGGGAACTCGCCGTAGGACAAGCCCGCAACGTAACTGTTGCCGGCAGCATCCACCGCGACCGTGACCGCGGTGTCGGAAAACCAAGTAACTAGATCGCTGCACTGAACGGAATTGCAGGTGCCCCCGAAGGTAGCAGCGAATTCGAGATGCTGCGCGTGAACGGCAGGAGCGAGGAGCGGAATGAGCAAAGCGCAGATTTGACGGTTCATTGTACGCTAACCTAGCAATTCACGCTCCAGTCCCATCTGCAGAACATCGCATTGCAGAATAGGCTCGGGCGAGTCATATCGACACACAGCGCCGCCTGGCTGCTGACCAGTTGCAGGATCGGGGCGGCAGAAACCGAGGCGCAGAACAACACAACAAGAAGCGCCAATCGAGGAGTTATCGATTAGCCCCACGGAAGTGCCACTACAAAGACCCTGCCGGACCTGTTTTCACTACAGCGAATGGAAGTATATTTCGCGGTCGCCCGACGCGCCATCTGGCCGTTCAGCCGTGAACCGAAGCCTAACAGGATTTATTATCTTAGTTCACCTGGCCGCGTCGTCGGCCAAACCGCAGAATGGGCCCCGTCCGGGCATGAACGCCCGTTTCACGCGAGCGATATCCGGTGTTTATCGGACACTGTTTTCCAGGGAGGTCTCGATCGAGGGCCCGCAGGCGCCGCGTGGGAGCCGAAAGTCTGGCCGGTCCGGATCGCTTACACACATGCACGGGTGGGCGTGATGCGGCCAGACGGAATCGTCACTTCCTCGAATGCCGTTTAGGACCAACTTACCGGCGCGGCGGAAGCAGGGGCCGAGCGCGGCTCACTTCTTTCTTCCGCGCGAGTACATGCCCGATCTGTCCCACGAAACGCGCGTCCTCGTCACGCAGGCGCGCGACTACGATGTGTGTTCCGCGCTCAGGCGGGAGACGGTGTGGATGCGCCGTGATCCATGCCCAGCCGTTCAAGCGGCGAAGGACGGCGCATCTCCCAGAGCCTGACAGCGCAGGCCTACTTCTGTCGGGCGAAACTCCTGAGCGCTGCACCTTCGTTGGTGAAGGTCTCGAAAACGGTCAGGAGCTTGGTTATCTGCATGAGGTCGTTCACTTTCTTCTGCAGGTTTAGTAGTTTCATCTGGCCGCCTCTGTT
>JBAVYH010000170.1:0-1876 GCA_049698695.1 Bryobacteraceae bacterium | reverse complement strand
TGGGAGGCCGGGGGAGAACTCCACGGTCTGGGATTCGCCGTCGCCGAAGTTCATCATGGGCGGATCGGACGAGGAGAAATTCGATCATCCGACCCAGAAGCCTGTGGCGTTGATGCGGCGTCCGATCGTGAACCATACCCATCGTGGGGAACTGGTGTACGATCCGTTCCTGGGCAGCGGCACCACGTTGGTGGCCGCAGAGTTGGACGGGCGTGTGTGCTGCGGACTGGAGCTGGATGCAAAGTACGTCGACGTAATCATCGGACGGTGGCAGAAAGTGACCGGCCGAGAGGCCAAGTTGGACGGCACAGGCGCCACGTTTCAGGAGGTGCAATCCCAGCGTGGGCAACCCGCCGGAGAGGCGGTCGAGGAAGGTGACCGGGCTGCCTGACGGGTTAGCGCTACCGGATTCAGCGCTCATGTTCGGCGCTGGTGAGTTCCTGGAATAGGCGCCGCTGCTCGCGCCAGTCGATCCGGCGGACAATCGGCCGCAGGTTTCTCTCGCTGAGGCGTGGCAACTGCGGCAGAAACAGGATCTGTTCCTGAAGGTCCGGCGCCAGGTCGAGCAGCTTCATGATCTGTGTCATCCGCGCCCGCGTCACCCGCCCCCGGCGCGCAAGGGTTGCGTAATCCGGTAACGTCTGCTCTCTGATCAGCCCGTCGAGCCGAATCGCTAGCGCCATCAGCCGGGCGATGCGCGGTACGGAACTACCTTCGTTGGCGCTGGGCCCGACTTGGCCCTTCGGCCCACTCCGCTGCCGAAGCTCAAAGTCCAGTGTGTAGGTGACCTCCTGATGGCCGCTCATGCCCGAGCCTCCTGTCCCGCCATCGCCACCTCGCGCGCTCGGAACCGGATCGAGATCTGCCGGGTCGTACCGTTGTAGCCGACCCGCTCGACGATCGCTTCGATCGCCTTCCGCTGCATCTCGCGATCCATCTGTTCCCATCCCGTGCTATCGCCATCTCCCCCCTGCGCCTGCCGGATCCGCCCCAACACCGATTCCTCGATCGCCTGCGCGGGAAGCGACTTGCTCGGGCACACGGCCCAGCCCTTCTGCTGCGCGTTCCGGCACACGTAGTAGGGGTACTTGCGGTCTCCCTTGGCCGCGTGCGAGTACACCATCGGTGCCGCGCAGCATTCGCAATGCAGCAATCCGCTCAGCAGTGCCTGGTGTTGGCTGCGGAGTCTGCCACGCGCTAGCGCCGGCTGCGGGATCAGACTCTGCACCCGCTCCCACTCGTCCCGAGCCAGGATGGCTGCGTGTTCGCCCGGGTAGATCTTCCCTTGATGGCGCACCGCACCCGTATATAAGATGTTGCTCAGCAGCCGCCGCAGACCCGAAAGGGTGAACGGCCCTCCCGTGTGGAACTCCCCTGTCTTGCAGGTCCAGCTCTTCAGCCGCCAGCCTCGCCGGTCGATCTCGGCCAGCGTCTGCCGGACTGAACCGGTCTCTTCGAGCAGCGCAAAGATCGCTCGCACCTGTTCCGCCTCCTGCTCGTTCACCACCAGCCGTCCCCCGCCCGGGTCCACGTCGTAGCCCAACACCGGACATCCGCCCACCCATTTGCCCTTCTTCCGCGCCGCCGACATCTTGTCCCGCGTCCGCTCTCCGATCAGCTCCCGCTCGAACTGCGCGAATGAGAGCAGGATGTTGAGCGTCAGCCGACCGAGGGATGTGCTGGTGTTGAACTGCTGGGTGACGGCCACGAAGCTGACCTGGCGCTTCTCGAACTGGCTCAGGATGCTCGTGAAGTCGAGCAGGGAGCGGCCTAGGCGGTCGACCTTATACACCACCACGCAATCCAGCTCGCCCGCCTCGACTGCCGCCAGCAGGCGCTGCAGCGCGGGCCGCTCCATGTTGGCGCCGGTGAAGCC